>VGBL01000003.1 GCA_016870515.1 Actinomycetota bacterium | reverse complement strand
TCTTCGGACTCGCGATCTTCCAGGTGTTCTTGGTCCTGAGCACCGTCCTTCCGGTCTGGAAGAAGCTCCGCCAGGGCGATCTTGACGGGGTCGCTACCGACGGCTCAGTGGAGACGACCGATGGTCCATCCGCCGCCGACCAGGCCACCGCGGAATAGCCGCGATGTTCCAGGGAATGCCCCCGGTGGGCGCGCTCGAGGTCGGGCACCATACCGAGGCCACCTGGCTTGGCATGACCGTCAATACCGACACCATCTACGCCACGCTGTTCGCGGCGGCGGTCACCTTGATCCTGGCCTTGATTCTGCGCGCCAAGGTCACGTCCACCGGCGTGCCCAACGGCGTACAGCTCTTTTGGGAGGCCATCACCATCCAGATGCGCTCGCAGGTCCAATCGTCGATGGGCTTGTCGTTGGCTCCGTTTGTGCTGCCCCTGGCGGTTGCCCTGTTCGTGTTCATCCTGGTTGCCAACTGGATCTCAGTGCTGCCCGTGCAGTTCACCAACTCCGACGGCCAGACGGTCGAACTGCTCAAGCCCCCGGCATCCGACATCAACTTCGTGCTCGCGCTAGCCCTCTTTGTCTTCATCTGCTATCACGCCGCGGGGTTCAAGAAGAGCGGCGTCATCGGCTACCCCGTCAAGGTGGTCAAGGGCCACGTCGCGTTCCTCGCGCCCATCAACATCGTCGAGGAGATCGCCAAGCCGATCTCGCTCTCGCTGCGACTCTTCGGCAATATCTTCGCGGGCGTGATCATGGTTGGCCTCATCGCTCTCCTACCTACCTACATCATGTGGGCGCCCAACGCGATCTGGAAGACCTTCGATCTCTTCGTGGGCCTGATCCAGGCCTTCATTTTCGCCCTGCTGACGATCCTGTACTTCAGCCAGGCGACTGAGTCGGCCGATGAGCACCACTAGCGCACGAAGGCACCGAGGCACCGCCCCGGCGTCGACCACCAACCGATAGCAGTCCGAAAGCAACCAAGGAGGAAATGGCAATGGCAGATCCCACAATCGTCATGGGAGCACTGATTGGCGGTGGTCTCATCCTGGGAGGCGGCGCCATTGGTGCGGGCATCGGTGACGGCATCGCCGGCAACGCGCTCATCTCAGGCATTGCACGACAGCCGGAGGCGCAGGGCCGCCTTTTCACCCCGTTCTTCATCACCGTGGGTCTCGTCGAGGCGGCCTACTTCATCAACCTGGCGTTCATGGCACTCTTCGTGTTCGCCACACCTGGAGCGTCCTAGGCACAATGGGCGGGATCATGGTTTCGGGCGCACCCGTATGGGCGGCTGAGGCAGGAGGCGGCACTAGCAACTTCCTCATCCCCAACGGCACCTTCTTCTTCATCCTGGCGATCTTCCTCGTCGTCTTCGGCGTGATCGCCAAATTCGTGGTGCAACCGATCCAGAAGGTCTTCGACGAGCGTGAGGCAATGATCGCGAAGACCGCCCAGGACAACCGCCAGGCGGCCGAGCAGGATGCGGCCGCAGAGACCGAATACCGGCACGAGCTCGCGACGGCCCGCACAAAGGCGGGCGCCATCCGAGACCAGGCCCGCACCGAGGGGCGACAGGTTATCGACGAACTCCGCGTGGAGGCCAACGACGAAGTGGCCGAGGAGCTGCGCCAGGCGGGCGACGAGCTCAAGGTCGAGGGCGACGCCCTTGCCCCGACCCTCAACGCCTCCGTCGAGACTCTCTCCGTCGACCTCGCAAACCGCATTCTTGGCGTCGACGCGAGCACCTCCTCGACGACGGCTCGGGGGCAGTAGGCGCACATGGCGACATTCATCGGCCAGCTCATCGGCTTCGGGGTCATCGTGTTCGTTATCTGGAAGTTCGCGGTGCCGCCGATTCGCAAGCTGATGGCTGAGCGCAAGGAGACCGTGCGCACGCAGCTCGAAGAGAGTGCCAAGGCGTCACAGCGGCTCGTTGCTGCCGACCGCTACCGCGCTGAGCGCGTGGAGGAAGGGCGTGTCGAGGCCTGCCACATCGTCGATGAGGCCTCGACCGACTCGGTGCGCATCACCGAGCAGCTCCGGCTTCAAGGCGGCGTGGAAGCCGATCGCATACGCACCTACGGGCACCAGCAGGTTTTCCTCCTCCGATCGCAGATGATCCGCGAACTCCGGGGCGAGCTCGGCAGCGAGGCCCTACGTCGAGCCGCGCAGATCGTGCGCGAGCACGTGGCCGATACGCGGGAGCAGTCGGCCACGGTCGACCGCTTCCTCAATGAACTCCAGGCCATGGCTCCCGCGACACTCGCCCCTGAGGTCAGCTCCAGCGACCTTCGCCCCGCAAGCCGTGATGCGCGGGCAGCGGTCGTCGCTCGTTTTGATGGCCTCGCACCCTCGCTGTCTGCCGATGACCTGTCGCGTTTGGCTGCCGAACTCGCCGAGGTCGACAAGCTGCTCGTCCGCGAGCCGATTCTCGCGCGCCACCTTGCGGAGGCGAGCGGCGCTGCTGACGCCAAGAAGGTGATGCTCGACCGGCTTCTCGCGGGCAAGGTCCGTCCCGAGACCATGATCATCCTCGAGTCCGCCGTCTTTGCGCGCTGGTCAGCGACCAAGGACCTGGGCGGCACGATCCAGCACATCGCACGCCTCGCCCTTCTTGAGCGCGCCGACCGCGAGCAGCAGAGTGAAGCCGTCGCCGAGCAACTTTTCCGCTTCGGCCGCGTCCTCGATGCCCAGCCCCGCCTGACCGCGCTCCTGGGCGATTGCCGCGAGCCAGCCGCCGGGCGCGTCACTCTCCTGAGATCGGTCTTCGGCGGCGCGGGTGATGTCAACCCAACCACCGCTGCTCTCCTCGAGCAGACGGTGGAGCTCCTCCACGGCGAACGCGCCGACGACGCCGTGCAGGAGGTCGCCGAGTTGTCCGTCGCACGTCAGGGCGAGATCGTCGCCCAGGTCAGTGCGGCTGCCCCGCTCAGCGAATCCCAACGTCGACGCCTTGTCGACGTGCTCACGCGCATCTACCGCCACCCGGTCTCCGTGCACCTGACGGTCGACTCGCGACTGCTGGGCGGGTTGTCGGTCGCCATCGGCGACGAGGTAATCGACGGAACGCTGTCATCCCGGCTGGCCGCGGCCGCGACGAAACTGCCCGACTAGCGGTACCCGACTAGCCAACTACTAGAACCCAGAGGAAGACGAAGGACCATGGCAGAGTTGACAATCTCCGCTCAGGACATCCAGGCCGCCATCGAGAACTATGTCTCGAGCCTTGAGGTCGGGACCGGCCGCGAAGAGGTGGGCACGGTCATCGACGCCGGCGACGGCATCGCCCACGTCGAGGGGCTACCTACGGTAATGGCCCAGGAGCTCCTCGAGTTCCCTGGCGGGGCCATGGGCATGGCCCTCAACCTCGATGAGCACAGCATCGGCGCCGTCATCCTCGGCGACTTCGAGAAGATCGAGGAGGGGCAGCCCGTACGCCGCACGGGCGAGGTCCTGTCCGTGCCGGTCGGCGATGACTTCCTCGGGCGCGTGGTCAATCCTCTGGGCGAGCCCATCGACGGCCGTGGCGAGATCACCGCCGACGGCCGTCGTCCACTCGAGCTCCAGGCGCCCTCCGTCGTCCAGCGCCAGGGCGTGCACGAGCCACTGCAGACCGGCATCAAGGCCATCGATGCGATGACCCCCATCGGACGCGGTCAGCGCCAGCTCATCATCGGTGACCGCAAGACCGGCAAGACTGCGGTGTGCGTCGACACGATCCTCAACCAGCGTCAAAATTGGGAGACAGGCGATCCCACCAAGCAGGTGCGCTGCGTCTACGTCGCCATCGGCCAGAAGGGCACCACCATCGCCAGTGTCCGGCGGGCTCTGGAAGAGGGCGGCGCCATGGAATTCACCACGATCGTGGCGGCGCCTGCGTCTGATCCCGCTGGCTTCAAGTACCTCGCGCCCTACACCGGCTCGGCGATCGGCCAGCACTGGATGTACCAGGGCAAGCACGTCCTCATCGTCTTTGACGACCTGACCAAGCATGCCGAGGCCTACCGCGCGATCTCGCTGCTACTTCGCAGGCCGCCGGGTCGCGAGGCCTACCCCGGCGATGTCTTCTACCTCCACTCGCGCCTGCTCGAGCGCTGCGCCAAGCTCTCCGACGAGCTCGGCGCAGGGTCGATGACCGGCCTGCCCATCATCGAGACCAAGGCAAATGACATCTCCGCCTACATCCCGACCAACGTCATCTCCATCACCGACGGCCAGTGCTTCCTCGAGACCGACCTGTTCAACCAGGGTGTGCGCCCGGCCATCAACGTCGGCGTCTCGGTGTCACGCGTGGGCGGTGCCGCTCAGATCAAGGCCATGAAGGAGGTAGCCGGATCCTTGCGCCTTGACCTGTCGCAGTACCGCGAACTCGAGGCCTTCGCCGCGTTCGCCTCCGATCTGGATGAGGTCTCAAAGGCCCAGCTGGCGCGCGGTGCCCGCCTGGTGGAGCTGCTCAAGCAGCCGCAGTACACCCCCATGCCCGTCGAAGACCAGGTGGTCGCCATCTGGTTGGGAACCCGTGGACATCTCGACTCCGTGCCCGTCGCCGATGTCTCGCGCTTCGAGGCTGAGTTCATTGAGCATGTGAAGGCATCTCGCAGCGCGATCCTGACTGAGATCCGCGACACCCAGAAACTGAGTGAGGAAACCGAGAGTCAACTCGTCGACGTCGTCAATGACTTCAAGAAGGGCTTCGCCACGTCTGACGGCAGCTCAGTCATCCCCGACGAAAAGGTCGAGGCGATGGACGAGGGTGACGTCGAGAAGGAGTCCGTCCAGGTGCGCAAGCCGGCTCCGAAGAAGAAGTAATGGCAGCAACCCTACGCGAACTCCGCGGCCGCATTCGCTCGGCAGAGTCGATCAAAAAGATTACTCGTGCCCAGGAGCTGATCGCCACGTCGCGGATCGCCAAGGCTCAGGCCCGGGTGGCGGCTGCGCGCCCCTACTCGGCCGAGATCACCAACATGCTTTCCAATCTCGCAGCCGAGGCCGCCCTCGACCATCCGCTGCTGGTACCGCGGGCCGAGCCAAAGCGGGCCGGCGTGCTCGTGGTGTCGTCCGACCGCGGGCTTTGCGGTGGCTACAACGCCAATGTGCTGCGCCAGGCCGAGGAGCTCATCGCGCTGCTGCGCCAGGAGGGCAAGAATCCCGTCCTCTACGTCATCGGCCGCAAGGCCCTCAGCTACTTCAGCTTCCGCAACTGGACCATCACCAGGTCGTGGGTAGGCATCTCGGAGAAGCCCACCTACGAAGACGCTCAGGAAGTTGCCGGCTTCCTGGTCGATGCGTTCCTCGCGGGAGCCGATGACTTCGGCGACGACCCTGGTGAAGACGGCATCCTGGGCGTCGATGAACTTCACATCGTCTTCACCGAGTTCCGCTCGATGCTCTCGCAATACGCCGAGGCCCGGCGCATCGCCCCGCTCGAGGTCGAATACGTCGGCGAGGAGAGCTCGGGACCCCACACGCTGTTCTCCTTCGAGCCCGACGCCAACACGCTCTTCGAGTCGCTGCTGCCTCGCTATATCGCGACGCGGATCTTCTCGGCACTGCTCGAGTCGTCGGCGTCCGAGTCGGCGAGTCGACGCCGAGCCATGAAGGCGGCGACCGACAACGCCGACGACCTCATCAAGGTGCTGACCTTGATGGCCAACCGCGAACGCCAGGCCCAGATCACCCAGGAAATCAGTGAAATCGTTGGCGGGGCGAACGCCCTTGCCGAGGCAGCAAGCTAGATCACGAGGAAGCGAAGAGGACCATGACCGCCATCCAAGAGAGCGCCACCACCGCCACCGCGCGCGAAAACGCCGGGCGCGTTGTCCGCATCACTGGGCCCGTCGTCGACGTGGAGTTCCCGCGCGGTTCCGTGCCGGAGTTGTTCAATGCCCTCAACGTCAACATCTCCTACGGTCCGCTGTCGAAGATGCTGACCCTTGAGGTCGCGCAGCACCTGGGCGACAGCCTCGTGCGCACCATCTCCATGCAGCCGACCGACGGTCTGGTGCGCGGTGCCGAGGTGATCGACACGGGCGGTCCCATCAGCGTGCCCGTGGGCGACGGGGTAAAGGGCCATGTCTGGAACTCGCTGGGGCAGTGCCTCGACGATCCCGGCTATGGTGCCGACTTCCAGCGCTGGCCGATTCACCGACCACCGCCAGCGTTCGATGAGCTCGAGCCTCGCACGGAGATGCTCGAGACCGGCCTGAAGGTCGTCGACCTGCTAACCCCCTATGTCCGCGGCGGTAAGATCGCGCTCTTCGGCGGTGCCGGCGTCGGCAAGACCGTGCTCATCCAGGAGATGATCAATCGCATCGCCCGCAACTTCGGCGGCACCTCCGTCTTCGCTGGTGTGGGCGAGCGCACCCGTGAGGGCAACGACCTTTGGGTCGAGCTCGAGGACGCTAACGTGCTCAAGGACACCGCCCTGGTGTTCGGGCAGATGGACGAGCCGCCGGGCACCCGCATGCGCGTGGCCCTATCGGCGCTCACGATGGCCGAGTACTTCCGCGACGTGCAAAAGCAAGACGTGCTGCTGTTCATCGACAATATCTTCCGGTTCACTCAGGCCGGCTCGGAGGTGTCCACCCTGCTCGGCCGCATGCCATCGGCTGTGGGCTACCAGCCCACGCTTGCCGACGAGATGGGCGAACTGCAGGAGCGCATCACCTCGGTGGGTGGCCGTTCGATCACCTCGATGCAGGCGGTCTACGTCCCTGCTGACGACTACACCGACCCGGCGCCCGCCACCACGTTCGCCCACCTCGACGCGACCACGGAGTTGTCCCGCAAGGTCTTCTCCAAGGGCATCTTCCCGGCGGTGGATCCACTCGCCTCCAGCTCGACGATCCTCGACCCGGCCATCGTCGGTGAGGAGCACTACCGCGTGGCTCAGGAGGTCATTCGAATCCTTCAGCGCTACAAGGACCTCCAGGACATCATCGCCATCCTTGGCATCGACGAGCTTTCCGAAGAGGACAAGCAGCTCGTCGGTCGCGCCCGGCGAATCGAGCGCTTCCTGAGCCAAAACATGATGGCGGCCGAGCAGTTCACCGGTCAGCCCGGCTCCACCGTGCCGGTCAAGGAGACGATCGAGGCGTTCGACCGACTCTGCAAGGGCGAGTTCGACCACGTCCCCGAGCAGGCGTTCTTCCTCATCGGTGGCCTGGACGACCTGGCCAAGAAGGCAGCGAGCTACGGCGTCACGCTGTAGAGCGCTCGTAGGCTGAGTCGAAGGGCAGGCACATGGCCGAGCTGGATATCGCGATCGTCGCGGTCGAGCGCAAGATCTGGTCGGGCAAGGCGACCTTCCTCTTCACGCGTACCACGTCGGGTGACATTGGGATCCTGCCGCACCACATTCCCCTGGTTGCCCAGCTCGTCGACGACGCCATGGTGCGCGTCGAGCGCGAGGGCGAGGACGATCTGCGGATTGCTGTCGACGGTGGCTACCTGTCGGTCACGGAGGCGGGAGTCACGATCCTGGCCGAGTCCGCAGCGTTCGAGTCCGAAATCGACATCGACGAGGCCAAGGCGGATGCCGCATCCGACGACCCGCACACGGCCGCTCGTGGTCGCGCCCGCCTTCGGGCCGTGGGGCAGTACGACTAGACGCGATCGCGTCAGTCGTTGCGGGATGCCCCCGGCTGCCACAGCACATCGCCGCCCGGAAGGTTGGCAATGCGCGAGAGGATGAAGAGCAGGTCGGACAGCCTGTTGAGGTAGGCGGCCGTCAGCGGATTCATGGCCTCGCCATACTCGTCGATGGCGCGCCAGGTCGATCGCTCGGCCCGGCGCACGGTCGTGCGCGCCACATGGAGCAGGGCCGCTCCCGGAGTGCCGCCGGGCAGGATGAAGGAGCGAAGGGGCTCGAGGCGTTCGTTGAATCGATCGCACTCGCGCTCGAGGCGCTCCACGTCGCCGGCTTCCACGCGCAGCGGTGGATACGCGGGGTCCGGGACTATGGGGTTGCACAGGTCGGCACCCACGTCGAACAGGTCGTTTTGGATCCTCATCAGGACTGCGGTGACGTCGGCAGGCAGACTGCCGAGGGCGAGGGCAGTGCCGATGGCCGAATTGGCCTCGTCGACATCGGCGTATGCCTGCAGACGCAGATCGGTCTTGCGCGTGCGTGACATGTCGCCAAGCGACGTGCTGCCATCGTCGCCTGTGCGCGTATAGATCCGCGTCAGATTCACCATGCTTAGACCCTAGGGGACGCGGGGCAGATGCGCCCGTTACCGCACCTGGCGGTGTCCCTAGCATGTCTGGCATGGAGGTACCAGACTCGGCCGTACGCATCGTGGGCGGAGCGCGCCTCCATGGATCCGTCCGCGTCACGGGTGCCAAGAACAGCGTCTTGAAATTGATGGCGGCGGCATTGCTCGCACAGGGGCGCACGGTGCTGCACGAGGTTCCCGACATCCTCGACGTGTCGATCATGGCGGAGCTACTCCGTCGCCTGGGCTGCGTCGTCAACTACGACGCGTCGATGGCCACCGTTGCCATCGATGTGCCCGCTCGTCCCGAGCACCGGGCCGACTACGACCTCGTGCGACGAATGCGCGCCTCCATCTGCGTGCTCGGGCCCCTGGTCTCGCGGTGCGGCGAGGCCGACGTAGCACTCCCAGGCGGAGACAACATCGGATCACGCGGCCTCGACATGCACGTGGCCGGATTGCAGCGCATGGGCGCGACCGTCACGAGCGAGCACGGATACCTGATCGCGCTGGCACCCGATGGCCTGCGCGGGTCCAATATCTGGTTGGACTTCCCGAGCGTGGGGGCCACTGAGACACTCCTGATGGCAGCTGTGCGGGCACGCGGCACTACGGTGATCGACAACGCGGCGCGCGAGCCAGAGATCGTCGACATCTGCCGCATGCTGGTGGCTATGGGTGCTGTCATCGACGGCGTCGGCACCTCGACGATCGAGGTGCAGGGTGTGGATGTGCTCAACCCTACTGAGCACACGACCGTCTCGGATCGCATCGTGGCCGGTACGTGGGCTGTGGGAGCGGCTCTCACCCAAGGGGACGTGACCGTTACCAACGCCGACGCCGAGCACCTGGAGATCGCCCTCGACAAGCTCGTCACTGCCGGAGCCCATGTGGACATCGGGTCGGATGGCTTCCGCGTCACCATGGATCGACGGCCTACCGCTGTCGACATCGTGACGCTGCCCTATCCCGGATTTCCCACCGACCTGCAGCCGCAATTCATTGCCCTCAACGCCATTGCGGAGGGATCGGCCCTCGTCACCGAGAACCTCTTCGAGGCACGCTTCCGCTTCGTGCACGAACTCGCGAGATTAGGGGCCGACGTCCAGACGGAGGGCCACCACGCCCTGGTGCGGGGCACGGCGCTCTTGAGCGGGGCACCCGTCGAGGCCACCGATATCCGCGCGGGCGCCGGTCTCGTGCTGGCCGGTCTCGTGGCGGGGGGCACGACGACCGTGCACGAGTTCCACCATGTCGACCGGGGCTACGCAGGGTTCGTCACTGACCTACAGCGACTCGGGGCACAGGTTATGCGGATCCCGGCCGACGGCTGAGGCACGTGCGAGCGGCATCGGCGTCTGCAGGCCAGACCATCACCCGAGGCCCCTCGAGTGTCTGCGCGAGGGTGGCGCGGATGCCGGCCTCCTCGAGCTGTCGACGCACGATCTCGCCCTCGACGTAACTCGCCGGATGGGCCACCGGGACGAGGAGCCCGTACTCCTCGGCCTTGCCGCGTTTGGGCGGAGCCGCTACGACGGAATGACCGCGTGAGAAGGCCCAGCGAAGCAGGAGGATGAGGATGCCTAGGCCCGTGAACGCCAGGACCGGACCGATCGCGTAGGAGTAGGAGTGGCCGGTCACCTCCCCATGTTCGGGCACACGGGCGATCGGCGCCACCCCGGGCGACCCGCATAGGATCCGCTCGTGAGGCGCCCGAAGGATCGGCCCTGGCTCATGCGTACCTACGCGGGCCATTCGTCGGCCGCGGAGTCCAACGCCCTCTACCGCCGCAATCTCGACAAGGGCCAGACCGGGCTCTCCGTCGCCTTCGACCTTCCGACGCAGACCGGCTACGACCCCGACAGCCCGATGGCGCGCGGCGAGGTGGGCAAGGTGGGGGTGCCCATCGCCGACCTCGGTGACATGCGCCAGCTCTTCTCGGGCATCCCGCTCGCCGACATGAACACGTCGATGACCATCAACGCCACGGCGATGTGGCTGTATGCGCTCTATGCCGTGACCGCCGAGGAGCAGGGGGTGGCCGAGGCCGACCTGCGGGGGACAACCCAGAACGACATCATCAAGGAGTACCTGTCGCGAGGCACCTACATCTTCCCTCCGGGTCCAAGCCTGCGACTGATCAGCGATCTTGTCGTGCACACGGTGATCAACGCTTCCAAGTGGAATCCGATCAACGTATGCAGCTACCACCTGCAGGAGGCGGGTGCGACCCCCGTGCAGGAGATCGCCTATGCGATGTGCACGGCGATGGCGGTCCTCGACAGTGTGCGCGACACAGGGCAAATCCCGCCCGCCCGATTCGGCGAGGTCGTCTCCCGGACGTCGTTCTTCGTCAATGCCGGAGTTCGATTCGTCGAGGAAATGTGCAAGATGCGAGCCTTCGTGCGCATTTGGGATGACCTGACCAGAGAGCGCTACGGCATCACCGACCCTGCCCAGAGACGCTTCCGCTACGGCGTGCAGGTCAATTCCCTCGGCCTCACGGAGGTTCAGCCCGAAAACAACGTGCAGCGCATCGTCTTGGAGATGCTTGCTGTGACGTTGTCTAAGGATGCCCGAGCCCGAGCCATCCAACTGCCGGCATGGAACGAGGCCCTGGGCCTTCCGCGACCCTGGGATCAACAGTGGTCGCTTCGCATGCAGCAGGTGCTGGCAGACGAAACCGATCTCCTGGAGTACGACGACCTCTTCAACGGCTCGCACGTCATCGAGGCCGAGGTCAACCGCATGGTGAGCGAGGCCCGAGCAGAGATCGACCGCGTCATGGCCATGGGAGGGGCCGTCGAGGCGGTTGAATCAGGTTACATGAAGTCACAACTGGTCACCTCGCTTGCGCAGAGGCGCTCCCGGCTGGAGTCCGGTGACGATGTGGTGGTCGGTGTCAATGCCTACGTCACGTCGGAGCCGAATCCGCTGCTGGCCGACATCGATACCGCCATCCAGTCTGTGGACGCTCGCGTCGAACAGGAGGCTGTCGAGGCCGTGCGCGCATGGCGGGCTGCACGCGATGAGACCGCAGCCCGCGTCGCGCTCGACGCGCTGCGGGCGCAGGCCCTCGAGGGATGCAACCTCGTTGCCGCATCCATCGCGTGCGCTCGCGCCGGCGTGACGACGGGGGAGTGGGCCGGGGTGCTCCGTGAGGCGTTAGGTGAGTACCGAGCACCCACTGGCGTCTCGGCATCGTCATCGACCGGGGGCGGCCAGCACATGGGCGCCGTGCGCGACAAACTGCGACTGACCCAGGACGAGACCGGCTCGCGGCTGCGCTTCCTGGTCGGCAAGCCTGGCCTCGACGGCCACTCCAATGGTGCCGAGCAGATCGCGGTACGCGCCCGCGACGCGGGCTTCGAAGTCGTCTACCAGGGGATCCGGCTCACGCCGGAGCAGATCGTGTCAGCAGCCGTTGCCGAAGACGTCGACGTTGTGGGCCTGTCCATCCTGTCGGGCTCCCACCGCGAGTTGGTGCCGCAGGTTGTCGATGGCCTGCGTGAAGCGGGGCTCGACGATGCGATCGTGGTGGTCGGCGGGATCATTCCCGACGCTGATGCTGACTACCTTCGTGCGCGGGGTGTCGCCGAGGTCTTCACTCCCAAGGACTACGACGCCACCGCCATCATGTCGCGCGTGATTGATCTCCTGCGCGCCGAGCGTGGCCTGGCGCCGATCGCCTAGTTGGCGCACCGCGGGTCTGCTCCTAGCCCGGGGAGTCGGGCAGGGCCTGCTGCCGTGGCGATAGGGCGACGGGCGAAGACCTTCGGACGGGTCCCGGCGAGGCTGTCAGGATGACGGCTGAATTCCCGGGAGCGCCTGTCGAAGGTGCCTCGCGTGACCTGCCCATGCCCAGGCCGACGCGCGCCTCCCTCGTGAACGCGTAGGCTCGGCAGCTGTGCGGATTGTCGTAGCCAGGTGCTCGGTCGACTACGTAGGCCGGCTCACCGCGCATCTTCCCCAGGCCGACCGCCTGCTCATGGTCAAGGCCGACGGATCCGTACTCGTCCACGCCGATGGCGGCTCCTACAAGCCCCTCAACTGGATGAGTCCCCCCTGCCGTCTCGTCGAGCGCGAGTCCGACGGCCTAGCCGCCGTGTGGGTGGTCGAGAACAAGGCGGGGGAGACGCTCACCATCCGGCTCGTCGAGGTTCACCACGACTCCGAGCATGAGCTCGGTGTCGACCCCGGCCTCGTGAAGGATGGCGTCGAGGCCCATCTGCAGGAATTGCTCGCGGAGCGCGTCGAGACGCTGGGCTCGGGATGGCGCCTCGTGCGCCGCGAGTTCCCCACGGCGATCGGCCCTGTCGATCTCATGTGCCGCGATGCTGACGGCTTCGCTGTTGTGGTCGAGGTCAAGCGACGCGGTGAGATCGACGGCGTGGAGCAACTCACCCGCTATCTCGAACTCCTCAACCGAGATCCGCTCCTGGCGCCCGTCAGCGGCGTATTCGCGGCACAGGAGATCAAGCCGCAGGCGCGCGTGCTTGCGGAAGATCGTGGTATCCGCTGCCTCGTGCTGGACTACGAAGCTCTTCGCGGCACCGAGGCAGGTGGCCTGCGGCTGTTCTAGCTCTACCTGCCGCGTCCGTGCAGCAGGCGGAAGACACCGAGCATGGCTTTGGTCGCGCGGGGATTGCGCTCGAATGACGTCAGGGCGATAGGCAGGGCGAATCGCTGGCGCACGATGGACTTCGGCTGGCAGAAGCTGCGCAGGCCATCGGCGCCATGAATGCGCCCGACCCCGGACTCCTTCACCCCGCCCCAGGGCAGGCCGGGCACTCCGGCGTACATCACCCACGAGTTGATGCTCACCATGCCCGACTGCAGCCGACGCGCTGCGGCCATCGCGCGCGAGCGATCGCGGGAGAAGATCGACGCGGCCAGGCCGTAGCGGCTCGCATTGGCACGATCGACGCCCTCGTCGAGGCTGTGGACTCGATTGACGACGACCAGGGGGCCGAACGTCTCCTTGACAACGGCGTCGGAATCTTCCGGGACGTCTGCGAGGACGACGGGATTGATCACTCGCGAGCCATCGGGCACGCCACCCTCGATGAGGCGGCCACCTCGGGCTACAGCGTCGCGCACGTGTCGCGATACGACGTCGACCTGGCTGGGCATCGTCATGGGGCCATACGACGCATCCTCGTCGTGTCCGGGGAGCAGAGCCTGCGCACGGCGACTGAGCGATGCGAGGAGCTCGTCATAGACATCAGTGTGCGCATAGACGCGCTCGACTCCCACGCACGTCTGGCCGGCGTTGGAGAAGGCGCCGAAGGCGATGGCATCGGCTGCTGCCTCGACGTCGGCGTGGGCATCGACGAGAAGCGCGTCCTTGCCACCGCACTCCAGGACCACTGGAGTCAGCGTCGCCGCGCACGCGGCCATCACCTTCTTGCCCACGGCCGTGGACCCCGTGAAAGACACGACGTCGACGCCTGAGTCGCACAGGGCTGCACCGGTCGTGCCGTCGCCGGTGATGAGCTGAAGCACCGGCAGCCCGCTGACCGCTTCGCCGAAGGATTCCACGAGCCAGGAACCGACGGCCGTGGACCACTCGGAGGGCTTGAAGACCACCGCATTGCCTGCCGCGAGCGCGTAGGCGATGGATCCGATGGGCGTGAAGACGGGGTAGTTCCACGGGCCGATGACGCCCACGACACCCATGGGTTCATAGCAGAGCGTCGCCTCCTGGTTGAGTGTGAGGATCCCGGATCGCACGCGTCGAGGCATCAGGACGCGTTCGGCGTTGCGCGCCGCCCAGTTGAGATGGTCGATTGCCAGGATGATCTCCAGCCGGGCGTCGTCGACAGGCTTGCCCGTTTCACGGTGCACGAGGTGGGCGAGCTCGTCGGCTCGGCGCGCGAAGGCACCCTTCCACGCCATGAGCCTCGCCCGGCGACCGTCCCAGCCGAGGTCGCCCCACCAGCGCGCGGCGATGCGCCCGGTGTCGACGGCGAGGCGCACCCCCTCGGCGCCCATGATGGGGAAGGCGGCCACGACTTCGCCGCTCGACGGGGACACGGATTCGCGCTCCAGGATGCTCATGGGGGGAGCCTAGAGGCGCATGGAAGGATTCGCAGCGAGTCACGGAAGCGAGGGCGCAATGGCAGAGATTCGTCGCGTGGGGGTCGTGGGACTCGGCACGATGGGGTCGGGCATCACCGAGGCGGTCGCACGACATGGGCTCGATGTCGTCGCCATCGAGTGCGACGACGCGCGGGCCGCCCACGCCTTCGAGTCCATCGAGGGCTCTACCCAGCGAGCGGTGAGTCGCGGCAAGCTCGACGAGGCTGAGCGCACCGCACTCCTCGGTCGAATCCACGTCGGCTCCCAGCTCGATGCCCTCGCTGAGGTTGACCTGGTCATCGAGGCCATCCCCGAGGATCTCGACCGCAAGCGCGAGCTCTTCGGCAAGCTCGATGCCATCACTCCCGCACACGCGATCCTGGCGACCAACACCTCGTCGCTTTCCGTTACCGATATTGCTGTTGCGACCTCGCGGCCCGCACGCGTCGCGGGCATGCATTTCTTCAATCCCGCTCCCGTCCAGGCGTTCGTAGAGGTAGTCCGCACGGTCGTCACGGCCGACGAGGTGGTCGACGACCTGGCCGAACTCGCCCGCTCGCTCGGCAAGGAGCCGGTGGTCGTGGGGGACCGGGCAGGGTTCATCGCCAACGCACTCCTCTTCGGATATCTCAACCATGCGGTGTCGATGTACGAGGCGCGATATGCCACTCGCGAGGACATCGATGCGGCCATGAAGCTGGGCTGCGGGCTGCCCATGGGCCCGCTTGCGCTACTCGATCTCATCGGCCTCGACACGGCTTACGAGATCCTCGACACGATGTACCGCCAGGGTCGCGATCGCCTGCACGCGCCCGCCCCCATCCTCAAGCAGATGGGCACCGCTGGCCTCAAGGGCCGCAAGACCGGCCGCGGCTTCTACACCTACGCCGCACCGCACTCGCCCGAGGTGATCGCCGACGACGGTGAAGGAGCGGCCGACGCCACTGTCGCCCCGCGCACGGTCTGGAGCGTGGGCGTGGTCGGCTCGGGGACCATGGCCACCGGCATCGTCGAGGTCCTGGCCAAGGGCGGCTTCGATGTCACGCTCGTCGCCCGCTCGGAGTCCAGCCTGTCCAAGGCGCTGGACGCCATCGACAATTCGCTGGAGAAGGCCTTGCAGCGCGGCAAGATCGAGGAGGTCGCCCGCGATGCGATCCGGTCGCGGATCACCGGCACCACCTCCCTGGATGAACTTGCCCGCGTCGACCTAGTCGTCGAGGCCGTGGTCGAGGAACTCAGTGTCAAGGCCGCGCTGTTCGAGAACCTCGATGAGATCTGCCGCCCCGGAGCGGTGCTCGCCACCACCACGTCGAGCCTGCCGGTGGTGGATCTGGCCGCGGTCACGAAGCGTCCCCAGGATGTGGTGGGCCTGCACTTCTTCAACCCTGCCCCCGTCATGCGCCTCGTCGAGGTCGTCAGCACCGTGTCGACAGCGCCGGACACCCTCGCGACGGCCGTCGACGTGGCCCAGCGGGCCGGCAAGCACGCAGTGGTGTGCGGTGATCGGGCGGGCTTCATCGTCAACGCACTGCTTTTCCCCTACCTCAACGACGCCGTGCGGATGCTCGAGGCCAACTACGCCACGGTCGATGACATCGACCTCGCCATGAAGAAGGGCTGCGGCTACCCGATGGGGCCCTTCGAACTCCTCGACGTCGTGGGACTCGACGTGTCACTCGCCATCCAGCAGACGCTCTACCGCGAGTTCCGCGAGCCGGGCTTCGCTCCGGCACCGCGTCTTGAGCACCTGGTCACCGCGGGATACCTGGGGCGCAAGACCGGCCGCGGCTTCCGCACCTACGAGTAGGCGAGCCTGTGGGTCGCCGCCGCCCGGCGCGCAAGCCGTCGACTCCGCGAGAGGACGTCATCGAGGAGCACGCCGATGGCGACTGGTGCGTGCGCCCGATCACCGGGTCGTCCTCGACCAAGGTCTACCGGTGCCCGGGATGCGACCACGAGATCGTCCCGGCGACGCCCCACATCGTGGCCTGGCCGGTGCAAGCAGGATCGGATGAGCGCCGGCATTGGCACTCGCCCTGCTGGCGGGCTCGTGCTCGCCGGGGACCTGCCCGATGATGCCGGATGCGTCGGCCCAGATCCGGGCCAACTCCGTGCTCCCCGCGGAGCGTCGTTCGATCGAACTCATCACCGACGACGGACTGCGCCTGGTCGGCGAAGCGGCGCTGCCCCTCGGCGGCCCGTCGAAGGCGACCCTTGTGGGCGTCCACCCGCTTGCGACCCACGGCGGCCTGTCGGAGTACGTGCCCGATCGTCTGCCTGGTCCCGGAGAACGACGACTACCTGCGACCGGCGGAGGCCCGCGGGCGCTTCCCCGGGGTGGCGCGCACCGAGGTCGTGGTGGGTGCCGACATGGGGCACCTGTGGGTGGGCGAGCCGGCGGTGCGTACCGTGCTCGGTGAAGTCGTCGCGCGCCTGCGTCCCGATGATGCCCCGGTGGCATGGGAGTGGCCGACAGTGCGGGCTGCCGTGGAAGGACCCATGGAGGGGTGGTCTGATCTATGAGCTTCGACCTCGATGGCAAGCGTGCCCTCGTGACCGGTGCATCGAGAGGCATCGGACGAGCGATCGCGATTGCCTACGCGAAGGCAGGGGCCGACGTGGCCATTCTCGCGCGCAACGCCGAGTTGCTCGACGATGTGGCCGCGGAGATCTCGGCACTCGGACGTCGTGCGGTGGTTGCCGCTGCCGACGTGCTCGACGCCGAGGTGACGCGGTCAGCGGTGTCCGGTGCTATCGCCGACCTCGGCGGGCTGGAGATCCTGGTCAACAACGCCGGCGGCAACTCCTTCTCGATCCCGGTGGCGCAGATGCGCATGAGTGGCTGGGACAAGACGATGCGACTGAACCTCGACTCGATCATGCACATCACCCAGGAGTCACTCCCAGGCCTGGCCGAGTCGAAGAACGGTTCGATCATCAACGTCTCCTCCGTTGCGGGACTCCGGGGGGCGCCGACGATGGCCCACTACGGGGCGGCCAAGGCTGCCCTCCTTTCCCTCACGCAAACACTCGCGATCGAGACGGCCTGGATGGGCGTGCGGGTCAATGCGCTCGTCCCCGGATGGATCGATACCGACCTCACCGACTTCCTGCGCGCAAGCGAGGAGGCCGAGCGGGGCACGCTATCGCGCGTTCCTATGCAGCGATGGGGACGCGTCGACGAGATCGCCGACCCCGCGGTCTTCCTGGCGTCGGATGCCTCGTCGTTCATGACAGGTCAGTCGCTCATCGTCGACGGTGGCCTGTCGGCGATGCCCTAGGCGCACCCCTAGTCGATCGGCGCGCCGACCCTGCGCATGATCTCCCGGACGAATGCCTTGATGCCGTCGGGCCACTGCGGGTGGGTGCCGTCGCTCACGAAGTACTCGGGATTGTCCACCGACACGGAGTACCAGTCGGCGATCACTGCATTGGGGTAGTCGGCCACGACCGCCTCGATCAGCCTGTTGTTGGGCTTCATCACCGAATCCGGGAGGTTGGTGTTGACGATCACCACGCGCTCGCGATCGCTGAGGATGTCGAGCATCTCGCGCAGTTGCCCCTCGGTAATGATGCCGTTGGTGCCCGTTTGGATCACGACCGTGGGCGCCATGACGCCCTTGTCGTGGAGGCGCTGCACGCGGTCGAGCACGCCCCCTGCCTGCCGACTGACCGCGGCGTCCACCCGAAGGCCGTCGATCCTCTTCATGAGCTCGTCGGCGACGCCGAGCATGACGGAATCTCCGATGGCGGTGACAGTGCCGTTCGCGTTCATGGGCAGGCCCTGGGAGGACACCTTCTGACCGTCGGCGCTGCCGTCGGAGGCATTCGGGGAGTCCGATGGGCTGGGGGCCGGGTCCTCGTCTATGAGGATCTGTGTGGGACCGCCGTCGTCGATTCCTAGGGCGGCGGCGACATCCTGGGGCACCTGCTCCTCGACGGACTTGGCGGTGGCCAGGCCTGCCACGACGAGGGTCAGCGTGGCGATACCGATGCCGGCGCCGAGAAGCAGTCTGCGCGTGAGATAGCTACGCTGCTGGGGATCAGCGGCTCGGTAGCGCTTGAAGAAGTTTCCAATGGCACCGCGGCGAATGGGAATCTCGACAAGCCGATACGAGATCTCCGCGACCACGAATGTGAGCGCCATGCGGAGCGCAAAGTTCCAGGCGCCGGTGACGGGTACGTCCAGCCCCGGTCGGGTGATCACGAAGATCGGCCAGTGCCACAGGTAGAGGCCGTAGGAGCGCCGGCCGATGTAGCGCATCGGTTGCGCACCGAGGATGGGCCCGAAGGGCACCCCCGGATGGCTGGCCGCGGCGATGAGCACGCAGACCAGGGCTGAGAGCACGAAGAAGCCACCGCGGTAGAGGAAGGGGGAGTACTCGCCGACCTGCAGGTAGAACCACACGACGCCCAGCAGGGCTAGTACACCGACGGCCGTGAGAATTGCCATGGCGCTCGCGGTCAGGTGCGTCGACAGGCGTCCGGGGCGCCAGACCATGGCGAGGGTAGCGCCCAGCAGCAGGCCCATGATGTGGGTATCGGACCCGAAATATGCGCGGCTCGGGTCTGCTTCCAGCGGGTAGCCGTTGGTCACCGAGAGGACGATCATCCACACGGTGGAGACGAGGGAGAGGGTCAGCGCGACGTAGAACACTCCCCGGCGGCCGCGCCACTTCAGCAGGAGGAAGGTGACCGCCGGCCAGATCAGGTAGAACTGCTCTTCCACCGCCAGGGACCACAGGTGCTGCAGGAAGGCCGGGCGGCCGATTGCCTCGAAGTACGACTGCTCCGCAACGATGTACCACCAGTTGGTGACGTAGAGCAGCGAGGCGAGGGCGTCCTGTCGGAAGGCAACCCCCGACTCGCGATAGAAGACGGCGGCAAGCAGCCCGACCGCCAGCAGCATCACGAGAACCGCTGGCAGCAGGCGCCGAGCACGACCGAGGTAGAACTTGCCGAAGTTGATGCGCCCGGTCCGCTCGAACCCCTCGGTGATGAGAGTGGTGATCAGGAAGCCCGAGAGCACGAAGAAGACATCAACGCCGAGGAATCCGCCCTGCATCCAGGTGAGGTCGCCGTGGTAGAGCAGGACGCCCAGGACGGCGATCGCGCGGATGCCGTCGAGGCCGGGCACATAGCCCATCTCGCCGGCCTTGCGCCCGCGATCGAGGTGCCAGGGCTGGCGATCGGTCATGGGGGTCGTCGCCACGCGGCCTCCTCGCTCCGCCCTCGTCACCGTGCTAACCGCCTCGGCACCCTGGCCATGCTACGTCGCGCAGGCCTGGCTATGGCCCGGCGAAGCGGTTGATGGCGGAGAGATGTCGCTCACGCCTCTCCAGGTCGCCCACGCCGAGCCCCGCCTCCGGGGCAAGGCACAAGACGCCCACCTTCCCCTGGTGCGTGTTGCAGTGAACCTCGTAGGCGGCCTGGCCAGCCCCCTCGAGCGGGAAGGTCCTGGACAACGTGGGATGGATGAGGCCCCGCGAGATCAGCCGGTTGGCCTCGTAGGCCTCCCGGTAGTTGGCGAAGTGCGAGCCGATGATCGACTTGAGGTTCATCCACAGATATCGGTTGTCGTATTCGTGCATGAAGCCTGATGTGGAGGCGCAGGTCACGATCTTGCCGCCCTTGCGCGTGACGTAGACACTCGCGCCAAAGGTCTCGCGCCCGGGGTGCTCGAAGACGATATCGACGTCGTCGCCTCCGGTGAGCTCGCGAATCCGGCGTCCGAAGCGCTGCCACTCCTTGGGATCCTGCGTGGCGTCGTCCTTCCAGAAGCGATAGTTCTCGGCACGCCGGTCGATCACGAGCTCGGCGCCCATGGCCCGGCAGAGGTCGGCCTTGTCGGGGCTCGAGACGACGCAGACGGGAATCGCGCCGCCATTGACGGCGTACTGGGTGGCGTAGGAGCCCAGTCCGCCGCTGCCTCCCCAGATGAGGACGACGTCGCCCTGCTTCATGGCGCCGCCGTTTGCCGAGACCAGCTGTCGATAGGCCGTGGAATTCACCAGCCCCGGCGCAGCTGCTTCCTCCCAGGTGAGGTGTTTGGGCTTGGGGAGCAACTGGTTGGACTTGACGATCGCCAACTCGGCAAGACCACCGAAGTTGGTCTCGAAGCCCCAGATGCGCTGATCGGGATCCAGCATCGTGTCGTTGTGGCCCAGCGGGCTCTCGAGCTCGACCGACAGGCAGTGCGCGACCACCTCGTCGCCCGGCTTCCACGCGTTGACGCCGGCGCCGACTCGCAGGACAACGCCGGCGGCGTCGGACCCCACGATGTGATAGGGCAGGTCGTGGCGCTTGGCGAGGTCACTGGTGCGGCCGTACCTCTCGAGGAAGCCGAACGTTGACACGGGCTCGAAGATCGAGGTCCACACAGTGTTGTAGTTGATGGAACTGGCCATTACCGCGATGAGTGCCTCGCCGGGACCGAGTTCGGGCAGCGCAACCTGGTCGACGTGCAAGGCGCGTCGCGGGTCCTTGTCGCTCGCGGCCATGCCAGCGAACATCTCCTGCTCGTCCTTGTGCACGGTCAGCGCTTTATAGGAGTCGGGAATCGGCATCGACGCGAAGTCACCGGGCGCGGCACTGCCCGACACGATGGCGTCGCGAATCTGATCCATGTCCGCTCCCGGGCTTAACGTTCGTTCATGCTAGTGGGGCGGACGGCGGTGGCGGGCGCTAGGGAGCTGATTCGGGGAGGCCCGGAGGAATCCGCTTCTGTCGATCGAAGAAGGGCAGGGGCACCACGGTGCACGGTTCTTGGCCGCCCTCCTCCGTGGAAACCGTCAAGGTGCGGCCGACCCAATCGGACTTCGATGCACAGCGCACAGAGGCGATGCCACACCCGAGTGTCGGTGACCAAGCAGCAGCGGTGAGTCGGCCCACGGGCGTTTGGTCGTCGAGCACCGTCCCGAGATATTCGGGGACCGCGCGCGCAGGTGATCCCCAGCAACAAGGGCCGGCGGTCCGCCGTCAGGAGGGCGGGTCGTCCGATGACGCCTTCCTTGCCAAGGTCGATGAAGGCGCCGAGGCCGGCCTCGAAGGGGTTCATGGTCAGGTCAAAGTCCGTTAGGTTGTCGAGGATTCCGGCCTCTATGCGCCGAGTCTTGATCGACGCCATGGTGCCGTAGACCATGCCATAGGGGTCTCCCGCGGACACGACGTCGCCCCACAGTCGGGCATGGTCCGTCGACCTTCCCTCGGAATAGATCTCGAAGCCCAGCTCCCCGGTCCAACCCGTCCGACACACGCAGAGCCGCTGGCCGCCGATGTCGTAGAAGCCGGCCTGGAAGTACTTCATCTATTCATCGATAGCCCCAGCCGTCAGGTTGCACGTACCAGTAGCGCTTCTTGCCGAAGTTGAACAGGATGCCGTCCATGAACGTGCCGCCGTTCGGTGCGCAGGCAACGGCATAGCGGCCTCGTCCCTCGGGAAGATTGTCAATGCGCCGTGCGAACACTCGATCCAGGAATGGAACCACGTCGGGGCCCTCGATCTGCCAGGGCTTCTCCGGTACGTCGTACAGCACTACCTTGCGTCGGAGTGTTCAATAGGTCTCAAGAGGGTCTTCGCCGTTTAGGACGGAGTAGTACCGACCAGCCACCACGCCGAGCACTGTTTCGTCTTTTGCATAGAAGTCGTAGTAGGGGGATTGCTCGAATCGCCGGGCCCCAACACGTATCGTGTCCGTTGTATCTGAGTGAACCGAAGCGCTCATGACTCTCTTTGCTTGATCATTTCGCGGGATGGCGCGCCAACTCCCTCTCGCACTGCTCGCGCCATTGACGGCGGCCCATGCCGGCGGGTCGCAGGTGCTGCAGTAGCCGAAACTGGCCGCCGTCCTTCGTCTCGAGAGCGTTGTCACGGGCGGTCCATACGGCGTCATGGGTGTGTATGAGTTCGAGACAGGCGGCCAGCGGGTCGGTCATCTGCTGAATGGTGGCAAGTTCGTAGACGCAGACGTTCCAGGCGGGATGAGCGCCCGCCGTCCACACGGCATTGCTGACCATTCGTGACCAGTCGTGTTCGACCTCAAGAATCGCGTCGGTCGTCTCTGTAAGGATGGTTGACTCGGAGAAGACCATGCCAAGACGCCGACCCTCAATCGTGGTGCCAAGCCCGAGTAGCTCCTCTTCGATGGCCATGGCAACTGCCTGGGCATCGAAAGCCGACGCATCGCCAGCATGGAACGATAGATGCTCAAAGCGACCCATCGGGTTGCAGCGCTCACCGGCTGTCACCCAGGTATCGACATCGTCGATGGCTGCAATGAGAGATATCAGTAGCGACTCTGCGCTGTCCTCAGCGACGCACAGGATGTGCGGACCGCCTTCGCGGACTGCGCGAGCTACCAGCGCCGTGGGTTCGAGCTGAAGGGCAGCCGCTAGTCGCAGCACGACATCGATGGTGGGGCTCGGCCCCCGCTCATCGCGCGACGAGCGGGATCCTTCGAGTGCGACCACGTATGACTGAGCTACCTGTGCTCGACCTGCAACGTCCCTTGTGGAGAGCCCCAGCGATTCCCGCTGTCTTCGAAGTTCCCGACCAAAGGCCTCTCGGTCGAAGTAGCGATTCACGGGCGGCGGATAGGCGGATGTCCTAACCACGTGATCAGCGTAACGTTCACATTGTGCCTGTCAACGGGCATGTGCGATGGCCGGTGCGGCTCCATGGTGAGGCGTGGCGGGAGCCCGCATGGGCCCCCGGCACGCGTGCTATCCCGCGGCTCCTCACGGTCAGTGACCTGGGCCCGCCTGAACGAGCTCGATGAGGACCCCGCCGCAGTCCTTGGGATGGGCGAAGTTCACAAGGGAGCCCGCCGTCCCGGTCTTCGGGGCGTCGTACAGCAGGCGCACCCCGGCCGCGCGTAGGCGATCGGCGGCTGCCCCGATGTCGTCGACCCCGTAGGCGATCTGCTGGATCCCTGGGCCACTGCGATCCAAGAACTTGCCGATCGGGGAGTCTGGCGAGAGCGGCGCGAGCAACTGGATGCAGGAGCCGGACTTGCCAACGGCGAGCATGGCCTCGCGGACGCCCTGCTCCTCGTTGACCTCCTCGTGCACGACCGCGAGGCCGAAGGCCCGGGCGTAGAACGCGACCGCCTCATCGAGGTCGGCCACGGCGATGCCCACGTGGTCGATCCGGGTGATGATCGGGCCGAGAGCGGCCTGCGCGCTGCCCATGGTGCCTCCTCGCTAGGGTGACTCCCATCGTGGCAAAGGTGCCTTACCCGCGCTCCTCGGAGGTCCCATGTCTGTCATCGTCGCCGGCGCCCGCACCCCCATGGGCCGACTGCTCGGCTCCCTGAAGGGATTCTCCGGTGCCGACCTGGGCGGGTTCGCCATCAAGGGAGCGCTCGAGCGCGCCGGGGTCTCGCCGGACCAGGTCGACTACGTGATCATGGGGCAGGTCCTGCAGGCCGGCACCGGCCAGATCACCGCCCGCCAGGCAGCCGTGAAGGCCGGCATCGGCATGGACGTGCCTGCCCTGACCATCAACAAGGTGTGCCTGTCCGGACTCGATGCGATTGCCCTGGCCGACCAGCTCATCCGCGCCGGCGAGTTCGACATCATCGTCGCCGGAGGCATGGAATCGATGACCAATGCTCCGCACCTCCTGATGGGATCGCGTGAGGGCGTGAAGTACGGCGACTGGAAGGCTATTGATTCGATGGCCTACGACGCGCTCACATGCGCCTTCGACGAGTGCGCGATGGGCGAGTCGACCGAGCGCTTCAACGCCCGTCACGGCCTGACCCGCGAGGACCAGGACGCGTTCGCGGCACGCTCTCATCAGCTCGCCGCCAAAGCTGTGGCAAACGGTGTCTTCGACGAGGAGATCGTTGCGGTGCCTATCCCGCAGCGCAAAGGCGATCCCGTCCTTTTCGCTCAGGACGAAGGCATCCGCGCCGACACCACGGTCGAGAGCCTCGCCGGACTCCGCCCAGCCTTCGCCAAGGACGGCACCATCACCGCAGGGTCGGCGTCGCAGATCTCCGACGGCGCGGCCGCCGTCGTCGTGATGAGCAAGACCAAGGCACGAGAGCTCGGCCTGCCGTGGCTTGCCGAAATCGGGGCTCATGGAGTGGTGGCCGGACCGGATGCGTCGTTGCACGAGCAGCCGGCCAACGCCATTAAGCGCGCCTGCCAGAAGCAGGGGATCGCCGTCTCCGACCTCGACCTGATCGAGATCAACGAGGCCTTCGCGGCGGTCGGCATTGTGTCGACGCGTGCCCTCGAGGTAGACGAAGACATCGTCAACGTCAACGGCGGTGCCATCGCGCTGGGCCATCCGGTGGGCATGTCCGGCGCGCGCATCGCACTCCACCTCGCGCTCGAGTTGCGGCGCCGTGGCGGGGGAATCGGTGCTGCAGCCCTGTGTGGCGGTGGCGGCCAGGGTGATGCGCTGATTCTCAGCGTGCCGACACAGTGAGCGTCGGCGACGCCACCGATGCGCTGAGCTTGATCACCCGGGCCCGGCAGGGGGAGCCGCGTGCGGTCGCTCGCCTGATATCTCGCGTAGAAGACGGATCACCCGACCTGGCCAGCATCATGGCTGAACTCAGCGGGGATGACGGTGCCGCCTACGTGCTTGGCGTGACCGGCTCACCCGGTGTCGGCAAGTCCACGACGACCTCCGCGCTCGTGGCTGCCTTTCGAGCCCGCGACCAGCGAGTAGGGGTCATCGCGGTGGACCCGACCTCGCCATTCTCCGGGGGCGCACTGCTCGGTGACCGGATCCGCATGCAGCAGCACTCCACGGACTCGGGTGTATTCATTCGTTCGATGGCATCGAGGGGCCACCTGGGTGGCATTGCTGCCGCGACGCCACAGGCGATCCGAGTGCTCGAGGCATCCGGCTTCGACGTCGTGATCGTCGAGACCGTCGGCGTGGGTCAGTCGGAGGTGGAGGTGGCCGGTACGGCCGACACGACCGTCGTGCTGCTGGCCCCGGGCATGGGTGATGGCATACAGGCCGCCAAGGCCGGGATCTTGGAGGTCGGCGACATCCTGTGCGTCAACAAGGCCGATCGAGATGGTGCCGACGCCACCGTGCGCGAAGTGCGTCACATGCTCAGCCTCGGATCGACCCCTTATGGCTGGCAGGTGCCAGTCGTCACCTCGGTAGCATCGCGCGGAGAGGTCGGTGATCTCGTTGCGGCTCTCGACGATCGCCGGACGTGGCTCGGCGAGGGAGATCACCTGCGAGATCGGCGTCGCCAGCGCGCGGAGTCGGAGATCCTCGCGCTCGCCACGGGACGCGTGCGTCGGCGGCTGGCGGAGCAGTTGCCGCGGTCACTCGCTAACGATGTCGCCGCTGGCCGGATTGATCCGTACTCGGCTGCCGAGCAACTGCTGGCCGATGACAGGATGGCTCCGTGAGCTCACCGCCCAACCTGCCTCTGCGCGGGGCCGTTGACCTCGGGGCGCTTGCCGCGCAGCGCGAGGCCGAAGAGCGCCGCAAGACGACCATGGGCTCCGTGCCGGCGGGTGTCGTCGTCGACGTCACCGAGGCGATCTTCCCGGCCGAGGTCCTCGAGCGCAGCCAGACCGTGCCCGTTGTGCTCGACCTGTGGGCCACGTGGTGCGGTCCGTGCAAGCAGCTGTCGCCGATCCTCGAGGCACTCGCCGCCGAATACGCGGGCAGGTTCGTTCTCGCCAAGGTCGATGTCGACGCCGAGCAGCGCATAGCCGCGGCCTTCCAGGTGCAATCGATCCCGAGCGTGTTCGCGGTGCTCGGTGGCCAGCCCGTTCCGCTCTTCCAGGGAGCGCTGCCGGAGCCACAGGTACGCGCCTACATCGACGAGTTGCTCAAGGTGGCAGCCGACAACGGCATCACCGGATCGGTCGACGCTCCCCAGGAGCAGGCGATACCCAACGAACCCATCGAAGAGACAGAGGATCCGCGGTTCACAGCGGCCTACGACGCCATCGAGGCCGGCGACTGGGCTGCCGCGGCTGACGTCTACCGAGCCGTGCTCCTGGAGGCGCCGGGCGACGCTGATGCGGTTGCCCGTGTCGCGTTGTGCGAGATGCAGGTGCGCCTGGAGGGCGGTGTCGAAGCCGGAGCACTGCGTGATGCGGATCTGGCGGCGGTCGCCGGCGATTGGGAGACGGCGTTCGCCGCGTTGCTGGCCCAGGTGACGTCCACCGAGGGCGATGAGCGCGAGGCGGCCCGTCAGCGCCTGCTGTCCTTCTTCGCCGCAGCGGGCGATGACCCGGCGGTGCCACCAGCGCGACTAGCGCTGTCAAACGCGCTGTTTTAGGCGTCGCGGGCGGGGCGCAGCCACACGGTTGCCAGAGGGGGCACCGCGATGTCCGCCGAGGCGGGCCGCCCGTGCCATTCCGGCCCATCGGCATCGACTGCGCCGAGATTGCCCACCCCTGACCCGCCGAACTCGCTCGCATCGGTGTTGAGCACCTCGTCCCACCGCCCATCGATAGGCAGGCCCACCCGATAGCCGATGTGGGGCACCGCGGACATGTTGGCGATGCAGACGAGCGGTTCACCGGCGTCGTCCCAGCGAATCCAACTGAAGACGTTGGAACCCGAGTCATTGGCGTCGATCCACTCGAAGCCGCCCGGGTCGTCGTCGCGCTGCCACAGGGCCGGTGTCTCCTGGTAGACGCGGTTGATCTGGCGCACGGCCGCCCGCACGCCCTGGTGCTCGGGATAGTCCAAGAGCCCCCACTCAAGACCGCGATCGGCATTCCACTCGCTGCCCTGGGCGATTTCCGCACCCATAAAGAGCAGCTTGCGGCCGGGGTGCGCCCACATGAACCCGAGGTAGGCACGCAGGTTTGCGAGCTGCTGCCACCGATCGCCACTCATCTTGCCGACGAGCGAGCCCTTGCCGTGCACGACCTCGTCGTGCGATAGGGGAAGCACGAAGTGCTCGCTGTAGGCGTACATCATCGCGAAGGTGAGCTCGTTGTGGTGGTACTGCCGATGTATGGACTCACGCTGCATGTAGCCGAGCGAGTCGTGCATCCACCCCATGTTCCACTTGAGGCCGAAGCCGAGGCCGCCGAGGTAGGTCGGTCGCGTGACGCCCGGCCACGCCGTGGATTCCTCGGCCACGGTCACGATACCCGGGGCTCGCTTGTAGACGGTGGCGTTCATCTCCTGGAGGAATCCGACGGCATCGAGGTTTTCGCGGCCACCGTATTGGTTGGGGGACCACTCTCCTGCCTTGCGCGAGTAGTCGAGGTAGAGCATCGACGCCACCGCATCGACGCGCAGGCCGTCGACGTGGAACTCCTCGATCCAGTAGACGGCGTTGGCGACCAGGAAGTTGCGCACCTCGGTGCGTGCGAAGTCGAAGATGTAGGTGCCCCAGTCGGGATGCTCACCTCGCTGCGGATTCGGATTCTCGTAGAGCGCGGTGCCGTCGAATCGCCCAAGCGCCCAGGAGTCCTTGGGGAAGTGCGCCGGCACCCAGTCGGCCAGGACCCCGATGCCGGCACGGTGCAGCGCGTCGACGAGGTGACGGAATTCATCGGGCGAGCCATAGCGCGACGTGGGTGCGAAGTATGACGTCACCTGGTAGCCCCACGACCCGCCGAAGGGATGCTCTGTGACGGGGAGGAACTCGACGTGGGTGAAGCCCATCTCCTGGACGTAGGCGGTGAGTTCGATCGCGAGCTCGCGGTAGTCCAGGCCGGGGCGCCAGGACCCCAGGTGGACCTCGTAGATCGACATTGGCGACTGAAGGGCATCTCGGGTCGCGCGTCGGTCAAGCCATTCCCCATCGCCCCACTCGTAGTGGCTCGTGAAGACCACGGACCCGGTGGCCGGCGGGACCTCCGTAGCGAAGGCGAAGGGATCGGCCTTCTCGCGCCAGACCCCATCCTGGCCGAGAATCGCAAACTTGTAGACGGTGCCGTCGCCGATGGCGGGCACGAACAATTCCCAGATGCCGGTCGCCCCGAGTGATCGCATGGGGTGGGCCTGGCTGTCCCAATAGTTGAACGTGCCGGTGACGCGCACGCCCTTTGCGCTGGGCGCCCACACCGCGAAGGACACCCCCGATACATCACCGTGTGGACCGGGGTAGTTGCGCACGTGCGCGCCGAGCACACGCCACATCTCCTCGTGGCGTCCCTCGCCGATGAGGTAGAGGTCAAGCTCACCCAGGCTGGGCAGGAAGCGGTAGGGGTCGTCGGCGGGGATGACGCGTCCGCCATAGGTCACATCGAGCCGGTAGTCCGGGACGTCGTTCACGGGCAGTACGCCCTGCCAGATACCACGGTATTCATGGACGAGCGGATAGCGCAGATCGCCGACCACCACGTGCACTGCCTCGGCCATGGGTCGCAGCACCCGCACGGTGATGCCCTCCTTGCCCTTGTGCGGTCCGAGCACCCGGTGAGGGTCGTGGTGGGCCCCGTCGACGATGCGGTTGAGGTCATTGACATCGACCTTGACCGGGCGCAGGGCGTCTGTCTCGGACTTGGGCTTCTTGCTCACGCCTTGCGCACCTCCGCGATGTGCGCGACGCCCTGCTCCGGCACGAAGCGGACGTAGGTCGACTGGCCCCAGGTCCAGGTCTCGTCGGTGATGTGATCGTGGGCGATGAACCGGTCAGCCCACTCCATGCCGAGTGCGGGCATGTCCCACCAGACGGTGGTCTCCTGGGTGAAGTACGGATCTAGGGAGCACACGACGAGCGCTACGTCGTCGCCCACTCGCTTGGAGTACGCGATGACCTGATCGGACTCGGTGTGATGGAAGCGCAGGCTGCGCAGGTCCTCGAGCGGCGCTAGCTGGCGGCGTAGCGCGTTGAGCTGGGTGATGTAGGGGATCAGCGTGCGTCCGGACTTCAGTGCACGTGCCCAGTCGCGGGGGCGGTACTCGAATTTCTCCGAGTCGAGGTGTTCCTCGCTTCCCGGGCGAAGGGGGATGCCCTCGAAGAGCTCGAAGCCGCTGTAGGCGCCCCACGTGGGCGACAGGGTGGCGGCCAGGGTTGCTCGGATGGCAAAAGCGGCCGGGCCGCCCTGCTGGAGGTACTCGGTGAGGATGTCCGGGGTGTTCACGAAGGCATTGGGTCGCATGTAGGCGGCCGCGGGTCCGGCGAGCTCGGCGAAGTAGTCCTGCAGGCCCTGCTTGTCATTGCGCCATGCGAAGTAGGTGTAGCTCTGCTGAAATCCCACCTCGGCCAGGGCGCGCATCATGGGCGGGCGGGTGAATGCCTCGGCCAGGAAGATCACGTCGGGATCCGTTGCGCGAATCTCTGAGAGCAGGCGTGCCCACACCCACAGCGGCTTGGTGTGCGGATTGTCGACCCGGAAAATGCGGATGCCGCGCGACATCCAGTGGCGCACGATTCGTACGACCTCGGTGTACAAGCCCTCAGGGTCATTGTCGAAGTTGAGCGGGTAGATGTCCTGGTATCTCTTCGGGGGGTTCTCGGCAAAGGCGATCGTGCCGTCGGCGCGAGTGGTGAACCACTCGGGGTGGGTGGTGACCCAGGGATGGTCCGGCGATGCCTGGAGCGCCAGGTCGATCGCGACGTCGAGTCCGGCAGCTTTCGCGGCGGCGACGAAGGCGGCGAAATCGGCCTCGGATCCGAGATCGGGGTGGAGGGCATCGTGACCACCGGCGGCGGATCCGATCGCCCACGGGGATCCCGGATCGCCGGCCTTGGCGTTGAGCGAGTTGTTGCGTCCCTTGCGATGGGTCGTGCCGATGGGGTGGATGGGCGGGAGGTAGACGACATCGAAGCCCATCGCGGCGACGGCGGGTAGGCGCTTGGCGGCGGTGGCAAAGGTGCCGGACTTACGGGACGTGGCGCCTTCGCTGCGCGGGAAGAACTCGTACCACGAGCCGACGAGGGCGCGACGCCGTTCGACCATGAGCGGCCAGGGACCGCTCTGCGTCACCCCGTCGCGAATCGGATTGGTGACCATGATCGCGGCAACGGCATCATCCTGCGTCGCGGCGTAGCGGACGACGGGAGGCAGCGCATCGTTGTGCAGGGTCGTGATGGCTGCCTGCAGGGTGGCTAGTTGCGTACGCTGCGATGCCGCCAACGATTCCTGCACGCGCTCGAGTAGGAGGGACCCCTCGGAAAACTCGAGCTCGATGTCGATCCCGGCAGCCACCTTGATGCCTGCACGGTGTGACCACGTGGCCCACGGATCACCCCAAGCCTCTATGGTGAATGACCAGTCGCCCTCATAGTCCGCAGTCACGGTGGTCACCCATTGGTCGAGGCCGGTGGCCGCGTCGTCCATGCGCCGCCGGGCGTGCTCCTTGCCGTCAGGCCCGCGTAGCACCGCCTCGACTCCGAGCGCATTATGGCCCTCGCGAAACGCGGTGACCCGCAGGGGCACGACCTCGCCGACGACCGCCTTGGCGGGCAGGCGGCCCCCCTCGACGCTGGGCTGGACGTCGGTCACCGGGAATCGTCCCGTGAGGACGTTGGGCACGGTTACTGCCGAGGTCTTAGTCGATCGCCTTCCGCGTGCGGAGGGGATAGGCGGCATGCAGCCAGGGTACTGGCGCTACCGGGGAGTAGGAACACCCTTCAGAAAGCGCCGAAATCCTGCTGAAATCCCGGGCCAGATTTCAGGGGGCCTGCAAGTCGCGGGGCGCCTCAGTGGGCAACAGTGCACGCGCTAGCGTGGCGGACATGCGCGCGATCCGACGCTTCACGGTCCGCACGGTCCTGCCTGCTCCGCTCGAGCCGCTCAGCGAACTCGCCGGAAATCTTAGGTGGTCATGGCACGAGCCGACCCGTCAAGTCTTTGCCGCGCTCGACCCGCAATTGTGGCGGCGACTTGGTGACGATCCCCTGCGCATGCTGGGGGAGGTCTCATCCGATCGTCTCCAAGAGATGGCGCGTGACGAGGGATACGTCGCGTGGGTGCATCACGCCCGCGATGACCTGCGGCACTACCTCGAGCGCGACGCGTGGTTCCAGTCGCTTGGTCCTGTCGCCCCGCGGGCGATCGCCTACTTCTCTCCCGAATACGGCATCGCGGCCGCGCTCCCGCAGTACTCCGGCGGCCTCGGGATCCTGGCCGGCGATCACCTCAAGGCCGCATCCGACCTCGGCGTGCCCATTATCGGAGTCGGTCTCTTCTATCGCTCCGGCTACTTCCGTCAGTGGCTGTCGCGCGACGGATGGCAGCAGGAGAGCTATCCGGTCGTCGACCCCGACGAGATGCCGGTCACGCTCCTGCGCGAGGAATCCGGCGCTCCGGCAACGATCACGATCGGCATGCCGGCAGGACGCACCCTCCACGCGCGCGTGTGGGTGGCGCAGGTGGGCCGCGTGCCGCTTCTCCTCCTCGACTCCGATGTCGAAGACAACGACCCGATCGACCGGGAGGTCACGGACCGCCTCTACGGCGGTGGCTCCGACCACCGGCTGCAGCAGGAGGTCCTGCTGGGCATCGGTGGCGTGCGCGCGATCCGCGCGTACTGCCGAATCTGTCAGGCTGCCGAGCCTGAGGTCTTCCACTCCAATGAAGGGCACGCTGGATTCCTGGGCCTTGAGCGCATCCGCGAGCTCGTGTCAGGCCAAGGCCTTGATGTTGCGTCGGCGCTCGAAGTGGTGCGGGCCGGCACGGTGTTCACGACTCATACGCCCGTGCCGGCGGGTATCGATCGCTTCCCGCGCGAGCTCATCGAGACGTTCTTCGGTGGAGACAATGCCGACCCAGCGGTGCCGATCGAGCACATCCTTGCCCTGGGCGCCGAAGACCATGAGGGTGGCGATCCGTCGGTCTTCAACATGGCGGTCATGGGCCTGCGACTGTCGCAGCGCGCCAACGGCGTGAGCCTGCTTCACGGCCAGGTCAGCCGTGGCATGTTCAGCTTTCTCTTCCCGGGCTTCGAGCCCGATGAAGTCCTCATCACTTCCATCACCAACGGAGTCCACGCGCCCACCTGGGTCGCGCCGGAGGTCTTGGAGATCGCCATGCGCGAGATCGGTCCCGGCCTGATCGAGGAGTCCCAGGGCTGGGAAGCCATCGGTGGCATACCCGACGACGTGATCTGGCCCGTCAAGCGAGTGCTGCGCCAGCACCTGGTCGACGATGCTCGTGCGCGACTGCGGGCATCATGGAATGCGCGCGGTGCGAGCGATGCCGAACTCGGTTGGATCGACGATGTCCTCGACCCCGACGTGCTCACCATCGGTTTCGCGCGACGCGTCCCCTCCTACAAACGCCTGACGCTCATGCTGCGTGACCCCCATCGGCTACGCGCCCTGCTGCTTGACCCCGATCGGCCCGTCCAGATCGTCGTGGCGGGCAAGGCTCATCCGGCCGACGATGGCGGTAAGGGCCTGATCCAGGAGCTCGTGCGCTTCGCAGACGACCCGCAGGTGCGCCATCGAATCGTCTTCCTGCCCGACTACGACATCGCCATGGCCCAGGTGCTCTATCCCGGCTGCGACGTGTGGCTCAACAACCCGATCCGCCCCCTCGAGGCGAGTGGCACATCGGGCATGAAGGCTGCGCTCAACGGCGCACTCAACCTGTCCATCCTCGATGGGTGGTGGGATGAGTGGTACGACGGTCGCAATGGCTGGGCAATTCCGACCGCTGACGGCGTGGATGATATGGAGCGACGCGACGACCTGGAGGCGGCTGCGCTCTACGACCTGGTCGAGCGCGAGGTGGCCCCGGCCTTCTATGACCGTGGCCACGACGGGCTGCCGCACCGATGGATCGACAGGGTGCGGCACATGCTTCAGACGCTGGGGCCCAAGGTCCTCGCGAGCCGCATGGTGAGCGAATACGTCGAGCGGCTCTATCTGCCAGCGGCGCTGGGCTCGCGTGCGATGAGTGCCGATGACTACCGACTCGGTCGGGAGGTGGCCTCGTGGAAGCAGCACGTCCGAAGGGCGTGGCCCCAGGTCGCCGTTGAGCATGTCGAGGCCTCCGGAGTCGGTGACGCGCCATCCCTGGGTGCGCCGATCCATCTGCGCGCCCACCTGCGGCTGGCCGAGCTCGTCCCCCTCGACGTCGTCGTGCAGGTAGTGTCGGGCCGCGTCGACGACAACGACCGCATCGTGTCGCCGCAGGTCGATGAGCTCAAGGCGGTCGAGGGGTTCGATGGGGGCCGCTGGCTCTACGAGGGTGACCTCACCCTGGATCGCACCGGACCCTTTGGTTACACCGTGCGCGTGCTCCCGCATCACGAGGCTATGGTGTCTTCGGTCGAGATGGGCCTGCTGGCTGCGCCGGCGCCGACCGCTGGTCTCGCCGAGGGCGATCTGCGCTAGTTGCCCACGCGCAGCAGCACGCTCGAGCGCGGCGTAAGTCGGATGGCCTCGCTGGCGCGGTAGGTGCGCTCGGGCCCGGCGACGTCATCGGCCGTGTCGATCACGGTGGTGTACGCCGTGCCGAAGGGTGCTCCGGGCATCGTGAAGTCGATCTCGTCATCCGAGGCGTGCAGGAGCAGTAGGAATGAGTCGTCCGGGGCTAGGGCGGGTTCGCCGGGCACCGGATGAACCTCACCCGACAGGTACATCCCGAGGGTCTTGGTCCATCCGGCGTTCCATTCCTCGTCGGTAAGGGGCTGGCCATCGGGCCCCAGCCACGCGAGGTCGGGCGCTCCTCCCTCGCGAACAGGGCGTCCGTCGAAGAAGAAGCGCTGCCGGAAGACGCGATGGCCTCGGCGCAGGCGCACGAGGGCGCGCGTGACGTCGAGGACCTGGCGCTGCCACGGCTCCAGGTGCCAGTCGAACCACGAGATCTCGTTGTCTTGGCAGTAGGCGTTGTTATTGCCTCCCTGCGTGCGCCCGATCTCATCGCCGCCGAGCATCATGGGCACGCCTGTGGCCAGCAGGAGGGTGGTCATCATGTTGAGAATCTGACGGTGGCGAATCGAGTTGATGCCTTCGCCGTCGGTCTCGCCCTCATGGCCGTAGTTCGCCGAGCGATTGTCGTCCGTGCCGTCTCGGTTGTCCTCGAGATTGGCCTCGTTGTGCTTGTGCTCGTAGGTGGACAGGTCGCGCATCGGGAAGCCGTCGTGGGCGGTGATGAAGTTGATCGAGGCATAGGGCCGACGGCCGTCTCCTGCGTACAGATCGGCGGAGCCGGACAGACGCCAGCCTAGTTCGCCAACCCCGGTCGCCCCGCGCCAGAAGTCGCGCAGGCAGTCGCGGTACTTGCCGTTCCACTCGGTCCACAGTGTGGGGAACTCGCCCACCTGGTAGCCACCGGGCCCGACGTCCCAGGGCTCGGCGATGAGCTTGGCGCGACGAAGGATCGGGTCTTGCTGGATCGTCGTAACGAAGGCGCCCAGCATGTCGACGTCGTGGAACGACCGCGCGAGAGCGGCAGCCAGGTCGAAGCGGAACCCGTCGACGTGCATCTCCTGCACCCAGTAGCGCAGGGAGTCCATGACCATCTGCAGCACGTGGGGATTCGACACGTCGAGGGTGTTTCCGCACCCGGTGTAGTCGGTGTAGTGCCGGCCATCGCTCAGCCGGTAGTAGCCCGGGTTGCAGATGCCGCGGAAGGACAGCGTGGGGCCGAACTCGTTGCCCTCGGCGGTGTGGTTGTAGACGACGTCGAGGATGACCTCGAGGCCAGCCTGGTGAAGGGTGCGCACCATCTCCTTGAACTCGCGCACCTGGCCACCGCGGCCCCCGACAGAGCTGTAGGCAGCATGCGGAGCGAAAAAGCCCAGGGTGTTGTAGCCCCAGTAGTTGGTGAGGCCGAGCTCGAGTAGATGCACTTCATCGACGAAGTGGTGGATGGGCATGAGTTCGATGGCGGTGACGCCGAGTTGAGTGAGGTGGTCGACCACCGCGGGATGCGCGAGTCCGGCATAGGTGCCGCGAAGGTGCTCGGGCACGTCGGGATGACGCATGGTGAGCCCCTTGACGTGGGTCTCGTAGATGATCGTGTCGTTCCACGGAATGTTGAGGGGCTGGTCGCCGTACCAGTCGAAGGCCGAGCCCACGGCGATCGATCGCGGCACGAACGGCGCGGAGTCGTCGTCGTTGCGCAGCAGATCGTCGGTGCCGACGTTGCCGAACACGGCCGGTGTCAGGCGAAAGGCACCATCCATGGCGTGGGCGTAGGGATCCTGCAGCAGTTTGGCGTGGTTCCAGCGGCGCCCGCTGGCCGGATCCCATGGACCGTCGACGCGGAACCCGTATGCGGTGCCCTCGGCCACGGCGCTCACGTGCCCGTGGAAAACCCCGAAGGTCTGCTCCGGCAGCCGGATCGGGGTCTCGGTGCCATCTGCATCGAAGAGGCACAGGTCGACCGCGTCGGCTCCCGGGGCCCACAGGGCGACGTTGGCCCCCGTGGCGTCGAGTGTCACGCCGAGCGGGTCCCACGACCCGGATCCATCGATCTCGTGGTCCATGCCGTCCTTGCTGCCGGGGGGCTGACTGTCCTCGCTGCACGCTACTAGGCTCCTGGGACCAGCCCGGTGCTCGAGCGGGCAAGAGGGAGGCATGTCGTGGGCGGCGAATTCGTGTCGTGGGAGGCCAGCGACGCGATCGCGACCATTCGCCTGGAGCGCCCTCCCATGAACGCCCTGTCCGTGCAGGTGCAGGAGGAGATGCGCGCCGCGGCTCGCGAGGTCTCCGAGCGGGCCGACGTACGCGCGGTCATCGTCTACGGCGGCCCCAAGATCTTCGCGGCGGGCGCGGATGTCAGGGAGATGGCTGACTGGTCGCTCACCGACGCCCTGGCACGCACGGGCGAACTCCAGTCGGCCTTCACTGCCGTCGCCAACATCGCGCAGCCCACGATCGCCGCCATCACCGGCTTTGCGCTCGGCGGGGGATGCGAGCTGGCCCTGTGCTGCGACTTCCGCGTCGCCGGAGACAACGCCAGGTTGGGCCAGCCCGAGATCCTGCTCGGCATAATCCCCGGAGCCGGCGGCACTCAGCGGCTGCCGCGTGTCATCGGCACCGCTCGAGCCAAGGAGCTCATCCTCTCCGGCCGATTCGTGTCGGCTGACGAGGCACTGCGCATCGGTCTTGTCGACCAGGTGGTGGCCCCCGACGCTGTCTACTCGTCGGCCGTGGAGTGGGCGCGGCAGCTCGCCGCCGGTCCGGCGTTTGCCACGCGTGCGGCGAAGGCCGCGATCGATCGCGGAATCGAGACCGACATCGACACGGGACTGGAGATCGAGCGAGTGCACTTCTCCGCCCTCTTCGGCACCCGCGACCAGGAGATCGGCATGCGGTCCTTTCTCGAACACGGCCCGGGTAAGGCGGAGTTCAACAACCCATGACCGACATCGCCGATGCCTGGACCGACCCCAAGCTCGCCAACGTCGTCTACCACGACTGGGAGGCCTCCACCTATGACGAGAAGTGGAGCATCTCCTATGACGAGCGGTGTATCGCCTATGCACGCGATCGATTCCTGCATGTCGCGGGCGACACCGAGTGGCCCTATCGCCGTGTCCTCGAGATTGGTGCGGGCACTGGCTTCTTCGTGCTCAACCTCATGCAGGCAGGCCTGACCTCCGCGGCGGTCGTCACTGATATCAGCTCGGGCATGGTCGATGTGGCCGTGCGCAATGGTGCGGCGCTCGGGCTTGACGTCACCGGACGTGTGGCCGATGCGGAGTCACTGCCGTTCGCCGATGGGGAGTTCGACCTCGTCATCGGGCACGCCGTCCTGCATCACATCCCCGACGTGGAGCTGGCGCTGCGCGAAGTGCTTCGCGTGCTTCGTCCCGGTGGGCGTTTCGTCTTCTGCGGCGAGCCCACCGAGCGTGGCGACGTCGTCGCGCGTCAACTGTCGCGCTTCACGTGGTGGTCCGCGACGCGGGTGATGCGGCTCCCCTACCTTCGCGACCGCTACGGTCGACCCGCCGAGGAGCTTGCGGCGTCGTCCGAGGCGGCTCGGCTTGAAGCCATCGTCGACCTGCACACCTTCGACCCCAACACCCTGGCGCGCATGGCCATGCGGGCGGGTGCCGTCGACGTCACCACGGTCACCGAGGAGTTGACCGCGTCATGGTTCGGCTGGCCGGTTCGCACTCTCGAGGCGGCGGTCCGGCCGGGTTCGCTCGGCTGGAACTGGGCAGTGTTCGCGTATCGCTCCTGGCAGCGCCTCTCGGCCTTGGATTCCACCGTGCTCGCGCGCGTCGTTCCCGACGAGTTCTTCTACAACGTCTGCGTCACTGGAGTGCGACCCTGATCTCTCGTCGCGATCCCCGCCAGGCCCGTTTCCTCACATGGGCCTCGCTGCGCTGGGTGTGGCGCAATCGGGCCTGGTCGTGGTGGTACCTCATCCGCTACTGGCGCTTCCTTGTCTTCCGGTTGCGCAATCCGCACATCATCACCGAGGGAATGGTCTTCCTCGGCAAGCGCGTGGAGGTATACGCACGACCCGGCTACGGACGACTGATCATCGGGCGATGGGTGCACGTCGGAGACGAAAACCGCCTCCGCTGCCATGAGGGAACGATGCGAATCGGCGACAAGTGCGTCTTCGGTCGTGACAACACGGTGAACTGCTACCTCGACGTCGAGTTCGGCGAAGGGACGATCGTCGCCGACTGGGTATACATCTGTGACTTCGACCACGTGACCGACAACGTGCATCGGCCCATCAAGGACCAGGGAATCGTGAAGTCCCCCGTGCGCATCGGTTCTGACGTGTGGGTCGGTGCTAAGGCATCCATCCTGCGTGGCTCCACGGTCGGCCACGGCAGCGTCATCGCCGCGCATGCCGTGGTCAAGCAAGACGTCCCGCCGTTCTCCATCGCCGGCGGCATCCCCGCGAGGGTGCTCAAGGACCGCCGCGAGGTATGCGCGGCGATGGAAGCCACGCGCGTGGCCGTTGCCGACATCGCGCGCAAGACGGCCGTGGCAGCGCAGCGGCAGGCGGCGGAGCCCGACGGGGGCGGCTTGGCCGACCCTCCGGACCGGGGCGAGTCGTCGCCTACGCGAAGTCGCGCAGCAGGTTGACCCCGCGCGGCGGGATGACGGCGGGAGCGCTCCCCAGGCGCGGCTCGCTTGCCGCTGCCCGCGCATAGACCTCGTCGGTCTGCGCTGCCAGGAGCTCCCATCGATAGGACTCGCGTAATCGGGTGCGCGCCGCCCGCGCAAACTCGCGCGACGACTCGTGGTCGCGCACGGCCTCGGTGACCGCCCGTGCAAGATCCTCCGGGTCACCTGGCGCGAACGTCCGTCCGGTTTTCTCGTCTACGACGAACTCGGCGAGACCGCCCGTCCGCGCGACGACCAGCGGTGCCGACAGGGCCGCTCCCTCGAGTGCCACTAGGCCGAACGGCTCGTAGAGACTCGGGATGACCAGGGCGTCTGCGGCGGCCATGAGCCCGTGCAATTCCCGCTCGGGGAGCCACCCGGTGAACGTCACGATCGAGGACACGCGGCGCTCGCGTGCCTGGTGTTCGAGGTCGGATGCCGCGCCTCCGCGGCCGGCGACCACCACGCGCAGCCCGGGCAGCCGACGGCGCAGTCGAGGAAGGGCGTCGATGAGCGTGTGGCCGCCCTTCTCCCACTCCAGGCGCCCGCAGAAGATGATCAGGGGTCCGGTGGCCGCAAAACGATCCCGTGCGCGGGCCAGATCAGTCGCCGATGCTCGCCAGTGACGCAGGTCGATGCCGTTGGTAACCACGGCGATGCGCTCGGGATCGAGATGGAAGAGCCGCTCGATCTCGTAGCGCATGTGGTGTGAGCAGGCGATGACACGCTGTGCGCGGTGCACCAGCCAGTGCTCGACTGAGTGGATGGAGTCGGAAAGGTCGGTGGGCAGCCAGCCCTGGTGGCGCCCGGCCTCGGTCGCGTGAATTGTTGCGACGAGTGCCGACTCATGGCGGGATGCCTCGACCAGCGTCGTGGCAGTGTGCGCCAGCATCCAGTCGTGCGCATGCACGACGTGCGGTGCGTGCTCCTCGATCAGGGACAGGCCGCGGCGGGTGATGGCGCTCTCCATGCCCATGACCCAGGCGAGCAGGTGCGCCTCGTCGAAGGGCACCGCTGGTGGATCGTGGGGCACGCGAATGATGCGCACGCCAGAGGCCACCTCGTCGCCAGCGACGTCCTCGAGACTCTGGGTGAGCACGACAACTTCGTCGCCGCGGGCCGCCTGGGCGTCGGCAAGTGCATGCACGTGTCGGCCCAGGCCTCCGTAGACCAGGGGCGGATACTCCCACGACAGGTGCAGGATGCGCCTGCCGCTCATGACGCACTACCATCGAGGAATCGACGCGCATCGAGAACCGGAAAGGGATTGTCGAGGCGGCGAGCACGCTCAGCTCGATCGCGGGCGAGCTCGATGTCGCCGCGCGCCAGCGCATGGATGATGCCGCGGGCGGTCTGGTCGTGACCTTGAAAGCGATCCCACGCGTATGCCGCGGCGCTGTCGTGACTCACCATGAATGCCCAGTCGCTCGAAAGTGCGAGCAGCGCCTGTGCCACGAGGGTGTCGTGCGTGGCAGATCGATGCGTGCGCGGATGCGTGGCGTCGAGGGCCTGCAGCGTCTCCTTGGCCAGGGATTCCTGGCGCTCGGCTATCGGAGCGGCGCGCTCACCGGTCCAAACGTGCCAGTCCTTGTGCAGGCCCCATGACCCGGAGTCGGGGTAGACCTGGCCGGCCGGCTCGTCGATGGCCTCGCCCAGTGTCGTCACGCGTATCCCCGCCTTCGGAAGCGCGCGGAGTACGGCAGCGAGCCAGGCGGGGCCCTCATGCCACCAGTGACCGAAGAGCTCGGTGTCGTAGGCAGCAACCACGAGGCCGGGCCTCTCGCCTCGCCGCTCGCGTAGGTCGATGAGGCGCTGCCGCACGATGCCGACGAAGTCCTCCGCGTCGCGCTGGATGACCGCTGCCGCACGCGCGGGTTCGTACGGCGCCTTGTCGTGGGGATCGACTGACCGGCCGGTGACCCGGGCGGTGCGGAACCCCCACTCGTGGTCGAAGGTGTGGAAGTCGCGGTACCACGGATCACCGGGATAGCCGCGCTTGGGCGACCAAACGCGGTAGCTGACGTCGAGGTCGCGGCCGACCGCGACGACATCGGAGTCGCCGAGCCACCATGCATCGGCGGTGGTGGCCTGCGCGCCCAGCAGGGAGGGGCCGTCGAGCACGACGTGTCCGACGCCGGCATCGGCATACGCGCGTTCGAGCCCTGGCTCGTAGGCGCACTCGGGAGTCCATAGACCCGCCGGCCGCCGACCCAGGCGATGCCGGGCATCGTCGAGTCCGGCGGCCAGACTCGGCCGCGCAATGCCGTCCGGGAGCAGTGGCAGGAAGGGGTGCGTGAGCGGTCCGCCGAGTAACTCGATGACGTCGTCGTCAACGAGTCGGCGCAGCACCGGGGAGGCGCCGCTCGACCAGCGCGCTTCGAAGTCGTCGAGTGCGTGCGAGGCCTCGGCGCACTCACGGCGACCGGCCTGCCTGCGCCACTGCTCGCGTGCACCGGCCATACCCTCGGCGCGCACTCGCCAGTAGCCGAGCCAGGTGTGCTGCTCGTCGAGGAGATAGGGGTCGTCGAGCTGCGCGGCGAGCACCGGCGTCATGCCGAGGGTGAGCAGATGCTGGCGTCCTTCGGCCGCGAGGGCGTCCAGCACGCGGACGACGGGCTGGTAGGACGTCGCCCAGGCCTGGTGCAGCCACTCCTCGCCGACCGGCCAGGCGCCGTGGTGCGCCACCCAGGGCAAGTGCGTGTGCAGGACGAGGCAAAAGGTGCCGATGGGTGGGGTGCTCACGGAGCGAATCCGATGCCAATGAGATCGGCCGCGCTGTCGCTCGCGCTGCCCACGGTGAAGTCGTCGCGGTTGACGGTGCGGATGAAGTCGCGCAGATCCGGGGGCAGGTGATCGCCTAGCACGGCGGCTACCTGCGCCGCGACTATCGAGCCGTTGTCTTGCTCCCACGCATCGATGCGATCGGCGTGGTCAAGGCCCAGCACCTCGATACCTACGAAGCCGGCGGCACGCATCAGGCTGCCGACCTGCTCGGCGTCGAATTCCTCGACGTGAAAGGGGTTGACCGGCTTGGCGCAGCGCCCGAGTCCGGGAGAGAAGGTCAGGCGATTGGGCGTCGTGACGATGAGTGCACCGCCGGGCCGTAGGACACGAGAGCACTCGCGAAGGAAGCGGGGCAGATCCCACAGGTGCTCGATCACCTGGCAGCACGCGATGAGGTCGATGGTGCTGTCGCGGGCAGGCAGCGCGTCGAGATTGGCACGCACCATTGCGGTCTCCGGATAGGTGCGCGTCGCGTGAAGGCACGCGGCCTCGTCGTACTCCCAGGCGATGACAGACCGGGGGTCGGCCTCGCGCAGCCAGGCGGTCCCGTATCCCTCGCCGGCCCCAGCATCGGCGACGATGCCCGCGCTGATGAGCTCGGCGAAGCGCCGGGTGATCCACGCGTAGGCGACTTCGTGGCGGGCGAACCAGTACTCCTCGTCGGGCAGGCCGGGAGCGGTGCGCTCACCCGTGGGCGGCAGCGCGGGGGCAGACCTGGCAGGGAGAGGGAGCACGGTCAGCGAGCCTAGTCCCGTCGGGCAAGCTAAGTGACTCGCCAGTAACATAGGTCCAGCTGGGGCAGTCCGGCCCGTATCATGAGGAGTTAGGCGTGAAGATCGCCGTATGCGTCAAGCAAGTCCCCGACACCTGGGCGGAAAAGCGCCTGAAGCCCGAGGACTCCACCCTCGACCGCGAATCGGCCGAGGGCGTGCTGAATGAACTCGATGAATACGCCGTCGAGGAGGCCCTGCGCCTCATCGAGGCCCAGGGCGGCGAAGTCGTCGTCGTGTCGATGGGCCCAGAGCGGGCCGGCGAGACCATCCGCAAGGCCCTGAGCATGGGTGCCGACGCCGGCATCCACATCGTCGACGATGCACTGCATGGCTCCGATGCCATCGCCACGTCGGCCGCGCTCGCCAAGGCGCTCGAGGGTCGCGGATTCGACCTCATCCTCTTTGGCTCCGAGTCCACCGATGCCCGCATGAGCGTGGTGCCCGCCATGGTCGCCGAGCGCCTAGGCCTGCCGCAGCTCACATTCGCACAGAAGGTCGAGGTCGACGGCTCCACCGTGCGCATCGAGCGTCAGGCCGAGTACGGCTACGACTCGATCGAGGCCTCTGCCCCCGTCGTGGTCAGCGTCGTCGAGAAGATCAACGAGCCGCGCTATCCGTCGTTCAAGGGCATCATGGCCGCCAAGAAGAAGCCGGTCGACACTCTCACGGTCGCCGACCTCGGGCTGGAGCCGGTCACTGTTGGCCTGGCCGCCGCCTGGTCGGCGGTCGACGAGTTTGCCGCACGCCCGCCGAAGGCCGCGGGCACCGTTATCGCCGACGACGGCGCGGGTGGCGTGAAGATCGCCGACTACCTCAGCCAGCAGAAGTTCATCTAGGGAGACGCGACCATGTCCGAGATCCTCGTGCTCGTCGAGCACTCCGAAGGCGCCGTCAAGAAGGTCACCCTCGAGCTCCTCACGCTCGCGAGGTCGCTTGGCACGCCGTCCGCGGTGTGGCTCGGTGCCGGCGCTGACGCCGCGGCCCTGGCCATCCTCGGCGAATACGGTGCTGAGACCATCTACGTCGCCGACTCGGCTGACCTCGACGACTTCCTCGTCGCCCCCAAGGCCGAGGTGCTCGCCTCGCTGATCGCCGACAAGGCACCAGCGGCGGTCCTGATCGCCTCCACCGCCGACGGCAAAGAAATCGCCGGGCGCGTGGCCATCAAGGCCGACTCCGGTGTCATCACCGATGCGGTGGGCGTCGCCGCCGACCTCACGGCCACCCAAAGCGTTTTCGGCGGATCGACCGTCGTGAAGTCCAAGGTCACCAGGGGCACGCCCATCATCACCGTGCGTCCTAATTCCACCGCCCCCGAAGCCGCACCGGCCACCGGCACGCGCAGCGACGTGGCCGCCGCCATCTCCGACGCGGCGAAGTCCGCCAAGGTCACCGGCCGCACCGTCGCCCAGCGCGGTGGCCGGCCCGATCTCGCCGAGGCCGCCATCGTGGTCTCCGGCGGGCGTGGCGTCGGCGGTGCCGAGGGCTTCGGTGTCGTCGAGGCGCTGGCCGACACCCTCGGTGCGGCCGTGGGCGCCTCACGCGCAGCGACCGATGCGGGCTGGTACCCCCATCAGTTCCAGGTGGGCCAGACCGGCAAGACCGTCTCCCCGCAGCTCTACATCGCCAACGGCATCAGCGGTGCCATCCAGCACCGTGCCGGCATGCAGACCTCCAAGACGATCGTGGTCGTCAACAAGGACCCCGAGGCGCCCATCTTCGAGCTGGCCGACTTCGGCGTCGTTGGCGACCTGTTCACGGTGGTCCCGCAGTTGACGGAGGAGATAGGCAAGCGCAAGGCCTGATCGCCCTGACGGATACCATCGGGGGCGTGACGCAGCCGCGCACCTACGTCGATCATGCCGCCTCCACGCCGATGCTCCCGTCGGCGGCCGATGCCTGGCAGCGTGCGTCCCGGCACGTCGGCAACCCGTCGTCGCTGCACGGGTCTGGTCGTGCGGCGCGTCGTATCGTCGAGGAGTCGCGCGAGAGCATCGCCGACGACCTAGGCATGCGGCCCAGCGAGGTCATCTTCACCGCCGGCGGCACCGAGGCAGACAACCTCGCCATCAAGGGCCTGGCCTGGGCAGCGCCGGATCGACCGCGCATCGTCTGCTCGCCCATCGAGCATCGCGCCGTGCTGGATCCCGTGGAGTGGCTCGGCGAGCAGGGCAGGCCCATCACCTGGCTGGGCGTCGACGCCGTCGGCCGCGTCAGTGTTGATGACGTGATCGCGCATCTCGACGTTGATGTCGCCCTGTGCACGGTGATGTGGGCCAACAACGAGGTCGGCACGATCCAGCCGATCGCCGAGATTGCGGCCGCGTGCGCCGATGCGGGCGTGCCCTTCCACACCGACGCCGTCCAGGCGCTCGGTCAGCTTCCTGTCGACGCGGGACGGCGCGGCATCACGTCGCTGGCTCTTAGCGGCCACAAGATCGGTGCTCCGGTGGGCGTGGGCGTGCTCGTGCTCGATCGCGACGCCCGCGTCGTGCCCGTCCTGCACGGCGGGGGCCAGGAGCGCGACGTGCGCTCCGGCACCGTCGATGCGGCATCATCCGCGGCGATGGCCGTGGCCGTGCGACACGCCGTCACCGAGCATCAGGCGCACGCGGAGCGCATCGCCGGCCTTCGCGATGCCCTGGCCGCGGGGATTGTCGGGCGAGTGCCCGGTGCCGTGCTCAACAGCACGGCCGAGGTGAGCCTGCCGGGCCATGTCCACGCGTCGTTCCCTGGATGCGAGGGCGATGCCCTCCTGATGCTGCTCGACGCCTCCGGTGTCGAGTGCTCAACCGGCTCCGCGTGCACGTCAGGCGTGCCCGAGCCGTCGCACGTGCTGCTCGCCATGGGCGTCGACCCCGCGCTGGCGCGCGGCTCGTTGCGATTCTCGCTGGGGCGCACGTCGACGCCGGACGACGTTGAGCGCATCCTCGACGTGCTGCCGCGGGCGGTCGAGCGCGCCTCGCGCGCGGGCTCGCCTACGTTTCGAACGGTCTCCTAACATGCGCCTGATCGCGGCCCTGTCCGGCGGGGTCGACTCGTCGGTGGCCGCTGCCCGCAGTGTCGATGCCGGGTACGAGGTGGTGGGCATCCACCTGGCATTGGCACGCAGCGGCAACGGCCCGGCCGGTAGCCGTGGCTGCTGCACGCCCGAGGACGCCCGCGATGCGCGTCGCGTGGCCGACGTGCTCGGCATCCCCTTCTATGTCTGGGACCTGTCGGCTGAGTTCCAGCGCGATGTCATCGACGACTTCGTCCAGTCCTACGACGAGGGCCTCACTCCCAACCCCTGCATTCGCTGCAACGAGAAGATCAAGTTCGCGGCCGTCCTCGATCGTGCCCTGGCCCTCGGATTCGAAGGCGTCGTCACCGGGCACTACGCGCGCATCGTCGAGGGCCCTGGTGGCCGTGAACTGCATCGCGCGATCGACCAGACCAAGGACCAGTCCTATGTCCTTGCCGTCCTCGACGAACCGCAACTTGCGGGCGCGCATTTCCCGCTGGGTGACACCCGCAAGGCCGATGTGCGCGCGGAGGCGGCCGGGCGCGGCCTGCGTGTGGCCGACAAACCCGACAGTCATGACATTTGCTTCATCCCCGACGCAGACACCGAGGGCTACCTGCGCCGTCGCCTGGGCGATCGCGAGGGCCAACTCGTCGATGCCGTGTCGGGGGAAACCCTGGGCATGCATGCGGCGACCTACGCGCTCACCGTGGGGCAGCGGCGCGGCCTCGGCCTCACCGTGCCCAGCGACGATGGCGCGCGCCGCTATGTCATCGGTCGCGAGGAGGATGGCATGCGCGTTCTCGTCGGCACCGAGCAACTCCTGTCGGTGCGACGCATCGAGGGCCGTGGTCCCATCTGGTGCGGGCCCAGCCCGAAGCCTGGCGCGCGCGTGGCCGTGCAGATCCGTGCGCACGGTCAGCCGCTGAGGGCGACCCTCGAGGTCGATGGGGGCACCGTGATTGCGCATCTGGACGAGCCGGCGCGCGGTGTGGCACCCGGACAGACGCTCGTTGCATATGACGGCACGCGCGTGGTGGGCAGTGCGACCATCGTCGGGAGTAGTGCGTGACGAGCGCCACCGGAGTCGGCTCGCTGCCGGGCACCGACTCCCACGAGTGGTCGCGCACCATCGCCGGCGAGCTCCCCGACCTCCCGCACGTCCCGGAGCTTCCCGCACGCGGGCCCGGGGCCGACACGATCGGCCGCACGGCATCGCTCCTAGCGCAGGTCGCCCCCGACCTGGCCGTCGACACCACTCCCTCCGGGTGGCGGTTCGCCGATGCGCCCGGCCGGGTGATGGCACGCGCCGCTTCGTGGCTGTCCGAGGACCTCGACGGCGTCGAGGAAGCCCTGGCGGGCACGACCGGTCCGGTCAAGGGCCAGCTCGTCGGCCCGTGGACCCTTGCCGCATCCATCGAGACGCGCAATGGTGAACGCGCGATCCGCGACGCGGGCGCCTGCCGTGACCTGGCCGAGGCGCTAGCGGTGGCTGCCGATCGGCACGTGCGCGAGATCCAGCGGCGCCTGCCGCGGGCGTCGGTCGTCCTGCAGTTCGACGAGCCAGCGCTGCCCACCGCACTGGCCGGTGGCGTCAGCACGGCGAGCGGTATTGCCACCTATCGAGCGGTCGACGTGCAGCGTGCCGAGTCGTACCTGCGCATGGCCATGGACGGAGCACGAGCCGCGGGTGCGAGTCCGGGCATCCACTGCCGCGAGTCGCGCACTCCCGTGGAATTGCTGCGCCGGGCCGGCGCCGATTTCGTCTCCATCGACCTCACTGTCCTAGACGGCTCACAGGAGGAAGCGCTGGGCCGCATTATGGACCAGGGCGGGCACGCCTACCTCGGCGTGGTTCCCGCGCTCGCGCCGTCGCCCGTCCTGCCTGTGCGCTCGGTCGCAGAGCGAGCCGCGCAACGCGTGCTCGACCAGTGCTCGCGCTGGGGATTTACCCCCGAATCGGTCCACGACCGACTCGTGCTGACTCCGCAATGCGGGCTGGCCGGCGCCGATCCGGTGTGGGTGCGCGCGGCCTACTCCTCCCTTCGCGAGGCCGTGCGCCTGGTGCGAGAGGATGCCGAGGTGCCCGAGGAGTCCTCGTGACCGTACCGGCGAAGGCCCGCGCGCGCTGGTCCGAACTCGTCGACGCGATCAACCACGCCCGCGGGCGCTACTACGACAAGGACGCGCCCACCATCTCCGACGAGGAGTACGACGCGCTCTATCGCGAGCTAGTCGACCTCGAGGCCAAGCACCCCGAACTCGTCTCGGGGGAGTCGCCGACCCAGTCGGTGGGCGGGGCGCGCTCGGAGATGTTCGAGCCGGTGGAGCACCTCGAGCGGATGTACAGCCTTGACAACGCCTTCTCTGTACAGGAGGTCCAGGCCTGGGCCGACCGTATCGAGAAGGCGATCGGCCGCGTGCCCCCGCTGCTGTGCGAGCTCAAGGTTGATGGACTCGCTGTCGACCTCGTCTACGAGCGCGGCCGCCTGCGGTCGGTGGCTACGCGCGGTGACGGCCGCGTGGGCGAGGACGTCACCTACAACGCCACGTTCATCCCCGCGATCCCGGTCAATCTGTCCGGCACCAAGCCACCCGCGCTGCTCGAAGTCCGCGGCGAGATCTACTTCCCGGTGGCGGACTTCGAGCGCGTCAATGCCGAGCAGCTGGCAGGCGGCGGCTCGCCATTCTCCAATCCCCGCAATGCGTCCGCGGGCACGCTGCGCCAGCGCGTCGACAAGCGCCAGACCGAGATCGCCGAGGTCGAGGCCAAGTCCCGCGGCTCCGAGCGCGAGCAGGCGCGCATCGAGCGGCTCAAAGGCGAGCTCGACCTCGCGACATCGCGGCTGGTCGCACTGCGGCTCGTCGTTCACGGCATCGGCGCCCACGAGGGTGTGAGCTTTGACAGCCAGAGCGATGCCTACGCCGTGCTAGCAGAGCTCGGCCTGCCGACCAGTGATCGCGTGCGCGTCGTCGACGATCTGGGCGGCGCGCAGCAATACATCGACCACTACGGCGAGCATCGTCACGCCGTCGAGCACGAGATCGATGGCGTCGTGCTCAAGGTCGACGATCTCGCCCTGCAGGCCCAGCTCGGCGCGACCTCGCGCGCACCGCGGTGGGCGATCGCCTACAAGTACCCACCCGAGGTGGTGCGCACCCGGCTGGTCGACATCATGGTCAATGTCGGGCGCACCGGGCGAGTCACGCCGTTCGCCGTGATGGAGCCGGCACAGGTGGCCGGCTCGACGGTGTCGATGGCCACGCTGCACAACGCCGACGAGGTGGTGCGCAAGGGCGTGCTCATCGGCGACATGGTCTTCCTGCGCAAGGCCGGCGACGTCATTCCCGAGGTGCTCGGGCCGGTCATCGAGGAGCGCACCGGAGACGAGCGCGCGTTCGTCATGCCGACACTTTGCCCGGAGTGCTCCACCCTCCTCGGCCCTGAGAAGGAGGGCGATGTCGACATCCGCTGCCCCAACACCCGCTCGTGCCCGGCCCAATTGCGCGAGCGCGTCTTCCACGTGGCCTCGCGCGGTGCCCTGGACATCGAGGGCCTGGGCTACAAGGCCGCCATTGCCCTCCTCGAGTGCAGGCTCGTGCAGGACGAGGGAGATATCTTCGCCCTCACTCCAGATGACCTGCTGCGCTGCCCCTTCTTCACGCGCGAGCCGGGCAAGGGCGAGCACAGCCCACAGCTGTCGGAGAACGCCAAGCGCATGCTCGAGCAGATCGACATCGCCAAGGATCGTCCGCTTTGGCGGGCACTCGTCGCGCTGTCCATTCGCCACGTCGGTCCGACGGCCGCCCAGGAACTTGCCCGTGCGTTCGGCAGCATCGATGCCATTGCCGACGCGACACCCGAGCAGCTCGCGGAGGTCGAGGGTGTCGGTGCCGTCATCGCGGAGGCTTTAAAGGAGTGGTTCGCCGAGGACTGGCATCGCGACGTCGTGGAGAAGTGGCGCGCCGCAGGCGTGAGCCTCGCTGAGGAGCGTGCCGAGGTCGGGCCGCAGCCGCTCGCCGGCCTCACCATCGTCGTGACGGGCTCGGTGCCCGGCTACTCACGCGACGAGGCGACGCAGGCGCTGGCTGCGCGCGGCGCCAAGGTCGCAGGCTCGGTGTCGAAGAAGACCGACTACGTCGTGGTCGGAGAGGGCGCGGGCAGCAAGGCCGACAAGGCGGCCGATCTGGGCGTGCCGATCATCCCCTCGGACCGCTTCCAGATCGTGCTCAACGACGGCCCAGAAGCCGCACTGCCCTAGCCGGTCGCCTTCGACGAGAAGGGATTGACCGAGTCTGCGTAGAGTAGGCTCTCGCTCGAAGGGTGAGGGTCACCCTGGCTCTACCTGTTGGATGGTCCGCGGACCCCTTGGTTATTCGCCGTGCGTCGCCGACCGCGAAATGAGGCTCGCATGCTCTTCTTCATCATCCCGTGGATCGTCCTGGTCGCCGGCGTGGGAATCAACGTGCTGGTCGACCGCCACGCCGACCGACGAACCGCTGCGCGTTTCGTCGAGATCTCCCTGCTCTGGGTGATGGTTTGGATGAGCGCGTGGGGCCTGGTCGGCGTATTCGCTCACATTGGCCCGATGTCGGCGCAGACGGCCGAGCAAATCGGCTACGCGCCCAGCATGTTCCAGTGGGAGGTCGGCTTCGGCGACCTGACCTTGTCAGTCCTGGGCATCGCGTGCTTCTGGTTCCGGGATCGATGGATGACGGCGGCTGTCGTCGCCCTGGCCATCTCGTATGGCGGAGATGCGATCGGGCACGTCATGCAATACGTGGGCGATGGCAATGACGCCCCGGCCAACACCTGGGCGATCCCGAGCGACATCCTGCAACCCCTGCTCGCGATCGTGCTGCTCGTGCTCTACCGCCGAGGCCTCGGACGCCTTCCGCAGATGCCCGAGCATGGAGTCGTCGGCGCCGCGTCCTGACCGCGGATCGACGTCGACCAGCGGGAAATCGCCGGAGGGCTCCTCCCTAGACTGCTCACCATGTCCGCGATCACCCGCGCGGAGGTCGCGCATCTGGCCCGCCTTGCCCGCCTCGCCCTCGCCGAAGACGAGCTCGACCACTATGCCCAGCAGCTCGACGTCATCCTGCAGTCGGTGGCGCGGGTCTGCGAGGTCGCGGCCGACGACATCCCGCCCACCTCGCACCCCATGCCCCTGGTCAACGTATTCCGACCCGACGAGGTCGCCCCGAGCCTGACCCAGGAGCAGGCCCTGGCGGCCGCGCCCGCCGTCGAAGATGGCCGTTTCCGCGTCCCGCGCATCCTGGACGAGGAGTGAGCGCCGCCATGGAGGCTGACCTCATCCGGCAGCCCGCCGCCGTCCTCGGCGACGCCATTGCCGCGCGAGAGGTGTCGGCACGCGAGGTGACCAAGGCCCACCTCGATCGCATCGCCCAGGTCGATGATCGCGTGCACGCCTTCCTGTACGTCGACACCGACGGCGCGCTCGCCGCCGCCGATGCTGTCGATGCGGAGATCGCTGAGGGCATACGCCGCAGCCCGCTGGCCGGCGTACCGCTCGCGTTGAAGGACGTGCTCGCGATGAAGGGCGTGCCCACCACGTGCGGCTCGCGCATCCTCGAGGGCTGGCGCCCTCCCTACGACGCGACCGTTGTCGAGCGACTGCGCGCGGCGGGCGTGATCATCCTGGGCAAGACCAACATGGACGAGTTCGCCATGGGCTCGTCGACCGAGCACTCCGCATACGGACCGACGCACAATCCGTGGGACCTCGAACGCATCCCCGGCGGATCCGGGGGCGGCTCCGCGGCGGCGATCGCCTCCTTCGAGGCACCCCTGGCCATCGGCACCGACACGGGCGGCTCCATCCGCCAGCCCGCGGCGGTCACCGGCACGGTCGGCGTCAAGCCCACCTACGGCGGCGTCTCCCGCTTCGGGCTCGTCGCGCTTGCCTCGAGCCTCGACCAGGCCGGACCGTGCACGCGCACGGTCATGGACGCGGCGCTCCTGCAGTCGGTGATCGGCGGATATGACCCGCGCGACTCCACCTCGATCAACGCCCCTGTGCCCGATGTCGTCGCGGCCGCCGAACGTGCCGACGTGCGCGGCATGCGCATCGGCCTGGTCAAGGAACTGTCGGGAGAGGGCTATCAGGCGGGTGTCGAGCAGCGTTTCCGCGAGGCGGTGGCGATCCTGGAGGACCTCGGGGCCGAAGTCGTCGAGGTGTCATGCCCGCACTTCGACTACGCGCTCGGCGCCTACTACCTAATCCTTCCCAGCGAGTGTTCATCCAACCTCGCCCGGTTCGACGGCATGCGCTACGGCCTGCGTGTGGGCGACGACGCCGATCGCTCCGTCGAGGAGGTCATGTCGCTGACGCGCGAGGCGGGCTTCGGTGCCGAGGTCAAGCGCCGCATCATGCTGGGCACTTACGCCCTGTCGAGTGGCTACTACGCCGCATACTACGGCCAGGCGCAGAAGGTGCGCACGCTGATCCAGCGTGACTTCGCCCAGGCCTTTGCCGATGTCGACGTGCTGGTGTCGCCCACCACCCCGACGACGGCATTCCGCATCGGCGAGAAGGTCGACGACCCGTTGGCGATGTACCTCAACGACATCGCCACCATCCCCGTCAACCTCGCCGGCAACTGCGCGATGTCGTTGCCGGTCGGCCTGGCGCCCGAAGACGGGCTGCCGGTCGGGCTGCAGGTCATGGTTCCGCCGCAGGCAGACGATCGCCTCTACCTCGTGGGCGGCGCACTCGAGGCGGCCCTGCGCGATCGCTGGGGTCATCTGCTGATCGAGGAGGTGCCGGCCCTATGAGCACGGTAACGCCCATCCCCTTCGACGACGCCATCGCGACATTCGATCCGGTCATCGGCCTTGAGGTGCACGTCGAGCTCGGCACGCGCACCAAGATGTTCTGCGGCTGTCCTACCGACTTCGGCGCCGAGCCCAACACCCAGGTCTGCCCGGTGTGCCTCGGCCTCCCAGGCTCGCTGCCCGTTGCCAACGCCAAGGCGATCGAGTCGATCATCCGCATAGGGCTGGCGCTCAACTGCGACATCGTCGAGTGGTGCCGTATGGCGCGCAAGAACTACTTCTACCCCGACATGCCCAAGGACTACCAGGTCAGCCAGTACGACGAGCCGATCTGCATCAACGGCTACCTCGACGTGACCGTCGACACCGATGAAGGCCCCCGCGTGTTCCGCGTCGATATCGAGCGCGTCCACATGGAAGAGGACACCGGCAAGCTCACGCATGCGGGCGGTGCGACCGGCCGCATCCACGGCGCGGACTACTCCCTGGTCGACTACAACCGCGCGGGCATTCCACTGGTCGAGATCGTCACCAAGCCCGTGGTCGGCACCGGGGCGCTCGCGCCTGCCGTCGCCCGCGCCTACGTGACTGAGCTGCGCGACATCATGCGCGGGCTCGGTGTCTCGGACGTCAAGATGGAGGAAGGGTCGCTGCGCTGTGATGCCAACGTGTCCCTCAATCGCCCGGGCGCCGAGTGGGGCACGCGTTCGGAGACTAAAAATGTCAACTCCCTGCGCTCGGTGGAACGCGCGGTGAGATCGGAGATCGAGCGACAGGCCGCCGTGCTGCTTGCCGGCGACCGCGTGGTGCAGGAGACACGTCACTTGCACGAGGACACCGGTGTGACGACCCCGGGTCGCTCGAAGGAGCACGCCGAGGACTACCGCTACTTCCCCGAGCCCGACCTTGTGCCCATCGCGCCGTCTCGTGAATGGGTCGATGAGCTGCGGGCCACACTGCCGGAGCAGCCCAGTGCGCGTCGCGCGCGTCTCGCGCAGGCATGGGGCATCAGCGACTTCGACATGCAGGCCCTGGTCCATGCCGGCGTGCTCGACCTGGTCGAGGAATCGGTCGCCGCGGGGGTCGCCCCCGAGGCCGCTCGCAAGTGGTGGGGCGGCGAGCTCACACGCGTGGCCAATGAGCGGGGGGTCGACGTGGCCACACTGTCCGTCTCACACGGCGACATCCTGCGCGTCGAGGAACTGATCGCGTCCGGGGCCATCAATGACAAGCTCGCCCGCCAGGTTTTCGAGGGAGTGCTCGCGGGCGAGGGAGCACCCGACGACGTGGTCACCGCGCGCGGCCTTGCCGTGGTGTCCGACGACGGCGCTCTGCTGGCCGCGATCGACGAGGCCCTCGCGGCGCAGCCCGACGTGACAGAGAAGATCCGCTCGGGCAAAGTGCAGGCCGCCGGCGCGATCGTGGGCGCGGTCATGAAGTCGACGCGGGGTCAGGCCGATGCGGCCAAGGTGCGCGCGCTGCTGCTGGAGCGCCTCGGCGTCTCGGAGTAGCGCTTGATCGTGGTCCCGGGTGAGATTGCCGACTACGTCGACGTCCCCGAGCTGACCGTCTGGGACGGCGGTGACACGGCGCCGATCCGCGAGGCGCGCTTCTACGTGCCGTCCTACATGGCGGGGGAGTGGGCCTTCGAGGTCATGCGAGGCCTGCCCCACCTGGAGGTCTGCCAGCTTCCGACGGCCGGCTACGAGCATGCGCTCCCCTGGGTGCCCGCGGGCGTCACGCTGTGCAACGGCGCGGGCATCCACGATGCGAGCACGGCGGAGCTCGCCGTGGGCCTCATCCTGACCCGGCTGCGCCGCCTGGATGACATGGCCCGCGCCATGCCGCGGGGGGAGTTCCTGCACGATCGCTTCGATGCCCTGGCCGACAAGTCGGTCGTGGTCGTGGGCGCCGGCGGCATCGGCCAGGCGCTCCGGCGACGACTCGAGGGCTTCGAGTGCGATGTCGTCCTCGTCGGGCGTACGGCGCGCGACGGCGTACGCGCCCGCGACGACCTCGATGACCTCATCCTGGAGGCCGATGTCGTCGTACTCGCGCTGCCGCTGGACAACTCCTCGCGATGCATGGTCAATGCGGGATTCCTGTCGCGCATGAAGGACGGCGCGCTGTTGGTCAATGTCGCCCGCGGTGGCATCGTCGACACCGATGCGATGCTGACCGAGGCTGGCCGTCTGAACTTCGCCCTCGACGTCACCGACCCCGAGCCGCTGCCGGCCGATCACCCGCTTTGGCGCGCGCCGGGGGTCTTCATCAGCCCGCACGTGGGCGGCAACACCAGCGCGTTCCTGCCGCGCGTGGGGCATCTGGTGACCGACCAGGTGCAGCGCTGGCAGTCGGGGGACCCGCTGCGCAATGTCATTGTGTCCTAGGCTGGCGGCATGGCCCAGACACCCGACATGAAACCCCGCAGCCGTGAGGTCACCGACGGTCTCGAGCGTTCCGCTGCTCGCGGCATGCTCCGCGCCGTTGGCATGGTCGACGAGGACTTCGCCAAGCCGCAGATCGGCATCGCCTCCTCGTGGAACGAGATCACGCCCTGCAACCTCTCGCTGGATCGCCTTGCCAAGGCGGCCAAGGAGGGTGTGCACGCGGCCGGCGGCTTTCCCATGCAGTTCGGCACCATCTCGGTCTCCGACGGCATCTCCATGGGCCACGAGGGCATGCACTTCTCGCTGGTCAGCCGCGAAATCATCGCCGACTCGGTCGAGGCTGTCATGCAGGCCGAGCGCCTCGATGGCATGGTCACCTTCGCCGGGTGCGATAAGAGTCTGCCCGGCATGATCATGGCGGCCGCGCGCCTCAACCTCGCGAGCGTCTTCGTCTACGCCGGGTCGATCCTGCCCGGCCACGTCAAGCTCAGCGACGGCACGGAGAAGGACGTCACCATCATCGACGCCTTCGAGGCCGTTGGCGCATGTGCGAGAGGCCTGATGTCACGCGAGGACGTCGACACCATCGAGCGGGCCATCTGTCCCGGCGAGGGTGCGTGCGGCGGCATGTACACCGCTAACACCATGGCCAGCGCCATCGAGGCCATGGGCATGTCGCTGCCCGGCTCATCGGCACCCCCCGCGGTCGATCGTCGTCGCGACGGCTACGCCCGCCGATCCGGCGAGGCCGTGGTCGAACTCATCCGCCAGGGCATCACCGCGCGCGACATCATCACGCGCCACTCGCTCGAAAACTCGATCACCGTCGTCATGGCGCTCGGTGGCTCCACCAACGCTGTCCTGCACCTGCTCGCCATCGCCCACGAGGCAGGAGTGCCTCTCGAGATGGAGGACTTCCACCGGGTGGGCTCCAAGGTGCCGCTGCTTGCTGATCTGAAGCCCTTCGGCCGCTATGTCATGAGCGATGTCGACCGCGTGGGCGGCATTCCGGTGGTGCTGCGCGCACTCCTCGACGCCGGCCTGCTTCACGGCGACTGCCTCACGGTGACCGGCAAGACGATGGCGGAAAACCTGGCGGCCATCAACCCGCCCGATCCGGACGGCCAGATCCTGCATGCGTCCAACGATGCCCTCGCCGCCAGTGGGGGCATCACGATCCTGTCGGGATCCCTGGCGCCCGAGGGCGCCGTGGTGAAGAACGCCGGCGTGCCGGTCGAGGCGTTCGAGGGTGTTGCCCGAGTCTTCGAGCGCGAGCAGGCGGCCATGGCGGCCCTCGAGGACGGCACGATACAGGCGGGTGACGTGATCATTATTCGCTACGAGGGCCCCAAGGGCGGTCCTGGCATGCGCGAGATGCTGATGATCACCGGCGCCATCAAGGGTGCAGGCCTCGGCAAGGACGTCCTGCTCATCACCGACGGCCGCTTCTCCGGCGGCACGACCGGACTGTGCGTCGGGCACGTCTCTCCCGAGGCGGTCGATGGCGGTCCGATCGGTCTCATGCGCAGTGGCGATCGCGTGCGCATCGATGTCAAGGAGCGCACACTCGATCTGCTGGTTGACGACGACGAACTCGCACGCCGTCGTGCCGGCTTCACACCGCTGCCCCTGCGCTATGACCGAGGCGTGCTCGCCAAATACGCCCGTCTTGTCGGCTCGGCCTCCCGGGGAGCAATCTGCGACTGAGCGTCGTTTGACCACCCGATCGCTGTGGATGACCGAGCGGGCTATTAGGGTGCTGTGCCATGAGCGAACGGACACCCAGCGTGCCTGCGGGGTGGTATCCCGATCCACAAAATCCTGGCCAGCAACGCTTCTGGGACGGGTCATCGTGGTCGGCCGCGGCACCGACTGCCCTGGTGGCGTCGACCCCCGCGCCTGCCAGCGCGCCGGGGGCGACCCCGCCGACGTCGACCAACGCCATCGTCGGTCTCGTCCTGGCCATCCTGTCGTGGATGCTGTGCCCGCTGATCGCCGCCATCGTGGCGCTCCTGCTCGCGCGGTCGTCCGATAAGGAGATCAAGGCGTCGGGCGGAACCCTGAGTGGCGCGGGCATCAACACGGCGACGCGCATCATCGCGTGGATCAACATAGCCGCCTCCATCATCGGCGGCATCGTCTTGGCGGTACTGGCCGCACTCGGCATCGGGATCTTCGCCCAGGTCGCATCTACCCTAGATCCGACCATCAACACCCGCACCGGCCTGGCCGATGGCCAGTACCTCATGTCGCCCGAGCGTCGCGTCAACTTCGACAACGAGTGCAGCTACGGCGGCCCCATCGTGTCGATGGAGGGCACCATGGAAGGCGACGTTTCAGTCTACGGGCGAGGCCCCGTGCAATGCCCCAACCTCGAGCAGGCCAACACCGTCATCATTGAGGTCCGTGGTGGCACAGCGACCATCGTGCGCGTGGAGTAGCCGGCGTCACATGTCGCGGTAGGCGTCCCAATCGGCACCGGTGGTCAGGCCGCCATCGATCACCAGTGACTGCCCGGTCATCCACGATGAGGCGTCGCTGGCCAGGAAGACCACGGCACCTACGAGTTCGACGGGGCTGCCGAGGCGGCCCATCGGCGTGACGTGGTCGAACCACCGCTGCCGGTGGTCCTCGCCCCATAGGGGCTTGGTGAACTCGGTCTTGATGACGAAGGGCTCCAGGCAGTTGACCCGCACGCCATCGCGCGCCCACTCGCGCGCGCAACTTCGTGTGAGCGAGGTGACGCCCGCCTTAGTCGCGGCGTACACCGAGATCGTGGTGAAGCTGAAGCGCGCGCTGAGCGAGCTCAGGTTGACGATGCTGCCGCCGCCGGCAGCCCTCATGATGGGGTGCGCGGCCTGGCTGGCGAAGTAGACAGCGCGCAGGTTGACCGCCACGATGGCGTCGAAGTCGTCGGGGGTGACGTCGTCGATGGGCTTGCGGCGATTGATCCCGGCGCTGTTGATGAGCACGTCGAGGCCGCCGAGTGTTGCCTGGGCGGTCCGAACGACGTCCCCGGCCGTGTCGGCATCCGATAGGTCGGCGACCAGCGTCTGGGCGTGCCCTCCGACCGCGCTGATCGACTCCTGCAGGGGAGCGAGCTTGTCGGCGCTGATGTCCTGGACGACCAAGCGTGTGCCCCGGGCGGCGAGTGCCTGGGCAATCGTGGAGCCGATGGCGCCCCCCGCGCCGGTGATGAGGACGGCGCGGCCGTCGAGATCGAACAGGGGGTCGGTCACGCGGTCCTCCCGGGCAGGTCGATGACGCTCAGGCTCATCGGGTCAGCCTCGATCGTGGCAGAGATCGCTCCCTCCAGCAGGATTGTCTGCGCTTGTGCCGACAGGTTGGCGACAAACGCCCGCGGGCCGGGTGCGCCGTTCACCACGAGCGCGTCGGCCACCTCCGGTTGATCCGAACGCGAGGGATGCAGGAGGTCGTAGCCGACGAGATCGCGCAGCAACGCGTAGACGGGGAATTCCTCGCCGGGCTGCGAGGGGAATGCCGCGGGGTCCACTGACCCGGTGTCGCGTTCGCGAAGGCCGCGCCAGCCGAGCGCCTCGAAGTAGGTGACGCTGTCGATCGTGCCCGCTTGCGCCAGTCCGCGCAGCGACAGGGCGGTCCAGGCCGCCCCGAGCCAGGTACGCTGCCGGGCATCCACCGACGACGGCAGTGCCGTGTTGCTGGGATCAGCCGCGGGATCTGTCGCATTGGGGTTGTAGCGCGGACGCAGGCTGACGGGGCCGACCGCGATCCGAGCGGCGTTCGCCACGCGCGGCGCGTTGCGGGCAATGACCTCCTGGCTCGCGGTGCTCTGCAGGATCGAGCGGTCGTCGGCCGCATGCACCTGGGGGTTGAGCGCGAAGGACAGCCAGGTCGCGCCGTAGGTGTCCGGCGGCTGGCGATTGATCTCGGTGAAGTAGCGATCGGTGCCGGCGCTCCACGGCAGTTGGCGACCCAGGGCGTCCTGGGCTGCCTCGAGCGATGCGACAGACGTCACCTTCTCGTCCGACCTGACGACCATCCAGGAGTCGGCGAAGGGGGCGACCGCGCTCACTGCCTCGCGCAGTGACGCGTAGTCCTCGACGTCGGCCAGTCGCACGCGCAGTCGGGTGCCCGTCGCCTGCGCGACGTCGACGGCCAGGCGCAGCGTCTCGGTGGGGTTCGCATCGCCGGTCACGCTGACCATGAGGTGGTCGAGGTGGAGAGCCCGCACGGCGGCGATCTCGGTATCGCTCCACGGCAGGTCTGTGGCCTGGGTGCCGATCGCGGGAAGGGCGACCTGATCCGCGGAGACCGTCACCGTCACGACGTCGGGTGGGTCGACGGGCGCAGGCATCTCTCCGCTGACGGTGATCGTGACCGACTGCCCGATCTCATCGCCCGGCCGCACCTGGGCGGGGAAGGGCAGGGAGATGGGCGTGCAGTAGGTCTTGTAAGACGCGTCGCTCCAGTTGCGATGGTCCTCGGTCTCGAAGATCTCGCCATCGAATTCGACCCGCACGAGAGATCCCGGCGTGGCGGGGTACTCCATGGCACGGATATCCCGGAAGGGCTGATGCGGGGAGATCTCGTCCGGGAAGGCCGACGATGTCACGCTGCCATCGGGGGCCGTGATCGTGCATGCGCGTCCGGCAAAGCCGTCCATGGGATGCAGGACGCACAGGCCGAGTCGATTACGCAGGAACGGATCGGTGGTGGCGCCGTCGATGGCGTAGCGAATGGTGCCGTCGGGGGCGCCGGTGATCTCGGCCGACCACGTGAAGGCCGACGCATCGAATGTGCCTCGCGCGTGGAGCGCGATGGCGAAGCCATCGCCTCGTGACTCGATGATCTCGTCCTCGATGATCCATGGCCGCGCCGTCCAGTTGCGGTCCTGGAAGACGACATAGATGCGCCGGACGATCTCCAGGCCGCCGAGCCGGATAGCGCGCAGGTCGCCGGAGTCGTAGTCCAGCCGCAGGGGACCGGCACAGAGGGGGATGACAGCGGTCACGCGGAGCTGCCCACCCGATAGGGCTGGCCCGTGGCGAGGGACTCGTAGGCGCCGAGGGTGAGCTCCATAGTGCGCAGCGTGTCCGCGCCGCTCGTCTCGGGAGTGCGCCCGGTGCGCAGACATTCGACCCAGTGGCGCTGCAGCGCCACGACGCTGTCCTGGATGCCGTGCCACGGCCGCGACGCCCAGGCGTGCTCGGGGATCTGCAGGTCCTCGTCGAAGACCACGGCACCGGTCATCCGTGCCGCGGAGTCGCCGACGTCGACCGGGTGGGACACGACCTGGAGGTGATAGTCGGGCCCGAGGGTGATGACGCCCCGGGTCCCCTCGATCGTGACGAAGGCCTGCGGGTAGGTTGAGTGATTCGAGAAGGTCTCATAGCTCGCGTCAGCGATCGCAGTGGCGCCCGGCATGCGCATCATCACCGTCGCGACATCCTCGCCTATGATGCGCGGATTGACCTTGAGGGCCTCGGCGTAGAGCGACTCAGGCTCGCCGATGAAGAAGCGGGCCAGGTCAAACAGGTGCACCACGACGTCGACGATGATCATGCGCTCGCTGTCGAGCAGCCAGGGCTGCGGCGTGTAGCAGTCATGGAAGCTGCGGAAACTGAAGCGGCCGAAGAACGGTCGCCCGATCGTGCCGGCGTCCAGCACCTCCTTGACGCGTCGCATGGGGTATTGGAACCGAAAGTTCTCGTGCACCATGAAGGGCAGGCCCTTGGCCTCCATGGCCTCGACCATCGCTCGCGCGTCGGCTAGGTCCCAGGCCAGGGGCTTCTGGCAGATTGCCGGCACCCCATGCTCCGCGGCGAGGAAAACCATCTGCGGATGGGTCGGGGGCGTCGTGGCGATGTCGACGAAGTCGAGTTCCTCGTTGGCGAAGAGCTCGGCGGCATCGGCGTACGGCCGGCCACTGAAGTCGCGCGCGGCCGCGGCCAGTCGCTCGGGATCGGTGTCGCAGACGGCGACGAGCTCGACGTCGGGGATCTGTGCCCACGCGTGCAGGTGGTTCTGCGCGAAGAACCCGGTGCCGATGACCGCGAAGCGATACGGGCGACTCATAGTTCGGTCGGCCTCCTCGGATCGTTGATCCACTCGCTCCACGACCCGACATACATCCGCGAGCCCGGTAGGCCGGCAACAGTCATGGCCAGCACGTTCTGCGCTGCCGTGATGCCCGACCCGCAGTAGAAGATGATGTCGTCGGGCGCCTGGTCGCTGATGAGCGAGTCGTAGTGGGCGCGCAATTCGTCGGGGGAGCGGAAGTGCTTGTCGGGCGTCAGGGTGTGGGCGCGATCGGCCAGGCCCGCTCCGGCGATGTGGCCGCGCACCGGATCGTGGTAGACCCCTCGGCCGTGATACCCCTCCTCCCCACGTGAGTCGAAGACGCAGGTGAGGGGCTGCTGCCGGGCGATGTCGACCTCGTCGACGTCGGCGAGGAGGTCGGGGCGCACTCGCGCGGTGAAGGGCGCGGGCGTGGGCGTTGGCACGATGGAGTCAATCGGTGACCCGGAGTCCACCCAGGCCTGCCATCCGCCGTCGAGCACGGCGACTCGGTCGTGGCCCATCCAGCGCAGCATCAACCACACGCGCGCGGCCGACATGAGCCCGCCGTCGGCGTCGTAGGCGACTACCTGAGTCGACTCGTCGATGCCCCACTCGCCGAGCTGACGCGCGAACACGCCGGGGTCGGGGAAGGGGCGCCTGCCGGTGACTCCCGGGATGATCTCGCCGGCCAGGTGGGTCGCGGTGTTGGCGTGCGTCGCCCCCAGGATGTGACCCTCGTGGTACGCACGGCTGCCCCACTCCTCGTCGTCGAGGGAGAAGCGAGCATCGAGGATGACCAGGCCGGGCGAGCCCAGCGCGTCGCGCAACTCATCGACCGTCACGAGGGTGGTGGCGTCCATGACGGCATCCTGCCAAGGGCTATGGCCCCTCGCGGGGAGGGGTGGGGCGGGCCTGGTCGACCCGGTGGCGGGAGTCCGCTATCCTCATTCCATGCAGCGGATCGTCATTGTCGTACACAGGCGCGCGGGATAACCGCCCCCTGTCGTCCACGGCGACCCCGCGCACCCTCCGAGCCCACCCGGGCCGGGGGGTTTCGTGTTAGCAGGGGCCATGCGCCACCATGGTCACCGAAGCGGAAGTGAAGTGAGGGAGTGATGAGCACCAGCGACGAGCGGGTCACGGGGGCCCAGAGCCTGATCCGGTCCATGGAGCACGCGGGCGTCGACGTCGTCTTCGGCATCCCCGGCGGCGCCATCCTGCCCGCCTACGACCCCCTCATGGACTCCTCGAAGGTCCGGCACATCCTGGTGCGCCACGAGCAGGCCGCGGGCCACGCGGCCGAGGGCTATGCGGCCGCGACCGGGCGCGTCGGCGTGTGCATGGCCACCAGCGGTCCTGGAGCGACCAACCTCGTCACCCCCATCGCCGATGCCCACATGGACTCCGTGCCCATGGTCGCCATCACCGGCCAGGTGCCCAGCTCGGCCATCGGCACCGACGCATTCCAAGAGGCCGATATCCGCGGCATCACGATGCCGATCACCAAGCACAACTACCTGGTGACCGATCCCGCCGAGATCCCGCGCGCCATGGCCGAGGCGTTCCACCTCGCGTCGACCGGCCGCCCCGGGCCGGTGCTCGTCGACGTCTCCAAGGACGCCCTCCAGGCCATGACGACATTCGAGTGGCCCGATGACATCCACCTCGCCGGCTACCACCCCGTCACCAAGCCGCACTCCAAGCAGATCCGCGAGGCCGCTCGCCTCATCCTGGAGTCCAAGCGCCCCGTCCTGTACGTCGGCGGCGGTGTCATCCGCGCCGATGCCGCCGCGCAGTTGAAGGCCCTCGCCGAACTCACCGGCCTGCCGGTCATCACCACGCTGATGGCGCGCGGGGCATTCCCCGACAGCCATCCGCAGCACCTCGGCATGCCCGGCATGCACGGCACCGTGGCCGCGGTGGGCTCGCTTCAGAAGGCCGACCTCATCATCGCCCTGGGCGCGCGCTTCGATGATCGCGTCACCGGCAAGCTGTCGACCTTCGCGCCCGACGCGACGATCATCCACGCTGACATCGATCCGGCTGAGATCTCCAAGAACCGCTTCGCTGATGTGCCCATCGTCGGTGACGTCGGCGAGGTCATGACCGAGCTCACCGCCGTGCTGGGTGAGGAGAAGGCGGCGGGACTTCGCGGCGACTACGACGCGTGGTGGTCGACCCTCAATCGCTGGCGCGACACCTATCCGCTCGGCTACGACCTTCCCTCCGACGACAGCCTGTCCCCGCAGTACGTCATCGAGCGCCTCGGTGTGCTCAGCGGCCCCGATGCGGTCTATGCCGCAGGCGTCGGCCAGCACCAGATGTGGGGCGCGCAGTTCGTGAAGTACGAGAGGCCGCGCATGTGGCTCAACTCCGGTGGCCTCGGCACGATGGGCTACGCCGTCCCGGCCGCCATGGGCGCCAAGGTCGGCCTGCCCGGATCCACCGTGTGGGCCATCGACGGCGATGGCTGCTTCCAGATGACCAATCAGGAGCTCGCCACCTGCGCGATCAACGACATCCCGATCAAGGTCGCGCTCATCAATAATTCGAGCCTGGGCATGGTCCGGCAGTGGCAGACGTTGTTCTACAACTCGCGCTACTCCGAGACCGACCTGCACTCGCACCGGATCCCCGACTTCGTCAAGCTCGCCGACGCCTTCGGCTGCCACGGCCTGCGCTGCGAGCGTCCCGAGGACGTCGATTCGGTGATCGAGCAGGCCCTCGGCCTCAACGACGCGCCGGTGGTCATCGACTTCGTCGTTCACCGCGACGCGATGGTGTGGCCGATGGTGGCTGCGGGCACCAGCAATGACGACATCATGGTGGCGCGCGAGATGGCGCCCTCCTGGGATTCGGAGGAGTGACATGAGACGCCACACCCTGTCGGTGCTCGTAGAGGACAAGCCCGGCGTCCTCGCCCGGGTGGCCAGCCTCTTCTCGCGCCGCGGATTTAACATCGAGTCGCTGGCGGTCGGGCCCACCGAGACACCCGAGGTCTCCCGCATGACGATCGTGGTCAACGTCGAAGCCCTGGTTCTCGAGCAGGTGACCAAGCAACTCAACAAGCTCATCAACGTCCTGAAGATCGTCGAACTGGAGGAAGAGACCTCGGTGCAGCGAGCCATTGTGCTTGTCAAGGTCAAGGCCGACGCTGCCTCGCGATCAAGTATCCTAGAAATCGTCCAGCTCTTCCGCGCCAAGGTGGTCGACGTCGCCCTCGACGCCGTGACCATCGAGGCCACCGGCAATGACGACAAACTCGAGGCCCTGCTTCGCCTGCTCGAGCCCTTTGGCATCAAGGAGCTCGTGAAGTCCGGCGTCGTTGCCCTCAGTCGCGGGGGACGTTCGATCAGTGATCGAGCCCTGCGACCGATCGATCGCCCCGCCTAGTCCCTCGCTACCCTCGTCCCCGTCCCTGCTCGAAGGAGTTCACCGTGGCCGCCGAGTTGTTCTACGACGCCGACGCCGACCTGTCGATCATCCAAAACCGTGTCGTCGCCGTTATGGGCTATGGCAGCCAGGGCCATGCGCACTCGCTCAGCCTGCGCGACAGCGGCGTCGACGTACGCGTCGGCCTGTCGCCCACGTCCAAGAGCCGCGCCAAGGCCGAGGAGGAGGGCCTGCGCGTGGTCGATCCAGCGACGGCCGCGGCCGAGGCCGACCTAATCATGATGACCGTCCCCGACCCGGTGCAGAAGAAACTCTACGCCGAGGCCATAGCGCCCAACCTCCAGGAGGGCGACGCGCTCTTCTTTGCTCACGGCTTCAACATTCGCTTCGGCTACGTCAACCCGCCCGCCTCGGTCGACGTGTGCATGGTCGCCCCCAAGGGTCCGGGCCACCTCGTGCGACGTGAATACGTCGCGGGCCGAGGCGTTCCGGCGATCGTGGCCGTGGAGCAGGACTACACCGGCCAGGCGTGGCCGCTTGCGCTCTCCTACGCCAAGGCCATCGGCGCACTGCGCGCCGGCGGCATCAAGACGACCTTCACGGAGGAGACCGAGACCGACCTGTTCGGCGAGCAGGCCGTGCTGTGCGGCGGTGCCTCGCAGTTGATCATGTACGGCTTCGAGACCCTCGTCGAGGCGGGCTACCAGCCCGAGGTCGCCTACTTCGAGTGCCTCCACGAGCTCAAGCTCATCGTCGACCTGATGTACGAGGGCGGCATCGCCAAGCAGCGCTGGAGCGTGTCCGACACCGCCGAATACGGCGACTACGTCTCCGGTCCCCGCGTCATCGACGAGCAAGTGAAGGAAAACATGAAGGCGGTCCTGGCCGACGTGCAGGACGGCTCCTTCGCGGCGCGGTTCATGGCCGACCAGGAAGCGGGCGGCCCGGAGTTCAAGGCCCTGCGTGCCAAGGCCGAGGCCCACCCGATCGAGGTCACTGGCCGCCAGCTGCGCGGTCTGATGAGCTGGATCGACTCCGGCGACGACGACTACGTCGAGGGCACGGCCGCTCGCTGACATCAGCCCTGACACGCTCGCCAATGTCAGGCCCCTGCGTGCCCTGGCGGACGTGTGGCAGGGCACGGCCGGTGCCGACGTGCACCTCAACAAGTCGGGTGCCAAGGACCAGGTCTACGTCGAGAACCACGAAGCGCAATCGATCGATCCCCAGACCAATGGCCCGCAGTTGTTCTATGGCCTGCGCTACCACACGCACATCACCAAGCCCGACAAGACGGCCACCTTCCACGACCAGGACGGCTACTGGCTGTGGGAGCCGGCGACCAACACCGTGATGCTGACGGCGGCCATCCCGCGAGGCCAGGTGCTGCTCGCGGGGGGCCAGTGCGATGCCGACGCCACGACCTTCACCGTCAAGGCCACCCTGGGCGCGCACGACTACGGCATCAGTTCCAACCCCTTCCTGATCGCGCACTTCAAGACGACGGCGTTCTCCATGACGGTCACGGCCAATCCCGAGGGCACGTGGAAGCTGTACCGAAGACACCACGATGACGATCTCGGATCGCCCCGGCCACGTCGAATCCCCTGGCTCAGGTGGCACCGGCAAGGCCCGCTACTACCTCCTGAGGATGCGCTCGGGGCCGCTCGCGTCGAAGATGTAGTCGTGTCGCCAGAGCCCAAGACGTGTGTCCGATGTGGCCGCACCATGCAGTGGCGCAAGGCGTGGGCACGCAACTGGGATTCCGTGCGCTACTGCTCCGACGCCTGCCGGCGCTACAAGCTCACGGCCACTGATGAAGCGCTCGAGGCCTCGATCCTCGACCTGCTCGATGCGCGTGCCGGGAGCGCGACCATCTGCCCGAGCGAGGTGGCCCGTGCCGTCGATCCCGAGGGATGGCGCGATCTCATGGAGCCTGCGAGGCAGGCGGCGCGCCGCCTCGTCGCCCGGGACGAGGTCGAGATCACCCAGGGCGGGCACGTCGTCGATCCCAGTCACGCCAAGGGGCCCATCCGCATCCGGCGCGTGCGCCGTGGCTGATCTCCCACCACCCGAGGTCGGCGCCGAGGCCGCCTGGCTGCAGGAGCATTTGGCCGACCTCGTGCGCGAGCCCATTCGCGAGCCGGCAGTGCACGGCGGCCAGTCACGCGCTGACGCCGCACTCGAGGCGTTCACGGTGCGCGGCTACGCCGGTCGTCGCAACGAGGTGTGGCCGACGGATCGACGCGGTGCATCGCGGCTCTCGCCGTACATCCGCCATGGGCTGCTCACCCTGCCCCGTGTGTGGGACCACGTCGCGGGCGGCCCGAGCAAGGACGTCATGACATTCCGCGATGAGCTGCTGTGGCAGGAGTACGCCCGGCACCTCTATGCGCGGCTGGGGGAGGCGACCCGGCGCAGCTTGCGCTATCAGGTGCCCGAGCGCAGCGAGGGTTCACCGGCGTGGCCCGAGGGGATGGCCTGCATCGACTTCTCCGTCGGTGAGCTCGAGGCAGGGTGGCTCACCAATCAGCAGCGCATGTGGCTGGCCAGCCAGTGGACGGTGCGCGATGGCTGGGGCTGGCGCGATGGCGAGGACGCCTTCTTCCGGCACCTGCTCGACGGCTCGCGCGCGGCCAACCGCATCGGATGGCAATGGACTGTCGGTGCGCTCACCGGGAAGTCCTACGGCTTCTCGCGCTGGCAGGTCGAAAAGCGCGCGCCCGGCCTGTGCGATACCTGCAGTTTCGCGCGCGCCTGCCCGATCCAGCATTGGCCGCCGGAGGAGGCGCGCGAGCCAAGGCCCTACGTCGACCTGCGCATACGCCGCGATCCCGACCTGGCGGCCACGAAAGGCCTTGATGTCATCCCGGGCGAGGGCGGCGATCCACAGGCGGTCTGGATCACCGCCGAGTCGCTCGGTGACGACGACCCGACACTGCGCGCGCATCCCGATCTGCCCGTCGCCTTCGTGTGGGATCGACCACTGCTCCAACGTCTCCGATTGTCGACCACGCGCCTGCTCTTCCTGGCCGAGTGTGTCGCCGACCTCGCGACCAGGCGCGAGGTGCGCGTGCATGTCGGTGATCCCGTCGAAGAGTTGCGAGACACGGCAGTGGCCACCACGTTCGCGCCCGTGCCGGGGTGGCGTCGTCGTGCCGAGCACATGCGGCTCGCGCGAGTGCACGCCTGGCCGTGGCTGGTACCCCCGCACGATGGCCCTGTGACCTCGTTCACGGCCTGGCGACGCCGCGCGCGCGTCTAGGTCCTCCTCGTTAGACTTCCCCGGCCGGCTCGATCCGTGGGCCGCTTCACAGCAAGGTGGCCCCCGTGTCCAAGCCTGTCGTCCTCATCGCCGAGGAACTCTCGCCCGCCACCGTCGAGGCGCTGGGCCCTGACTTCGAGATCCGCCACTGCGATGGCGCCAATCGCGATGACCTGCTGGCTGCCATCGGCGATGCCGATGCCCTACTCGTGCGTTCGGCGACGCAGGTCGACGCCGAGGCCATCGCCGCCGGCAAGAAGCTGAAGGTGGTGGCCCGCGCGGGGGTGGGCCTCGACAACGTTGACGTTAAGGCCGCGACCCAGGCTGGCGTCATGGTGGTCAACGCTCCCACGTCCAACATCACTAGTGCCGCCGAGCTCGCCGTGGCCCTCCTTTTGTCAGTGGCGCGCAACGTCGTCCCGGCCAACATCGCGCTGAAGAACGGCGAGTGGAAGCGCTCGAAGTACAACGGCGTGGAGCTGTCGGAGAAGACCGTCGGCATCGTGGGCCTTGGCCGCATCGGGGTACTCGTGGCTCAGCGGCTCGCGGCCTTCGGTGTCAAGCTCATCGCCTACGACCCTTACGTCCAACCCGCGCGCGCGGCGCAATACGGCGTGCGCATGGTGCCCCTCGACGACCTGCTGCGCGAGGCCGACTTCATCACCGTCCACCTGCCCAAGACCTCCGAGACGGCTGGCCTCATAGGCAAGGAGCAGCTGCGCCTGGTCAAGCCCAGCGTCTATGTCATCAACGCCGCCCGCGGTGGCATCGTCGACGAGCAGGCGCTCTTCGACGCCATCTCCGAGGGCCGGGTCGCTGGAGCCGGCCTCGACGTCTACGCCAAGGAGCCGTGCACCGATTCGCCGCTCTTCGCCCTGGAGCCGGTGGTCGCGACACCGCACCTGGGCGCCTCGACCGACGAGGCGCAGGAGAAGGCCGGCATCGCTGTCGCCAAGTCGGTGCGCCAGGCCCTCGCCGGCGAGCTCGTGCCCGATGCCGTCAATGTGCAGGGCGGGATCATCGCCGGGGAAGTGCGGCCGCTGGTGGCCGTCGCCGAGAAGCTCGGCGACATCGCGGCAGGGTTGGTCGATGGTGCACTGCACCGTGTCGATGTCGAGGCGCGCGGCGAGATCGCCGAACTCGATGTACGCGTGCTCGAGCTCGCAGCACTCAAGGGCGTCATGCAGGGCCTGGTCCATGATCCGGTCTCCTACGTCAACGCCCCGGTTCTTGCCCAGCAGCGCGGGGTCGAGGTCGCCCTCACCACGGATCTTGACGGGGGAGACCATCGCAACCTCGTGCGGGTGCGGCTGACCCGCAGCGACGGCTCCGTCGTATCCGTCGGCGGCACGGTGGCGGGCAAGCGCGACGTCGCCACGATCGTCGAGGTCGACGAGTTCGATGTCGATGTGCCGATCAGCGAGCACATGATCTTCTTGCGCTACAACGACCGTCCTGGCATCGTCGCCACTGTTGGGCGCATCCTCGGCGACAACCAGGTCAACATCGGCGGCATGCAGGTGAGCAGGGCGCAGGCGGGTGGCGACGCCCTGACGCTGCTGACCGTCGACGATGCCGTGCCCGCCGCCGCGATGGATGCGATCGTCAAGGAGATAGGCGCCCACACCGGACGCGCTGTCGACCTGACGCTCTAGCCCGCGTCGCGCTGGGCGCGGTTGACGGCGCTGACGATCGCCTTGAGTGATGAGGTCGTGATCGACGGGTCGATGCCCACGCCCCACAGGATCTGGCCGTCGACCGCGCACTCAACGTAACTCGCCGCCGTCGCATCGCCACCCGCCGACATCGCATGCTCGGCGTAGTCGAGCACGCGGACGTCGATCCCGTGCTGGGCGAGGGCATCGCAGAACGCCGCGACCGGGCCGTTGCCGTGCCCGGCGAGTTCGATCTCGGCGCCGTGATCGATCAGCACCACGTCGACCGAGGTGTCACCGTCTATGTCGGACTCCTGCCTCACCGACTTCAGGGCGAAGCGTCCCCAGGGGGCGGTTGGATCGGGTAGGTACTCGGCGGAGAAGACCGACCACATCTCCTCGGGGGAGACCTCGCCGCCCTCCTCGTCGGTCACGCGCTGGATCACCCGCGAGAACTCGATTTGGAGCCGGCGCGGGAGTTCGAGCTTGTATTCGGTGCGCATGATGTAGGCGACACCGCCCTTGCCCGACTGCGAGTTGACGCGGATGACCGCCTCGTAGGTGCGGCCGACGTCCTTGGGGTCGATGGGCAGGTAGGGGACCTCCCACCGGAAGTCGTCGACACCGACACCGGCCAGCGTCGCGTCCTCCTCCATGGCGCGCAGCCCCTTGTTGATAGCGTCCTGGTGCGATCCTGAGAACGCCGTGTAGACGAGGTCGCCGCCATAGGGGTGGCGCTCGTGCACGGGGATCTGGTTGCAGTACTCCACGGTGCGACGGATGCCGTCGATGTCGCGCATGTCGATCTGCGGGTCGATCCCCTGGCTGAAGAGGTTCATGCCCAAGGTGACCAGGCAGACGTTGCCGGTGCGCTCGCCGTTGCCGAAGAGACATCCCTCGATGCGGTCGGCGCCGGCCATGTAGCCCAACTCGGCGGCCGCGACGGCGGTGCCGCGATCGTTGTGCGGGTGCAGCGAGAGGATCACGCTGTCGCGGCGGGCGAGATGGCAGTGCATCCACTCGATCGAGTCGGCGTAGATGTTGGGCGTGGCCATCTCGACAGTGGCGGGCAGGTTGATGATGACCTTGCGGTCGGGGGTGGGCTGCCAGATATCGGTGACCGCGTCGCATACCTCGACCGCGAACTCCAGCTCGGTGCCGGTGTAGGACTCGGGGGAGTACTCGAAGAAGACCTCGGTCTCGTCGGCGATCTGCTCGGCGTACTTCTTGCACAGTTGAGCGCCGTGCACGGCGATGTCCTTGATGCCGTCCTTGTCTAGGCCGAAGACCACGCGTCGCTGCAGGGTCGACGTGGAGTTGTAGAGGTGGACGATCGCCTGCTTGGCACCGCGGATCGCCTCGAAGGTGCGCTCGATGAGGTGCTCGCGCGCCTGGGTGAGCACCTGGATGACGACATCGTCGGGGATCAGGTCTTCCTCGATGAGCTGGCGCACGAAGTCGAAGTCGGTCTGCGAGGCCGACGGGAAGCCGACCTCGATCTCCTTGAAGCCCATCGAGACGAGGAGTTCGAACATGCGCTTCTTGCGGGCGGGCGACATGGGGTCGATGAGCGCCTGGTTGCCGTCGCGCAGGTCGACCGCGCACCAGCGCGGTGCGTCGGTGATGACGGCCGATGGCCACATGCGGTCGGCCAGGACGACGGGCGTGAAGGGCCGGTAGCGCTGCCACGCCATGGGTGACGGCTGCTGGGGATTGCGGTTGGCGATGTCTGTGGGGCGGTTCATGGTCTCGGTCTCCTCGCGAAGTGGGTGGGGACCGGCACAGCAGGAGACACCGCGACGAGGGGGCCGGCTCAGGCCCCTATGCGGGACCCCTAGGCCTCGTCGCGGCTGCAAAGAAGCAGTCGCACGTGTGGCATCGCCACGAGGGTAGCACCGGGCTCGTCCCCAGGGCATCTGCTGCCCCTTCGTCCACAGGGGCTCCGCGGGGCGGCCGATGCGTGCCGATGCGCTCCTAGCGTCCGCCGGGTCCGATTCCCACTCCCCTGGAGGTCCCCATGCGCACGCCGCTCTTTGCCCTCGCCGCTGCCGTCCTCGGTGCTGGCCTGCTCGCGCCCGCACCCGCGCTCGCCGCCCAGTCCAAGCCAGATCTGCCCGAGGTGCGCACCACGGTCACCCTGCAGGTGACGGGGGACTGGTCGGGGCGGATGGCCTTCGGCACCCACACGTCAGGCCCTGCCCGGGCGCAGCGGCCAATGCCCCTGGAGATGCTGCTGTCGCGCACGGCCTGCGACATGACGGGGTGCATGACGACCGAGATCGTCGTCGACTCGGCGGCGGCTGTGCCGGGGATCGCGCGCATCGCCGCGGGTCTCACCAGCGCCGCCCTCGACCGGGCCAGCATCTCGGTCAAGGTCCGCCGCATCATAAACGGCGCCGTGGTCGCCGAGCACCCGGCGATGGTGACCGTGCAGGTGCGGGCCCAGCGCTCGGGCGCGGTCATCAAGCGCACGACTCTCACCCAGGGCCCCGACGGCGAGGTGCTCACGATCTCGCGGATTGCGACCGTGCGGGCGAGCCTTCTCCTCGGCGACGACAACCTCGCGGCGAAGGGGGAGATCACCCGCACCCAGACCGTCCGCTAGGCCCCGACTAGCCTTCGCCCCATGGCACGCACCCTCAACCTTGCCCTCATCCCCGGCGATGGCATCGGCACCGAGGTGGTCGCCGAGGCTCTCAAGGTCCTCGACGCCGTCAAGGGCGACGTGGTCGTCACCACGACCGAATACGACCTGGGTGCGCGCCGCTACAACGCCACGGGCGAGACCCTGCCCGACTCGGTCCTTGAGGAGCTGCGCGGCTACGACGCGATCCTGCTCGGCGCCATTGGCGACCCGAGCGTCCCGCCGGGGGTGCTCGAGCGCGGGGTGCTCCTGCCGCTGCGGTTCAACCTCGACCACCACGTCAACTACCGGCCGGTGAAGCTCTACCCGGGGGTCACGTCGCCGCTGCTCGGCAAGGGGCCCAACGAGATCGACTTCGTCGTCTACCGCGAGGGCACCGAGGGTCCTTATGTCGGTGCCGGCGGAGTGCTGCGCCGCGGGACCCCGCAGGAGGTGGCGACGGAGGAGAGCATCAACACCGCCTACGGCGCGGAGCGCATCATCCGCGAGGCCTTCAATCGCGCGACAAAGCGCCGCAAGCACGTGACGCTGGTGCATAAGACCAACGTGCTCACCAATGCCGGCAGCCTGTGGAAGCGCACCTTCGACCGCGTGGCGGCGGAGTACCCCGACGTCAAGACCGACTACCAGCATGTCGATGCCGCGGCGATGTTCTTCATCACGCAGCCGGAGCGCTTCGATGTCGTCGTCACCGACAACCTCTTCGGCGACATCCTCACCGACATCGGCGCGGCCATCTGCGGTGGCATCGGCCTGGCGGCGAGCGGCAACCTCGACCCGAGCCGCAGCAACCCGAGCATGTTCGAGCCCGTCCACGGATCGGCGCCCGATATCGCCGGGCAGGGCAAGGCTGATCCGACGGCCACGGTCATGAGCCTGGCCCTGCTCTTGGATTTCGTGGGCGAGGAGGCCAAGGCCGAGCGAGTGGAGGCGGCCGTCTCCGCCGACCTCGCCTCGCGCGGGTCGACAACACGCTCGACGAGCCAGGTCGGCGACGCCCTCGCCGCGGGCGCGGCCAGCTAGGCGCAGGAGTAGTCTGCACTGCCATGACGACGTCGCCCTCGCTCGCCGACACGCACCTGTGGCCGATCGTCGCGCAGCCCAATCCCAACCCCACGTCGCCGGAGCGCCGCGCCGAGATCCTCGCCGAGCCCGGGTTCGGCAAGCACTACACCGACCACATGGTGCGGGCGACCTGGACCGAGGACGAGGGCTGGCATGACGCCGAACTCGTCGCATACCAGCCGCTGACCTTCGACCCAGCGACCAACTTCTTGCACTACGGCCAGGCGATCTTCGAGGGCATGAAGGCCTACCGCCATGCCGACGGGTCCATCTGGCTCTACCGCCCGCTCAAGAACGCGACGCGCTTCAACAATTCCGCCCGCCGCCTCGCCATGGCCGAGGTCCCCGAGGAACTCTTCATCGGCTCCATCGCCGCGCTCGTCAGCGCTGATCGCGACTGGGTGCCCAGCGGGGGAGAGACCTCGCTCTACCTGCGGCCGTTCATGCTGGGCACCGAGATCGGCCTGGGCGTACGGCCGTCCAACACCTACCAGTTCCTCCTCATCGCCTCGCCCGCCGGCGCCTACTTCGCCAAGGGCATCCACCCGGTCACCGTGTGGCTCTCCGACGACTACGTCCGCGCCGCTCCCGGCGGCACCGGCGAGACCAAGTGCGCCGGCAACTACGCCGCGAGCCTCATCGCCCAAGCCGAGGCCGCGCAGCATGGCTGCGACCAGGTCGTCTGGCTCGATGCCGCTGAGCACCGGTGGATCGAGGAGATGGGCGGCATGAACCTGTACTTCGTCTACGGCTCCGGCGACCAGGCGCGCATCATGACGCCGAGCCTGACCGGCGCACTCCTGCCAGGCGTCACGCGCGACTCCCTCCTGACGGTCGCGCAGGATCTCGGCATCCGCGCCGACGAGGGCCGGATCAGCGTCGAGGAATGGCAGGCCGGCTGCGCGTCGGGCGAGATCACGGAGGTCTTCGCGTGCGGCACCGCTGCTGTCGTTACGCCGGTGGGCTTCGTGAAGTCGCGCCTGGGCAACTGGACGGTCGGCAACGGCGGAGCCGGCGAGGTCACCATGCGGCTGCGCAATGCGCTGCTCGACATCCAGACCGGCGCCGTGCCCGACAAGCACGCCTGGCTGCACAAGATCATCGACTCCTGATCCCGGCCCCCAGGAGCGGGATCCGGCCCGCGGGCCCTGCGGGCTCCTCGGCCCGTGCGGAAGCCGGGCTATCGCGTCCCGTCAGGTCCCGGTACACTCGGCCCGTGCTTCACGCCAGCATCATCATTGCCTAGCGCATCGGCGCCGCCCCGCGGCATCGATGCGCAGCCCTTCGCACCCGCGAGGGGCTTTTTGCTTGAAGGAGGACGACATGGCCACCCTGCCCCTGGGGGATGACTTCCATGTCTACGACACGACGCTGCGCGACGGAGCCCAGCGCGAGGGCATCGCCTACTCCGTCAACGACAAGCTCGCGGTCGCGCGGCTTCTCGACGGCTATGGCGTCGGCTTCATCGAGGGCGGCTGGCCCGGAGCGATGCCCAAGGACACGGAGTTCTTCGCCCGTGCGCGCGAGGAGCTCGACCTGCAGACTGCGCAGCTGGTCGCCTTCGGTGCCACGCGCAAGGCGGGTGTCAGGGTCGAGGACGACGCTCAGGTGCGCGCACTGCTCGACTCCCAGGCTCCCGTGGTCACCATCGTCGCGAAGTCCGACGTACGACACGTGGCCGAGGCGCTGAAGACCACCAACGAGGAGAACCTCGCGATGGTGGCTGACACTGTGCGCTTCCTGCGCAAGCACGACCGCCGCGTCTTCGTCGACATGGAGCATTTCTTCGACGGCTACCGGCACGACCCCGACTACGGCATCCGCGTGCTCGAGGCGGCCTTCTCCGCCGGCGCCGATGTCGGAGTCATGTGCGACACCAACGGCGGCATGCTCCCGCACGGGATGTACGAGGCCGTGACCGACGTCCTCGCGCGCTCCGGCGTGCGCCTGGGCATCCACTGCCAGGACGACACCGGCTGTGCCATCGCCAATACCCTCTCGGCCGTCGAGGCCGGGGTCACCCACGTGCAGTGCACCGCGAACGGTTACGGCGAGCGCACCGGCAACGCCGACCTCTTCCCGGTCGTGGCCAACCTCGAGACCAAGCTCGGCTTGTCCGTGCTGCCCGAAGGCCACCTGCGCGACACCGTGCGGGTCTCGCACGCCATCGCGGCCATTGCCAACATCGCCCCCGACACCCATCAGCCCTATGCCGGGGTCTCGTCGTTCGCCCACAAGGCCGGCCTGCACGCGAGCGCCCTGAAGGTGAACGCCGAGCTCTACAACCACATCGATCCGGCGATCGTCGGCAACGACCAGCGCATCCTTATCACCGAGATGGCCGGACGTGCCTCGGTCGAGCTCAAGGGTCGCGAGCTCGGGCTCGACCTGGTCGACGATCCCGGCACCCTGGCGCGCGTGGTCGAGCGCGTGAAGGCCCTCGAGGCACAGGGGTGGACCTTCGAGGCGGCTGACGCATCCTTCGAACTGCTCGTGCTCGACGAGGGCCCCGGCGGGCGCCCGAAGCCCTACACCGTGGAGTCGTGGCGCACCATCGTCGAGCAGCGCGCCGACGGCAGCGTCGTCTGCGAGGCGACCGTCAAGGTCTACGCCGGTGGAGAGCGCGTCATCATGACCGCCGAGGGCAACGGCCCCGTCAACGCCCTCGACCGCGCCCTGCGCCGTGCCCTCGTGCGCCTCTTCCCACAACTCGAGGGGGTGCGGCTCACCGACTACAAGGTGCGCATCCTCGAGGGAGTGGCGGGCACCGATGCCGTCACCCGCGTGCTCATCGGCACCACCGATGGCGCGGCCGACTGGAGCACCGTGGGCGTACACGAAAACGTCATTGCCGCCTCGTGGATCGCTCTCGAGGACGCCCTGGCCTACAGCCTGCTGCGCTCCGGGTCGCCCGCCTAGCCGTCAGATAGGGTCCCGCCGTGCTGATTGCCCGCGTCTCCTTCCAGTCCGAGGTCCACTTCGTCTGCGTCCTGGAGGAGCCCGGCGGCAGCGACCTGCCCGCCGACGCCCGGCTGCGCGTCATCGACGCGCACCCCTTTGGCGAGATCACCTACACCGGTCAGGAGCTGCTCGGCTCGCAGGTGCGACTGCTCGCGCCCGTGCTACCGAGCAAGATCATCGCCGTCGGCAAGAACTACGCCGAGCACGCCAAGGAGATGGGGGGCGACGTGCCCGCTGAGCCGATGATCTTCCTCAAGCCGAGCACATCGGTGATCGGCCCGGGCGACACCATCGACCTGCCCGCGATGTCGCAGCAGATCGAGCACGAGGCCGAGCTCGCCATCGTCATCGGCCGGCTGTGCAAGGAGGTGCCGCGCGAGCGCGTGAAAGAGGTCGTCTTGGGCTACACCTGCGCCAACGACGTCACCGCGCGCGACCTGCAGCGCACCGACGGCCAGTGGGGTCGCGCCAAGGGCTTCGACACCTTCTGCCCCCTCGGGCCCTGGATCAACACCGACGAGGATCCGAGTGATCTGGCGATCGCTTGTGATGTCAATGGCGATATCCGCCAGGAGTCGCGCACCTCGGAGATGGTGCGCGGGGTACCCGAGCTCGTGTCGTGGATCAGCACGGTCATGACGCTGCTGCCCGGCGATGTCATCCTCACCGGCACCCCCGCGGGCGTCAGCCCGATCGTGGCCGGTGACGAGGTCGCCGTCACGATCCAGGGGATCGGCACCCTGGTCAATACCGTCGGGGGATGACCCCGACCTTCGCCCCGCTGCCGGTGGCGCTGCCACTGGGCTGCCACGGCGCGCGCGTCGATGTCGCCACTGTTGCTGCCCTGATTGCCGCGATGCCCGCGGGCGAGTGGCCCGAGGCGATGCGCGACGCCGCCGACTCGGCCCGGCGGGACGACGCAGCCGCCCCCGTCGGGCTCCGCCGTGCCGACTTTCTGGCCGGACGCCTGACCGCGCGCGAGGCGGTGCGTTCGCTGACCGGTGCGGATGCGCAGATCGGCCGAGCCGACGACGGATCGCCGCGCTGGCCCGAGGGGGTCGAGGGCTCCATCTCGCACTACGGGGGCGTGGCCTGCGCTGTGGCCCGTGAGTCGGCCGGTGGCATCGGCATCGACATCGCCCCGCTTCTGGAGGGCGATCGCCTGCGGGCCGTCGTACGTCGATGCCTGACGCCCAGCGAGCTCGCCGCGCAGCCCAGCGACGCGGCCGTGAGCCTTGCTTTCGCCGCGAAGGAGGCGCTCTTCAAGGCTTCGCATGCCCGCGTGCAGCGCTTCGTCGGCTTCGACGAGGCATCGGTCTGCACCGACGCTTCTGAGTGCCAATCCGTGCAGCCGGTGACGTCCTGGGCACGGAGAACGGATTCCGGCACGTGGACCGCAGCGCTGGGGGAGCGACTTGCCGCCGGCCTCGGCGTCGCCAGCGTCAACGGGGCCTATGCCTGGGATCGCGCGCTCGTCTACGCGGTGATCGCGCTGCCGGCCCCGTCGATAGGCTCCTGACGTGTCTAGCGATATCCGCGTGCGCTTCTGCCCTTCGCCAACTGGCAATCCGCACGTCGGCATGGTGCGCACCGCGCTGTTCAACTGGGCCTTCGCCCGCCACCACGGCGGCACCTTCGTCTTCCGCATCGAGGACACCGACGCTGAGCGCGACTCCGAGGACTCTTACATCGCGCTCCTGGACTCCTTGCGCTGGCTCGGCCTCGACTGGGACGAGGGCCCCGAGGTAGGCGGCCCCTACGGCCCCTACCGCCAGTCCGAGCGCATGGACATCTCCGCCGATGTCGCGCGCAGGCTCGTCGAGGCCGGACACGCCTACCCCTGCTACTGCACGGCCGGGGAGCTCGAGGCCGAGCGTGAGGCCGCGCGCGCTGCCGGGCGCACGCAGGGCTATTCCGGGCGCTGCCGTCACCTGACCCCTGACCAGCGCGCGGCGTTCGAGGCCGAAGGGCGCACTTCGGTCACGCGCTTCGCGATGCCGGAGCAGGACTGGACCTGGGACGACCTCGTGCGCGGTGAGGTGACCTTCGGTCGCGAGCACGTGCCCGACTACGTCATCGTGCGCGCTAACGGCGACCCCCTCTACACACTCGTCAACCCTGTCGATGACGCGCTAATGCGCATCACTCACGTGTTGCGCGGAGAAGACCTCCTTTCGTCGACACCCCGTCAGCTCGCGATGTATCAGGCCCTCGCGGCGATCGGCGTGGGCGACGGAAGGACTCCGCGCTTCGGCCACCTGCCCTATGTCATGGGCCAGGGCAACAAGAAGCTGTCCAAGCGCGATCCGGAGTCCTCGCTGCTTATGTATCGCGAGAACGGCTACCTGCCCGAGGCGCTGCTCAACTACCTGGCCCTACTGGGCTGGTCGATGGGGGAGGACCGCGAGTTCTTCTCCCTGCCCGAGATGGCCGAGGCTTTCGACGTCTCGCGCGTGAGCCCCAACCCGGCGCGCTTCGACCTGAAGAAGTGCACCGCCATCAACGGGGACTGGATCCGCTCGCTGCCCGCCGAGGAGATCGGCCGGCGCATCGTGCCCTTCCTCGAGCGCGACGGCCTCGTCCAGGACCCCATCTCGGACTCTGAGTGGGCCGTCCTCATGCAGGCAGTGCCGCTCGTGCAGGAGCGCATGGAGACCCTCGGCCAGGCCGTCGGCATGCTCGGCTTCCTCTTCGTCGCCGAGCCGGCGTTCGCCATCGATCCCGACCAGGACATCTCCGACGAGCAGTCCCAGCAGGTCGTCGTCGCGGCGCTCGACGCGTTGAGCGTCCTTGATGCCTGGGATGCGGCGTCGCTGCAGGCGGCTCTGCGAGGCGCGCTCATCGACGGTCTGGGCCTAAAGCCCAAGGTGGCGTTCGGAGCGGTGCGCATCGCTGTCACGGGGCGCCGTGTGTCGCCCCCGCTCTTCGAGAGCCTGGAGATCCTCGGTCGCGAGCGAGCCGTGGGTCGGTTGACCGCAGCACGTCGCCCCTAGGTCCGCTGGCTATACTCCTTGCGCCTCGCGGCAACTGCCCTGAGGTCCCATGGGGTATGGGGTAATTGGCAGCCCAACTGATTCTGGTTCAGTTAGTCTAGGTTCGAGTCCTGGTACCCCAGCGAGTGCACGTGCTCTCTCGCGTGCGCATGGCCCCGTTGTGTAGCGGCCTAGCACGCCGCCCTCTCAAGGCGGTAGCGCGGGTTCGAATCCCGTCGGGGCTACGCAAAGGTCCGCGGATCCACCGATCCGCGGAGCGCAAGAAGGCCCGACCCCTCGGGGTTGGGCCTTCTTGCATGCGCGGCTACCCTGTTGCCATTCCCCGAAGGAGTGCGCATGGGCAAGACGCTCGCCGAGAAGGTCTGGGATGCGCACGTGGTGCGCCGCGCCGAAGGCGAGCCAGACCTGCTCTACATCGACCTCCACCTCGTCCACGAAGTCACCAGCCCGCAGGCATTCGACGCCCTCCGCGCCACGGGGCGGCCCGTACGCCGCCCCGACCTCACCCTGGCCACCGAGGACCACAACGTCCCCACAATCGACATCGACAAGCCGATCGCCGACCCCGTGTCGCGCGCGCAGGTGGAGGCACTGCGTAAGAACTGCGCGGAGTTCGACGTGCCGCTGTTTCCGCTCGGCAGTGCCGAGCAGGGCATCGTGCACGTCGTCGGTCCCCAGCTCGGCCTCACCCAGCCGGGCATGACCGTCGTGTGCGGCGACTCCCACACCTCGACCCACGGCGCTTTCGGGGCACTGGCCTTCGGCATCGGCACCAGCGAGGTGGAGCACGTGCTGGCCACGCAGACTTTGCCGCTGAAGCCGTTCAAGACCATGGCGGTCACCGTCCATGGCTCGCTGCCCGACGGCGTCACCGCGAAGGACGTCATCCTCGCGGTCATTGCCAAAATCGGCACCGGCGGCGGCCAGGGCTACGTCATCGAATACCGCGGAGAAGGCGTGTGCGAGCTCTCAATGGAAGGTCGCATGACCTTGTGCAACATGTCGATCGAGGGCGGTGCTCGAGCTGGCATGGTGGCCCCCGACGAGACCACATTCGCCTATATCGAGGGGCGCGAGCATGCGCCTAGGGGCGCCGACTGGGACGCGGCCCTCGCCTACTGGAAAACCCTCGTCACCGATGCGGATGCGACGTTCGACAAAGAAGTGGTGATCGAGGCCTCCGAGTTGAGTCCCTTCGTCACCTGGGGCACCAACCCCGGGCAGGGCATCCCCCTGTCGGGTTCGGTCCCTTCCCCTGAGGATGCCGCCGATGATGTCGAGCGGGCCTCGATCGAGCGCGCCCTTGCGTACATGGCGTTGACGCCGGGCACCCCCATGCGAGAGATCCCCGTCGACACCGTCTTTGTGGGTTCGTGCACCAATGGCCGGATCGAGGACCTGCGCGCGGCTGCCGCCGTGCTCGAGGGTCGCCAGGTCGCCGACGGCGTGCGCATGCTCGTCGTCCCCGGCTCGGCCAAGGTGCGCCTGCAGGCGATGTCCGAAGGGCTCGACAAGGTCTTCACGCAGGCCGGCGCCGAATGGCGCGAGGCCGGCTGCTCGATGTGCCTGGCGATGAACCCCGACAAGCTCACGCCGGGGGAGCGCAGCGCCTCGACCTCCAACCGCAACTTCGAAGGGCGCCAGGGCCCGGGCGGTCGCACCCACCTTGTGTCGCCGCAGGTGGCCGCGGCCACCGCGGTCACCGGACGCTTCGCCTCGCCCGCCGACCTGGCTCGATAAGGAGACGCACGTGGAGGCTTTCACCGTCCATACCGGCACCGCTGCGCCGCTGCGCCGTAGCAATGTCGACACCGACCAGATCATCCCGGCCGAGTACCTCAAGCGGATCACCCGGCATGGGTTCGAAGATGGCCTTTTCAAGGCGTGGCGAGATGATTCCGGTTTCGTGCTCAACCAGCCGCAGTACTTCGGAGTTTCCGTCCTCGTGGCCGGCCCGGACTTCGGCACCGGTTCCTCGCGCGAGCATGCCGTATGGGCGCTGCAGGACTACGGCTTCCAGGTCGTCATCTCCTCGCGCTTCGCCGACATCTTCCGCGGCAATTCGGGCAAGGCCGGGCTACTCACGGCGCTGGTTGACCAGGACGTCGTAGAGCGGCTCTGGGCGCTCATCGAGTCCGATCCGTCGACCCCCGTCACGGTGGACCTGGCTGCCCAGACCATCTCCGCGGGCGATGTCGTCGCCTCCTTCGACGTCGACCCCTATGTGCGCTGGCGCCTGCTCGAAGGGCTCGACGACATCGGCATCACGTTGCAAAACGAGGCGGACATCTCGGATTTCGAGTCGGCCCGACCAACTTTCACGCCAACGACGCGCTGACCGATCGGTGACGGCGCGTCATCGGCGCAGATTTCACCGAAGTGGCGAGGATTGTCGTGTCCGTCACCCTGGCGAGCCTGGGGTGCGCCACGGGTGCACTTCGTTATAGGGTTGGACCGCTGCCGGCCATAGGGTCGGCCTTGAATCCCTCCGGAGGGGAACTCAGTGAACAAGCAAGAGCTTATTGACAACATCAGCACGCAGCTCGGGCATAGCAAGCGTGACGTCTCCAATGTCGTCGAGGCTGCTCTCGAAGAGCTGAAGCGTGCGGTGGCTCGGGGTGAGAAGGTTGCCCTTGCCGGCTTCGGCGTCTTCCAGCGTCACGACCGTGCGGCGCGCACGGGCCGCAACCCGCAGACGGGTGAGGCCGTGAAGATCAAGGCAACGAAGTTGCCAAAGTTCCGCCCCGGTGCGGAGTTCAAGGCCGTCGTTTCCGGTGCGAAGAAGCCGTCCGCGCCGAAGAAGGCTGCTGCCAAGAAGTCCGCGCCGAAGAAGGCTGCTGCCAAGAAGTCCGCGCCGAAGAAGGCTGCGAAGAAGGCCCCGGCCAAGAAGGGCGCGAAGCGCTAATACAACTGTGCACGTGATGAAGGGATCGGGCGATGACCGGTCCCTTCATCATTGCGGGGTCAGTCCACGGGCCACGTGATGGCGTCGATGCCCTCCCCAGTCATCCGCAGGCGCACGCGCTGGCCGACGGCGAGGGTGCGAAACCCCTCGAGTGGCACGTCCGAACCCAATGTCACCACTCGACCGTCGTCGAGCACCACTTCTCGGCGGTCGTCCCACCGGCGCACGGTGGCCGGCGCGTATCCGTCGCTCATGCCAGTGCCTTCGCGGTCGCGGCACCGACCCCGAGGCGCTGGGCATCCCAGAGTGCTACCTCGCTGTCGACGTCGCGTCGCAGTCTCGGGAGCTCCTCGGAGTCGATCTCGACAGCGCCGCTGGCCGCGTGCGCTGCGCGTGAGCGTTCGCCGAAGTGCGGATCAAGCGCTGCGGGATCCGAGGAGGCCAGGAGCGTCGTACCGATGCCCTCGCTATCGCACACGAAGGACCGGGGTGACTCGCGTGCCAGGAGCAGTGCGCGCCCGAGCTCGTCGGGGGTGAGCGCGGGCAGGTCCGACACGAGAGCCACGACGCCTGCGCCGTCGGGCGCGATGGCGACACCGGCGGTCAGGGCACCGTTGAGCCCGTTGCCGGGATCAGTGGCGAAGGCCACGCCGGGAATCTGCAACTTCTCGCGTGTTGCGTCGTCGGATACGACGATCACGCCTGCTACCTCATGGCACGCCAGGACCGCCGTAATCGTGTCGTGAGCGAAGGCAAGCGCGATGGCCGCGCGCGTCTGAGCAGGCAGGGTCGCCAGTCGGGTCTTCGCACCGGGGCCGGAGCGCACCGGCACGATCACCCACCACGGCCGCATGCGCTCATCCCATCACGGCACGGGCGGTGCCCGTGCCGGGCCTGACACGTCGTGGAAGGCTGGCAGGATCGAAGGCTCGGGGACGATCTTGGGAGTTCGGGTGGCAGGGGCACGCGGCAAGACGCGGCTGGGGTTCGCGTTCTGGTGTGCCGCCATCATCCTGCGTCCAATCATGATGGCCTTCACCAGGCGTGACTGGAGCGGCACCGGCAATCTCCATGTCGACAGTGGCATCGTGGTGGCTGCCAATCACCTGTCGTGGTTCGACCCGATCGTCATCTCCCACGTGACATGGGACAGCGGACGCCCGCCGAGGTTCCTGGCCAAGGATTCCCTCTTCGGCGTCCCGGTCGTAGGCGCGATTATGCGCAGCACGGAGCAGATACCGGTCTTGCGCGGCACCCGCGATGCCAGTGCAGCCGCCGAGGCCGCGGTCCTGGCCGCCAAGAACGGCGAGTGTGTCATCGTCTACCCTGAGGGGACCATCACCAAAGATCCCGACCTATGGCCCAAGGCCGCCAAGACAGGGGCGGCACGCATCGCCCTGACCGCGCGGGTCCCGCTCGTGCCGATGGCCCATTGGGGTGCCCAGAGGGTGATGCGCCCCTACCGCAAGGAGCTCAAACTCCTCCCTCGCAAGAAGATGCATGTCATCGTGGGTCCGCCGGTGCCTCTCGACGATCTCTACGACGCCCCGCTCGACGCCGAGACGCTGCGAGTGGCCACCGAGCGCCTGATGTCGGCGATCAACGAGTTGCTTCAGCAGATCCGGAAGGAGCATCCATGAGCCGGACCGCGGTCATGGGAAGCGGGTCCTGGGGGACCGCCTTCGCGATGATCCTTGCCGATGCGGGCGGCGACGTGGTGGTGTGGTCACGCGACGCGTCAACTGCCTGCGAGATCAACCAACACCACACCAACAAGCGCTACCACCCGGGCATCGTGCTGCCCAGCGGCATTCGCGCCACGCATGATCCCGGCGAGGCCCTCGAAGGCTCTGATCTCGTCGTGCTTGCTGTGCCGGCGCAATCCCTGCGCGACAACCTCGCGCGGTGGAGCGGCATGCTCGCTGACGATGGCGTGGTCGTCAGTCTCATGAAGGGCATCGAGGCCGGCACGTCGCTGCGCATGAGCCAGGTGATCGAAGACGTGGCCCAGGTGTCACCTTCGCGCGTTGCCGTGGTGTCCGGGCCCAACCTGGCCCGCGAGATCGCCTTGAAGCAGCCGGCAGCCACGACCGTGGCCTGCTCCGACGAGGCAAGTGCCCTGCGACTGCAGGACGCATGCACGACCGACTACTTCCGTCCCTACTGGACGACCGATGTCGTGGGGGCAGAGATCGGCGGATCGGTCAAGAACGTCATCGCCCTGGCCAACGGAATGGCCGCGGGCCTGGGCTCGGCGAAAAACTCCCAGGCCTCCCTGATCACGCGCGGACTCGCTGAGATGGCGCGACTGGGCATGGCGCTCGGTGCCGATCCACTGACCTTCCAGGGCCTGGCCGGGGTGGGTGACCTCATCGCCACGTGCCAGTCGCCGTTGTCGCGCAACCGCACCTTCGGCGTCAATCTCGGCTCGGGTCTTAGCGTCCAGGAGACCATTGCGTTGACGCAGCAGACGTGCGAGGCGGTCAAGAGCTGTCAGTCGATCCTTGAGCTCGGGCGCCGCAATGACGTCGACATGCCCATCACCGAGCAGGTCGTGCAGGTTGTCCACCATGGAATGTCACCGAAGAAGTTGCTGGCCGCCTTCATGGCTCGTGCGCCCAGGGCCGAGGCGTCACTGGGCTAGCCGCGCAGTGCGCGGTCGAGGTCGGCCCACAGGTCGGCCGGGTCCTCGATGCCGACCGACAGCCGCAACAGTGATTCGGGCACGAGTGGGTTTTCCAGCGCCCAGCGGCGTCGGCGTTCGAGCAATGACTCGACTCCGCCCAGGCTGGTGGCATGCACCCACAGTCGGGTGCGTTCGGCGGCGGCTTGCGCGGCATCGGCGCCACCGCGTACCTCGATCGAGATCAGGCTCCCGGGGCCGGTCATCTGCGCACTCGCGAGGTCGTGGCCGGGATCGTCAGCCAGCCCCGGATAGCGCACGCGGTCGACGGCGGGGTGCCCGACGAGCTTGTTGGCGATCTCCAGGGCCGACGCCTGGGAGCGCTGGTGGCGTAGCGCCAGCGTGCGCAGGCCCCGCAACACGAGGTAGCACTCGAGCGCACCGGGAGTCGCGCCGAGGAGCGTGCGCCGCAGACGTAGGGCATCGAGTCGGCCGGGGTCGACGGTGACGACGATCCCGAGTAGGCAGTCGGAGTGGCCCCCGATGGCCTTGGTCGCGCTGTGCAGCACGACATCAGCGCCCAACTCCAGCGGCTGCTGTCCCAGCGGGGTGGCGAAGGTGTTGTCGCAGACGACGAGCGCACCGACGGAGTGCGCCGCGGCGGCGATCGCCCGAATGTCGGCGATCTCGAGCACGGGGTTGGTGGGCGACTCCACCCATACGACATCAGCGCCCGGCACGGCCTTCACGATCGCGTCGGTGTCGGCAATGTCCACGGTGCGAAGCCGGATGCGACCGACCGCATCCAGTTCGCGCAGGCGTGCCGCCACGCCGGTGTAGGTGAAGCGCGCAGCGACGACGGTTGCACCAGCAGGTAACAGGTCGAGGATGGCGTTGGCCGCTGCCATTCCCGAGGCGAAGGCCACGGCTCCGCCGCCCTCGAGGGGCCCGACAGCTTCTTCGAGGGCCCACATGCCGCGGGTGCCGTCGCGCGCATACTCGGTCTCGCCACCCGCGTAATAGGTCGAGGCGAGTTCGACGGGCTGGTTGAGCGGCGCTCCCGGCGTGGGAGCGGGCCGCCCGTCGTGGACAAGGCGCGTCTCGACCGCCCAGGAGTCGTCCGGCATGGCGATGACCCTAGCGCGAGGGTCGACGGCTAACGTCACCTCCGTGGAGCACAGCCCGCGTCGACGCGTCCTCGTGCTCTTCGGTGGACGCAGCAGCGAGCACTCGATCTCGTGCGTGAGTGCGGCAGGAATCCTGCGTGCACTCGATCCAGCCCGTTACGACATCACCGCCGTGGGGATCCTGCCCGATGGCCGGTGGGTGCGCGTGCCCGCCGACCCGGCCGCGCTCGACGCGACAGACGGCCAGCTGCCCGTCGTCGTCGACAGTGGTCAACCGGTGGCCCTGCTGCCGGAGCCGGTGGGCCAGCGCGAAGCCCTTCCCGCTGAGGTGCTGCGCGGGGTCGACGTGGTCTTCCCCGTGCTGCATGGTCCGTGGGGGGAGGACGGCACGATCCAGGGTCTGCTGGAGATGGCGGGCATCTCCTTCGTCGGATCAGGGGTTTTCGCCTCCGCCGTGGCCATGGACAAGGGCCACATGAAGGCGATGCTTGCGCACGCGGCCATCCCCGTGGGGCCGTGGCAGCTTGTGACGTCGCGCGAGTGGGCTGCCGATCCGACCGCCTGCCTGGCCCGCATCAGCACCCTGGGGTTCCCGCTCTTCGTCAAGCCGGCGCGAGCTGGCTCATCCGTGGGCATCAGCAGGGTGTCGGATCCGACCGCGCTCGAGGCGGCCGTGCGCGAGGCGCACTCGTGGGATCCCCGCGTGATCGCGGAGGCGGCTATCGAGGGCGCGCGTGAGATCGAGTGCGGCGTACTCGCTGATCCGTCAGGCGCTCCCCAGGCGAGCCGCTGCGCGGAGATCATCGTCCACCCTGATCACGACTTCTACGACTTCGAGGCTAAATACCTCGACGACGGAGCCGAACTTATCGTGCCCGCGCAGCTGGATCCGGTGGTGGAGGAGCGGGTGCGAGAACTCGCGGTCCGCGCGTTTGATGCCCTCGATTGCGAGGGCCTGGCGCGAGTCGACTTCTTCGTGACCGGTGACGACGTCCTGCTCAACGAGGTCAACACGATGCCTGGCTTCACGCCCATCTCGATGTATCCGCGCATGTGGGGTGCCTCTGGCATCGGCTACCACGAGCTTGTCGACCGACTGATCGACGATGCCGTGCGCAAGGGCACCGGCTTGCGCTAGCCACCCGCTCCCCCTTCCCTACCCCGAGTGTGCAGGCGTTGCGCGTCGCCTAGGGGGGCAGTCGGGCACAACTGCACACTCGGCGATCAGGCTTGGGTGACCAAAGACGGCGAGAGGTCGAGCAGGACGCTGCCGGGGTTGTCGTAGGTGTCCGGCACGATCACCTCGACATAGATCGGGTCGGACTGGGTGGGCCAGTTCACGGCGATGAACGCCGATCCGCCCGAGCCCTCGATCGGCAGCCAGGCAACGCCGCCGACCTCGAGCAGCTTCGACGTCGGCTGGAGGGCGGCCGGTCGAGGCACCCCGCAGCGCCAGGTGATCGGCGGCTCGCCCCAGGCGGCCGTGCCGTCAGGCCCTGTGGGGCGCAGGGCGCCGCCGGCGACGGTCTCCGGGAGTGCCAGGCCCGCACATGCCGGGGCCGGGCTCTCGGGCCAAGCTACCGCCACCTGTCGCCCGCAGGCGCAGATGAGGGCGAGGGCGCACAGGGAGACGGCGACGAGCCGTGTCATGCGCGGCCTGTGCGCACGCTCACTGTGTACGTTCACGTGTAAAGGTCCTCCTTCGGGTGGGTGGATCGAGCGTAGCGCCCGCAGGATCGGGTGCGGAGGGCGAGAAGAATGGCGCAGACGGTGGGCGGACTCGGCGAGATCGCACTCGTCGACCGCATCATCGCTGCCACGCGGGCAGTCAAGGGCCCGCGCAAAGGTGTGGTCGTCGTCGGCGCCGGTGACGATGCGGCTGTACTGGCCGCCCCCGATGGCCGAGTCGTCGTTACCACCGACGTGCTCGTCGAGTCTCGACACTTCCGCCGCGACTGGTCCAGTGCCGAGGACATCGGAGTGAAGGCCGTCGCCGAAAACCTTGCGGACATCGCCGCGATGGGCGCGCGGCCCACCGGTCTGGTCATCGGCCTGGCGCTTCCTCCGGAGACAGAGGTGGCCTGGGTAGATGGCTTCCTGGCCGGTGTTCTCGCGGAGGCCGGTCGGGTAGGCGCAGCACTCGCCGGCGGCGACGTGGTCCGCGCTGATGTCATCTTTGTATCGGTCACGGCCATGGGCGACCTGGAGGATCGCGAGCCGGTGTTGCGCAGCGGTGCTAGAGCCGGCGACGTGATGGCCGTATCTGGGAGGCTGGGCTGCGCTGCCGCAGGGCTTGCCGTCCTGTCGCGTGGCTTCCGGTCGCCGCGTGCGCTCGTTGACGCGCATCGTCGCCCCGAGCCCGACTACACAGCGGGGATTCGCGCGGCCAAAAGTGGCGCCCACGCGCTCATGGACGTGAGCGATGGACTGCTCCTCGACGCGGGACGCCTTGCGAAGGCATCGGGTGTGAGCATCGACCTCGATTCGGCGGTGATCCCCGTCGATGAGGTGCTGGTGTCGACGGCGGCGGCGTACAACCTGGACCCCCTCACCTGGGTGCTGGGCGGTGGAGACGATCACGCGCTGCTGGGGGCTTTCGCGAAAGGTGCGACGTTGCCCGAGGGATTCACGGCGATCGGGAAAGCGGCCAAGTGCGACCCGGATGGTCCCGTGGTCAGCGTTGACGGGCGAGCGCCGGCGTTCATGCCCGGCTTCGAGCACTTCCGCAGCTAGGTGCGGGTGACCTTCCCGGCCTTGAGGCAGGAGGTGCAGACGTTGAGGCGCTTGGTGGTGCGACCCGCGATCGCGCGGACCGACTGGATGTTGGGGTTCCAGCGGCGCGAGGTGCGGCGGTGCGAGTGGGAGATGCTGTTGCCGAATCCGGGCCCCTTGCCGCAAACGTCACAGGTGGCAGCCACGGTGCTCTCCTCGGGATTTCGCGTCGGGCCGAAGGCCCGAGCAACCGCATAAGGGTAGCGAAGTCCCATGGCCCGCTCAAACCGGGGCGGCCGCCGGCCCCTCGGGGCCGATAGCGTGATCCTGCCGATGAGCGGGTGAGGGGAGTACCGTGAGCGAGAGCCTCCCGGCGCCTCCGCTGAGCGCCCTGTCGGTCCGCCTATGGGCCGAGGCCTCCCTGCAAGCGCTCGGCGAGGAGCGGGCGGCCATCGACGCCCTCAACGTCTTCCCTGTCCCCGACGGCGACACCGGCACCAACATGTTCCTCACCCTGGAGTCCGCCTGTGCGGGCATCGCCGAGGTCTTCGACGCGGCGCACCCCGCGGCCGTCCCGGAGCTCGCGGAGGTCGCCGAGGCATTCGGTCGAGGCGCTGTGCTCGGGGCCCGCGGCAACTCCGGGGTCATTCTCGCCCAGATCATCCGCGGTGTTGCCTCGGTGCTGGCGCAGGCGCCCGCGACGTTCACCGGCGACGTCGTGCGCCAGGGCCTGCGTCGCGCATGCGATGAGGCCTACGGTGCGGTCGCGCATCCGGTGGAGGGAACCATCCTCACCGTCGCGCGCGCGGCCGCTGAGGCCGCCGAAGGCCATGCCGGTGACGACCTGGTCGGCGTGATCGAGAGCGCCGTGGCAGCATCACACGTCGCGCTCGATCAGACGCCCGACCTCCTTCCGGTGCTGCGCGATGCAGGCGTCGTCGACGCTGGCGGCCAGGGACTCGTCGTGGTGTACGACGCGCTCCTTGACGTCGTGACCGGCGTACGCCGTCGCCGCCCCGGGCGCGGCGTGCGTGCCAAGCTACCGGTGGCTGCGCGCGCGTTGTCTGCCGCCCACGGCCTGCCCGTCACGGCCGCGGGCGGTGAGACCTCCTACGAGGTGATGTACCTCTTCGGTGGCGACGATGCGTCGGCGGATGCGTTGCGCACGCGCCTCGACGCACTCGGCGAATCACTTGTGGTCACCGGGGCCGACGGTCTGTGGAACGTGCATGTCCACGTACACGACGCGGGTGCCGCCATCGAATCCGGGCTGGACCTGGGGCGCGTGCACCGCATTCGCGTCACCTACCTGCCGAGTGCCCTGCCAGCGGAAGCGCGTGTCGGTCGCCGGGTCGTTGCCGTGGCGCATGGCCCCGGTGTCTCGACTCTGCTCGAGGAGCAGGGTGCTGTCGTCGTGCCCGCACAGCCGCGCCGCCGGCCTTCGACGGCCGATCTCCTCGACGGCATCACGCGCGCTGACAGTGCCGAAGTGCTCCTCCTGCCCAGCGACTCCGACACGCTCGCGGTTGCCGAGGCCGCGGCGGAGCAGGCGCGGGCAGCGGGCGTGCGCGTCTGCGTCATCCCGACGCGCTCGGTCGTGCAGAGCCTTGCGGCCGTTGCCGTGCACGACCCGGGCGCGCGGTTCGACGACGATGTCGTGGCGATGACCCGCGCTGCCGGGGCGACGCGCTACGGAGCCGTCACCGTGGCGTCGCGAGAGGCTATGACGTCGGCGGGGTCGTGCCGCGAAGGCGACATCCTCGGTCTGGCCGATGGCGACATCGTCGAGATCGGCGCGAGCGTCGATGCGGTGTCGCGTGCGGTGCTGGAGCGTCTGCTGTCCTCGGGAGGCGAACTCGTCACACTTGTCACGGGCGAGGATGCCGCGGCCAGCCTCGCCGACTCCCTCGAGGACTGGCTGTCCGCGCAGCACCCCGGGCTCGATCTGGTGTCGGTGACCGGCGGGCAGCCGCTCTGGCCGCTCATCGTGGGAGTGGAGTAGCCCCCGTGGCGCCCGTCGAGATGTCGGCCCCCGTGTCGGTGGTGGCCGGGGGCAAGACGGCCAAGGCCCTGCGCGACGGCCTGCAGATCGTCACGGTCGGCGACCTACTGCGCCACTATCCGCGCCGCTACATCGACCCCGGCGAACTCACCGATCTCGCCTCGCTTCAGGTCGGTGAGCACGCCACCGTCTTCGCCGAGGTCGTCTCGGCCGGTACCAGGCGCATGCAGCAGCGCAAGGGAACGGTGACCGAAGTCGTGGTCTCCGACGGTCGCGGCCGCATCAGCCTGGTCTTCTTCAACCAGGCCTGGCGCAGCGAGAGCCAGTTGCGCACCGGACGTCGCGGCCTCTTCGCCGGCACCGTCTCCGCCTACGGCGGCACGCGCCAGCTGGCGCACCCGCGGTTCGTCATGCTGCCCGATGCGGGAGAGGCGGACGCCGAGGGAGAGGCGGCGTTCGCCGACCTGATCATCCCGGTGTATCCGTCGACGGCCGGGCTCCCGAGCTGGCGGATCCAGCAGGCCGTGCGCCTGGCTCTCGACGCGGTCTGGCCCGGCGGGTCGACGGAGCCGCCCCTGTCGGGCTCCGACGCCAATGACCCGCTACCCCCCGCCGTGCGCATGCGTCACGGCCTGCTGAGCTTCGCCGATGCGCTGCGCGCCGTGCATCGCCCGCCGGATCGCGAGTCGATCGAGCTCGGCCAGCGTCGGCTGCGGTTCGAGGAGGCCTTCGGCCTCCAAGCGGTGCTCGCCCAGCGCAGGCACGAGATGCGCACTCAGGCGGCGCAGGCGCGCGAACGTCGTGCCGGCGGGCTCTTGGAGGCATTCGACGCGCGATTGCACCTGCAGCTCACCCCTGCGCAGTCGCGCGTCGGCGAGGAGATCTCCGTCGACCTGGAGCAGACGCATCCGATGCACCGACTTCTGCAGGGCGATGTCGGCAGCGGCAAGACGCTGGTCGCCCTGCGCGCGATGCTGCAGGTGGTCGATGCGGGCGGGCAGGCGGCCCTGCTGGCCCCCACTGAGGTGCTCGCCCAGCAGCACCTGCGCACGCTCCAGGCCTTCCTCGGCCCCCTCGCCGAGGGCGGGCTTCTGGGCGGCGACGACCAGGGCACGCGCCTGGCCTTCCTGTCGGGCTCGCAGACGGCCAAGGTCCGCCGCGAGGAACTCGCCGCGATCGCCAGCGGCGAGGCCGGCATCGTCGTCGGCACCCACGCGCTCCTGGAGGACACCGTCGAGTTCGCCGATCTGGGGCTGGTGGTCGTCGATGAGCAGCATCGATTCGGCGTGGAGCAGCGGGCGGCCCTCGCTGAGCGGGCAGGCGACGGTCTGCGCCCGCATGTGCTCGTGATGACCGCCACCCCGATCCCGAGGACGGTCGCGATGACCGTCTTCGGCGACCTCGATGTGAGTGTCATCGACGGCTATCCGCCCGGACGCGGCACGATCGCCACTCATGTGGTGGCGCCGCGCGAGCATCCGGCGCACCTGACGCGCGCATGGCAGCGGGTGCGCGAGGAGGTGGCCGCCGGGCGCAAGGTCTTCGTCGTGTGCCCGCGTATCGGCGATGACGGGGCCGACCTCGGCGATGAGGACATCGGGTCTGTCGAGCCCGAGACTCACCCCGTGTCTGCCGTGCTCGACGTCACGGCCGAACTCAGTGAGCGCTTTCTTCCCGATCTGCGCGTCGGTATGGTCTATGGGCGCATGAGCGCCGACAACAAGGACGAGGCGATGCGCCGGCTGGCTGCGCCCCACGATGATCCCGACGCCCTCGACGTACTCGTGGCCACGACCGTGATCGAAGTCGGGGTCGACGTGCCGTCGGCATCGACGATGGTCGTCCTCGATGCCGATCGCTTTGGCATCTCCCAACTCCATCAGTTGCGCGGTCGAATCGCCAGAGGCGGCGAGGACGGCCTGTGCCTCCTCGTCACGGCCGCAGATCCCGACACCCCGGCCCGCGAGCGCCTGTCAGCCGTGGCCGCCACGACCGACGGCTTCGCGCTCGCTCGGGTTGACCTGCAGGCGCGCCGCGAGGGCGACATCCTCGGCACCCTGCAGTCCGGTCGCCGCTCCTCGCTTCGGCTGCTGGAGGTGATCCGCGATGAGGATGTGGTCCTCGAGGCGCGAGATGCCGCAACGCAGATCGTGGAAGATGATCCGAGGCTCTCGCGCTGGCCGGCGCTGCGTGCGCACATCGCCGACATCGCCAGCGACGATAGGTCCGACTTCCTGGAGAAGGGCTGACATGCGCATCATCGCAGGCTCGGCGGGCGGACGCCGCCTGTCAGTGCCGGCCCGTGGAACGCGGCCAACGTCCGATCGCGTCCGCGAGTCGCTCTTCTCGTCCCTCGAGTCACTGCTCGGTGGTTGGTCCGGCGTTTGCGTTCTCGACCTCTACGCCGGGTCCGGCGCTCTCGGGCTCGAGGCTCTCAGTCGCGGTGCAGCAGGGGCGGCGTTCGTCGAGCGTGATCGGGGGAGCGTCCGCGTGATCGAGGCCAATGTCTCCGGCCTGTCGCTGCCCGGCGCGCGGGTGACCTGCTCCGATGTCGAGACGTGGGTTGCGCGCGCCGCGGATGCGGCGTTCGACGTGGTCTTCGCCGATCCCCCCTATGCGGTGACGTCGGCGAGCGTGCGCGGCGTCCTCGGGGCGCTCGGGGGCCACGGCTGGCTTGCCCCTGATGCGCTCGTCGTGGTCGAGCGCGACTCGCGCTCCGATGAGCAGCCTTGGCCGGAGGAAGGGTGGGAGGCGTTGCGTCGCCGTGATTTCGGCGACACGGCGCTTTGGTACGGTCGACACCTAGGCAGCTAGCCCTTGTGGGGGGATCGGAGGCGGGTGGCCATGCGCGTCGCCGTCTGTCCTGGCTCCTTTGATCCGGTGACCAACGGGCATCTTGATGTGTTCACGCGTGCCTCCGCCCTGGCCGACAAGGTCATCGTGGCCGTACTCATTAACAAGACGAAGTCCAGCCTCTTTTCTGTCGATGAGCGCATCGAGATCCTCCGCGAAGTCGTTGCTCCGCTGCCCAACGTCGAGGTCGACTCGTTCTACGGCCTGCTGGTCGACTACTGCAAGCACCGCAACGTCAACGCCATCGTCAAGGGCCTGCGTGCGGTCAGCGACTTCGACTACGAGCTGCAGATGGCCCAGATGAACTACCGGCTCGGTGGCGTGGAGACCCTCTTCGTCTCCACCAACCCCCTCTACAGCTACCTGTCGTCCAGCCTGGTCAAGGAGGTTGCGCGTCACGGCGGCAGCGTCGAGGGCCTGGTCCCGGATGCGGTGCTCGCCCGGCTGCAGGCCAAACTAGGTGCCCAGGGCTGAGCCCGGAACTAAGGAGACGCCGTGGATGTCGATCAAAGACTCGATGAGCTTGCGCAGATGGTGGAGCAGGCCAAGGCCGTTCCGCTGTCGGCGTCCTGCATGGTCAATCGTGCCCAGGTGCTCGATGTCATCGAGGATATTCGCGACGCGCTGCCCCGCTCGCTCAGTGACGCTGACCAGTTGCTCGCCGAGCGCGAGGCCGTCGTGGCCGAGGGTCGCCTTGAGGCCCAACGCCTGATCGCCGAGGCGCGCGAGGAGCAGGTGCGCATGCTCTCCCAGCATGAGATCTACCTCGTCGCCGTGGCGGAGGCCGAGGCCCTGCGAGCCGAGACCGAGGAAGAGACGTACCGCATGCGCCGGGAGACCGACGACTACATCGACGCCCGCCTGGCCACGTTCGAGATCACCCTCAACAAGACTCTCACCGCCGTGGAGCGCGGGCGCGACAAACTGCGCGGCCAGGTCGAGGAGGACTACATCGAGGACGATCAGCCGCTTCCCTCGTAGCGCGGCCCGCCGGGGCGGGGACCCCCGCCCGTGGCGTATCCTTCTATACGGCCGGTCGCAAGACCGGGTCCACGTGCAGGAGTCCGGAGGCGCCTTGAGCACCCTCGACCCCCGAGCCCCGTTCGTCGTGAGCATTCGCGACCTCGGGCGGCGGGCCGGGGCCATGCAAAGGCTCCACCGCACCGTCCCTGCTCCGGTGGACCTGGGCTCGGGGCTTGCCAAGGTCCCCGAAGGCACCGACATCGACCTCGACCTGAGGCTGGAGTCGGTGGTGGAGGGGGTTCTCGTGTCAGGAAGCCTTCGGGTGACGGTTCGTGCCGAGTGCGCGCGCTGCCTCGAGCCGGTCGAATGGGATGAGGACGCGGACATCCAGGAGTTGTTCGTCTATCCGCCGCAGGACGCGCGAGGACATCGCGTGGAGGCGTTGGAGGACGACGAGGATGCCCCGCCAGCGATCGAGGGAGACCTCATCGATCTCGAGCCGACGGTGCGAGATGCGGTCGTTCCGCGACTGCCCCTCGCGCCAACGTGCCGGGAGGATTGTGCGGGACTGTGCTCCGAATGTGGAGCGCGGCTCGACGACGATCCCGGTCACGGTCACGAGAAAACCGACCCGCGCTGGGGCGCTCTCAGCGCACTGCGCGATACCGAAAGGGACGATTGACGTGGCCGTTCCCAAGCGGAAGACTTCCCGCTCCAATACCCGTCACCGCCGTTCGCAGTGGAAGGCCGCTGCGCCCGCCCTGGTGATCTGCGCTCGTTGCCGCGAGAAGAAGTTGGCGCACACTGTGTGCCCCACCTGCGGCACCTACGCCAAGCGTCGCGTCCTCGACGTCTGATCGATGGAGGCGGCGACCGAGGGCACTGCCCCGGTCGCGCGCGCCCTCATCCGCGTCCTCGGGCTCTCCTCAGGCGCGCACCTTCGTGCCGACACCCCCCTGTCGTCGCTCGGCGTTGACTCGCTGGCGCTGATGCTTGTCGCGGATGCGATGGCCGAATCCGGCTACGCCCTCGACGAGCGCCGGGCACGTGACGCCTCCACTGTCGGCGACCTCGCTGACTGCTGTCATGCGCGTGAGGTCGTGGCGTGAGCCGGGACACCATCGACGAGTTTCGTCGGCGGCTCGACGTAGATCTACCCGATGACGAGCTCGCCCTCGCGCTCACGCACCGTAGCTACGCCTACGAAAACGGCGGGATCCCGCACAACGAGCGACTGGAGTTCCTCGGTGACGCCGTGCTGGGCCTAGTTGTCACCCAGACGCTCTACGGCACGCATCCCAACGTCACCGAGGGCCAACTCGCCAAGATGCGAGCGGCGGTCGTCAATGCGCGCGCCCTTGCCGGGGTAGCACGCGATCTCGGCGTTGGCGAGGCGCTGCTGCTCGGACGCGGCGAAGAGTCCACGGGCGGCCGCGAGAAGCCATCGATCCTCGCGGACACCATCGAGGCCGTCATCGGTGCGGTCTACCTTCACTCCGGACTGTCGGTGGCCGAGCGGATGATCCACCAGCACTTCGATCCGCTCATCGAGCAGTCGGCCGAACTTGGCGCCGGCCTCGACTGGAAGACATCGCTGCAGGAACTTGTCGCCGAACTCGGGCTGGGTACCCCTGACTACGTGGTAGAGGAGAGTGGCCCAGATCACGCCAAGCGCTTCGAGGCGCGCGTGCGACTGGGCGATACGACGTACCCCGTCGGCGTCGGAGGCTCCAAGAAGGAGGCGGAGCAGCAGGCGGCCGAGGCTGCCTACCGCGAGCTTCCCACCCCCGATGCCTGAGCTTCCCGAAGTCGAGGTCGTCCGTCGCGGCCTCGACCCCTATCTGCGCGGACGTCGCATTGCGGCCGTCGACGTGCTCCATCCCCGAGCGGTGCGCCGGCACGAGGCCGGCGGCCGCAACCTTGAGCGGTCGCTGGCCGGACAGCGCATCCAATGTGTAAGTCGTCGCGGCAAGTACCTGTGGCTGCCGCTGGACGACGGAGCGCTTGTCGCTCACCTGGGGATGAGTGGGCAGCTGCTGTTGCCAGCGGTCGATGCCGCCGCCGATGACGATCCGCACCTTCGCGTGCGCGTGCGACTTGAGCGTGGCGGACGCCAACTCTGGTTCGTCGATCAGCGCACCTTCGGAGGGCTGCACATCGACAAACTCGTCGATGACGGACTCGGTGGGCGCATTCCCGCGTCGGTAGCCCACATTGCGCGTGATCCGCTCGACCCAGCCTTTGATGATCACGAGTTCAGCCGGGCGCTCCGGCAGCGCGAATCGGGTGTCAAACGTTGCCTGCTCGATCAGTCGCTGGTCTCGGGCATCGGCAATATCTACGCCGATGAGGCTCTGTGGCGAGCGCGGCTTCACTACGACCGTCCTGGAAGGCGCTTGACCCCGGCCCAGGTCGCTGCTCTCCTTGCGCATGCGCGCGACGTGATGGGTGCGGCACTCGCCGCGGGCGGGACGTCGTTCGACTCCCTCTACGTCAATGTCAACGGCGAGAGCGGGTGGTTCGACCGGTCCCTTCATGCCTACGGACGCGAGGGTGAGCCCTGCCGTCGCTGCGGGCGACCCATCGTGCGAGAGTCCTTTATGAACCGCTCGTCCTACCGGTGTCCCTCCTGCCAGCGACGCCCTCGCGGCTGGGGAGCCGATTGACGCTGGCGGCGCCCGCCTGTCACCCCCCTCGGCGACCTCCGACCGTTTGTCCCACAACGTGGGACAAACGGTCCGTCCGGGGCCGAATCGGGGCCTAAACCAACCGTTTGTCCCACCGAGGTCACGGCGTCGTCCGGCACCTCCGCAGGTTCCGTGGTGTGTGCCGTCGGCCTCGGTGTCTCTCCTGCCAGCGACGCCCTCGCGGCTAGGGAGCCGATTGACGCTGAGGCCGCTCGCCTGCCACCCTGGTGCATGTCGAGGGAGGTCCATGAGCAAGGCGATCTACGGCCATGTCGGCGTCGATGCGCGGCTACTCGCCGAGCTCACCCGGCTGCGCACTCGGGTTCGCGAACTCGAGGCCGAGGTCGCCGGGCTCCAGGCGCTCCTGGCCCAGGACGCCGACCTTCTGGCCAGCGCCGCGGCACCCACCTCCTGACTCCCGCCTCGCCTGCCCCGCAAAGGTAGGGTGTCGACGTCATCCGCACGGCCTCATGCAGGGCCCGCGCGGTTTCCGTCGGGAGGCGAGAGCGCGTGCACCTGAAGAGCCTGACGCTCAAGGGCTTCAAGTCGTTCGCGTCCGCCACGACGCTCGCCTTCGAGCCAGGTGTCACCTGTTTCGTCGGGCCCAACGGATCAGGCAAGTCCAACATCGTCGACGCGCTGGCATGGGTGATGGGCGAGCAGGGTGCGAAGTCGCTGCGCGGCGGGGCCATGGCCGACGTCATCTTCGCCGGTACGTCGGGCCGAGCCCCGCTCGGTCGCGCCGAGGTAGCGCTGACAATCGATAACACCGATGGGGCCCTACCCATCGAATACACCGAGGTCACTATCTCGCGCACGCTCTTCCGCAACGGCGGCTCCGAATACGCGATCAACGGCACGCCGTGCCGCCTCCTCGACGTGCAGGAGCTTCTCTCCGACTCCGGAATTGGCCGCGAGATGCACGTCATCGTCGGTCAGGGCCAGCTCGACTCGATCCTGCACGCCACCCCTGAGGACCGCCGTGGCTTCATCGAGGAGGCGGCCGGAGTCCTCAAGCACCGTAAGCGCAAGGAGAAGGCGCTGCGCAAGCTCGAGGCGATGCAGGGCAATCTGACGCGCCTAACCGACCTCACCACCGAATTGCGGCGCCAGCTCAAGCCCCTGGGTCGCCAGGCAGAGGTTGCACGTCGTGCCGCGATCATTCAGGCCGAGGCGCGCGATTCGCGACTGCGACTTTTCGCCGATGACCTCATGATCTTCCGCACCTCCCTCGCCGCCGAGGTGGCCGACGAGACTGCACTGCGCGAGCGCCGCCAAGAGGTTGAGATCGCGCTTGCGGCCGCGACTGCGCGCGAGGCCGCTCTCCAGGTCGACCTTCAATCTGACGCCCCGCTACTCGTCACCGCGCAGGAGACATGGTTCGGACTCTCCGCGCTGCGCGAGCGGCTGCTGGGCACCGCATCCCTGGCTGCCGAGCGACTGCGCCTGATCGTCCCCGAGGTGGAGGACGACGTGCAGGCAGGCCGCGACCCGGAGGCGCTGGAGGCTGAGGCGTCCTCCGTGCGGGAGGAGGAGCGCGCGCTCGCCAGCGAGGTGACCGTCCTGCAGGCAGCGTTGGCCGACGCCACGCGTGCCCGCCAGGGTAGCGAGCAGCAGCACGCCGCAGAAGAGCGTCGCGTTCAGCAGGAGGTACGCGCTGCAGCCGATCGCCGCGAGGGTCTTGCCCGACTGTCCGGCCGCGTGGCGGCAGCGAGCTCACGACTGGAGGCCCGGTCAGCCGAGATCGACCGTCTCGCCGGTCAGCGCGAGGGTGCTCGCGCACGTGCCGCGGAGGCCCAGCGCGCCTTTGCCGCTCTCGAGAGCCAGGTGGCCGGTCTCGATGCCGGCGAGCGCGGCCTCGACACCGACTACGACACCACGCAGAGAGCGCTGGCTGACGCCGATGCTCGCGTGGAGGCGCTCCGGGCCGATGAGCGCGATCACGACCGCGAGCGCGCGGCGCTCACCGCCCGCCTTGAAGCGCTGCGCCTAAGCCTGTCGCGCGGCGATGGCGCGGGCACACTCCTGCGCGCCGGTGAGACCGCAGGTGTCGTCGGCTCTGTCGCATCGATGCTGTCCATCCAGGCTGGCTACGAGCGGGCTGTCGCAGCGGCCCTGGGGTCCCTGTCCGATGCCGTCGTCGTGCGCGATGCCGGGGCGGCGATCGCCGGCCTGATGCTGTTGCATCGCGACGCGGCAGGGCGGGCAGCGGTCATCGTTCTCGACGGCTCGCCTGTGTCGGCGCCGTCCGGCCGTCCTGCGCCGTCGGGTGCTCGCTGGCTATCCGACGTGGTCGACGGACCCAGCGACCTGCTCGATGCGCTGCGTACGCGCCTGGGCGACGTCGCCCTGGTGGATTCGCTCGACGCGGCAGCAAGTCTGCGTGCGAGCGGCGTCACCATCGTCACGCGCGATGGAGACCTTGTCACCGCGACCCACGCGATCGGCGGTTCCGGCGAGGCGCCAACGCTCCTAGAGATCCAGGCGGCTGTCGATGACGCCGAGCGTGCACTCGACGACGTCCAACATCGCCTCGAGCGCACCCGGTTCGAGTTGGCGGGTGCAATCGAAGCTCAGCGCACGTCAGCCGCCGATGCCGAGGCCGCACTGGCCCGCCTCCACGAATCCGATGCGCGACTCGCGGCCATTGCCGAGCAGCTCGGACTCCTTGGTCAGGCGGCTAGGGCAGCGACTGCCGAGGCCGAACGCCTCGCCTCCATCGAGCAGGCGGCACTGGAGGCCCTGGCGGCTGACGAGGCCACCTTGGGCGAGCTCGGGGAGCGACTGGCGACAGCGCAGGGCGACGAGCCGACCGAGGTCTTGCCCGACCGCACCTCAGAGTTCGCCGGCCAGGCCGAGCAGGCGCGCGCCCATGAGGTTGAAGCGCGCTTGGCCGTCCGCACGGGCGAGGAGCGGCAGTCCTCCCTCGCGGCGCGCGCGGAATCACTCGAGCGAGCGGCGCACAACGAGCGGGCGACCCGCCGTCGCGCAATCGAGCGTCGGGAACGCCGGGCCCGTGAAGCTGAGATTGCCGGGGCGGTCGCACGCGGCGTCGACGTCGTTCTCCGTCGACTTGAGATGTCTCTTACCGTTGCCGATAGCGACCGGCGCAGGCTCGAAGAGGCGCAGGCCGAGCGAGAGCGCGACGTCCAGTCCGTTCGCGCGACGCTGCGCGAAGTCGGTGCCGAGATGGAACGACTCACGGACTCCGTGCACCGCGATGAGGTTGCGCGAGCCGAGCAGCGACTTCGCATCGAGCAGCTCGAGACACGGGTGATCGAGGAGTTCGGCATCGACCCCGACGTCCTCGTCGCCGAATACGGCCACGACCAGCTGGTGCCGCCCACTCCGCCGGCGCCCGACGAGGAGGTCGATCCGGCTGCTCCGCTCCCTCAGCCCTATCCGTTCGATCGCGCTCAGCAGGAGCGTCGCCTGCGGTCGGCCGAGCGTGGTCTCGCCCTCCTGGGCAAGGTCAATCCGCTCGCCCTCGAGGAGTTCACCGCGCTCGAGGAGCGCCTGCGCTTCCTCACCGAGCAGGTCGAAGACCTCAAGCGCTCGCGCCAGGACCTCATGGAGATCGTCAAGGAGGTCGACGAGCGCGTCGAGCGCGTCTTCACCGAGGCCTACGAGGACACCGCGCGGGAGTTCGAGCGGGTGTTCGCGCGGCTCTTCCCGGGTGGTGAGGGTCGGCTCAACCTCACCGACCCCGACAGCATGCTCACCACCGGCGTCGACGTCGAGGCGCGCCCGCCGGGCAAGAAGGTCAAGCGCCTATCGCTGCTGTCCGGTGGCGAGCGATCACTGACAGCCGTGGCCTTCCTCATCGCCCTTTTCAAGGCGCGGCCCAGCCCGTTCTACGTCCTTGACGAGGTCGAGGCGGCGCTCGACGACGTCAACCTCGGCCGCCTGATCGACGCCATCGACGAGTTGCGCACGAGCTCGCAGCTCATCGTCGTGACTCACCTGAAGCGCACCATGGAGATCGCGGATGCCCTCTATGGCTTCTCAATGCGCGGAGACGGCGTCACGCAGGTGGTCGGACAGCGACTGCGCGAGCGCGAACCCGCCTCGGCGTAGCCGCCCTGTCGCTCTGAGAGGATCGCCCCGTGACGTCGCTTCACTACATCGTGCTCGGCCTCGCCCTGCTCGTCGTCGTTGTCGTCGGCGTTGCCCTGGTCGTCGCGCATCGAGGCGAGCCCAAGCCCCCGCGGCCGCGTCCGGGCATCGGCTACGCCCCCGGTGTCGGCAACGATGACGCGGCACCGTCTGGCGTCCAGCGCCCTACGGTCGACGAAGGCGTCGATACGTCGGTTCTCGGGTCCAAGGCCACCGTCGAAGAGCCGTCGGTTGCCGAGATGGAGGCCGTTTGGGAGTCGGAGAGACCCGAGCCGGCGGCCGGGCGCTTCCTGCGCCTGCGACGGCGACTTGCCCGGTCGCAGAATTCGCTCGGGCGCGGCCTGCTCTCGTTGCTCTCCCGCGACATCGTCGATCAGGCCACGTGGGATGAGATCGAAGAGACACTCCTGACGGCCGACCTGGGCGTTCAAGCGACGAATGAGCTCATGGAGCGACTGCACGTGCGTGTCCGAGCGGAGGCTCCCCGTGACACCGAGGTCGCGCGATCGCTCCTGCGATCCGAACTGGTTGATCTGTTGGGGCCCGATCTCGACCGCACCTTGCGCGTCAGCCGCGACAGCGGCCCGGCCGTCATCCTCGTCGTGGGGGTCAATGGAACCGGCAAGACGACGACGACGGGCAAGCTCGGACGCCTGCTAGTCGCCGAGGGACGTTCCGTCGTCCTTGGTGCGGCCGACACGTTCCGGGCGGCGGCCGCCCAACAGTTGCAGACGTGGGGTGACCGCGTCGGTGCGGCGGTCGTTCGCGGCCCCGAGGGGGGCGATCCAGCGGCGGTTGCCTTCGATGCCGTGGGTGCTGGCATGGCTGCGGGTGTCGACACGGTGATCATCGATACGGCGGGTCGATTGCACACCAAGGTTGGACTGATGGACGAACTCGGCAAGGTCAAGCGCGTCATCGAGAAGCGCGGACCCGTCGATGAGGTGCTCCTAGTCCTCGATGCGACGACTGGCCAAAACGGCCTCACCCAGGCGCGGGTGTTCTCCGAGGTGGTCGACGTCACGGGAATCGTCCTGACCAAGCTCGATGGCACGGCCAAGGGTGGCATTGTCGTGGCCGTCCAGCGCGAGCTCGCCGTGCCGGTCAAGTTGGTCGGCCTGGGCGAGGGGCCCGACGACCTCGCGCCGTTCTCGGCCGAGGAGTTCGTCGACGCGCTGCTCGCCGACCCCGCGTAACACCGTCTTAACGCGAGGGCCGAATCCTTTACCGGCACGAAACACGCGCCGTCATCCCGCGCTACACGGCCACCCCAGACTCACGCCCAGATCGCAGTGCGCGATCCGAGTGGGTGTGGCCCGACAGGGCCGGGGTGACACCCCTTCCATCACGGAAGAGGAGGAAGGATGGAGGGAATCGAGATCAGCGCCGGCGACACCGCCTGGGTGCTTATGGCCGCCGCGCTCGTCCTGCTGATGACGCCCGGTGTCGCGTTCTTCTACGGCGGCATGGTGCGTGCTAAGAGCGTTCTCAACATGATGATGATGTCGTTCCTCGCCATCGGCATCGTTACGGTGCTGTGGGTCGCCTTCGGCTATTCGCTGGCCTTTGGCGACGGGGGTAACGGTTTCATCGGTGACCTGTCTTTGTCAGGCCTGCAGGGCCTCGTTGGGCAGTTTGCGATCAACGGCGGGGTGTATCCGATCCCGGCCCTGATCTTCGCGATGTTCCAGCTGATGTTCGCGATCCTCACGATAGCCCTCGTCACCGGTGCGATTGCCGACCGGACCAAGTTCCTGGCCTGGGGCATCTTCGCGGCCGTCTGGGTGACGATCGTCTACTTTCCCGTCGCGCACTGGGTCTTCGACTTCGGCAACGAGGAGCTCGGTGGCGGAGGCGCCGGGTGGCTCGCCAATCTGGGAGTCCTCGACTTCGCGGGCGGCACGGCGGTGCATATCAACGCCGGCGCGGCGGCCCTCGCTCTCGTCATCGTGATCGGCAAGCGAGTTGGCTTCGGGCGCGTTCCGATGAAGCCGCACAGCCTCCCCCTCGTGCTCCTGGGTGCAGCCCTGCTCTTCTTCGGTTGGTTCGGCTTCAATGCTGGTTCGGCACTCGGCGCCGGCCAGGTAGCGGCACTTGCCTTCACCAACACCATGGTGGCCACGGCCGCGGGCATAGTCGGCTGGCTCCTGGTCGAGAAGCTGCGTGACGGGCACGCGACGAGCCTCGGCGCCGCATCGGGGGCCATCGCTGCGCTGGTCGCGATCACTCCCGCGTGCGCGTTCGTCGCGCCCTGGGGTGCGATCGTCATCGGTCTGCTTGCCGGCGTGATCTGCGCGTTCGCGGTCACCTTCAAGTACCGCTTCGGCTACGACGACTCACTCGATGTCGTCGGCGTGCACCTTGTCGGCGGTATGGTCGGCTGCCTGCTCATCGGCTTCCTCGCGACCACGGAGGTCAACGAACTCGGCAAGGACGGGTTGTTCTACGGCGGAGGATGGGGCGTGCTGGGGACCCAGGCAATCGGCGCCGTTGCCGTCATGGCCTACTCGTTCATCGTCACGCTGATCCTTGCCTTCATCATCAAGGCGGTGATCGGTCTACGGATCAACCGCGACGATGAGCTGACAGGCATCGATGTCGCCGCACATGCCGAGTCGGCGTACGAACTCGGGGATTCGGGCGGCGGCGGAGTGTTGGCCGGTGCAGGTCACCACTCGCACGGAGGGGAGAGATAGATGAAGCTCGTCACCGCAATCATCAAGCCGTTCAAGCTCGAGGATGTCAAGAATGCTCTCGAGCAGCGTGGCGTGCGCGGCATGACCGTCAGCGAGGCCAGTGGCTTCGGTCGCCAGGGTGGCCACACCGAGGTGTACCGCGGCGCCGAGTACACCGTCGACTTGGTGCCGAAGGTGCGCGTCGAGATCGTTGTCGACGATGCCGATGTCGACGCGGTCGTCGACGCAATCGTGGCTGCCGCCAAGACCGGCAAGATCGGCGACGGCAAGGTCTGGGTCGTGCCCGTCGAAAGCATCGTGCGCGTGCGCACTGACGAACGCGGAGTGGACGCGATCTGATCGTGCAGGCGAGCGCGTACCGCGAGGCGCGCCGCGAACTCCGGGGGCAGTCGGCCCACGGGACGTTCGCGGCGCGCCGGCGCGCGCTCGTGGAGCTAACCGACGAGTGGTTGTCGGACGTCTTCACCGAATCAGGCGCTCCTGGCTGTGCGCTCATCGCCGTCGGCGGCTATGGCCGCGGCGAACTCACTTCGGGCAGCGATCTTGATCTGCTCCTGCTCGTGCCCGAGCGTGCCGAGTCCTCGATCGGAGAGGTTGCCGATCGACTGTGGTACCCCATCTGGGACAGCGGCGTGAAGGTCGATCACAGCGTGCGCACCGTGCCGCATGCGCGCCGCATGGCGGCCAGCGACCTCAAGGTGATGCTTGGCCTGCTCGATATGCGCTGCATTGCCGGCGACGACGACCTGGCCGCCGGACTCCGGTCGTCCATCCTGGGTGATTGGCGCGCGCTCGCACGCAGTCGGCTGGCTGAGTTGCGTGAAACGGTTGATGATCGACGTGTCCGCTATGGCGACCTGGCCGATCTAATCGAGCCCGACATCAAGGAGTCCTTCGGAGGCCTGCGCGATGTTACCGTCCTGCGCGCGGTCGCGGCCTCCTGGGTGACCGATGTGCCGCACCAGGGGCTCGATGCTGCCCATGAGACGTTGCTTGACGTACGCGAGGCCTTGCATGGCGAGGCACTCGGTGGGGATCGCCGGCCCGGCGACGTACTGCGCCTGCAGGACCAGGATCGCGTGGCCGAGCATCTGGGCGTCGCCGACGCGGATGACCTCCTTCGGCTCGTGTCCGACGCTGCCCGCGTCGTGGCATACGCCACGGAGATCACCTGGAACCGGGTCGGCCGGCTGACTCGTGACACCGGGGTTCGCGCACTGCGACGGCGCATGCGCCGGTCGGGGCCGGAGCGCACCCCTCTCGCCGATGGTGTCGTGGTGCATGACGGCGAAGTGGTCCTGGCCACCGAGTCCCGGCCTGATCGCGATCCGGTGCTGGTGCTTCGCTTGGCCGCCGCGGCCGCGCAGGCTGGCCTGCCGATCTCACCCGCCGCCGTCCACCGGTTATCCGAGGAGTCTGCGGCAATGCCTGTGCCGTGGCCCGATGGCGCTCGCGATGCCCTCGTGTCGCTGCTCGGCGCGGGCCCAGCGCTGATCCCCGTGTGGGAGGCGCTGGACCGAGTTGGGCTGATCGAGAGACTCATTCCCGAATGGGGTCCGGTGCGAGGTGCGCCGCAGCGCAATCCCCTCCACGTCTACCGCGTGGATCGTCACCTCATCGAGGCCGCCGCCCACGCCGGTGAGCGCGTACGCCGAGTCGAACGGCCCGACCTCCTGCTGGTCGGTGCGCTGCTGCACGACATCGGCAAGGCTCGCCCGGGCGACCACACCGAGGTGGGCGTGGCAATTGTCGCCGAACTCGCACCGCGTCTGGGATTCGATGCGCACGACACCGGCGTGCTCTGTGCGCTCGTCGACCACCACCTGCTCCTGCCTGAGGCTGCGACGCGACGCGACCTCGATGACCCAGTCACCATCGCGGTGGTCGCTGATGCGGTGGGCGACCGCAGCACCCTGGACCTCCTGCACGCGCTCACGGAGTCGGATGCGCTAGCCACGGGTCCGGCGGCGTGGAGCGAGTGGAAGGCCGGACTGATCGACGACCTCGTGGCGCGCACCCGGGCCAGCCTGGCCGGCGAGAGCGTTCCGGGCGAGCCGCAGGTCGCGCTGGTCCACGCCGATCTCGTGGAGGCTCCCGGGCTGCAACTTCGACTCACGGTGGGAGAGGCGTCCACGCAAGTCGTCGTCGCGGCCGACGACCGGCCCGGACTGCTCGCCGACATTGCCGGCGTACTCGCACTCAATCGCCTGGAGGTGCGGTCTGCCGACACCCAGACGGTGGGTGAGCGCGCGGTGAGCGCATGGGTCGTGCATCCGCTCTATGGCGAGCCGCCGGTCCAGGAGGCCCTGCGACAGGACCTGCAGCGCGCCCTCGACGGCATCCTCGACGTCTCCGCACGCCTGGCGACGCGACATCACCCTCCGCGCGGCCCGAGTGCGCCGGCACGCGTCGACTTCATCGCTGACGCCGCATCGTCGGCTGACGTCCTCGAGGTGCGCGCACACGACCAGCCGGGCCTGCTCCATCGCGTGAGCACGGCAGTGACGTCGGCCGGGGCGTTCATCACGGCGGCGCGCGTGGCCACGCTTGGCTCGGAAGTGATCGACGCCTTCTACCTCCGGCGCCCCGATGGCAGTCGTATCGACGCGGCCGATCGAGCGCTCATCGTGTCGACCGTGCTCGAGGCGCTGCATCCCGGCCCCCATTAGTCTGTCGGGGTGCCCGGGCTCCCGGGCCCAGACCTCGAGGACGCGATGTTCGCCAGCCTGTCCGACCGCCTGTCGGCGACCTTCCGCAATCTGCGCGGCAAGGGCCGGCTGTCCGAGGCCGACATCGACGAGACCGTCCGCGAGATCCGCATCGCCCTTCTCGACGCCGATGTCGCGCTCCCGGTGGTCCGCGAGTTTTGCTCCGGTGTCAAGGAACGGGCGATGTCCGCCGAGGTCAGCGGCGCGCTCAACCCGGCGCAGCAGGTCGTCAAGATCGTCCACGAGCAGCTCGTCGCCATCCTCGGTGGCGAGACGCGGCGGCTGAGCTTCGCCAAGCAGCCGCCGACGGTGATCGTGCTCGCGGGCCTCCAGGGGGCGGGCAAGACCACTCTCGCTGGCAAGCTCGCCCGCCACCTGCGAGAGCAGGGGCACGCGCCCATGCTGGTCGCGGCCGACCTGCAGCGTCCCAATGCGGTCGATCAGCTCCGCATCGTCGGCGAGCGTGCTGGCGTGCCGGTCTTCGCCCCCGAGCCAGGCAATGGCGTCGGCGATCCGGTGAAGGTTGCGCGCGATGCCGTGCAGCGGGCCAGCGTCGACCTTCGCGACATCGTCATCGTCGACACCGCGGGCCGACTTGCGATCGATGCCGAGCTCATGCAGCAGCTGCGCGACATGCGCGACGCAGTCAATCCCGATGAGGTGCTGCTCGTCGTCGATGCGATGATCGGCCAAGATGCCGTGCGCACGGCGGAGGAATTCGAGTCGAGCGTCGGATTCGACGGCGTCGTACTTACCAAGCTCGATGGCGATGCACGGGGCGGTGCGGCTCTGTCCATCGTCACCGTGACCGGCCGGCCGATCCTCTTCGCCTCCACGGGCGAGAAGCTCGAGGACTTCGAGGCCTTCCACCCCGATCGCATGGCGTCGCGCATTCTCGACATGGGCGACGTCCTCACGCTCATCGAGCAGGCCGAGCGTGCGTTTGACGCTGACGAGGCCGAGCGCATTGCCCGCAAGGTCTCGCAGGGAGAGGACTTCACCCTCGAGGACTTCCTGGGCCAGATGCAGGCGGTCAAAAATATGGGCTCGCTCGGCAAGATCCTCGGCATGCTGCCGGGCATGGGCGACATGAAGGCCCAACTCGATCAGGTCGACGACAAGGATCTCGATCGGGTGGCGGCGATCATCCAGTCGATGACGCCCGAGGAGCGGCGCGAGCCCAAGATCCTCAACGGCTCGCGGCGTGCCCGCATCGCGCGTGGTTCGGGCACGCAGGTCAGCGAAGTCAACGGGCTGGTCGAGCGCTTCGGCGAGGCCCAGAAGATGATGCGCCAGATGCGCGGTGGCAAGGGCATGCCGGCAATGCCGGGCATGCCGGGATTCGGCGCCGGCGGCGGGAAGAAGTCGAAGGGCCGGTCAGGCAAGGCTCCGGCGAAGCCGAAGAAGGGTCGCAGTGGCAACCCGGCGACGCGTGCAGCGCAGGAGCGTCACGCCGCCGTGCAGGCCGTCGAGGCCCCGGCAGCGCCGGCCGGTGCGGCCGACTTTGACCTCCCCGATGACGTCAAGAAACTCCTGGGCGGCTCGTGAGGCCTATTCACCGGGGCTGATTGGTCCAGGCTGGGCCCCTCTGGCAGACTTTGCCCGCTGTACGCGGCCCAGGGTCCCTCTCAACCCGGGGTGGTGTACCCGCCGGGACCGGCGGCCTCGCACCCCACGCGATGCCCAGGGCCCACCCTGACCACCCCCGGGTGGCCCAAATGAATGGAGCAGTGCCGGCCGTGGCCGTGAAGATCAAGTTGAAGCGCGTGGGCAAGATCCACGCCCCGCAGTACCGCGTCATCGTCGCCGACTCGCGCACCGCGCGCGACGGTCGAGCCATCGAGGAAATCGGCGTCTACCAGCCCATGCTCGACCCGAGCCTCATCGAGATCGATTCGGATCGCGCGCAGCACTGGCTCAAGGTCGGCGCCCAGCCCACCGACGCCGTGCTCGTGCTGCTGAAGATCACCGGCGACTGGCAGAGGTTCAAGGGACTGCCCGGCCAGGAGGGCGCGCTCAAGGTGGCTGCTCCCAAGGCATCGAAGGTCGTCGCCTACGAGGCCGCCGTCAAGGAGGCCGCCGACGAGCCGAAGACCCCGGCCCCGCGCAAGGTTGCAGAGAAGGTCGCCGACGCCGCAGTCGCCGAGGCCGTGGCTGTTGCCGCTGCTGATGCCGCAGTGCTCGCCGAGGCCGAGGCCATTGTCGAGATCGCCGAGGCCAATGCTGGCGAGGTGCCGGTCGCCGAGGCCGAGGCAGCCGTCGAGGCCGCTGTCGAGGCGGACGTCGTCGCCGACGCCGCTGCTGCCGTGGCCGACGAGGCTGTCGTCGAAGCCGTCGAGGCCGCCGAGACCGAAGGCGCCTGACGTGGTCGAGGAGGCCCTGGGGCACCTCGTGCGCGGGATCGTCGACCATCCCGACGATGTCGACGTGCGTGAGCGCACCGGCCGTCGCGGTCGCTCGATCGAGGTGCGCGTGCACCCCGCAGACATGGGTCGCGTGATCGGTCGCTCCGGCCGCACCGCCACCGCCCTGCGCACGGTGCTGTCAGCGATCTCGCCCGAGCGCCACGTCCGCATCGACTTCCTCGACGTCGACGAACGCTGACTCCCCCGTGCGCGTCGTGGTCGCTCGCATCGGGCGGGCACTTGGCGTGCGGGGCGACGTCCTGATCGACAGCCGCACCGACGAGCCTGAGCGCAGGTTCGCCGCGGGCAATCGGCTTCTGATCGCCGACTCCGATCGCACGCTCGTCATCGAGTCAGCGCGTGATCACGGCAGTCGCGTGTGCCTGCACTTTGTCGGCATCGATGACCGCACGGCAGCTGAGTCGCTCACCGGGCTGCTGCTCGAGGTCGAGCGTGCGCCGGGGGAGCGGCCCGAGGATCCCGACGAGTACTACGACGACGACCTCCTTGGCCTCGCCGTGCTGACCCTTGATGGCGAGCTGGTGGGCGAGGTGACGGAGGTGCTGCACTGGCCCGCGCAAGACCTCTTCGCCGTGCGCACGCCAGATGCCCGCGAGGTGCTCATCCCCTTTGTCTCCGAGATCGTGCCCGAGGTCGATCTCGATGCAGGTCGCATCATGATCCGACCACCGGAGGGTCTCCTTGAGGTGGAGGACAAGCCGTGAGGATCGATGTCATCACGATCTTCCCCGACTATCTCGCACCGCTCGGACTGTCACTGGTCGGCAAGGCACGCGAGCAGGGCATGCTCGACATGCGCGTACACGACCTCCGCGATTTCACCCACGACCGCCACCGCACCGTCGACGACGAGCCCTACGGCGGAGGTCCCGGCATGGTCATGCGCCCCGAGCCCTGGGGTGAAGCACTCGACGCGGTGCTGACGGAGCATGCCGATCCGCTCCTGGTCATCCCCACCCCGTCCGGTGGGCCTTTCACGCAGTCGCTCGCCACCGCATGGGCGGCGCGCCCGGGCATGGTCATCGCGTGCGGTCGCTACGAGGGCATCGACGCGCGCGTGGCCGACCACTACGCGGCCCAGGCCGAGGTCGTGCCCGTCTGTCTCGGCGACTATGTGCTGGCCGGCGGAGAGGTGGCCGCGCTCGCCATCGTCGAGGCGGTTACCCGCCTTCTCCCTGGCGTTGTGGGCAATGAGGCCAGCATCGCCGACGACTCCTTCGCACCCGGCTCCATGGAAGGCCTGGTCGAAGGGCCCGTCTACACGCGGCCCCCCGAATGGCGCGGTCACGCCGTGCCCGACGTGCTGCTGTCCGGTGACCACGGGCGCATCGCCGCCTGGCGACGCGAGCAGGCGGAGCGACGTACGCGCGACATGCGACCGGACCTCCTGGAGGGCTGACCGCCATGGCTGGCGCGCTTGGCGTGGCCCAGACGGTGTGTTCGGCTAGCGGACACCCGGCCACGACCGACCGGGGCTGCTGTGGCACACTTTCCAGGCCGTTCCCGCCGATAGCGGGGCCCGCCCGCCACAGGGGGAGGGCCACTAGGGAGCGGCCCTCCGACCCGATGCGGGTGCGGAGCCGCGCCACCTCCGGGTGGCTCTAACGCGGGCGACCTGTGGCGCCGGCAGGAAGCGACACCGCCATGCAGACGCTCGACGATCTCGATGCCCTCTCCGTCAAGACCGACGTCCCGGATTTTCGTGCGGGCGACACCGTCAAAGTGCACGTGAAGGTCGTCGAAGGCAACAAGACCCGCATCCAGGTCTTCCAAGGCGTGGTCATCGGCCGCCAGGGCGCTGGCGTGCGCGAGACCTTCACCGTGCGCAAGGTGTCCTACGGCGTCGGTGTCGAGCGCACCTTCCCCGTGCATACGCCGATCGTCGACAAGATCGAGCTCGTGTCACGCGGTGACGTACGCCGCGCCAAGCTGTACTACCTGCGCGATCTGCGCGGCAAGGCGGCCAAGATCAAGGAGCGCCGCGACGCCACCCCGGCCACCGGCGAGTAAGGCCGTCACGGACGTTGCGGGCGCTAGGCTCGCCAGGCGATGAGCGAGAGCCGAGCGGGCGAGGCAACCCCCTCCGGAGTGGAAGCGTCGGACAACCCGGAGGTTGGCATGGGTAGCCGCAAGCAGCGCATTCCGGCCTGGCTAGAGTTCCCCCTCCTCATCATCGGCGCCTTCCTGGTCGCCTTCCTGGTCAAGACGTTCCTGGTGCAGGCCTTCTACATCCCGTCGGGGTCCATGGAGGACACCCTGCAGGTGGGGGATCGGGTCCTAGTCAACAAGGTCGTCTACCACCTACGACCGGTGGAGCGCGGCGACATCATTGTCTTCGACGGCACCGGCTCCTTCGTCTTCGGCGATGAGGTCGAGCCCGAACCCTGGATTGCCCAGGTGATCGTGCGCGGGCTCGGTGAAATCGTTGGGTTGGCTCCTCCTCGCGATACCGATTTCATCAAGCGTGTGATTGGCGTTGGAGGAGACAGGGTCGTGTGCTGCGATGCGGATGGCCGCATCACGGTCAATGGCGTCGCGCTCGACGAGGAGCCCTATCTTTATCGCAACAACCCGCCTAGCAAGCAGCCCTTCGACGTGCTGGTGCCCGAGGGCCACCTGTGGGTCATGGGCGATCATCGGTCGGCATCAGCCGACTCGCGCTCCCACATGGGCGACCCGGGCGGCGGATTCGTGCCGGTCGACACGGTGATCGGCCGAGCTTTGGTCGTCGTCTGGCCGTTCAGCAACGCGCAGGTGCTGGAGATCCCGGCCACCTTCGAGCAGCCGGCCTTGACGTCCCCCGGCGCGGAACCCTGATCGTGGAGGAGACGCTGACCCACGGTCGCAACGACGACACGGCACCCATTCCCGTGGTCGGCGACACGCCCGCACGAGGGCGTCATGCAGCGCCTCCCGCCCGGCACGGCGCGAGCGCCTGGGTCCTGCGCATCGCCCGCGAGGGCGGAATCATCCTGGGTCTGGCGCTCCTCGCGAGCGTGCTGGTGCGCCTCGTCATCGCCCAGCCCATCTACGTCGCGGGCACGGGCATGGGCCCCACTCTCGATGCCGGTGACCGCGCACTCGTCGGGCGCGTCGTCCTCGCCGTCATGGCACCCGCCCGCGGCGACGTGATTGCCTTCGAGGATCCGGGTGGCTGGCAGGAGCTGGCCCTTCCGAATGATTCCGCGGTCTACAGAGTGCTGGGAGTGCTCGGACTCGCACCAGTGCCCAATACAGATGTCATCATGCGGGTGGCTGCCGTGGGGGGTGACCGCATCTCCTGCTGCGACCCCAGCGGACGCATCGTCGTCAATGGAAGAGCTCTCGATGAGCCCTACCTGCCGCAGGCTATGCCCACCGACCAGGTGACCTTCGACGTCGTTGTTCCGCCCGACTCCTACTTCGTCCTGGGCGATGATCGAGCCGCGGCCCAAGACTCGCGCTACCACCTGGGCAAAGACAGTGGCGCAATATCCCGTGCCGATCTGCGGGGCATCATCATCATGCGCCTGTGGCCTCCGCAGGTTCTCGCGACACCGGCGGCATACGACGACATCCCAGACATTCAGGCCTCGCCGTGACATCGGCGCCGACGCTGAGGCGCGAGCGACAGATCCTGCGCGAGGTGGCACCCACGGCCACGCTCGCCGCTATCGACGAGGTGGGGCGCGGGGCGCTCGCCGGGCCCGTGGCGGTGGGCGTGGTCCTCGTCGATCTGCAGACGTCGGCGGCTCCGCGTGGTGTGCGCGACAGCAAGGCGTGTCGGCCGCAGGAGCGCCGACAACTCGTCCCGCGCATACGCGCGTGGGCCCGCTGCTGCGGTGTCGGCATGGCGAGCTCTCGCGAGATCGATGAGGCCGGCATCGTCGGAGCCCTCGCCATCGCCGCCGTCCGGGCACTCAACTCGGTGGGCGAGCGACCCGACGTCGTGCTCCTGGATGGGAGCCACAATTGGCTGCGCCGGAGTTGCCCGGGCATCCGGGTGGAGACGCTTGTCTCGGGCGACGCGACCTGCGCGGCCGTCGCCGCTGCGAGCATCCTGGCCAAGGTGGCCCGCGACGACCTCATGGAACGGCTGGCCGGGGAGCATCCGGCCTACGGCTGGGAGACCAATCGCGGGTACGCCGCACCCGAGCACGTTGCCGCGCTTGCCGAGCACGGCCCCAGCCCCCTCCACCGCCTCAGTTGGCGGCTCCCGGGCGCACGCGCAAGCGCCTAGTCCACAGTCGCGGAGGCTGCCGCCGATGCACAGGCGTCAACGGGATCGTCGCCGGTCCTCTTCCGCACGCGACGCTCCCGGCGGAGGTGCGTCATGTCTGCACATAGGTCACTGGGCAACTGGGGTGAGGATCTCGCGGCCCGATTCCTCATCGACCGCGGCCTGACGGTCGTCGACCGCGGTTGGCGGTGCCGCGACGGGGAGATCGACATCGTCGCGCGCGACGGCACCACGCTGGTCGTGTGCGAGGTCAAGACTCGCACCACTGAGGAATTCGGCTCCCCGGTGGCCGCAGTCACCCCCCGCAAGGTCTGGCGGCTTCGTCGACTCGCCGTCGCCTGGCTGCACGCCAAGGGCGAGCACGCGAGTGACATCCGCCTTGACGTCGTGGGGATCCTCGCCGAGGGGCGCGGGCGCCCCGTCATCGAATATCTCCGGGGCATCGACTAATGGTTGCGTGCACCCGATCGGCGGTCGTCGTCGGCGTCAAGGCTCGCCTCGTCACCGTGGAGGCGGATGTCTCCTCGGGTCTGCCGGCGATGATCGTCGTCGGGCTGGGCGACGCCGCTATCAATGAGGCGCGCGATCGCGTTCGAGCGGCTGTCACGCACAGCGCTGCCGAGTGGCCGCGCACCCGCATCACCGTTGCCCTGCTGCCAAGTTCGCTTCCCAAGCGCGGATCATCACTCGATGCGGCCATCGCGGTCGCGGTGCTCGCCGCGTCCGGGCAGGTGCCGGCCGAGGCCGCCGCGCGCGCGTGCGTGCTGGGCGAATTGGGCCTCGACGGTCGGCTGCACGCCGTTCCGGGTGTTATCGCGGCTGCGCTCGCGGTGCGCGAGATCCCCGGCGTTCGCCTGCTGGTTCCCCAGCCCAATCTCGGTGAGGCGCTCCTCGTGCCCGAACTCGATGCGGGTGGGGTGCACGACCTCGACCACCTGATCGCCATCCTCCGCGGCGATGCTCACCCAAGCGACGGCGCCGATGATCAGTTGCCGCCCCGTGAAGCGTGCCTCCTCGACCTTGCGGACGTGCGTGGTCAGCCCGAGGCGCGCGGCGCACTTGAGGTGGCCGCCGCCGGGGGCCACCACCTGTCGCTGGTCGGCGAGCCCGGATCCGGCAAGTCCATGCTGGCGTCTCGCCTGCCGGGGTTGCTGCCAGCACTTGCCGACGAGGAGGCGCTGGAGGTCACGGCGATTCGCTCCATCGCCGGGCAGGTCGTGCCGGGCGCGGGGCTCGACCGGCACGCTCCGTTCGTCGCGCCCCACCATTCGGCGTCACCGGTGTCGATCGTCGGGGGCGGCCAGTCAGGGCGCGTGGCCGTGGGTGCCATCACGCTCGCGCATCGGGGCGTGCTCTTCCTCGATGAAGCGCCTGAATTCGCGCGACCGGTCCTGGAGGCCCTGCGCCAGCCACTCGAGGAGGGACTCATCCGCTTGGCCCGCGCGGACCTCGCTGTCACGCTGCCCGCGCGATTCCAACTCGTCATCGCCGCCAATCCGTGTCCGTGCGGGCGTGGCACGGGCGATGGTGTCGACTGCAGCTGCTCGTCGGTTCAGCGTCGCCGCTACTCCGCGCGCATATCCGGTCCGCTCGCGGACCGCATCGACATGCGCTTGCAGGTACGCCGGCCACTGGCCAGTGCGCTCGGCGACGAGGGGGAGCCCTCCGCCGTGGTCGCCGATCGCGTCCTTGCCGCACGCGAGCGAATGCTCGGGCGCTGGCTTGGCACCCCCTGGCGCATCAACGCCGAGGTGCCGGGCCCGGCGCTGCGGCGGAACTGGCCGGCGGAGAGCGACGGATCGAAGATCCTGGCGCGGGCCGTAACGCGTGGTGCCCTCACCCTCCGCGGCGCTGACCGCGTGCTGCGCGTCGGATGGACCCTGGCCGATCTTGGCGGACGGTCGCGCCCCGGTGCCGACGACATCGCGCGCGCCATCTCGCTGCGCGGTCCGGAGGCCGCGTGATGACCGCGCGGCCCGACGATGACGAGCGCAACGCCCGTCTGCTGCTGAGCGTGTGGTCCGAGCCCGGCGACGAGCAACTGGCAGCGCGAGTGGCTCACCTGGGGGCCGCGAGGGTGGTCGACGAGGTGCTGACCCGCACAAGCCCACTGCGGCGTGCCGCCGCCATGCAGACGCGCATTGGTCCGTCTCCCCGCGACAGCCGCGTGCTCGCTGAGCACCTCCACCAGCGGGCCCGGCGATGCGGTGCCAGGTTCGTTGTGCCAGGTGACCCGGAGTGGCCCACGCAGCTAGACGACCTGCTCACGCGTGCGCCGCTCGGGCTGTGGATCGCCGGCGCCACCAACTTGCGCACCCTCGCCGTCTTCTCCCTCGCGATAGTCGGAGCACGGGCATCGACCCCCTATGGCGAAGGGCTGGCGCACGCCATGGCTGCCGAACTCGCGGACGAGTGCTGGGCCGTCGTGTCGGGGGGAGCCTTTGGAATCGACGCGGCTGCCCATCGGGGGGCGCTCGCCGGCGGCGGCGTCACCGCCTGTGTCCTCGCGGGAGGAGTCGACGTCCCGTATCCCCGTGCCCATGCGTCCCTCATCGCCCGCATTCGAGAGCGAGGCCTGCTGATCAGCGAAACGCCGCTCGGGGGCGCGCCCATGCGACACCGGTTCCGCACGCGCAATCGCATCATCGCTGCCCTGTCGCGCGGCACCGTCGTGATCGAGGCGGCCCTGCGATCCGGCAGCGGCACCACTGCCCGCGAGGCTCACGCACTCGGTCGCGCCGTCATGGCCGTTCCTGGCCCGGTCACCTCCCCGCAGTCCGCGGGTTGCCATGCACTCATCAAGGACATGAGCGCACACCTGGTGACGAGTTCGCGAGAGGTGCTGCGGCACCTTGATCCGGCGCTCGTCCCCGAAGATGAGGATTGGTCGAGGGACTCCCTGGCGCCGCGGGAGGCGCGGGTCCTCGATGCCGTGCCCCTTCGCCGACCCGCGCCCCTTCATCGCATCGCGGCGACGGCAGGCCTGGTTGACGTCGACGTCATGGCTGCACTCGGCTTGCTCGAGGCCGACGCTCTGGTCGTGCGCGAGGTCGGTGGCTGGCGGCGTGGCAGCCAGCGGTGAGCGCTCCGGCACCGCACCATGGAGCGGTGACTGCTCCGGCCGCTGACGACGACGCGCTCCCCGGGGCGCTGTCTGCGGCCCTGGCGCGGTTCGAGGAGCACCTCTCCGCCGAGTTGGGGCGCAGCGCACACACGGTGCGTGCCTACCTCACCGATGCGGTGGGCATGCTGCGTTACGCGTCGGCCCGTGGGGCAGCCGACATGTCCGACATTCGCCTGCTCGACCTGCGCGGATGGCTGGCTGACCAGGAGCGCCGCGGCCTCTCCCGGGCCACGCTCGCGCGCCGGGCATCGAGTGTGCGCACCTTCACCGACTGGGCGGCCCATCGCGGGCTGTCCGATACCGATGCCGGAGCCCGCCTGGCGAGCCCCAAGCGGGGTCGTCGGCTCCCATCGGTGCTCACGGTCGACCAGGCCGTTCGGCTCCTGGATCTCGCCGCGACCATGGCCGACGATCCCATGGGGCTTCGCAACGCCGCCATGCTCGAGGTGCTCTACGCCAGCGGCATCCGTGTCAGCGAGCTCGTGGGGCTCGACATCGGTGATGTCGATGAGGCTCGGCACACGCTGCGCGTCACGGGCAAGGGTGGCAAAGAGCGCATCGTGCCCGTGGGCTTGCCCGCACTCAACGCCGTCGACCGCTGGCGTCAGCACGGGCGACCGGGCCTGGCCTGCGACGCCTCGGGTAGCGCCCTGTTTCTCGGAGCTCGTGGGCGCCGCATAGATCCGCGCGCGGTGCGCGAGGTCGTGCATCGCTTCGTGCGTGAGGTGCCCGGTGCCCCCGACATCGGGCCGCACGGCCTGCGGCACTCAGCGGCCACGCACGTGCTCGAGGGAGGGGCCGACCTGCGCGCCGTGCAGGAGATCCTGGGCCACGCGAGCCTGGCGACGACGCAGGTTTACACCCACGTCTCGGTCGAGCGGCTGCGGTCGACGTTCGAGCAGGCTCACCCGCGGGCGTAGGGCTTCAAGACGATAGGGCGCCGCAGGAGCAGGAGCGGGTCGGCATACGACGATCCGCGCCGCAGGCCCCAGTGCAGGCATCGACAGTGGGTGCCCCGCGGATCGAGACTGCCGATGACCTCGCCCGCGCTGACCGTGTCGCCGATCTCGACCGATGGCCGTACGCCTTCGTAGGTCGTGCGCCAACCACTGCCCAGTCCGGCGACGGGAGACGCATGCTCGATCGAGACCACGAATCGGCGCGCCAGTAGCCCGGCGTAGACCACGCGACCCGAGCCGGCTGATCGCACGACGGTGCCCGGCTCCGCCGCCAGGTCGACGCCGCGATGGCCGGGCGCCCAGGCGACCGCCGGGGGCGCGAACGCACGCTCGACGACCAGTGGGGGCGGTAGGGGCGCCTGCCAGGTGACGGCGGCGCAGAGCACGAGGGCGGCGATCACCGGGCTACGGTCACCCGTGGGTGCCCGAGCGGGCCGCCGGACCGCCCATTGCGTGGAGGAGAGGGTGTCAGGCGCCCTGTGGACGGCCCACCCTCGCCGACCCCGTAGACTGCGCCTGCGGTCCGAATCTGCCCGGCGGTAGGCATCAGCCCCCGACCGACTAGATCGGATACATCGCGTGTCCCGACCCCCAGGGGGAAGGCCGTCGGTCCCGGCTCGCCGGGCACAGGCCGCGTGGGGCACCAGGGGCAGTCGCCACCCGGCGCCTGCCGACAACCGACAGCGGTGGGTTCGCCCCACCGCGCAAAGGAGTGCCTCCATGGCCGTCGTCACGATGCGCCAGTTGCTCGAGAGCGGTGTCCACTTCGGCCACCAGACCCGACGCTGGAACCCCAAGATGAAGCGCTTCATCTTCACCGAGCGCAACGGCATCTACATCATCGACCTGCAGCAGTCGCTGTCCTACATCGACCGCGCCTACGAGTTCGTCAAGGAGACCGTCTCCCGTGGCGGCACGGTGCTCTTCGTCGGCACCAAGAAGCAGGCGCAGGAGCCCATCGCCCAGCAGGCATCTCGCGTCGGCATGCCCTACGTGAACCAGCGTTGGCTCGGCGGCATGCTCACCAACTTCTCGACCGTGCACAAGCGGTTGCAGCGCCTGAAGGAGCTCGAGGCACTCGAGACCGATCCCGCAGCGGCCGGCATGACCAAGAAGGAGCTCCTCACCCTCGATCGCGAGCGCGTGAAGCTCGATCGCACCCTAGGCGGCATCCGCGACATGGCGAAGCTCCCGAGCGCCGTATGGGTGATCGACTCCAACAAGGAGCACATCGCCGTCGGCGAGGCCCGCAAGCTGGGCATCCCGGTCATCTCGATCCTGGACACCAACTGCGATCCCGACGAGATCGACTTCCCGATCCCCGGCAACGACGATGCCATCCGGTCGGTGACGCTGCTCACCCGCGTGATCGCCGATGCCGTGGCCGACGGTCTCATGGCGCGCGCCGGACGCGCGCGCACCGAGGGCGACGACGCGGTGGTCGTGGCTGCCGACGAGCCGCTCGCCGAGTGGGAGCAGGAGCTCCTCGCCGGCGGGGGAGCCGAGGCAGTCGAGGTCGTCGAGATCCTCACCGAGGCACCACAGGCCTGATCGCTCTTCACGGAGCACTCACGCACGCGGCGCTAGCCGCGCCTAACTGCGCGCCCATACGGACGCACGAGCACGAAGGAATGGACATGGCGAACATCACGGCCGCTGACGTGAAGAAGCTCCGCGACCTCACCGGCGCGGGGATGATGGAGTGCAAGAAGGCACTGGAGGAGTCCGACGGCGATATCGACAAGGCGATCGAGGCGCTGCGCATCTCCGGCGCAGCCAAGGCCGCCAAGAGGGGTGCTGAGCGCACGGCGAGCAACGGCCTAGTCGCCGCCCAAGACAACGTCCTGGTCGAGCTCTTGTGCGAGACCGACTTCGTGGCCAAGAGCGCCGACTTCCAGGCGCTCGCCCATGCGGTCGTCGAGGCTGCCGCCGCTCAGCAGGTGGGCGACGTCGAAGGGCTCCTCGCCGCGCAGATGAGCGACGGACGCTCGGTCTGTCAGGCGATCGCCGACCTCGCGGGCATCATCGGCGAGAAGCTCGAGCTCGGGCGCGTGGCCGTGCTCAAGGCCCCGGTCGCTACCTACATGCACCGACGTTCCTCCGACCTGCCCCCGCAGGTCGGCGTTCTCGTTGCCTACGAGGGCAGCCAGGAGGCAGCGCGCGGTGCCGCCATGCAGGTGGCCGCCATGCGTCCCTCCTTCGTCTCGCGCGATGACGTGCCGGCCGACGTGGTGGCCAATGAGCGGCGCATCGCCGAAGCGACGGCCAAGGAGGAGGGCAAGCCGGAGGCGGCGCTGCCCAAGATCGTGGAGGGCCGACTCCAGGGCTTCTACAAGGACTCCTGCCTTCTCGAGCAGCCCTCGGTGCAGGACTCCAAGCAGTCAGTGGCCCAGGTGCTGCAGGCTGCCGGCACGACGGTCACGGCCTTCGCTCGGTTCGAGGTCGGGCAGGGCTAGCCTGCCGTCGTACGGCAGACTGCGCACCAGACCGCCGCGCGCGGTCATGAGGAGGTCGGATGGCTGGCCAGGGCTCGGCGGCGGATCCCGTCCGGGCGGTCCAGCCTTCTCTCGAGGGCACCATCGACACCTGGCCCGAGGCGCCCGACGCGGGCTGGGGGCGGGTCCTGCTGAAGCTCTCCGGGGAGGCCTTCGCCGGGGGCGGCGACCTCGGCGTCGACCCCGATGTCGTCCAGTCGATCGCCCGTCAGATCGCCGGCATCGTCCGCGGGGGCACCGAGGTGGCCGTGGTCATCGGAGGGGGCAACTACTTCCGGGGAGCACAACTGTCGCAGCGCGGCATGGATCGGGCGCGCGCCGACTACATGGGCATGCTCGGCACGGTCATGAACTGCCTCGCGCTCCAGGACTTCCTCGAGAAGCAGGACGTCGACACTCGCGTGCAGACGGCCATCACCATGGGACAGGTCGCCGAGCCCTATGTGCCGCGTCGTGCGATCCGACACCTTGAGAAGGGGCGCGTGGTCATCTTCGGTGCCGGCCTCGGTGCGCCCTACTTCTCGACCGACACCACGGCGGCCCAGCGAGCGCTGGAGACCGGAGCCGAGATCGTGCTCATGGCCAAGGCCGTCGATGGCGTCTACGACTCCGATCCGCGCACCGATCCCAGCGCTGCGCGGTTCGATCGGCTGACCCACGATGATGTGCTCTCGCGCGACCTCAAGGTGGCCGACGCCACCGCCATCAGCCTGTGTCGCGACAACGACCTGCCCATCCTCGTCTTCGACCTCCTCGTCGAGGGCAACATCGCGCGGGCCGTGCGGGGTGAGAGGATCGGGACCCTGGTGACGAAGCACGCCGAGGGCCGTGCCCGAAACGGAGAGGCGCCGTGAGCGATCAGGTCGACGAGATCCTCCTCGAGGCCGAGGACAAGATGGACAAGGCCGTCGAGGTGGCGCGCGAGGACTTCGCCACCATCCGCACCGGCCGCGCCAACCCCGCGATGTTCGCCAAGATCATGGTCGACTACTACGGCACCCCGACCCCGGTCAACCAGTTGGCCTCCTTCCAGTCGCCCGAGGCTCGGCTGATGGTGATCACGCCCTACGACAAGGGTTCGATGTCGGCGATCGAGAAGGCGATCCGCGACTCCGACCTCGGCGTGAATCCCACGAGCGACGGCACCGTCATCCGCGCGGCACTACCGCAGTTGACCGAGGAGCGGCGCAAGGACTTCATCAAGGTCGCCCGCACCAAGGCCGAGGACTCCCGCATCTCCATCCGCAATATCCGCCGGCACGCCAAAGACCAGCTCGACAAGCTCGTCAAGGACCACGAGGTGGGCGAAGACGAGGTCAAGCGGGCCGAGAAGCACCTCGAAGACGTCACGCACAAGTGCGTCGCCCAAGTAGAAGAGCTCCTCAAGCACAAGGAAGCCGAGCTCCTCGAGGTCTAGCGATGACCTCCCCCTCGGGCGAAAGCCCTCCCGTCCCGCCAGACCAGCCTGCCGTGCACGAGGGCGGCCGCTCGGGCCGCAATCTGCCGGCGGCCATTGCCTCCGGCGTCGTGCTCGGCGCCCTGGTGATCCTCAGCCTCATCTGGTTCAAGTGGCTCTTCGGCGTGCTCGCGGCGGTGGCCCTATGCATCGCTCTCCACGAGCTCACCGTGGCGTTCGCTGGCAGGGACATCCGCGTGGCGCGCACGCCGCTGTATGCCACCACGGTGGCGACGATGCTCTGCGCCTATGTCTGGGGGCCCGAGGCGATGCTGGCCTGCCTTGGCGCCGGCGTGGTCGCCGTGCTCCTGTGGCGCATCCGGCGCGGCACCGAGGGCTACGTGCGCGACGTCACCGCGAGCATGTTCCTGATCGGCTACATCGCGCTGATGGCGGGCTTCGCCATGCTGATGCTGGCCGCCGCCGACGGGCCATGGCGGATCGTCGTGTTCATCCTCCTCACCATCGGCAATGACATTGGCGGCTACGCCACGGGTGTCCTCTTCGGCAAGCACCCGATCGCGCCGCAAATCAGCCCCAAGAAGTCGTGGGAGGGTTTCGCCGGCTCGCTCGTCGTGCAGTGCCTCATGGGCGTCGCGGCGTTCATCTGGATCTTCGACGCCCCCTGGTGGGAGGGCCTGGTTATGGGCGCGGTCCTCACCGTCACTGCTACGGCCGGCGACTTTGCCGAGAGTGCCATCAAGCGCGACCTCGGCGTCAAGGACATGGGCACGTTCCTGCCCGGCCACGGCGGGATCATGGACCGCCTCGACTCGCTCGTGATCAACGCCTTCGCGGCCTGGGCGCTCTTCGCCCTCTTCCTCGGTTCTTCGTAGGTCCAGGGCCAGTGCCACACTGATCGCATGCCCGCGCCCGGTGAACTCGTCTTCGAGGTGCCCGCGCGCGGCAACCCTCCGCTGCACCTGGTCGACCTGGATGTCGATGGCCGACGGGCCGCCATGGCCGACCTCGGCCTCCCAGCCTTTCGTGCCGACCAGGTCTCGCGGCACTGGTTCGGCCGACTTGACGATGACCCCTCGACGTGGACCGACATCTCGCCTACGGATCGCGAGACTGTCGGGGCGCTCCTGCCTCCGCTCCTGACGCCCGTGCGCAAGCTGACATGCGACGACGGGTCCACGGTGAAGTTCCTGTGGAGGCTTTACGACGGCTCGCGCGTGGAGAGCGTCCTCATGGGATACCGCGATCGCATCACGATCTGCGTGTCATCGCAGGCTGGGTGCGGCATGAAGTGCCCCTTCTGCGCGACCGGACAGGCCGGGCTCACTCGCAATCTGTCGACGGCGGAGATCGTCGAGCAGGTGCTGGCAGGCTCCCGGATGGTGCGCAGCGGGGAGTTTCCGGGCGATCGCGAGCGCGTGAGCAACGTGGTGTTCATGGGCATGGGGGAGCCCCTCGCTAACTATCGGGCTCTCATGGGTGCCATACATCGCCTGGTCGATCCGGTGCCGGCCGGCCTCGGCATGTCGGCGCGCGGCATCACCGTGTCGACGGTGGGCCTGGTGCCGCGCATGCGCGAGCTCGCCGACGAGGGCCTGCCGCTGCGCCTGGCCGTCTCGCTCCACGCCCCCGACGACGAACTGCGCGACACCCTGGTGCCCATCAACACGCGCTATCGGGTCGCCGAAGTGCTTGACGCCGCGTGGTTCTATGCCGAGCGCACGGGCCGACGCATCAGCATCGAATACGCGCTCATCAAGGACGTCAACGACCAGCGCTGGAGGGCCGAGCTCCTGGCCAACCGCCTGCGCGGGCACCTCGTGCACGTCAATCTCATTCCGCTCAACCCCACCCCCGGATCCCAGTGGACGGCGTCACGACCAGATGACGAGCGTGCCTTCGTGCGGGTCCTTGAGGAGGCGCACGTGCCGGTCACGGTGCGCGACACGCGGGGCCGTGAGATCGACGGTGCCTGCGGACAGCTGGCTGCCGCGGCACCATGATTTGTTGAGTAACCAAGCCCTGGGTCCTGACTGCGCCGACGACGGCCTGCTTCGCTCGGCACACGGCCCCGCAGCGCGCAAGGCCATCGTCGTCTCGGTCGTCAGGGCGCTGGCCCTGTCGACGGCGGCCGGCGTTCACGCAGGACCTCGACCTCTTCACGTCGTACTACTTCTGCGTGACCGTGCTGGGCACCGTGGGGCTCGGTGACACCACCCCCGTGACGACGTTCGCGCGGTCGGTCTCCATGGCCCAGATGGTCGTGGATCGGGGATCATCGCCTTGAGCGTTCGGCTGCTCACCCGCGAGGTCAAGCAGACGGTGGGGCAGAGGGCTGCGGGGTCGAGCGCCTCCTGACGCGCTAACGTCGCCCCGTGGGCACGGCGTACGACGACGCGCGACGGCGCAGCCTGGCCGAGCCCGAGGCGTTCTGGGCCGAGGCGGCCGACCTCGTCGACTGGGTCACGCCGCCGGCCCGCGTGCTCGACTCCTCGCAGGCACCGCTCTACCGATGGTTTCCCGACGCCGAGCTCAACACGTGCACGAATGCCCTGGACCGCCACGTGGCCGCTGGCCGCGGTGGGCGCACCGCCCTGATCCACGACAGCGCGGTCACGGGTGCGGTCACGACCTTCACCTACGCCGAGCTCCTCGACCACGTGGGGCGCTTCGCCGGAGCGCTGCGATCCCTCGGCGTGGGCAAGGGCGACCGAGTGGTCATCTACATGCCCCTGGTGCCGGAGGCGGTCATCGCCATGCTGGCCTGCGCCCGCCTCGGTGCGCCCCATTCAGTGGTCTTTGGCGGGTTCGCACCGGCGGAGCTCGCTGCTCGCATCGACGACGCGACGCCGACGGTCATCGTGTCTGCCTCGTGCGGTATAGAGGGGACGCGCGTGGTGGAATACAAGCCATTGCTCGACGACGCCCTGCGATTGGCGATTCACGAGCCAACCAACTCCGTCATCCTGCAGAGGGCGCAGGCGACGGCGACGATGGGCCCGAAGGATGTGGATTGGGCGTACCTCATGGGTTCTGCCGAGCCCGTCCTGCCCGTCACCGTCTCGGCGACCGATCCTCTCTACGTGCTCTACACCTCGGGGACTACGGGCAAGCCCAAGGGCATCGTGCGCGACAACGGCGGACACGCGGTCGCGATGGCCTGGTCGCTGCCCAACGTCTACGGCGTAAGCCTCGAAGACGTGTGGTGGGCGGCGTCCGATGTCGGCTGGGTAGTGGGCCACTCCTACATCGTCTACGCCCCGCTCATCAATGGATGCACCACCGTGATGTACGAAGGAAAGCCGGTCGGCACTCCTGACGCGGGCGCATTCTGGCGTGTCGTTGAGCAGCACGGCGTCAATGCGCTGTTCACCGCTCCCACGGCGATCCGGGCGATCAAGAAGGAGGATCCCGACGGGGCCCTCATCGCTCAGCGCGATCTCAGCTCGCTGCGCACGCTCTTCCAGGCCGGGGAGCGACTGGATCCGGACACCTTCGCCTGGGCGTCAAAGCACCTGGGGGTTCCCGTCGTCGACAACTGGTGGCAGACCGAAACCGGCTGGCCCATGGCCTGCAGCATGCGGGGACTCGATCCGATGCCGCTAAAGCCGGGGTCCCCCTCCGTTCGAGTGCCAGGTTTCGACGTGCGCGTCGTCGACGAGCACGGTCACGAGGTCGCGGCGGGCACGGAGGGCAACATCGTGGTGAAGCTGCCACTACCGCCGGGCACGCTGCCTACCCTGTGGGGAGACGACAAGCGCTACGTTGAGGCCTACCTCAGCACCTTCGCGGGCTACTACTCCACCGGTGACGGCGGCTATCTCGACGACGACGGCTACCTCTATGTCATGGGCCGCACGGACGATGTGATCAACGTGGCCGGCCACCGCCTGTCGACGGGCTCAATGGAGGCCGTGGTGGCAACGCATCCAGCGGTAGCCGAATGCGCGGTGATCGGCGTCCACGACGAGATCAAGGGCCAGATTCCCCGGGCCTTCGTGGTGCTCAAGGCTGGCATCCAGGCCGATCCCGGCAGCCTTCAGGACGAGATCGTCGAGATGGTCCGCGATCGCATCGGTCCGGTCGCGGCTTTGCGACAGGTCGTGGTCGTGCCCGCGCTGCCCAAGACCCGCTCGGGGAAGATCCTGCGGCGCACGATGCGTGGCATTGCCGACGGGCGAGAGGAGCCGGTACCTTCGACGATCGAGGACGCGGGTGTCCTCGACGTGCTGCGTCCGCTGCTCATGGGCGACTCGTGATTTCGCCTGGTCCGCTGGCGGGCGTCGTGGTGGCCGACTTCACGCGCGTCCTCGCGGGCCCCTACTGCACCATGCTGCTCGCAGACATGGGTGCCGAAGTCGTCAAGGTCGAGCGCCCGGGCGCCGGAGACGACACGCGCGCCTGGGGACCGCCCTACGCGCCGTCGGGGCAGTCGACTTACTTCGCGGGCGTCAATCGCAACAAGACGACGGTGGGCATCGACCTGTCCACAGCCGATGGCGTGCAGGCGGCACGCGATCTCGTCGACCGGGCCGACATCGTGATCGAGAACTTCAAGGTCGGCACACTGGAGCGCCTCGGGCTCGACTACGCCAGCGTGAGCGCCCACCACCCTGGGCTCATCTTCTGCACGATCAGCGGCTTTGGCCCCGGAGCGGGGCGCGATCTGCCCGGCTACGACCTGCTCGTGCAAGCCATGGGCGGCCTGATGAGCATCACGGGGCCGGCGCCCGGCGAGCCGACCAAGGTCGGCGTGGCACTGGTCGACGTCATCACCGGGCTCCACGCGACCGTCGGCGTCCTGGCCGCCCTCCACCATCGCGATGCCACGGGCGAGGGTCAGCGTATGGAGGTCAATCTGCTGTCGTCGCTGCTGTCGGGCATGGTCAACCAGTCATCGGCCTACGCCGCCGGCGGCGTCGTGCCGGGGATCCTCGGCAACGCGCACCCATCGATTTCGCCGTATGAGGTCTATCCCACCGCGGATCGCCCACTCATCATCGCCGTGGGCAACGACCGGCAATTCGCCTCGCTCATGGAGGTTGTCGGTGCGCCGCACCTCGCGGCCGATCCTCGGTTTGCCACCAATCCCGATCGGGTAGCCAACCGCGACGCCCTCAAGCAGGAGCTGCTGACGCTCCTGCACCCGGCCGGCGCCGACGAGTGGCAGGAGCGCCTAACGGGCGCAGGTGTGCCGTGCGGGCCGATCAACGACATCGGCCAGGCCTTCGAGCTGGCCGACCGACTGGGTCTGGCCCCCATCGTCGATGCGGGTGGCACCCCGACGGTGGCGCACCCCATTAGGTTTGGAAGAACCCCGGCGACCTACCGGTTGGCGCCGCCCGACGCACCCGAGGCCTAGCGGAACGCGGGGATGCCGGTGAGGGCCTGGCCGATCACGAGGGTGTGCATCTCGTTGGTGCCCTCGTAGGTGTAGACCGACTCGAGATTGTTCATGTGCCGGATCACGGGGTACTCCAGCGTGATGCCGTTGCCGCCGAGGATGCCGCGGCACTCGCGCGCGATCGCAAGCGCCTCGCGGGCGTTGTTGAGCTTGCCGAGGCTCACCTGCTCGGGCCGCAGGAGGTGCTCGTCCTTGAGTCGGCCGAGGTGCAAGGCGAGCAGCATGCCCTTGCCGAGTTCGAGCGTCATGTCGGCGAACTTCTGCTGGGTCATCTGGTAGGCCGCGATTGGCTTGTCGAACTGCTCGCGATCGAGTGCGTAGGAGATCGCCGTCTCGAGGCAGTCGCGCGCGGCGCCGAGCGTGCCGAAGGCGATGCCGAAGCGTGCCTCGTTGAGGCAGGCAAGCGGGCCCTTGAGTCCTTGCACGCCGGGCAGGACGGCGTCGGCCGGCAAGCGAACGCCGTCGAAGATGAGTTCGGCCGTGAGCGAGGCCCGAAGTGAGAGCTTCTTGTGGATCTCCCGGGCGCTGAACCCCGGGGTGTCGGTGGGCACCACGAAGCCGCGGATGCCGTCGTCTGTCTGCGCCCAGACGATGGCCACGTCAGCGATGGTGCCATTGGTGATCCACATCTTCGAGCCGCTGAGCAGCCAGTCGTCGCCATCGCGCTTGGCGCTCGTGCGCATGCCGCTGGGGTTGGAGCCGAAGTCAGCCTCGGTGAGGCCGAAGCACCCGACCGCCTCGCCCTTCGCCATGCGAGGCAGCCATTCTCGCTTGTGCTCTTCGCTGCCGAAGGCGTGGATTGCGTACATCGCGAGCGACCCCTGCACGCTCACGAGAGAGCGGATGCCGGAGTCGCCTGCCTCGAGTTCCATCGCGGCCAGGCCGTAGGACACGGCATTGGTGCCTGCGCAGCCGTAGCCCTCAAGGTGCATGCCGAGCACGCCGAGTTCGCCGAACTCCAGTGCCAGTCTGCGCGCGGGAATGGTGCCCGCCTCAAACCAATCGGCGACCTCGGGCTTGATGCGGCGTTCGACGAAATCGCGCACGACGTCGCGAATGGCGCGCTCCTCCTCGGTCAGGAGGTGGTCGATCGCGAAAAGCTCGAGGGGCGAGCGAGGGGCGCTACTCACGGGTCCTCCCGGGGTGGGCCGGGGGTCCCGGCGCCTCTATTATCCCTGGGAAGGCGTCGGGCGCATGGCGGTGGCTAAGGGGTATGCGACAGGATGTCGATCATGTCGCGCCTACTGTCGAAAATCCGCTTCCCCCGCGACCTCGATGCCTCATCCCGGGCCGGGCTCATGCTGGCCGCCGTCAACGTCGGTATGTCGTACCAGCCCAATCTCCTGGGCCGCAAGAGCGTCGACCAGGGCATCATCACCGGTGTCTCCGGCCTGGCCGGCTACTCCTGGGGTGTCGCCGCACACAGTGCGCTCAGTTCGCTGGGTTCGCGCGTGGGCGGCAAGCGCGGCCAGGTCGCCGGCGACGCCTTCGTGGTCATCGGTGCGGTTGCGGTGAATCGCCTCCTGGCGTGGCGTGAGCACGAGCCCCGCTGGCGCTCGGCCGCGCGGTTGGCAGCCGGTGCGATGGCTGCTGCGGCGGGTGCCGGCATGGCGTCGCGGGCGATTGAGGAGATCCCCAGCACCCCGCTGCGCGTCATGACGACGACGGGCACGGTCGCGGCGCTCGGCGGCGGCGTCTACGGCGCAACCCGGCTCTTCGGCCAGCAGATCGGCGCACTCGAAATCGGTCCCTTCCGCTCCGATCGAGGGGGCGATCTCGCGCAAGACCAGGACCTCGCCGTCAATCCGATCACGGCAACCGGCATCGGCATCGCCGTCACCGGCACCCTGCTGGGTCTCGCGGCGGCCGAATCGCGCCTGACGCGCCTGTGGAGCCGCGGCGTGGCGTCCCTCTTCGGCGGTGAGCCCGAGGACCACGCCACGGTGGCCCGTGGACTGTCATTCGTGGCCACGGGCGTCGCGGGCGCCTTGGCCATGAAGTTGGTGGACCGGCAACTGGGCTCGGCGGGCGAGGGCATGGAGCCCGCCCACGCACAGCCCCCGGACATCCCTGAGATCACCGGCTCGCCGGTGTCCGGTCGCTCGTGGGTCGACCAGAGCCGCGAGGGTCGTCGCTGGCTGAGCATGGTGCTGCGACCCGAGGGCATCTCGTCGATCATGGGCGAGCCCGCTACGCAGCCGATCCGCGTCTACGCGAGCCTGTCGAGCGCCGAGACCAAAGAGGGCCGTGCGCAGGTGCTGCTCGACGAGATCGACCGCACCAAGGCCCTCGAGCGTCCCTTCGTCGCGCTGTGGTCGCCCACCGGCTCGGGCTACGTCAACTACGTCGCGTGCGAGACGTTCGAGTACCTCACCCGCGGCAACTGTGCAAGCCTGGCGATCCAGTACTCAGTGCTCCCCTCGTCGCTGTCGCTCACCGACGTCAAGCTCGGCACCGACCAGACCCGCATGGTCTTCGCCGGAGTCGCGCAGCGCCTCGCTGCCATGGATCCTCAGGATCGCCCGCGGGTCTTCCTCTTCGGGGAGAGCCTGGGCTCACAGGTCAGCGAGGAGATGTTCGAGGGCATGGGCGTCTTCGGGCCCGAGAGCCTGGGCCTTGAGGCAGCACTGTGGATCGGCACCCCCGAGGCGACTAAGTGGCGTCAGCAGCTCTGGGGCGACCGCACTATCTCGGCCCCCCCGGCCGTCGGCCCTGGCGACATCTTTCTCCCGCGCTGGATCGGCGACTGGACGCGGCTTGCGCCCGAGGAGCAGGCTCGCGTGCGCTTCCTGCTGCTGCAGAACGGCGATGACCCCATCCCCAAGTTCTGGACCCCGGTGCTGTGGCGTCGGCCGGCCTGGCTCGGGCCGTGGGGCAAGCGGGCCCCCGGTTCGCCGCGGCACACCATCTGGTGGCCGGTGACGACGTTCCTCGCGACATTCATCGACATGCTCAACGCGCTCATGCCGACCCCCGGTGTCTTCGTCGAGGGCGGCCACGACTACCGGCTGGAGTTGCCCGAGGCACTGCGTGGCGTGTGGCGACTGTCGGCGACTGACGATCAGATGGTGCGCGTGCAGAAGGCCCTGCGGCAGCGCGAGCTCGGCTGGGAGACCAAGCGACGCTGGACGGAGGCCGAGGCGGTCGTCGGCCCCGAGGCGCGCACTGAGAAGGAGCGCAAGGTCCTCGATGACGTCGCGACGTGGACCGGCAAGTCCTCGGTGACGGCCGATGAGGTGCAGCAGATCATCGCCACCGACTGCGAGCCGACGTAGGGCCTACTCGCCCAGAAAGCGACTGAACACCTTGGCGCGCCTCGCAGGACGGCCCGTGCGCGCCTCGACGTGATCGGCGCTGCCCATGACGCGCAGGCCGACGTTGGCGCCGAACCACCGGATCGGCTCGGGCTCCCAGTCGGGTGAGCGATGGTCGACCCAGGGCAGTGATGTGAGGTCGGTGGATCGGCCGCAGATCAGATCGGCGAGGGTGCGACCGGCGAGGTTCGACGTGCCGACGCCATCGCCGACGTAGCCGCCGCCCCATGCCATCCCCGTTGCTCGATCCAGGCCGCAGGAGGCGAACCAGTCGCGCGGCACCCCGAGTACGCCGCCCCAGGAGTGCGTCACGGCGCGACCGGCAAGGTGGGGGAAGAGATCGGTGAGGCAGCGCCAGAGTTCGGCGAAGACGCGGGGGTCGCGGTCGTACTGCGGCTTGATGCGCGATCCGAAGTGGTAGGGAGCGCCGCGGCCCCCGAAGGCGAGCCGACCATCAGCCGTGCGCTGGCCGTAGATGATCAGGTGCCGGCCGTCGGAGAAGGTCGGGCGATCGTCGAGACCGATCCGGTCCCAGTCGGCAGAGCTGAGCGGCTCGGTGGCGATCATCAACGAGTAGACCGGCGCCATGGCGCGGCGGTATCCGGGCAGCGACGGGGTGTAGCCCTCGGTGGCGCGCACGACATAGGAGGCCCGTACTCGGCCCGTGGCCGTGGTGACGATGCCGGGCTCGATCGAGGTCGCGGGGCTCTGCTCGTAGACGCGCGCTCCGCGGGCGACCACGGTGCGGGCGAGGCTGCGCACCAGTCGTGCCGGATGGATAGCCGCGCAGTGCGGCGTGTAGGTCGCACCCAGCACATCCGTGGCGCACATCATGCCGTGAGCTGCATCGGGCCCGAGCAGGGCAGCGTCTTCCTCGCCGAACCCCCAGGACCGCCAGTGCGCGATCTCCTCCTGGGCCCGCTGCCACTGCAGGGGCGTACGCGCGGCGACGATCGTGCCGCCCTTGGCCCAGTGGATGTCCCAACCTTCGGTATGCGCAACGCGGCCGATCTCGTCGACCGTGTCGAACATGGCTCGCTGCTGGCGGATGGCGCCGTCAGGTCCGCCGACTCGCGCGACCGCATCGAGGGAGGCCGGGAAGAGAGCAGACGCCCAGCCGCCATTGCGGCCGCTGGCGCCGAAGCCTGCATGCTGCGCCTCGATGACGGCGACGCGAATGCCAGGCGTCGTCATCAGGAGGTAGTAGGCCGTCCAGAGTCCGGTGTAGCCCGCTCCGACGATGGCGACGTCGACGTCGATATCGCCATCGAGTCGCGGGCCGATGGGGGCGAGCAGATCGGGTGGGAGAGTGTCCCACCACAGCGACGTCATGCCCTACGCCACCGCGTGACGTAGTCGGGCACCGGGATGCCCGCGGCCAGCTCGTCGGCGAAGGGCTCGCCGAAGGACTCCCGGATCGGCACCCAGCCGGCCCAGATCGCTGAGTAGACCGGGTCGACGAGGTCCTCGGGAAGGTCCTCCGGCGGGCGCTCGCTCACCTTGACGGAGATCTCGTCGAGCGCAAGAGCCAGCGTGATCGTGGCTTTGAGTTCCTGCGGCGCGGGATGCCGTGCCTCGGCGGAGCGGCCGGGCATGAGCACCTCCGACAGGTCAAGTAGCGCCGCGATCTCCTCGTCGCCGTCGAGTTGACGACAGCTGCCCAGCGCCATCACGGTGCGGTAGTGCATGGAGGACTCGAAGAGGCTGCGCGCCAGCACGAGCCCGTCGAGCAGCGTGACGGTGAGGCAGGTGGGCGCACCGGCGGCGAGGGTTTTGAATAGCCGCGAAGCGCTCGACCCGTGGAAGATCACCTCGTCGCCGCGGCGGGCGTAGCCCACCGGGACGACGTAGGGCTGACCATCGGTGACAACAGCGACGTGTGCCACCAGACCGGCGTCCAAGATCGAGTAGGCGACCGCACGGTCAGTCACGGCCTTCTCGGGAATGCGCTTGACGCGGGTGCGCGGCGTGGAGCCCGGCTGCGGGAGTGACGCGGTCATATGCGAGCCCAGGCTTCGGTGAGGACGTGGCGCAGGATCTGCTCCATCTCGTCGAAATGCGACTGGTCGCAGATCAGCGGGGGAGCCAATTGCACCACGGGGTCGCCCCGGTCATCCGCGCGGCAGTACAGGCCGCTTTCGAAGAGCGCCTTGTCGAGGTAGCCGCGCAGCAGGCGCTCGGACTCGTTGTCGTCGAATGTCTCGCGGGTCTCCTTGTCCTTGACCAACTCCAGGCCGTAGAAGAAGCCGGCACCCCGCACGTCGCCGACGATAGGCAGGTCGTAGAGCTTCTCCAGAGTGCGCCGGAAAGCGCCCTCGTTGTCGCGGACATGCCCGAGGATGCCCTCGCGCTCGAAGATGTCGAGGTTGGCCATTGCTACGGCGCTCGACACGGGGTGGCCGCCCCAGGTGTAGCCGTGCAGGAAGGACGTCTTGCCGTGCTTGAACGGCTCGAACAGCCGCTCGCTCGCGATCATGGCGCCGGCGGGGGAGTAGCCAGAGGTCATGCCCTTGGCGCATGTGATGATGTCGGGCTGCACGCCGAAGCGCTTGATGGCGAACATGTCACCGATGCGGCCGAACGCCGTGATCGTCTCGTCGGCGACGAGGAGGACGTCGTTCTCGTCGCAGATCTCGCGGACACGCTCGAGGTAGCCCGGGGGCGGGGGGATGCATCCTCCGGAGTTTTGGACCGGCTCCAGGAAGACGGCGGCCACCGTGTTGGCCCCCTCAAACTCGATGGCCTCACGGATGCGGTCGGCCGCCCACAGGCCGAAAGCCTTCTCGTCGTAGCGGTACTCCTCGGGAGCCCGGTAGAAGTTGGTGTTGGGGACCTTGATGCCGCTCGGCACGAGAGGCTCGAAGTACTCCTTGGCGGTGGTGAGACCGGTGATCGACAGCGCTCCGTGGGGGGTGCCGTGGTAGGCGATGGTGCGGCTGATCACCTTGTGCTTCATCGGCTTACCGGTCAGCTTGAAGTATTGCTTGGCGAGTTTCCACGCGCTCTCGACGGCCTCCCCGCCACCGGTGGTGAAGAACACCCGATCGAGGTCTCCGGGTGCGTAGTGAGCCAGTCGCTCAGCGAGCTCGATGGCGCGCGGGTGGGCATACGACCAGATCGGGAAGAACGCGAGGTCCTCAGCCTGGCGGGCCGCTGCAGCGGCGAGTTCCTTGCGGCCGTGCCCGGCCTGCACGACGAAGAGACCGGCTAGGCCGTCCAGATAGCGACGACCCTGGTCGTCCCACACGTAAGCGCCCTCGCCCCGCACGATAACGGGGACGTGTCCGTCGCCGGACTCGTAGATCGAATGCCGCGTGAAGTGCATCCACAGGTGGCGCTGGGCCGCCTGTGCCAAGCGGTCGCTCCCTGGCTCGGTCACGAGCTGCGGATCGGTGGTCACGGGTCCCTCATCGTCGTGGGTGTGGCTCCCACAATAGAGGAGTCCCTGCCCCGGACCCCGGGAGCAGCGCTAACGTGGTGCCTCCAGGCTGGCCGCAGTGGCCGGCCCCGGGTGGAAATGGACTGACGTGAGCAGAGTCCTCAGCAACATCATCGGCGGAGAGAAGGTCGCGGCCTCCAGCGGGCAGACCCAGGACCTCGTCAACCCCTCGACGGGAGCCGTCTTCGCGGCGGCGCCGGTCTCCGGTCAGGTCGACGTCGACTGTGCCTACTCCGCGGCCGCGGACGCCTTCGAGACGTGGCGCGACTCCACGCCGTCGGAGCGCCAGAAGGCACTGCTGGCGATCGCGGACCTGTTCGAGGAGCATGCGGACGAACTGGTGGCCCTCGAGAGCGAGAACACCGGCAAGCCCATTGCGGTGACCGCGTCGGAGGAAATCCCGCCCATGGTCGACCAGATCCGATTCTTCGCTGGCGCCGCTCGCGTGCTCGAGGGTAGGGCCGCGGGTGAATACATGAAGGGCTTCACCTCCATCATCCGGCGTGAGCCCATCGGCGTCATCGGCCAGGTGACCCCGTGGAACTACCCGATGATGATGGCCGTCTGGAAGTGCGCCCCGGCGATCGCCGCGGGCAACACCGTGGTACTCAAGCCCTCCGATACGACGCCATGCTCCACGGTGCGCATGGCCGAGCTGATCACCGAGGCCGAGATCCTGCCCCCGGGCGTGCTCAACGTCATCACGGGCGACCGCGACACGGGCCGACTACTCGTCTCGCACCCCACCCCGCAGATGGTCGCCATCACCGGCTCCGTACGCGCGGGCATGGAGGTCGCGGGCGAGGCGGCTCGCGATGTCAAGCGCGTGCACCTCGAGCTGGGCGGCAAGGCACCTATCGTGATCTTCGACGACGCCGATGTGGCAGCCGCGGCCGAGTGGCTTGCCGTCGCGGGCTACTTCAACGCCGGCCAGGACTGCACGGCTGCCACGCGCATGCTCGTCGGACCGGGCATCTACGACGACTTCGTTGCCGCCCTATCGGAGCAGGCGAAGGGCACCGCGACGACCTTCGAAGACGGGCCGGGGGGAGAGGCGCTCGTGCCTCCGGTCAACAATGCCGCGCAGCTCGATCGCGTGCTCGGATTCCTCGAGCGCGTGCCCAGCCACGCAGAGGTCGTCGCGGGTGGCAAGCGCCAGGGTGATCGCGGCTTCTACGTCGAGCCCACGGTGGTCGCTCATCTGAAGCAGGACGACGAGATGATCCAAAACGAGATATTCGGACCGGTCATCACGTTGCAGCGCTTCTCCGACGAGGCCGAGGCGCTCGCCTGGGCCAACGGCGTCCGCTATGGCCTGGCCTCTTCGGTCTGGACCAAGGACTTCGGCCGCGCGATGCGCATGGCGAAGAACCTCGACTTCGGCTGCGTGTGGATCAACACCCACATCCCGCTGGTGGCCGAGATGCCGCACGGTGGCTTCAAGCACTCCGGCTACGGCAAGGACCTGTCGATGTACGGCTTCGAGGACTACACGCGCATCAAGCACGTAATGGCCAGCCTGGACTAGCCCCTTCAGCAGCGGGAGGGAGCGCTGATCAGGCGCCGCCCTCCCGCAACCCGCGCTTGACGCGCGGCCCCACGGTGGACGTTCGGCTCGCCACGTCAGCTCTTTGCCAGCACGATGTCCTGGATGGCGGGGATGATGCGTTCGCCGTATTCGACCAGCGTGCGGTCCTTGTCGTCGTGCTGCAGGTAGATGGCGAATTGGTCCACGCCGAGAGCCTTAAGCTCCTCGAGACGCCGGACGTGCTCCTGGACCGGACCGATGATGCAGAAGCGGTCGACGATCTCGTCGGGCACGAAGTCGGCGTGCGTGTTGCCGGCGCGCCCGTGCTGATTGTAGTCGTAGCCCTCGCGTCCCTTGATGTAGTCGGTGAGCGCCTGCGGCACCCCACCTCCCTCGCCGTAGCGCTCCACGATGTCGGCGACGTGATTACCGACCATGCCGCCGAACCAGCGCAGCTGATTGCGGGCATGTGCGATGTTGTCGGTCACGTAGGCCGGCGCCGCCACGCAGATGTAGACGTCATCGGGATTGCGCCCTGCAGCCGCGGCAGCGTTGCGCACGGCCTCGATGGTCCAGGCAGCGATCTGCGGATCGGCCAGCTGCAGGATGAATCCGTCGCCAACCTCTCCGGTCAGGGCCAGAACCTTGGGGCCGTAGGCCGCGACGAAGACCTCTGTGCCGGCGTCCTTGGCCCACGGAAGGCGGATGTTGGCGCCCTTGTAGTCCACCGACCGACCGTTGGTCATATCGCGCAGCATCACCACCGGGTCGCGGAGTTCGCCCACCGACACGGGCTTGCCATTGGTTACGCGGACAGCGGAGTCGCCTCGACCGATGCCGATGACCGTGCGAGGGCCGTACATCTCGTTGAGGGTTGCGAACACCGACGCGGTCACGGTGAGGTCGCGTGTCGCCGGGTTGGTGACCATCGGCCCGACCTTGACCTTGCGCGTCTCGTCGAGAATCCGCGAGTAGATGACGTAGGGCTCCTCCCAAAGGATGTGGGAGTCGAAGGTCCACACGTAGTCGAGGCCGAATGCCTCGGCCTTCTTGGCCAGGTCAACGACCCGCGAGGCCGGTGGCGTGCACTGGAGGACGACGCCGATATCCATGGTGAGCCTCTCGTCAGCGGGTGCGGGGGAAGCCGAGGTCGACCGACGAGGTCGACGGATCGGGCCATCGCGAAGTTATCGTCTTCGTGCGCGTGTAGAACTCCACCCCTGCGGGTCCATACATGTTGGCGTCGCCAAAGAGCGATGCCTTCCAGCCCCCGAAGCTGTAGTAGGCGACCGGCACCGGGATCGGCACATTGATGCCGACCATGCCGACCTGGATATCGAATTGGAACTGGCGAGCGGCCCCTCCGTCTCGCGTGAAGATGGCGGTGCCGTTGCCGTATTGGTGATCATTGATGAGTTTGACAGCCTCCTCGTAGGTGTCGACCCGGACGACCGAGAGCACGGGGCCGAAGATCTCGTCGTCGTAGACCTTCATGCCGGGCTGCACGTGGTCGACCAGCGAGACACCAAGGAAGAAGCCCTGCTCGGGCAGATCGGCGTCGCGGCCATCGACGACCACGGTCGCGCCCTCGCCCGAGGCGCCGGCGAGGTAGGACGCCACCTTGTCGCGGTGCTCGCCGGTGATCAGTGGCCCCATCTCGGCATCGGGATCGGTGCCGGGTCCGACCTTGACCTTGGGCAGGCGAGCGGCGATCGCATCGACGAGACGGTCGCCGGCGTCTCCGACGGCAACCACGACCGAGATGGCCATGCAGCGCTCGCCGGCTGATCCGTAGCCGGCACTCACCGCGGCATCTGCGGCCATGTCGATGTCGGCATCGGGGAGCACGATCATGTGGTTCTTGGCGCCGCCCAGGGCCTGCACTCGCTTGCCCTTGGCCGTGCCGGTGGAGTAGATGTACTTGGCGATGGGAGTGGATCCGACAAAGCTCACTGCCTGGATGTCAGGATGGTCGAGGATGCGATCGACCGCCACCTTGTCTCCATGTATGACGGTGAAAACGCCCTCGGGCAGGCCGCACTCGGCGAGCATTTCGGCTATCAGCAGCGAGACGGACGGATCCTTCTCGCTGGGCTTGAGCACAAAGGTGTTGCCGGTGGCGATGGCGTTGGCGAACATCCACATCGGCACCATCGCCGGGAAGTTGAAAGGCGTGATGCCCGCGACGACGCCCAGGGGCTGCTTGATGGAGTAGACGTCGACGCCCGTCGAGACCTGCTCACTGTAGGAGCCCTTGAGCATCTGCGGGATCCCGCAGGCGAACTCGACGTTCTCCAGGCCGCGGGCGAGTTCGCCGGCCGCATCCGACGGGACCTTGCCGTGCTCCTGCGAGATGAGGTTGGCGATCTCGGCGCGACGTGAGTAGACCTGCTGGCGGAAGGCAAAGAGGATCTCTGAACGACGGCCGAGCGATGATGAGCGCCACGTGGAAAACGCGGCCTTGGCCGAGGCTACCGCGGCATCGACCTCAGCGATGGAGGCAAGCGCTACCTCGCCCTGCTGTCGACCGGTCGCGGGGTTGAAGACAGGTCCGGTGCGCCCTGACGATGAGGGTGCTCGACGTCCGTCGATCCAGTGATCAATCGTATACACGTCAGTCTCCACTTCGGTGGTCGTCGTATCAGATGAGGTAGTGCGAGAGGTCACGCTTGAGGAATCGCCCGCGACCCTTGGTGCCGTGGAACCCTTTCTCGTCGACGAGTACGTCGCCACGTGACATGACGACGTCGACGTGCCCGTCGATCTCGTAGCCCTCCCAGGCGCTGTGGTCCATATTCATGTGGTGCGTCTTGTCGACGCCAATGCTCGTGTGGCCGTTGGGGTCGTAGACGACGATGTCAGCATCGGACCCAGGGGCGATGGCGCCCTTGCGGGGGTAGAGCCCGAACATGCGCGCGGGCGTCGCCGAGGTGATCTCCACCCAGCGCTCAACGGTGATCTGGCCGTCGACGACTCCCTGGTAGATGAGGTCCATGCGGTGCTCGACCGACCCGATGCCGTTGGGGATCTTGGAGAAGTCGCCGAGGCCGAGTTCCTTCTGCTCTTTGAAGCAGAAGGGGCAATGGTCGGTGCTCACGATCGACAGGTCGTTGGTGCGCAGGTAGCGCCAGAGCTCGTCCTGATGGCCTTCGGCGCGTGAGCGCAGCGGCGTCGAGCACACCCACTTGGCACCGTCGAAGCCGGGCGCGCCGAGCTGCTCCTCCAGCGAGAGGTAGAGGTACTGGGGGCACGTCTCGCCGAAGACGTTGAGGCCGAGGTCGCGCGCCTGCTGGAGGGTCTGCACCGCCTGCTTCGCGGACATGTGAACGATGTAGAGGGAAGCGCCCGTGATGCGCGCCAGCATGATCGCGCGGTGCGTGGCCTCCTCCTCGGTCTCCCACGGGCGCGTGAGGCCGTGGTGGACCGGAGCCGTCTCGCCCCGGGCCACGGCCTGGGCCACCAGCACGTCGATGGCTATGCCGTTTTCGGCGTGCATCATGATCATCGATCCGTTGTTCTTGGCCTGCTGCATGGCGCGGAGGATCTGCCCGTCGTCGCTGTAGAAGACGCCCGGGTAGGCCATGAAGAGCTTGAAGCTCGTGATGCCCTCGTCGACGAGTTCGTCCATGGCCTTCAGGGAGTCATCGTCGACCCCGCCGATGATCTGATGGAACCCGTAGTCGACGAAACAGTTGCCGTCGGCCTTGGCATGCCAGCTGGCTAGGCCGTCCTGCACGCGCTCGCCGTAGCGCTGCACCGCGAAGTCGATGATCGTCGTGGTGCCGCCCCAGGCAGCCGCACGCGTGCCCGTCTCGAACGTGTCGGACGCGAAGGTGCCTCCGAAGGGCAACTCCATGTGCGTATGGGCATCGATGCCGCCTGGGATGATGTACTTGCCCGACGCATCGATCACGCGGTCTACGGAGCCAGCCATCGCCTCGGAGGTTGCGCCGGGAGCGAGCAGCGCGGCGATGGTCTCGCCATCGACGAGCACGTCTATCGCCTGAATGCCCTGCGGCGTCACGACGAAGCCGTTGCGGATGAGGGTCGTCATATATGCCTCCCGTCAGGGTCGGGTGAGGTCTCCGTAGGCGTCGGGGCGACGGTCGCGATAGAAGGGCCAGCGGTTGCGAACGGTGGTGATGAGGTCCATGTCGAGGTCACGGACGACGAGCTCGGGCTTAAAGGGGTCGGCCGGTTCGCCCACGAATTTGCCCTCGGGGTCCACGAAGTAGCTGGTGCCGTAGAAGTCGTCGTCGCCGAGGTCCTCGATGCCGACGCGGTTGATGGCGCCGATGAAGTATTCATTGGCCACGGCGGAGGCCGGCTGTTCGAGCTTCCATAGATAAGCGGAGAGCCCCCGGGAGGTGGCGGAGGGGTTGAAGACGATCTGCGCTCCGTTGAGGCCGAGCGCGCGCCAGCCTTCGGGGAAGTGTCGGTCGAAGCAGATGTAGACGCCGACTTTGCCCACGGCGGTGTTGAACACCGGGTAGCCGAGGTTGCCGGGGCGGAAGTAGAACTTCTCCCAGAAGCCCGGCACGTGTGGGATGCGTCTTGCGGTACTTGCCGAGGTAGGACCCGTCGGCGTCGACGACTGCAGCGGTGTTGTAGAGGACCCCGGGCTGTTCCTCCTCGTACATCGGCAGGATGAGGACCATGCCGAGTTCCTTGGCCAGTGCTTGGAAGCGCTCCGTCGTGGGGCCGGGGATGGACTCGGCGTACTCGTAGAACTTGATGTCCTGGACCTGGCAGAAGTAGGGCCCGTAGAACAGCTCCTGGAAGCACATCACCTGTGCACCATGGGCAGCGGCCTGCCGAGCGTAGTCCTCGTGGGCGACGATCATCGACTCCTTGTCGCCGGTCCAGCCCGTCTGCACGAGCGCCGCTCGCACCACACTCATCGTCGCCTCCCCGGGGCGGAGCCCCTGCGCCCTCCTGTCACTCTAATGCGCCCCCGCCATGGGTGCGGCAGGGTTGGGCAAGGGCATTCCCTCGGGTAGTCGGCGGTTCATCCCGCAGCAGTCGGGACAGGTCAACCGTGAGTTCAGCCAGGTCAAGCCTGACGGCAAGGTGTACTGCTACCACGACGGTCGGCAGGAGGCCAAGGTACTCATCACCATGCCGAGCGCCACGAAGTTGCGTGTGGGCACGACGACGGGCTCGTGCACGCAGACCTCGACGATGGGCGACTACGTCGAGTTCGATCGCTGATCGACAGCGCGTCCGGATGCCGAGCCGGCGGACGCGACCTACCGTGACCCGGTGAGCGTCACGGTTGTCGAGGAGCAGCGCACGTCCAGCCCGACGTGGCTCTTCGCGCTCCACGTAGAGCATGTGGGGGTCTGGCGGGTAGGCTTGTGGTGGGCGCGGGCCTGACGCGTCGACCCTGACGGGTCGGGCTATCGCCCGGGCCGAGCCCGGGTAGGGTGAACGCGACCATCCAAGGGAGGCGCCATGCCCAGCGGTCAGCGTGCCGGGTTCGTCGACGGGGCCGTGATCACCGGCTCCGGGGAGACCCTCGACGTCATCGATCCCGCCGACGGATCGGTCGTCGAGACCGTGGGCCTGGCGGGTGTGGCCGAGGTCGAGGCGGCCGTGGCTGCCGCCGCGCGGGCATTCCCCGAATGGTCGGCGGCCACCCCGGCCGAACGGGGGGCTGCGCTGCACCGGCTGGCCGCACGAGTCCAGGCGCGGTCCGCGGAATACGCCGAGGTCGAGTCCCGCCAGACCGGCAAGACCTTGCGCCTCGCCACCGAGTTCGACGTACCCGGATCGATCGACAACGTGGTGTTCTTCGCTGGCGCAGCGCGCCAGCTTGAGGGGCTGGCCTCGGGAGAGTTCGATGCCACGCACACCTCCGTGATACGTCGCGAACCCGTGGGCGTGGTCGGGTCCATCGCCCCGTGGAACTACCCGCTGCAGATGGCCATGTGGAAGGTGCTGCCCGCCATCGCTGCCGGTAACACGATCGTCCTCAAACCCGCCGAGATCACACCGCTCACCACACTGATGCTCGCCGAAGATGCCGTGGCGGCAGGGATTCCCGCGGGTGTCGTCAACGTCGTGGTGGGGCGGGGTCCGGTTGCCGGCGAGGCACTGATCAGCAACCCCGCGGTCGGCATGGTGTCGTTCACCGGATCCACGCCCGTGGGGCGCCGCGTCATGCAGATCGCCGCCGGCCGAGCGGCGCGCGTCCATCTCGAACTCGGTGGCAAGGCGCCCTTCTTGGTGTACGACGACGCCGATGTAGACGCGGTCATCCAGGGCGCCGTTGCCGGTGCGCTCATCAACGCCGGCCAGGACTGCACGGCCGCGACGCGTGTCTACGTGCAGCGACCGATCTACGACCGCGTCGTCGCGGGGATCGCCGAGGTGCTGTCCGGCATCCGGCTCGGCGACCCTCGCGATTCCGAAACCGACCTCGGGCCGCTGGTCACGTTCGCACAGCGGGACCGGGTGGCCGGCTTCGTCGACCGGGCACGCGGGTCAGGGGCCACGGTCATGGTGGGCGGTGAGGCACCGGCTGGCGATCTTGCCAAGGGCGCCTATTACGCGCCCACGCTGGTCACGGGGGCCGCCCAGGACTCCGAGATCGTCCAGGAGGAGGTCTTCGGCCCGGTCCTGGTCGCGCTGCCCTTCGACGACGATGACGAGGGCTTGGCGCTGGCCAATGACACGCGCTACGGCCTGGCCGCCTCGGTATGGTCACGCGACGTCTACCGCACCATGAAGGCCCAGCGCGAGATCCGCTCCGGGTGCGTGTGGGTCAACGATCACATCCCGATCGTCAGCGAGATGCCGCACGGGGGGATGAAGCAGTCCGGCTTCGGCAAGGACTTGTCCAGGTACTCCCTGGAGGAGTACACCGTGATCAAGCACGTCTCATTCGACATTTCGGGTGACGCGCGCAAGGACTGGCACCGTACTATCTTCAAAGACCGAGGCCGCCCCTAGGGCGCACGACTACATAGGAGCTATCATGGGCAAGCGCCCGTTGTCCCCGGAGGCCGCCGCCGTTCTCGCCATGTCCCGCTCCGGGCTGTCGCGTCGGCGCCTCCTGCAGGTCGCGGGCATCACCGGTGTCGCCGCGACAGCCGCGGCCTGCGGCGCCGGTTCAGGCGGCGGTGGCACGGCCAGCAGTAGCGGCGCGGCTCCCGAGCCCGCACCTGTGCAGGACCTCTCCGATTCGGAGAAGTTCCTCAACTGGGCCAACTGGCCGCTCTACATCGACGTCAACGACGAGACAGGCGCCTACCCCACGCTCGAGGCCTTCACCGCCGCGACCGGCATCACGGTCAACTACACCGAGGACATCAACGACAACAACGAGTTCTTCGCCAAGGTACGCGCGCAGCTCGAGTCGGGCCAGTCGATCGATCGAGACATCGTCGTCCTCACCGACTGGATGGCCGCCCTGTGGATCCAGAGCGGCTTCGCGGTCAAGCTCGACAAGTCCAGCATGCCCAACGCTGCCAACCTGCTGCCCAACTACATCGACGTCTCCTTCGACCCGGGCCGCGAGTACTCCCTGCCATGGTTCTCCGGGTTCGGCTGCCTCGGCTGGAACAAGGCCCTGCTGCAGGAGGCTTTGGGCACCGACACCCTGACCTCGCTGAGCCAGATGTGGGACCCCAAGCTCAAGGGCCGCATCACGCTGCTCTCCGAGATGCGCGACACGATGGGCGTCATCATGGCCGCCCAGGGAGCCGACCCCTCCAACTTCACCGACGACCAGTTCCAGGCCGGGATCGCCGAGCTGCAGGCGCAGATCGACAGTGGCCAGGTGCGCCAGGTCGCCGGTAACGACTACGTCGCGGCACTCGAGACAGGCGACGTCATCGCCGTAATCGGATGGTCGGGTGACATGTTCCAGTTGGGCGAGGACTTCGGGGTAGGGCTTCCCGACACCGGCGGCATGCTCTGGACCGACAACATGCTGATCCCCAGTGTCGCCACTCACAAGAAGAATGCCGAAGCGGTCATGAATTACTACTACGACCCCAAGGTTGCCGCTGAGGTCGCCGCCTACGTTCAATACGTTTCGCCGGTCAACGGGGCCAAGGAGGCTATGGCCGCTATCGATCCGGCCCTGGCCGACAACCAGTGGATCTTCCCCAATGAGGCGACCCTGGACAATTCCTACGTCTTCATGACCTTGACCCCGGAGCAAGACATCGCCTATCAGCGGGAGTTCCAGAAGGCCATCGGTATGTAGCAGGTCCGGCGTAGGGTGCCCTTAGCGCGATGAAAGGGGCTCTTGGTGTCGGCACCGTCTGGAGATGAGGTCCAGGACCTTCGCCTGGTCAACCTCGTGAAGTCGTTTGGCGACTTCACGGCCGTCGATGAGCTCACCCTCACCATCCCCGCGGGATCGTTCTTCGCCCTATTGGGGCCGTCTGGATGCGGCAAGACCACGACACTCCGCATGGTTGCCGGCCTCGAGGCCCCGACGAGCGGTCAGATCATGCTGGGCTCGACCGATATCACCGACGAGAAGCCCTATAGGCGCCACGTCAACACCGTCTTCCAGTCATACGCGCTCTTCCCGCATCTGGACATCTTCGAAAACGTCGCCTTCGGGCTTCGCCGCAGGGGCATCAAGGACGTAGCCGGCCCGGTCAATCAGATGCTCGAACTCGTGGAGTTGGGCCCGATGGCCAGGCGTAAGCCCGCCCAGTTGTCGGGCGGTCAGCAGCAGCGTGTCGCCGTCGCGCGAGCACTCATCAATCAACCCGGCGTCCTGCTTCTCGATGAGCCGCTGGGAGCGCTGGATCTCAAACTGCGTCGCCAGATGCAGATCGAGCTCAAGCGGATCCAGACCGAAGTGGGCACGACATTCGTGCACGTGACCCACGACCAGGAGGAGGCCATGACCATGGCCGACACGGTCGCGGTCATGAACAAGGGCCGCATTGAGCAGATGGGGCCACCGGTCGAGATCTACGACCTGCCCAAGACGGCGTTCGTGGCCAACTTCCTGGGGCAGTCCAACGGGGTCGTCGGCGCAGTGCAGGGGCGATCCGGCGACGACCTCATCGTGGGTGGCCCCGGCGGCTCCTACAACGTCCCCGCGGCTCGATCTACCCGCCAGGAGGGCGAGATCCTGCTTGGGGTGCGACCCGAGAAACTGTCGATTGCCACGGGCGGCTCCACATCGTCCGTGCCCGACCGTCACAACCGAGCCACCGGCAAGGTCACCGATGCATCCTTCACGGGCGTATCCACCCAATACCTCGTGATGACCACGTGGGGTGACGAGTGGACCGTCTTCGAGCAAAACCGATCGGTTGACCTCCTACACCCGGGCGACGAGGTCGTCATCCACTGGGCGCCCGAGCACACGTTTGGCCTCGACGTCCCCGCGGGGCAGTGAGATGCCCGCCCTCGCCCCGGTGGCCGGCGGCGCCAAGGTCTCAGTCGGTGCTGGCGTCCAACGACGCGCTCGTACGGCATATCTGCTCCTGCTCCCCGGCATCGCTTGGCTCGGGCTCTTCTTCGTGGTGCCGCTCGTCTCGCTGTTTTTCACTAGCCTGCAGTCGCCCACCGGCACCCCGGGGGTCTATCAGCCAGGGTTCGAGGCCGCCAACTACCTCACGGCTATCTCCGACTACTGGCCCCAGTTCGTCAAGTCATTCATCTATTCGGGCATCGCCACCGTGCTGGCCCTGGTCATCGCCTATCCGCTGGCCTACTTCATTGCCTTCAAGGCCGGCAAGTGGCGTGCCCTGCTCCTGGTGCTTGTCGTGGCACCGTTCTTCGCATCGTTCCTGCTGCGCACCTACGCCTGGCGCACCATCCTGGCCGACGAGGGCTTTATCACGAGCACCCTCAATGCCCTGCATCTGCTCCCTGAGGGGCGAATCCTTAACACTCCCATTGCCGTGATCACCGGCCTTAGCTACAACTTCCTGCCCTTCATGATTCTCCCGCTGTACGCCGCCCTCGAACGCATCGATCCTCGACTCATCGAGGCGGCCGGCGATCTGTACGCCTCGCCCTTCACCGGGTTCCGCAAGGTGGTGTGGCCCCTGAGCCTGCCGGGCGTCGTGGCCGGCACGCTGCTGACCTTTATCCCGGCATCCGGCGACTACATCAACGCAACGCTGCTCGGGTCTCCCCAGGATCGGATGGTGGGCAATGCAATCCAGATCAACTTCCTGCAGTTCCGGGATTATCCGGTGGCCAGTGCATTGTCGTTCATCCTGATGGCCATCATCCCGGCGCTCGTCTTCGTCTATATCCGTCGGGCTGGCACGGAGGACCTGGTCTGATGAAGTGGCTGCGCAAGAACCTCATCGCGATCATTGGCATCCTGGTGCTGGTCTACCTCTTCGTCCCGATCGCGGTCGTTGCTATCCTTAGTTTCAATGAACCCGCCGGCAAGTTCAACGTCGCCTGGAACCAGTTCTCCCTCGAGGCCTGGCAAAACCTGTGCGGGGTGCCAGGCGTGTGCCAGTCGTTCCTGACCAGCATCGAGATCGGCGTGCTCGCCACCCTTGCGGGGACGATCCTCGGCACGATGATCGCGTTCGCCCTTGTCCGCTATCGCTTCCGGGGCCGGTCGACGACCAACCTGCTGATCTTTCTTCCGATGGCGACCCCCGAGGTGGTGCTCGGCTCGAGCCTGCTGGCGCTCTTCCTCAACCTCGCATTCCCACTGGGCTTTTGGACGGTCACCATCGCGCACATCATGTTCATCATCAGTTTTGTGGTCGTCACCGTGAAGGCGCGACTGCAGGGCATGGATCCGCGGCTTGAGGAGGCAGCGCGCGATCTCTACGCGGACCCCCAAGCAACGTTTCGCTACGTGACGTTTCCGCTCGTGCTGCCGGGCATCCTCGGCGCCGCTCTCCTCGGCTTCAGCCTGTCGTTCGACGACTACATCATCAGTGCCTTCAATGCTGGCACCCTCGTGACCTTCCCCATCTTCATCTGGGGGGCTGCGCAGCGTGGCATACCGGTTCAGGTCAATGCCCTTGCTACCCTCGTCTTCGTGCTGTCCCTGCTGGTGGTCCTCGGAGCGCAATTCACCAACCACCGGCGTCGTCGCAAGTTGGAGAGCGCGGTTTAGCGATACCCATGCCGTTTCCGACGACTGTCACTGCGCAGGCACGGGCATCGCTTGCCGATGTGCGATTCGCGCCCTTTTGGCTCGACACCCCTGATCGCCCGCAGGCTTCCCCCGCGCTGACCAGCGAAATCGATGCCGACCTCGTCGTCGTCGGCGGCGGTTTCAGTGGCCTGTGGACCGCCTATCTCGCCCGTGAGCGCTTCCCCCACTGGACGGTGGTCGTGCTCGAGGGTGATCGCATCGGGGGCGGTGCGTCGGGGCGCAATGGCGGCTTCATTGCCGCATCGCTGACCCACGGTCTGGGTAACGGCATGGCGCGCTGGCCAGACGACATGCCCTGCCTGACCGACATGGGGCGCGCCAATCTCGATGCCATCGAGGCGACCGTGCAGGCCGAGGGCATCGACTGTGACTTCCTGCGCTCCGGTGAGCTCGACGTCGCAGTCGCGCCCTACCAGGTCGAAGGTCTGCGCGACACGCACCAGCAGGCGTCGGCGCTCGGTCTCGACCAGGAGTTCCTCGACGCTCACGAGGTACGCGCGCTCGTGGCCTCGCCCACGTATCAGGCGGGTCTGCTCGACCGACGCGGAGTAGCGATGGCCGATCCCGCTCGGCTGGCGTGGGGCTTGGCCGACGCCTGCCGCCGACGGGGGGTCGCGATCTACGAGGGCACCCGTGTGATAGCGCTCGATGACCGACCGGGAGCAATGCGTGTCGTCACGGACTTCGGGAGCGTCCGGAGCCCACGCGTGGCCCTGGCTACGAGCGCCTACCCGCCCCTGTTGCGCCGGTTGGGTCACTACGTCGTCCCGGTCTACGACTCGGTGCTCATGACGGAGCCGTTGACCGGGCAGCAGCGTGAGTCGATCGGTTGGCGGGACCGCTTCGGCATCGGCGACGCCGGCAACCAGTTCCACTACTACCGCATCACGCATGATGCCCGGATCCTGTGGGGTGGCTACGACGCTTCGTACTACGGAGGCTTCAACCCGATGCACGAGCGTCAGAGTGCGCCGTTCGCCCGGCTTGCCGAGCACTTTCGCTTCACCTTCCCCCAACTCGACGGCCTGCGATTCACCCACGCGTGGGCAGGCGCGATCGACACGTGCTCGCGCTTCAGTGCTTTCTGGGGCACGGCCTACGCCGGACGAGTCGCCTACAGCGTGGGGTTCACCGGGCTCGGGGTGGGCGCGAGTCGCTTCGGCGCCCAAGTCATGCTCGACCTGCTCAGCGGCGAGCACACGGAGCGCACGGCGCTGGAGATGGCTCGCACCAAGCCCATCCCTTTCCCGCCTGAGCCGATTCGGTCGCTGGGCATCGGAATCACCCGTCGTGCCATCGACAAGGCCGATCGCAACGAGGGCCGGCGCAACCTCTGGCTGCGCACTCTCGATCGCGTCGGTCTTGGATTCGACAGTTGATAGGTGCCACCTCGCATTAGGGTGGGGGAATGGCGCGCTACGGCGGTCAATATGGCCCGGACCTGACGTTTCTCGGAGTTCCACCTTGCGACCTCGAGGATCCTTCCACCTACGCGGACGCCGATGTCGTCATCATCGGCGCTCCCTTCGACGGCGGCACCTCCTACCGAAGCGGTGCCCGCTTCGGCCCACAGGCAATTCGCATGGGCTGCTACCTCGCCCACGACGGATCGCGGCCATCGCTGGCCCTGCGCACCGACGGGCTGAAGGATCTCCGGGTCGTCGACGGAGGCGACGTCGAGATGTACAGCGGCGACGCCGCACGCTCGTGCGCTGACCTGGAAGTCGCCGTGCAGCGCGTGGCCGACACGGGTGCCATGCCGCTCATCCTCGGCGGCGATCACACCGTCACATGGCCCGACGTCACGGGCGTCGCCCGGGCGCGTGGTTGGGGAAGAGTCTCGGTCCTGCATTTCGATGCGCATGCCGACACCGGCGACATCGAATTCGGCTCCCTGATCGGGCATGGCCAGCCGATGCGACGCCTCATCGAGTCGGGTGCCGCTCGAGGCGACCGGTTCTTGCAGATCGGATTGCGCGGCTACTGGCCGCCCCCTGACGTCCTCGACTGGATGGCGCAGCAGCGCATGCGGTCCTACGAGATGACCGAGATCGTGACGCGCGGCCTCGACGAGTGCCTGACAGAGGCCTTCGCGATCGCCGTCGACGACTGCGACGGAGTGTTCGTGTCGGTCGACATCGACGTTGCCGATCCGGGCCACGCCCCCGGCACGGGCACTCCCGAGCCGGGCGGCCTGTCATCTCGCCAACTGCTCGATGCCGTGCGGCGCATCTGCCTGGAGCTCCCCGTCGTCGGCATGGACGTCGTCGAGGTGTCGCCCCCCTACGACCACGCCGACATCACCGCTTTGCTGGGCAGTCGCGTGGTGCTCGAGGCGCTTTCCGCCATGGCCCGCCGTCGGGCGGATGCGGCGGGAGGGCCCGCGTGGGATCCCCGTCGGCCGCTGTTGGCCGACCGTGACGAGTCCACGTGAGCATGCGGGTCCTCGCTGTCGGATCAGGCGGAGTCGGGACATCGGCCGCTCTGATCGCCCAGCGCCGCGACTTCTTCGAGCACTGGGTGGCTGCCGACTACGAGATCAAGCGCGCCGGGTCGATCGTGGCCCGCACGGGCGACCCGAGATTCTTCGCTGCCGCGGTGGATGCCTGCGATCGGGAGGCCGTCGCCGCGCTGTGCCGCGAGCACGCGATCACGCATGTGCTGAATGTCGTCGATCCTCGCTTCAACATGTCGATCTTCGATGGGGCATTCGACGCGGGTGCCAATTACCTCGACACCGCGATGAGCCTGTCGCGACCGCATCCCGAACGACCCCACGCCGACACTTTCGTGAAGTTGGGCGACGAGCAGTTCGACAAGTCGCCCGAGTGGGAGTCGCGAGGTCTGCTGGCGCTCTGCGGCATCGGCGTCGAGCCCGGCCTAGCCGACGTCTTCGCCCGCTACGCCGCCGACCACCTGTTTTCGGAGATCGACGAACTCGGCGTGCGTGACGGTGCCAACCTCGTAGTGTCCGGCTACGACTTCGCGCCTAGCTTCTCCATCTGGACGACGATCGAGGAATGCCTCAATCCGCCGGTGATCTGGGAGAAGGACCGCGGCTGGTTCACCACCGCCCCCTTCTCCGGCGCCGAGGTCTTCGACTTCCCCGACGGGATCGGCCCCGTGGAGTGCGTCAATGTCGAGCACGAGGAGGTCCTCCTCATGCCTCGATGGATCGATTGCAAGCGCGTCACGTTCAAGTACGGCCTGGGCGACGAGTTCATTGAGGTGCTGAAGACCCTTCACAGGCTCGGCCTGGACCGCACCGACCCCGTCACGGTGCGTGGCCAACGGGTGAGCCCGCGCGATGTGGTGGCCGCGTGCCTGCCCGATCCCGCGACGCTCGGCGATCGCATGTCCGGCAAGACCTGTGCCGGGCTATGGGTGACGGGCACGGGCACGGACGGCGCACCACGAGAGGTCTTCCTCTACCACGTGGCCGACAACGAGTGGACGATGCGCGAATACGGCACGCAGGCCGTCGTGTGGCAGACCGCCATGAACCCCGTGATCGCGCTCGAACTCCTGGCGACCGGTGTCTGGGCGGGAGCCGGCGTCCTGGGACCCGAGGCGCTTGACGCGGTGCCCTACCTCGACCTCATGAGCGAGGGCTACGGCCAGCAGTGGCACTGCCGCGAGCAGTAGGCGTCAGGCGCCGAACGCTGCCTCGACCACGTCGAGTCCCTCATGGAGCAGCGAGTCGGGGATGGTCAGCGGCGGTAGGAACCGGATGACGTTGCCGTAGGTGCCGCAGGTCAGGACGACGACGCCCTGCGCGTGGCAGGCCTTGGCTACGCGCTGGGTGAGGTCGGGATCGGGAACGAGCGTGCCGGGCTGGATGATCTCGATGGCGACCATCGCACCGCGGCCGCGCACGTTGCCGATCGCTGGAATGGCAGACGCCATGTCATGCAGGCGCGGGAGCAGGATGTCGCCGATCGCACGAGCCCGCGCATTGAGATCGTCGACCTCCATGGATTCGATCGAGCCCAGTGCCGCCGCGCAGGCAACCGGGTTGCCTCCATAGGTCCCGCCGAGCCCTCCGACGTGGATGGAATCCATGATGTCGGCCCGACCGGTCACGCCGGCCAGGGGCAAGCCTGCCGCGATCCCCTTGGCGGTCGTGATCAGGTCGGGGACGATCCCCTCGTGCTCGCAAGCGAACCATTGGCCGGTGCGGCAGAAGCCGGTCTGGATTTCATCGGCGATGAAGACGATGCCGTGCTGGGTTGCGTAGTCGCGCAAAGCCGGGAGGAATCCTGCTGCCGGCACGATGAAGCCACCCTCGCCCTGGATGGGCTCGATGAGGATGGCGGCGATGCTGGCTCCGCCGATTTCCTTATCCATCTTGGAGATGGCCCACGCGGCCACCTCGGCACCGCCGTGCGGGCCGTCGTGGAAGGGGTAGGACATCGGCATGCGGTAGACCTCGGGAGCGAAGGGCCCGAAGTTGTGCTTGTAGGGCATCGACTTGGCCGTGAGGGCCATCGTGAGGTTCGTACGCCCGTGGTAGCCGTGGTCGAACACCACGACGGCCTGTCGCTTGGTGAAGGAGCGCGCGATCTTCACTGCGTTTTCGACGGCCTCCGCGCCGGAGTTGAACAGGGCCGAGCGCTTGTCGTGGTCGCCAGGCGTCAGTCGGTTGAGCGCCTCGCACACCTCGACGTAGCCGGAGTAGGGCGTCACCATGAAGCACGTGTGAGTGAAGTCGGCGACCTGGCGCTGCACCCGCTCCACGACCCGAGGGTTGGCATTGCCCACGGTGGTGACGGCGATGCCCGATCCGAGGTCGATGAGGGAGTTGCCGTCGACGTCGACGACGACACCTCCGCCCGCCCGCTCGACGAAGACCGGCATGGTTCCTCCGACTCCAGCGGAGACGGCCCCCTGGCGACGCTGCATGAGCTCGCGGGAGCGGGGCCCGGGCAGCTCGGTGACGAGGCGGCGCTCTTGGGTCAGCGTGGAGGCGGGGGGAAGCAGTGTGTCGGTCATGGGATAAGCGTAGGACAATCGGGGCGTGAGCAGGCCCCGGGACGTCGTCATCCTTGGCAGCACGGGGTCCATCGGCGTCCAGGCCCTCGACGTGGTCACGAGGAATCCCGGACGGTTTCGGGTCGTCGGCCTGGCTGCCGGAGGAGGCCGAACTGACCTGCTGGAGCAGCAGGTCCGGGCCTTTGGCGTGTCACGGGTGGCCATGGGCGCCGACGCGGCCGCCGAGCTCGCGGGCATGGGCTGCGACGTGGTCCTCAATGCCATGGCCGGGGCCGCCGGCCTCCTGCCCACCCTTGCGGCACTCGACGCGGGAAATGTCGTTGCGCTCGCCAACAAGGAGTCGCTCATCATCGGCGGGCCGCTCGTCAAGAAGCGCGCTGCGCCGGGGCAGATCCGGCCGGTGGATTCGGAGCACTCGGCGCTTGCCCAGTGCCTGATGGGGGGACGCCACGAAGAGGTGGCGAGGTTGATCCTCACGGCATCTGGCGGCCCGTTTCGCGACTGGGACGCTGGTCGACTCGCGACGGCGACGCCCGAGCAGGCGCTCGCCCACCCGACGTGGTCTATGGGTCCGCTCGTCACCATCAACTCCGCGACCCTGGTTAACAAGGGCCTGGAGGTCATCGAGGCGCACCTACTGTTCGACATTCCCTTTGAGCGCATCGGCGTCGTCGTTCATCCGCAATCCGTCGTGCACTCCATGGTCGAGTTCGTCGACGGGTCGACGCTGGCGCAGGCGAGCCCCCCCGACATGCGCCTACCCATCGCCTGGGCGCTCGGCTATCCCGATCGCTTTGCCGATGCCGCACCGGGCTGCGACTGGACCCGGGCCGCAGCCTGGGAGTTCGCGCCCTTGGACGACGAGGCCTTTCCCGCCGTAAGCCTGGCCCGTCGAGCTGGCGCAGCGGGGGGCACCGCCCCCGCCGTCTTCAACGCCGCCGACGAGGTGGCGGTGGCTGCCTTCCTTGCCGGGCGGCTTGCCTTCACGGGGATCGTCGACACGATTGCTGTGGTGCTTCAACGGCATCTGTCGAGCGACAATAGGGGGAACGCCGACACTGTCGAGCGCGTCCTTACTGCAGACGAGTGGGCGCGCAAGGCTGCGGCCGAGGTTATCGAGGGAGGTGCGCTGTGATGTGGGAGGTCATTGGCATCATCGCCTTCTTCCTCGTCATCCTCGCCTCGATCGCCCTTCACGAGATCGGCCACCTCGTGCCTGCGAAGAAGTTCGGTGTCAAGGTCACCGAATACATGGTGGGATTTGGGCCGACGGCGTGGTCGAAGGTGCGGGGCGAGACCCGCTACGGCGTCAAGGCGATCCCCGTTGGCGGCTACATCCGGATGATCGGCATGATCCCGCCGCCCAAGGGGGCACCCGAGGGCACGGCCCGACGTATGTCGACCGGTCGCCTGGCCACGATGGTCGAGGATGCTCGCCGGCAGTCGCTCGAAGACATCGCGCCCGGCGACGAAGATCGGGTCTTCTACAAGCTTCCCGTGCACAAGCGAGTGATCATCATGCTCGGCGGTCCGTTCATGAACCTCGTGCTCGCCTTCCTGCTCTTCGGCGCCGTGCTGGTCGGGATAGGGGTGCCGCAGGCGACCCTCCAGGTCAATGCCGTCGTCCCCTGCCTGCCTTCGGTGAGCAACCCCACCGGTGCGGCGCAGGCTGATGGTGCGTGCGCGCTCGGCCCGTCGCCGGCGGCGGTTGCCGGTCTGCAGCCCGGCGACACCATCACGGCGATCGATGGCCAGCCGCCGGGTGCATGGGAGGACATGACCGCGGCCGTTCGCGCGGGGGGTGCTCAGACGCTCGACGTCACCATTGCGCGGGCTGATGGCACGACGGTGGTCGTGCCCGTCGACGTTGTCGAGGTCACCCGTCCCGTCTACGACGAGGGCGGTGAGCCGACCGGGCAGACGCAGACGACCGGCTTCCTCGGCCTGCGCCCGGAGATCGCCTACGTGCCACAGCCGTGGTCGAGCGTGCCAGCCGCGATGTGGGACCTCACCGAGCGTTCGGTGGTGGCCCTCGTCTCCCTGCCCGTGCGCTTCTACGAACTCGTGAGCGACACGCTGATTGGGAAAGGGGAGCGCCAGGTAGACAGCCCGGTGAGCGTGGTGGGGATCAGTCGCCTGGGTGGAGAGATCGTTGCGTCCGACGAATCGACAGAGGCCAAGGTCGCGATCTTCCTGGGCCTGGCCGCCTCGCTCAATCTCTTCCTTTTCCTGTTCAACCTGCTGCCGATCCTGCCACTCGACGGAGGACACGTGGCCGGCGCGCTCTACGAGGGAGCCCGCAGCAAGGTGGCGAAGTGGCGGGGTCGTCCCGACCCGGGCCCGGTTGACATCGCGCGCATGCTTCCGGTGGCCTATGTCGTGGCCATCGTGCTTGTGGGGGTCGGCGCCGTCGTGATTTTCGCCGATCTCGTCAAGCCCATCACCCTGGGGTAACAGCGGCCCGGATGTGCGCTGCCCGCTCGTCGGGGATACTAGGGATCGTGAGTATCGATCTGGGCCTGCCCTCGGCGCCCCCGCCCGTCCTGGCTGCGCGCCGCGCCACCCGTTCGCTGCTCCTTCGCCACCCCACCCATCCCGTGGCGGTGGGAGGCGATGCCCCCGTGAGCGTGCAGTCGATGGCCACGACCCTCACGGCCGATGTCAACGCCACGCTGCAGCAGATTGCGGAGCTGACCGCCGCAGGGTGCCAGGTGGTTCGGGTCGCTGTTCCGAGTCAGGATGATGCAGACGCGCTGCCCCAGATCGCCCGCAAGTCGGGGATCCCGGTCGTTGCAGATATCCACTTCCAGCCCAAATACGTCTTCGCTGCCATCGAGGCCGGCTGTGCTGGCGTGCGAGTGAATCCCGGCAACATCAAGCAGTTCGACGACAAGGTCAAGGAGATCGCCCGCGCGGCATCCGACGCGGGCACGCCGATCCGTATCGGCGTCAACGCCGGTTCGCTTGACCCGCGCCTGCTGAAGAAGTACGGCAAGGCGACGCCCGAAGCACTGGTCGAGTCGGCCCTGTGGGAGGCGTCGCTGTTCGAAGAGCACGGGTTCGGTGACATCAAGATCTCGGTAAAGCACCATGACCCGGTCACGATGGTGCAGGCCTACCGGCTGCTCGCGGAGCAGTGCGACTACCCGCTGCACCTGGGGGTCACGGAGGCTGGCCCTGCCTTCCAGGGCACCATCAAGTCGGCGGTCGCGTTCGGAGCACTCCTTGCGCAGGGAATCGGCGACACGATTCGCGTCTCGCTGTCCGCTCCGCCCGTCGAGGAGGTCAAGGTAGGCATCGGCATCCTGGAGTCGCTCAATCTGCGGCAACGCGGACTCGAGATCGTCTCGTGCCCATCGTGCGGCCGGGCGCAGGTCGACGTCTACACCCTGGCCGAGCAGGTCACCGCCGGACTCGAAGGTCTTGACGTGCCCCTGCGCGTCGCGGTCATGGGTTGCGTGGTCAACGGTCCGGGAGAGGCTCGCGAGGCTGACCTCGGTGTGGCTTCCGGCAACGGCAAGGGTCAGATCTTTGTCAGGGGCGAGGTCATCAAGACGGTCCCCGAGCACCAGATCGTGGAGACTTTGATCGAAGAGGCGATGAAGCTCGCCGAGCAGATCAGCGCCGACGCCGAGGGCTCGCCGCTCGTCTCGGTGAGTTAGGTGCGCGGCGAGGTCCGCTCCCTCGCAGCCGGTGACCTGCCCTGGTTTCGCGGCGCCCTCGCCGCTGACCCCGTGGCCCACTGCTTCGTGGCCTCGCGGCTCGAGGCGATCGGCGCCCGGGTTGTCTCCGATGTGTCCGTCTACGCCGTCGACGGACATCCCCTGTCCGCCCTCTACCTGGGCAGCAACGTCATCCCGATTGACACCGATGACGAGTCGCGGGAGGCCTTTGCCACCCAGCTGGCCCGTAGTGGACGCAGGGGGTCGTCGATGGTGGGGCCGGCTCACGAGGTGCTCGACCTGTGGGGCCGCGTACGCCATGCCTGGGGGCGTCCGCGCGAGGAGCGGCGTCACCAGCCCCTGCTGTCCATCGCGAGAGATTCCCCCGTCGCCGGCGATGAACGCGTGCGGCCTGTGCGTATCGACGAGCTGGACCTGCTGCTCCCCGCTTGCGTGGCGATGTTCACCGAGGAGGTCGGCGTATCCCCACTGAGTGGCGGCGCGGCGGGCGCCTATCGCGCTCGCATCGCCGAACTCATCCGCGAGGGCCGCGCATACGCGCTCATCGACGAAGACGAGGTCGTCTTCAAGGCCGAGGTGGGTGCGGCCTCGACCCGGGCCTGCCAGGTGCAGGGCGTGTGGGTTGCCCCCGATCGGCGCGGCCAGGGGCTGTCGACTCCCGGGATGGCGGCCGTCGTCAAGGCGGCTCGCCACGAATGCGCTCCTGTGGTCACCCTCTATGTCAACGACTACAACGAGGCGGCACGTCGGTGCTACCACGCTGTCGGGTTCGAAGAGGTCGGAGAGTTCGCCACCATCCTCTTCTGAGCCACGGCACCGCTATCCTCGGGTCTTCCGCGAACAGAGGGGCTGCCCGTGATCCTGCGCATGTCGACCCTCTTTCTGCGAACGCTGCGGGAGGACCCCGCCGACGCCGAGGTCCCGAGCCATCGCTTGCTCGTGCGGGCCGGCTACGTCCGCCGCGTGGCCCCGGGCGTCTTCTCGTGGCTGCCGTTGGGCTACCTCACCTATCGCAATGTCGAGAGCATCGTTCGTGCGGAGATGGACGCCGCCGGGTTCCAGGAGGTTCACTTCCCGGCCCTGCTGCCGCGCGAGCCCTATGAGCGCACGAGCCGCTGGGACGACTACGGCGACACCTTGTTCCGACTGCAGGATCGCAAGGGTGCCGACATGCTGCTGGGTCCGACCCACGAGGAGATGTTCACGCTGATGGTCAAGGGCGAGTACTCGTCCTACAAGGATCTGCCGCTGTGCATCTACCAGATCCAGACCAAGTACCGCGATGAAGCCCGCCCGCGTGCGGGCATCCTGCGCGGCCGTGAGTTCGTGATGAAGGACTCGTACTCCTTTGATGTCGACGACGCCGGGCTCGAGCGTTCGTACCTGCGCCACCGCGACGCCTACATCTGCACCTTCGACCGCCTCGAGCTCGACTACGTGATCGTGTCGGCGCAGTCGGGCGCCATGGGGGGCTCCCAGAGCGAGGAGTTCCTCGCCCCCACGGAGTCCGGCGAGGACACCTTCATTCGCTGTACGTCGTGCGACTACGCCGCCAACGTGGAGGCGGTCGTGACGCCTCCGCAGGCCGCGCAGCCCACGAGCGGGCTCGAGGCGGCGGTCGTCCACGACACTCCGAACACGCCCACCATCGCGACGCTGGTCGAGGTCTCCAACGCCCGGGCCGAGACGCAACGGTCCGATCGCCCGTGGGCCGCCTCGGACACCCTTAAGAACGTCGTGCTCATGGCGTCCTACCCGGATGGCACCGAGGAGCCGGTCGTGATCGGCGTTCCGGGCGATCGCGAGGTCGACCTCAAGCGGGTGGAGGCCGCCCTGCACCCGGCTGCCCTCCGGCCCTTCGAGGAGGCCGACTTCCCGAAGCACCCGGCGCTGGTCAAGGGATACATCGGGCCGGGGGTGCTCGGTGTCGCCGGCGGCGGAAGCGTGCGGTTCCTGGTCGACCCGCGAGTCGCGGTCGGATCAGCGTGGGTCACCGGCGCCAACGCGCCCGGGCAGCACGTCTACGGAATCGTGCGTGGACGCGACTTCGAGGTGGACGGGGAGATCGAGGCCGTCGAAATCGTCGCCGGCGATCCCTGCCCGCGGTGCGGTGGCACGGTCGAGATCGCCCGAGGCATCGAGATCGGCCACATCTTCCAGTTGGGCCGCAAATACGCAGAGGCCCTCGGGCTCACGGTGCTCGATGAGGAGGGCAAGCAGGTGACCGTCACCATGGGCTCCTACGGCATCGGCGTCTCTCGTGCGGTTGCCGCGGTTGCCGAGCAGTACCACGACGACAAGGGGCTCGTGTGGCCTCGCGAGGTCTCGCCCGCCGACGTCCACATCGTCGCGACCGGCAAGGAGGATGCGCCCTTCAACGCGGCCGAGGCCATGGCGAGTCAACTCGATGCCTCCCGCGTGCGCGTGCTCCTCGACGACCGCAGGGGTGTATCGCCGGGCGTGAAGTTCAACGATGCCGAGCTGATCGGGGTCCCCACGATCGTCGTCGTCGGCAAGCGACTTGCTGATGGACAGGTGGAGCTGCGTGACCGTGCGAGCGGCGACAGCGTCGACGTGCCCGTCGGTGACATCGTCGAACGCGTCGTCGCCATCTGCCGCCAGGGCTGACGAATGCCGGTCGAGGCGGCGAACGATATCCCTGTCTTTGGCGACTTGTGGCGGCCTCGATGACACCCGACTGGTACGTCGTGGTCGCGCTGTGCGTCGTGGCGGCGGCGGCCGGCTGGGTGGATGCGGTGAGCGGGGGCGGAGGGCTCCTGCAGTTGCCCGCATTGCTCATCGCCAACCCGGGGCAGGAGCCCTCCGTTGCCCTCGGCACCAATAAGATGTCGTCGATCCTGGGCACATCGGCGGCGGCCATTGCCTACGGCATCCTCGAGCGCCCGCGACTGTCGACCGCCCTGCCGATGGCGTTTGCGGCATTCGGGGGAGCGGCGGCGGGATCAGCCGTGGCCGTGCATGTGCCATCGCAGGTCTTTCGCCCGATCATCCTCGTTGCCCTCATCGTCGTGTGGTGCTTCATCGCTTTTCGCCGCGACATGGGACTGGTCGCACGCGAGGCCTCGCGGCGCCGCCACCTCGTGACAGCCATCGTCGGCGGCGTGGCAATCGGCTTCTACGACGGCGCCATCGGTCCTGGCACGGGCTCGTTCCTGGTCATCCTGCTGGTCGCCGCCCTGGGGTACACGTTCCTGCAGGCCTCCGCGACCGCCAAGATCGTCAACGTGGGCACCAACCTGGCCTCGCTCATCGTCTTTGGGCTCGCCGGGTCGGTGCTGTGGGTGGTGGGCCTGCTCATGGGTGCGTGCAATATCGCGGGGGCCATCGTGGGCGCGCGCATGGCCATGGCCAAGGGCAGTGGGTTCGTGCGCACGGTGCTGCTCGCGGTCACGGCGCTGCTGATCGTGGTGCTCGCCGTGCAGATCGTGCGCGGGTGACGAACCCTCTCATAGACCGACGGCGACGGACACGCTCTTCGTGGTTCCATGGGCGAAGTACACGTAGACCATCGACTTCTTCTTAGTCAGCTTGAAGGTCCAGGTGAAGGTTCCCTTTGTTGAAACCGTCGGCGGAGTGCCGCTTACCATGACCCACGTATCCTTGGGCGAGTAGCGGACATAGGGCATCAGCATGGAGCCGGGGTCGATGCCCGTCGAGGATCCCCTGCACCTGACCGTCCGAGCACTCACTGTGACCTTGGCTTTGCAGGTCACGGCAATGGTCGGGGACTCGGTGGGCGGATTGGCCAGGACGTAGGTGCCGATATAGCCGCCCACGCTCGGAGCGAACCCTCCCGCTGACAGAAGGACCGAGCCATCGGCGCGCAGGATCACGTCGGGATCGTTGCCGAATCCCTGCCCCACCGCATTGGTCAGACTGATGGCCGTGGGCTCGCCGAACGTCAGCCCGCCGTCTGTGCTCCTCGCGTAGTACAGGCCCATCGGCCCGCTGGGAACGCCACCGGGGCCCACGCCAGCGTCGAACGCGAAGAGGCCGATGGAGCCGTCAGGGTGAAGGACTGCCGCCGGGTGCTCGCCGGAGCGAGTGATGGCCGAGCCAGGGCCGTATCGCACGCCGGGGTCCGCCGTCCAGGTGGTGCCGTCCGGCGACGAGGCGCTGTAGATGCTGCGCGCCTTCGGCCCGCCTCCCGCACTTACGAAGTCGGAGAAGAAAGCGCGGTAGGTCCCGTTGGCGAGCTTCACGATTCCAGGGCCGGTGATGGCGGTGCCGTAAGGCGCGCTGGGAATGCAGTCGGCCTTCTCTAGCGTGAACTTGTAAGAGGTCAAGCTTGACGACACCAAGCAGGCGATGCCACCGCTCGTCGAACTGTACAGACGGAGGCGACCGTCGCCGGTCTTGACGACGCGAGGGAAGCCATAGCCATTGTCGCTACCGAAGACGCTGCCGACACGAGTGAACGTCTTGCCGCCGTCTGTGGAGTCGGCCACCTCGAGTCCGCGGGATTGGACGAAGACGAAGGCCCGGATGGTCCCGTCGGGGAGAAGCACCATCGACACGTCGGCCACCGGTTGGCCGACCTGCGAGCCCATGACCGTCGGGTTCAGGGCGCTCTCGTTGAGCACCGACGCGGTGTAGGGACCCGCGGGAATCTCATCTGCCGCGTCTGCGACGGCCATGGACGTGGGTGCTGTGAGAAAGGCGGTTACGGTGAGTCCTGCCAGAAGTGCAGCGCGCATGGTGCTCATCGAGCCCACATTATGGAAACTGGCCAATCTAGTCGGTGGGATGCCCGGGGAACGCCTCGGGATCGCCACCCCATCCGATGGCGCGAACCTCGCACTCGCAGGCGGCGAGGGCCGCATTGGTCCGCTCATCGCCCGACGTGGCGGCGGCCAGGTCGGAGTAGGTTGCGGCAAGTCGAGACTCGACGTCGGCAAGTAGCGCGCGTGCCCCCGCCTCGCCAGCCGGGGGTGCGATGTCGTAGCCGCCGGGAGTGCCGGCGATCGATGCCGCGCCCGCCAGGTCGCGTAACTGCAGGACCCGGGCTCGGTGAGCGGCGAGTCCGCCCAGGGCGCGGTCACGATCCGCCCCGAAAAGCCGTGATCCGCACAGTCCGTAGGCATAAAGGGCTGCCTCCTCGCCGGCGATCGCCTCGCCCAGCGCGCTCATGAGAACGCCGCCTTCAAGAACGCGGCATGACCGGCTTCGGAGGCGCCGACGAGCGCGAGGAGGCGGGCCAGCTCGGGCTCGACAGCGCGTGAGCACGCGTTGACGCGGGCACGTGCCGCGTCCGCTTCCGCAGCGGCGAGGTCCTGTGCGCTGGGGACCGGGGGAACGCTCGCGGAGGCCGAGGGCGTGGGAGTGGCCGGGGTCGAGCCGAGGGCTCGTGCATGCTCGATGTGCTGCTCGCGAAGGAGAGTCAACTCGTCGGCCCGGCCGGATGGCGCGGCCAGTGCCGCGTCGTACAGCGCCACCAGCGCCCACTCCTGGGCCACCACCTCGGCCCGGGTGCCCGCATCGGGGTCGACGGTCGGCGAGGTGTCGGCAACCGAGTCGCCTCCCGAGGTGCAGGCTGCGAGGCCGGCACCAGCCAGGAGGGCGAGGGCGGTTCGGCGAGTCATGCGCACGCGAATGTCGGGCGCTGGGTTTCCCACGCGGTCAGCATGCCACGGATGCGGGTACCCTCGGGGGGTACGTGGCCCAGGGTTGACAGGTGAATATCGGGAGGCGCAATGGTCGAGACGACCCTCCACGCCCTTCTCGCCCCCGTCGTCGATGGTCTGGGCTTTGATCTTGAAGGCATCGAGGTCACGACGGCCGGCCGGCGTCGCAAGGTCAGTGTCATCGTGGACCGAGACGGCGGCATAGACCTCGATGCTGTCGCTGACGTCAGCAAAGTCGTTTCCGATGCGCTCGACGGCAGCGACGCACTCGGCGATGCTCCCTATGTGCTCGAGGTGAGCTCACCAGGAGTCGATCGCCCCTTGACCGAGCCGCGTCACTGGCGCCGTGCACGCGGACGCTTGGTGTCCTGTCGCCTGGCGGATGGCGACACGCTTGAGGGGCGCGTGAGCGTCACCGACGACCACGGCGTGACGATCGACACGCGCGCCGGGCCGTGGACGGGCGCATTCAGTGACATCGCCCAGGGGCGTGTCCTGGTCGAGTTCCGTCGTAGCGATGACGAGGTTCAGTGAGCGATGGACATTGACGTCAATGCCCTCAAGGCCCTGGTGCGCGAGAAGGATCTCTCCTGGGACCTCGTCATCGACTCGATCGAGCAGGCCCTGCTCGTCGCCTACCAGCGCACAGAGGGCGCGGCCGACCAGGCGCGAGTCGAGGTGGACCGCAAGACGGGCCACGTCACCGTGTGGGCGCGGGAGATTCCCGAGGAGGCCGATCAGGTTGCCGGCACCGCGCCGCCCCTTCCGAGGGAGTACGACGACACCCCTTCAGGCTTCGGGCGGGTTGCGGCGACGACGGCTCGACAGGTCCTGCTCCAGCGTTTGCGAGAGGCCGAGGAGGACCGCACCTTCGGCGAGTTCAGCGGCACCGAGGGCGACCTCGTTTCCGGAGTGATCCAGCAGGGCTCAGACCCGCGCGTAGTCCGCGTCGACCTCGGCAAGGTCGAGGCCATCCTCCCGCCCGCCGAACAGGTCCCCGGCGAGTCCTATCCGCACGGCACGCGCATCAAGTGCGTCGTGACCCAAGTACGCCGTGGTCCGCGTGGTCCGCAGGTGACGGTCTCGCGTTCGCACCCCGGCCTGGTTCGCGGCTTATTCGCCCTGGAAGTCCCTGAGATCGCCGACGGCAGCGTGGAGATCGCGGGTCTGGCCCGCGAGGCAGGGCACCGCACGAAGATCGCGGTGCGCCCCGTGGCGCCCGGCGTCAACGCCAAGGGTGCCTGCATCGGGCCCATGGGGCAGCGCGTGCGCCAGGTGATGTCCGAACTCGGAGGAGAGAAAATCGACATCGTCGACTTCAGCGACGATCCCGCCGAGCTCATCGCCCACGCGCTGTCCCCGGCACGGGTCAGCAAGGTCGAGATCGTCGATCCGGCGGCGAAGGCCGCGCGAGTTACCGTCCCCGACTACCAGCTTTCCCTGGCGATCGGGCGCGAGGGACAGAACGCGCGCCTGGCCGCCCGTCTCACGGGGTGGCGCATCGACATCCGGCCAGACAACGCGGTCGCCCTCGAGGGGGCGGCAGAGCCTGATCCGGGCGCGGGATCCCCCTGAGGCAGGGGCTACACTCCTTGCGTCTGAGTGGTCGGCCCCCGGGATCGATGTGACGTCCAGTGGCGCTCGTAGCGTGCGCACGTGCATCGGCTGCCGGGAGCGGTCCGCTCCGGCCGACCTCCTGCGGGTCGTCCTGTGCGGCGGGGAAGCCATTCCCGATCCACGGGGTGCCCTGCCGGGCCGGGGCGCGTGGTTGCACCCCGCCTGCCTGGAGATCGCCGAGCGCCGCAAGGCGTTCACCCGCGCGCTGCGCACCTCGCAGGCGCCGAGCACATCGGCCCTGCGCGACTACGTGGCACGCATGTCCAAGTCCGTCGCCATGGACGCGGGACAGCCTGAACTGGGTGGCCTTGCCACCCCGCAGGGCTCAACCGTCCGAGATCGGGGCATACAGGATGCAGCACCGATGAGCACCCAGCCATGAGCAGGGTCGTCCAGCACTGATGGTCCGGACCCGCATGCAGTGAGCATGCCTCCCGGACCGAAGACAGGAGAGTCGTGTCGAAAGTCCGGGTCTACGAGCTCGCTAAGGAGCTCGGAGTCGAGAGCAAGGTCGTGCTCGCCAAGTTGGCTGAGCTCGGCGAATTCGTGCGCTCGGCATCCTCCACGGTGGAAGCTCCCGTGGTCCGCAAGCTCAAGGACGCCATGCCCGCTCCCGCGGAGGGGGCAGCCCCCGCGAAGAAGTCACCCGCCAAGAAGGCTGCCGCGAAGAAGGCTGCGCCGGCACAGGCCCCTCCCGTCGCCGAGCCCGAACGAGCGACCGAACCCGTGTTGGCTGCCGCAGCCGCGCCGCAGCCGGCTCCGCCGGCGCCCGAGGCCCCCGCGGCGGGGACGCCCGATGGCCCCCGCCCCGCATCGCGCCCCGCGGCTCCGCGTCCGGGCAACAATCCGTTCACCGGCAACGTGGCCGCGCGCGAGGCACCCCGTCCACCGGCTCCGCGTCCGGGCAACAATCCGTTCACCGGCAATACCGGCATGGGTCGGCCGGCTCCGGCGGTCCCTGGCATTCCGCGACCGACCCCCGGCCTCATGCCGCCGGGCGTCCCCGGCGTCCCGCGCCCGGCTGGCGCACGTCCCGGTGCACCGGGCACTCGACCTGGCGGTGCGCCGGGTGGTCGTCCAGGCGGTCCCGGCGGCCGTCCCGGCGGTGCGCCGGGTGGTCGTCCCGGTGGCGGCCGCGGTGGCTTCGGCGCACCCGGTGGCGGCGGTCCCGGTGGCGCCCCCGGGGGTCGTCCCGGTGGTTTCGGCGCACCCGGTGGTGGCGGTCGCGGAGGCGGTCCCGGTGGTCGGGGTGGCACCGCGGGTGCGTTCGGCAAGCCCGGCGGACGCCCGTCGCGCGGCCGCAAGTCCAAGCGCGCGAAGCGCCAGGAATTCGACAACATGCAGGCGCCGACGATCGGTGGCGTAAGGCTGCCGCGCGGCAACGGTGCGGTCGTGCGCCTCCCACGAGGAGCGAGCCTGACCGACTTCGCGGAGAAGATCGATGCGAGCCCTGCCGACCTCGTGACCGTGCTGTTCAAGTTAGGCGAGATGGTCACGGCCACCCAGTCGGTCGACGACGACACCCTGAAGGTCCTCGGTAGCGAACTCGACTTCGACGTCCAGGTCGTCTCGCCCGAAGACGAAGACCGTGAGCTGCTCGAGTCCTTCGACCTCGACTTCGGCGAGGACGAGGGCGACGAGGCCGACCTGGCGGCTCGACCGCCGGTCGTAACCGTCATGGGTCACGTCGATCACGGCAAGACCAAGTTGCTCGACGCACTTCGCCAGACCAACGTCGTGGCCGGTGAGGCCGGCGGCATCACCCAGCACATCGGCGCCTACCAGATCACCGCACACCCGGGCGATGGCGAACGCCAGATCACCTTCATCGATACCCCCGGTCATGAGGCCTTCACGGCCATGCGCGCGCGCGGCGCTCAGGTCACCGACATCGCGGTGCTCGTGGTCGCAGCCGACGATGGCGTCAAGCCCCAGACCATTGAGGCCCTCAACCACGCGCAGGCGGCGGAGGTCCCCATCGTCGTCGCCGTCAACAAGGTCGACAAGGAGGGTGCCGACCCCTCGAAGGTGCGCGGGCAGCTCACGGAATTTGGGCTTGTCGCCGAGGAATACGGCGGCGAGACGATGTTCGTCGACGTCTCCGCTGTGCAGCGCACGGGACTCGATGATCTCCTTGAGGCCATCCTGCTGACCGCCGATGCGGCGCTCGACCTGCGAGCCAATCCGGTGCAGGACGCTCAAGGTGTCGCGATCGAAGCTCACCTCGATCGAGGCCGCGGGCCGGTCGCCACCGTCCTGGTCCAGCGAGGCACCCTGCGCCCCGGGGACTCGATCGTGGCGGGTGACGCCTACGGTCGCGTACGCGCGATGCTCGATGAGGACGGCAATCCTGTCGATGTGGCGCTTCCATCTCGTCCCGTGCAGGTGCTGGGCCTGACGTCCGTGCCCGGAGCTGGCGACACATTCTTGGTCGTGGGCGAGGATCGGATCGCGAGGCAAATCGCGCAGACTCGCCAGGCACGCGAGCGCAACGCGCAACTCGCCAAGTCGCGTGCTCGTCGCACCCTCGAGGATTTCCTCAAGAGCATTGAAGAAGGCGAACAGCGGGAACTCAACCTTATCCTCAAAGGCGATGTCTCGGGCTCCGTCGAAGCCCTCGAGGATGCGCTGTTGAAGATCGAGGTGGGCGAGGAAGTATCCCTGCGGGTCATCCATCGCGGCGTCGGCGCGATCACCAAGAGCGACGTCACCCTCGCCAGCGCCTCGGACGCCGTCGTCGTGGGCTTCAACGTTCGCCCCGAAGGCAAGGTCGCCGAATACGCGAGCCAGGAGGGTGTTGACGTCCGCTTCTACTCGGTCATCTACCAGGCCATCGAGGAGATCGAGGCGGCGCTTCGGGGAATGCTCAAGCCCGAGTTCGAGGAGTTCCAGCTGGGCACGGCGGAGGTACGCGAGGTGTTCAAGTCGTCCAAGTTCGGCACCATCGCAGGCTGCCTCGTGCGCTCGGGCGACATCCGTCGCAACACCAAGGCCCGGCTCATCCGAGACGGTGCCGTGGTGGCCAACGATCTCACGATTTCCGGCCTGCGCCGCTTCAAGGACGACGTCACCGAAGTGCGTGAGGGCTTCGAGTGCGGCATCAACCTTGGCTCTTACCAGGACGTCAAGGTCGACGACGTCATCGAGACCTACGAGATGCGAGAGAAGGCGCTCGCCTAATCTGCCGGAGGCCGGCGTGTTCGTCGCCACATGCGAGGTCGATGCCCTCTTGGGCGACGTGCACTCGCTGAAGGAGAAGCGGGCGTTGATACGCCCGCTGGTGAAGGAGGTACGGCGCAAGTTCGACGTGGCGGTCGCCGAGACCGGCTACCAGGATCTGCATAGGCGCACCCTCGTGACCGTCGCCTCGGTCTCCGGGTCGGCGGCACATGCCCGCCAGGTGGCGGATTCCTGCGAGGCCTGGTTCGCTGCCCGCCCCGAGATCGAGATTCTGGCGGTACGCCGAAGGCTCTTCGGCGGTGACGATGAGGGGATGCACTGATGGCTTCACAGGCCAGGGCCCGCAAGCTTGCCGACCGTGTGCGCGAGATCGTAGCCGCAACGCTTGAGATGCGCGTCAAGGATCCCCGGCTCGGCTTCATCACCGTCACCGATGCCCGCGTGACCCCTGATCTTCGCGACGCGACGATCTTCTACACCGTCTACGGAGATGACGAGGCACGTGCCTCCACCGCGGCTGCACTGGAGTCCGCCAAGGGCGTGCTGCGCAGCGAAGTCGGCCGCCAGACCGGCATCAAGCACACTCCCTCGCTGACCTTCATTCCCGATGCGCTCCCCGACACGGCGCGTCAGATCGACGACCTCCTTCGCGTCGCGGCGGAGTCGGATGCGCAGGTGCACGAGCGTGCTACCGGCGCTGCGTATGCGGGCGACCCGGATCCCTACCGTCAGCCGCGCATCGATGACGCTGCCGTCGAGGACTAGCCGGCGATCCCGTGAATGATCCGGTCGGCATCCTTATCGTCGATAAGCCATCGGGGATCACCTCTCACGGCGTCGTGGGGCGTGTCCGCAAGGCGCTGGGGACCCGTAAGGTGGGGCATGCGGGCACGCTGGACCCGGATGCGACGGGAGTCTTGGTCGTGGGCGTCGGCCAGGCCACTCGACTACTTGGCTACCTCGCCGCCAGCGACAAGGCGTACGTCAGCACGATCATCCTGGGTGAATCAACCGTCACTGACGACGCGGCCGGCGACGTCATCGCTGCAACCGATACCGCCGGGCTTTCCGATTCGCAGATCGCCCGCGCGATGTCCCACTTCGTGGGCGAGATCCAGCAGCGGCCGAGTGCGGTGAGTGCGATCAAGGTGGCTGGCAAGCGAGCCTATGACCTGGTGCGATCCGGGGAGCATGTCGAGTTGTCGGCACGGCCAGTCACTGTGCACTCCTTCGATCTCCTCGGGGTGCGTCATGAGCGACGCGGTGAACGCACGGTAGCGATGGTCGATGTGTCCGTCGACTGCTCGGCAGGCACCTACGTCCGGGCACTCGCCCGCGATCTCGGCCAGATCCTGGGCGTCGGCGGGCACGTGTCCACACTGAGACGGATTCGATCCGGCGCGTTCGACCTAACGGATGCAAAGGCCCTCGAGGAGCTTGGAGTCGGCGGGCCACTCATGTCGGCAGCGGAGGCGGCGCGGCGCACGCTGCCCGCCATCGAGATTGACGGCGATGCGGCGAGGCTCGCGCGCCACGGCGTGCAATTGCCGTGGCCGGCCGGTGTCGAGGGGGGCTCCACCGCCTTCATCCACGGCAACGACCTTGTCGGGGTGGCCCAGCAGCGCGACGACCGTGCCGTGTGGGCGGCGGTCTTCGGCTAGCGGGCCAGCGTGCCGTGCGCCGTGTCAGGCGATAGGTCCTCGACGAGGATCCGAAGCCATTCGTCGCACACGGCATAGAGGGGAAAGGATGCCCGGACCTGGCGCTGCGCCTCCGCAGCGGCCACGGCCCAGGAGCCCGATGACACTGTGTCGTGGATTGCCCGCGCCAATGCGCCGGGATCGGCGTGGATCCAGCGCCGGTCGTAGATGGTGTCGGCGCCCGGCCAGGGGAGCAGGGCCGGTACAGCGCCCGACGCCATCCCCTCGGCGGGGGCCAGGTGGAAGCTCTCGTCGTCGGACGTGGAGAGAACCCAGCCCACGCGCCGCAGCCACGCGGGCACATCGCCACCGAATCCATCGAAGGACACGGCACCCTTGACGGTCGGGTCATCGTGAAGGCGGCCAAAGAGTGCCTCGGTGTCGGCACGCTCCTCGGGCTTGCGCCAGATCCACCAGTAGTCCCAGGGCAGCTTGGACTTGACCGCGAGCCGATAGCGACGATCGCGTCGACGCAGGACAGAGAGGACGTCGACCCCGAGGTCGGGTCGCTTGCGCATGGGGGAGATGCCGATCATGCCCAGGGTGAACTCGGCACCGGGCAACTTGGGTCGCGCGAATTCATCCACGTCGACCCAGTTGGGAATCACGACGATGCGGTCGGCTGGCCACCCGGTGCGCTCGGCGGTCAACTGGCCGTAGAAGGGGCTGACGCAGACGACCTGATCGACCGCGTCGATCCGCACGTCGGACAGCCAGCCTGCATCGAGTTCGAAGCGATGCAGGCGAACGATGAGCCGCTGCCCGGCGCGCTTGTGCCGGCTATACCAGACGATGTTGGGCCCGGCCCACTCGCAAATGACGACGTCGGCCCACTCGACCATCTCGCGACTGGCCTGCTCGTCATGCGTTGACAGGCTGCTCCAGGTGTCGAGGCGCACTTCGATCCCCGGCACGGACCGCAGGTGCTCGAGGAGGCGTGAGAAGAACTTCAGGTCGTGACTGGCCACGCCGACGCGAAGCGGCTGCTCCCGATGGGCAAGGGCCCCAGGCCGCGGGGGGAATGCGCGAGCCAGCAATGAAGACAGTCGGTCAACACAGGACACCATGCTGAATGGCCGGGCGGCGGTAGTCATGGCCTCGCGCGCGGAGTCGTAGTGATGCGGCGAGTCGATGGCTGCGGCGACCGCCGCCACGATGTCGCCCTCGTCGCCGACGAAGAAGGGGTAGTCCGAGCCGAGGAGATCCTCGTGCATGGGAGTGCGATTGAGCAGCGCCGGGAGCCCGAGCGATCCGAACTCCAGGACCTTGGTCGACAGTTCGAGGCTGGCATCCATCTCGGGGTCGCGCCATGACAGGCCGAGGTCGGCTAAGGCGGTGAGGCGCATAGCCTCCTGGCGCGGCATGCCTCCGTGCCAGATGACACCGGGACTGGTCTGCAGGGCCTCGCGCATGCGCCACGACCAGTCCGGGTCGTCCGGGACGTCGTGGATCTTGTCGCCGATCATGTGAAGCTCGGCGGCAATGCCTTGGTCGGCAAGCAGGGCCGGAAGCCGAGTCATCTGCAGGGTGTTCCACAAGGGGGCGAACTTGCCCGTGTAGACGATGCTGATGGGGGTTTGGCGACCCTGTGGTGCGGGCCGAGGTGCGATCGGGAAGCCAGGCTCCGGGACCACCGGGCTCCACAGCACGCAGCGTCCACACGCGGCCGGGACCGTGGACTCCAGTAGGTCCCTGAGTTCCTCCGTCTGACAGAGCATGAATCGGCTCGACTCGGCGATGGACTCGAGTTGCTCGAGCGTCTCGGGAAGCATCTCGATGGGCGACTGCGGGATGTCGGTGAGATAGGTCCACAGGCGTCCGCGGAGCGAACTCGCGGCCGCCGCCGTGACCAGTCGCAGTCCGCGGACCACGACGAGATCGGCCCAGCCCGACAGGGGCGGCTCAGCCGCCGCGCCGGGCCGCTCCGCGCCATCAAGCTGCTCGAGGAGGCGCACCGCCTCGGGTACGGCGAGCGGCGTCTTGCCGACCGTGAGCTGCTCGCTAAAGGGATCGACGACTCGCACGCCCGGCAGGGCGCGGATCGGATCGACGAGTCGCGGCGTTTCGACGGGGGCCTTCAGGAGGACCCGCACGTCGACGCCGCATCGCGAGAGGGCCTCGGTCATCGACTGGACCCAGATGGCCGACCCGTCGAGGATGTTGAGGTTGACATCGCCGTAGACGATCGCCCGTAGGTCTCGCGTCATGAGGTGCCCCACAGGGCTGCGTCACTGTGCCGGGATCGGGTGGGCAACCCCGCCACGCGCTCGACGAGCAGGTCGGCGAGGGCGTGCTTATCGCCCAGGTCGACCTGTGCGGCCACCAGGGGTGAGCCGCTGGCCAGCGACAACTCATCGCGCGTGCGCGCCTCGTGGACACTGACGACGGCGATGCCGTGGTCGTTAAGGGTGTCTCGTGCACGATCGGCGAGAGGCGTCGATATGAGCACCTCGTGCGGTCGCCATGTCTGCAGCAGCACGGCATCGATGTCGGCGTCATGGGTGACGAGGGAGATGTCCCAGCATGCGGCGGGACGACCCCGAAGCCCAAGTCGCTGCGCCAGATCGCGCAGGCACACGGGTGCCGAGGCGTGCAGGAGTATCTCGCGCCGCAGTGCTCGACCTTCCTCGTCGGTGAGCGGCGCCTGCGCGGCCGGCAGCGCACTCGGCAGGTCCGTGCCGGGCTCGATCCTGACGCGTGACCACGCCGTGTGGGGCAGGAGGCTGTCGATATCGGCGTCGGGGCCGCCGACGAGCCGTCGCCCGGAGGCGAGGACCCCCAGGCTCCCGGGGTGCGCGCCCACCGTGCCGTCGGCAATGCGCAGGGGCGACATGATGCCGAATGCGGCGGACGACAAGGCGGCGCGCCGGGCCGCGACCACGGGCAGCCGGGGATCCGGTGAGATCGTCTGGATGGCCGCGGCGGACAGGGCTTGCGAGAGGGCCGCCGCGAGAGCGCGGTCACCCAGTGCGCTCCGCGGGTCGGTGAGGGGATCGGATCCGAAGATCGCGGCGCGATCGGGCCGTCCGGTGTCGGGCGTCGTCCAGGCTGCCGGGTCGATTCCTGGATTCCACGGGTTGTCGCGCCGGGAACCGGGCCCGTCGACGATAAGATCGCACCGCGCTGCGAGCGGTGCGAGGAAGGCAGTGTTGGCAACGGGCGTGTTGCGTAGCAGGACGACCGGGATCCCCTGTTCGCGGGCAGCGTCGATGAGTCGAAGCGCTGCGAGTTGCCGATCCGCCGCTGCGGGGTCGCCCAGGAATGCCCATGATTCGCCGGGCAGCGCCGAGGCGTGTTCGATGACGACGAGGTCCGCGCCGAGGGCACGTAGGGTCTCCGCCGCCTGGTGGGGGAGGGCGGCGGTGACGGCGACATACGGCGACCAGGCGGCGGCCGTCGATTCGGACAGGGCCCCCACGATGGCGAAGGCCGAATCCGGCCGCGCGGATGCGCGAGGCAGGAGCAGACGCGCGGCATCGGTGTCGAGTGCATCGTCGCGGCGCGAACGGGTCGAGGCTGCACCTCCGGGCGTGTCCCTCCCGCGCCGCCGCAGGCGCCATACCCGCCAGAGATCGCGCGGGAGCAGCAACAGGCGTCGCGGACTTCGTGCGGCCTCGACCAGCAGCGACCCCACGGTGTACTTGGCGCTGCGTTCCATGCGCTCCAGGGCCCGCTCGGCGCGCTCGGCGCGAGCCTCGGCCTGTCGCAGCTGCCCGCGCAGGCGCGCGCTGTCTGACAACGCGCGCTCGTCGGTGGCCCCGGCCTCCGGGGCCTTTCCGGGCGCGGTGTCGGCAACGGGCTCCGTCATGCTGGGTCTCGGTCGTCGAGCCAGTCAAGGATCACACCGGCGATGCGCTGGCCGGCGCGGCCATCCCACAGCGGGGGTGCCTTGGTGCCGTCGGTCTCCCCGGTCAGCGCGAGGTCGAGTAGGTCGAGCAGCGTGTCGGGGGACGCGAGCCGGTTGGTGCCATGGGTGATGGTGATCGGTCGCTCGGTGTTGGGTCGCAGCGTGAGGCACGCAACCCCGAGGATCGTCGTCTCTTCCTGCACCCCGCCGGAGTCGGTGATCACGGCGACGCTTCCGCGTACGAGCGAGATGAACTCCAGGTAGCCCAGGGGTTCGACGACATGGATGCGCGGATGATCGGCGATGCCGAGCGCCTCGAGCACCGCTCGCCCCCGTGGGTGGAGCGGCAGCACGATGTCGGCCCTGGCCGCGGCGGCGTGCATGAGCGCGACGAGGGCTTCCGCGGCCTCGGGATCATCGACGTTGCCGGGCCGGTGGAGCGTGGCGACGAGGTAGCGCTTGGGAAGTCCCAGTGCGTCGCGCGCGCGCTCGACGTCGAGGCGGTCGAGGTTGGCCAGCAGAGTATCGATCATCGGGTTGCCGACCAGGTGGATGCGCTGCTCCTCGACGCCCTCGTGAGCGAGATGAGCGATGGCATCGGCACTCGTGCAGAAGAGGAGGTCCGATAGGCGGTCGGTGACGATGCGGTTGATCTCCTCGGGCATCGACAGGTCAAAGCTGCGAAGCCCCGCCTCGACGTGAGCGACGGGAAGCCCGAGCTTGGCGGCCGTGACAGCGGCGGCGAGCGTGGAATTGACGTCTCCGTAGACGATCACGAGTTGGGGACGCGTCTCGAGGAATTCGCGTTCGAGCCCCACCATGAGCGCGGCAGTTTGCTGGGCGTGGCTGCCGGACCCGACGCCCAGGTTGATGTCCGGGCGCGGCAGGTTGAGCTCGCGGAAGAAGATCTCCGACATGCGATCGTCGTAGTGCTGCCCGGTGTGGACGAGCCGCTGGCGGGCACCCGCGGCATCGAGGGCCGCGATGACAGGGGCCGCCTTGGGGAAGTTCGGGCGCGCTCCGGTCACGTGGAGCAGGGTCATCGGGGCCTTCCTGTGGGCGCCTGCGAGCCGGTCGGGGTGTCGGGCCACCTCTACTATCCCAGACGAGGAGGTGCCCATGACACGGCTGCGCGCCCTGCGGCGAGGCGCGCAAGTGGCGCGTCGCCTTCCGCTCGCCGTGACCGGTGCCCTGCGTCGTTTCGCGGAAGATCCGGCCCGGGGCCGAGCGGCGCTCGAGCGCGCGTGGCCAGCGACGGCCCGCGGCCCCCGCGGCACCGATCCGGCCGCGCTGGTCGATCGGGCGGTGGCCGAGGACCGCCTGGTCGACGCGGAGATCGCGCTCGGACTGCTCGATCCCGACGACTCGCGCCGACCCTCCTGCGAACTCGCGGTGCGTCGCCTCAGAGGTGACCTGATCGACGTGCTCGACCATCCGGTGCACGATGCACGGGGTCGTCGAGTTGCGCGCACGGCTCGCCGTCAAGTTGATGAGCTCACGTCGCCACTTCCGACGTGGGCCTATGCACAAGGTGACGATGCGGCTTTCCCGCCAGGCACGCCCCCAGCCCGCATACTCCACGTCGTCACCAACTCGCTCCCACTGACGCAGGCGGGCTCGACGATCCGCACCCATCGCATCCTGCTTGCTCAGCGAGAGTTCGGCTGGGATGCGCGCGCGGCCACGCGGCCGGGATATCCCGTGACTTACGGCGAACTCGATGCTGCGCCCACCGAATTCCTCGATGGAGTGCCCTACCTCCGGCTCCTTCCCGCGGTGATGCCGTCCGACGCGGCACTGCCGCGCGCATATGCCGACCTGCTAGCGCGCGTGGCCGACGACTTCCGTCCGCATCTTCTGCACGCGGCATCCGATCACGTCAACGCGCGAGTGGCCCTTGAAGTGGGGCGCCGCGCGGGCATCCCGGTCGCCTATGAGGTGCGCGCCTTTCATGAGGACACCTGGCTGTCCCGTCACGGGGGCGAGTCTGCACGCGACAGCGACACCTACCGGTGGACGCGTGAGCGGCATACCGAGGTCATGAGGGCTGCCGACCTGGTCACCACTCTCGGCGAATCCATGCGTGCCAAGATCATCGCGCGTGGCGTGGATGCCGACCGCGTGGTCGTCGTTCCTAACGGCGTGCCTGTCGGGTTCCTCGAGGGCAAGCGCGAGTCTGTCGAGGCACGCGCGGACCTCGGGCTTGACCGCGATGGCTTCTGGGTTGGCAGCGTGGCAACCATCCACGACGCTGAAGGCTTCGAGGTCATGCTCGATGCGTTAGCGCGACTTCGGGCGGAGGGGATCGATGCGCGTGTACTGCTGGTCGGTGATGGGCCGGCGCTTCCTCGGCTGCGCACTCGGGCACGCGACCTCGCCGTGCCAATGACGACACCCGGACGCGTGCCCGTGGTCGAGGTCAGCCGCTACTTCGACGCGCTCGACGTCTTTGCCTACCCACGCCTAGATACCCCCCTCAACAGGGAGGTCACCGGGCTGAAGCCACTGGAGGCGCAGGCCCGCGGGCTGCCGGTGGTCGGCACCGACCTGCCGGCGGTGGCCGAGGTCCTGGCTCCCCAGACGCCGCTGGTGGCAGCAGGAGATCCGGGCGCCTTGGCGCAGGCCCTCAGGGAGCTGCGGGATCCGGCCCTGCGCCGCGACCTGGGGGAGCGGGGAAAGGCCTGGGCCGCGGCACACCGCACGTGGCCTTCCGTGACCAGGCGCTACCGCACCGCGTACGCTGCTCTCGGCGTTCCCATCGAGGGAAATCCACCGTCGGCGTCCTCGCCCGGCGGGTCGGCCGAGCCGACGCTGTCTGGCTGACTCGACGAGTGCATCCGCGTTCGGCGGGCGCACGTGATGAAGGATGACGTGACTATGGCTCGCGACCTCGTGGTGATCGGCCTGGGCTACGTCGGGCTACCCCTCGCGCAGGAGGCCGCCCGTTCGGGTCTGTCCGTCACCGGGTTCGACGTCTCCGAGCGCGTGGTCGAGGGGCTGCGTTCTGGCCGCTCGCACGTCGACGATCTGTCCGACGGTGACATCGCCGACATGCTCGCCGCCGGCTTCGAGGCCACCACTGATCCTTCTGTGATGGCCGGCGCCGACGCGATCGTGATCTGCGTGCCCACCCCGTTGACCCCCGAGGGAGGTCCCGACCTTGGCCCGGTGCTCGGCGCCACCCGGGCCATTGCGACCCACCTGCGTCCCGGGCACCTGATCGTCCTGGAGTCCACGACGTACCCGGGTACCACCGACGACGAGGTACGCCCCATCCTCGAGGCCGGGGGCCTTGTTGCCGGGCGTGACTTCCACCTGGCCTTCAGTCCCGAGCGCATCGACCCGGGCAACCCGACGTTCGGCATGCGCAACACCCCCAAGGTGGTCGGCGGCCACACTCCCAATTGCACGGAGGCGGCAGCGGCCTTCTACGGCCGTTTCGTCGACACCGTCGTACGCGCGCGCGGCACGCGCGAGGCAGAGATGGCCAAGCTGCTCGAAAACACTTACCGCCACATCAACATCGCGCTCGTCAACGAGATGGCCCGCTTCTGCCATGAGTTGGGCATCGACCTGTGGGATGTCATCGCGGCGGCTCGCAGCAAGCCCTTCGGATTCCAGGCCTTCTACCCCGGGCCCGGTGTGGGCGGTCACTGCATCCCCATCGATCCCAACTATCTCTCCTATCAGGTGCAGGCGAAGCTGGGCTATCCGTTCCGCTTCGTAGAGCTGGCGCAGGAGATCAATGCGGGCATGCCGGCCTACGTCGTGCGCCGCATCCAAGACATCCTCAACGAGCAGGGCGAGGCACTGCGCGGGGCCAAGGTGCTGCTGCTCGGCGTCACCTACAAGCCAGACATCGCTGATCAGCGCGAGTCGCCAGCCAAGCCAATCGCCCAGGAGTTGATCGACAAGGGCGTCGACGTCACCTTCCACGATCCCCACGTGCGCACGTGGCACCTGGGCGGCGCCAGCCTCGATGCGGTCCCCGATCTCGATGATGCCATCGACGGTGCCGACGTCTGTGTCCTGCTGCAAAACCATGCGGCCTACGACATTGATGCGCTGTCCCGTCGGGCAAGCCGATTCTTCGATACGCGCGGGGTCACGACCGATGACAAGGCGGTGCGACTCTGATCCTGGTCGACGGGCAGGAGCGCGACGCCCGGCAGTTGGCGGCGGAGTACGACCTCCGGCCCGTCAACAGCAGGCCGGGCTTCTTCGCCTACCTGCGCAGCCTGTGGCAGCGCAGGGTCTTCATTCGTGCCTTCGCCAAGGCCAGCGTTGACAAGCAGACCACAAAGAGCCGACTGGGGCAGTTCTGGCAGGTGATGGATCCAGTCCTGACCATGGCTCTCTACTGGTTTCTCTTCGGCTTCCTCTTGGGCGGTCGCGGTAGCGTCGAGAACTACACCGGCTTCCTTGCGGTGGGCGTGTTCACCTTCGCGCTCATTCGTCAATCCGTGACCGCCGGCTCGCGGTCGATCTCGGGCAACGAGGGCCTCGTGCGGTCGATCCACTTCCCGCGGGCCGTCCTGCCGATCGCCGTCGTCACCAAGCAGCTGCGCGTCTTCTACTACGCGCTGCCGATCATGATCGTCATCCTGCTGGTCACGGGGGAGCCCATCACGTGGCAGTGGCTGCTGGCCCCCGTCGCGCTGCTTCTGATCGTGATGTTCAGCCTCGGAATGGCCATGATCATGGCCCGCATCGTGGCCACCGTCCAGGACATCTCCGAGGTGCTGCCCTATCTACTTCGCATCTGGGGCTACATGTCGGGCGTCATGATCCCGATCGCGGATCGCCTCGATCGCCTCGGCGTTCCACCGTGGGCCACATTCATCATCGAGGTCAATCCCGGCACGGTGTACCTCAACTGCATGCGCGACGCGCTGATGGACTCGTACCTCTCGCCGGGCGGCTGGATCAACTGGGCGCTCGCCGCAGGCTGGGCCCTGGTCATGCTGCCCCTGAGCCTGTGGTTCTTCTGGCGCGCGGAGGACCAGTATGGCCGCGGATGAGCCCGACTTCGACGACGTCGACTTCGCCGATGACCTCGACCTCGAGGGGGTCGAGCCACCGAAGGCGGGGGATCCACATGCGCCGATCAAGGTCGTAGTCGACGACCTCCATATCGTCTACCGGGTCTGGACGACGCCCGAAGGCCCGCCCCCCGAGGACGCTCGCTGGTGGCTGCGGCTGCGGCCCCGCCGCCCGGTGTCGATCAAGCGCGAGGTGCATGCGCTTCGAGGGGTCTCCTTCGTCGCTCGGCAAGGCGATGCGATCGGCATCATCGGCAAGAATGGCGCGGGCAAGTCGACCCTCATGCGGGCGATCGCCGGCCTACTCCCTCCCAACCACGGATCGGTCTATGCCGACGGGCAGCCGACCATGCTGGGCGTGAGCTCGGCGCTCATGCAGGCGCTGCCTGGCTCGCGCAACGTCGAACTGGGGTTGTTGGCGCTGGGTCTCACGCCCGCGGAGGTCAAGGAGCGCTACTCGAGCGTGGTCGAATTCAGCGGCATCGGTAATGCGATCCATATGCCCATGAAGACCTACTCATCCGGTATGTCCGCGCGACTGAAGTTCGCGATCGCATCGGCGGTGACCCACGAGATACTCCTCATCGACGAGGCACTGTCGACCGGCGATGGCGAGTTCGTCAAGCGCAGCAGTCAGCGGATTCAGCACTTGCGAGATGAGGCCGACACGATCTTCCTGGTGAGCCATTCGATGGGCGCGATCCGCTCGGCATGCAATCGCGTCATCTGGCTCGATCAGGGCCGAATCCTCGCCGACGGTGATCCCGACGACGTCGTTACCGAATACGAGCAGAGATTCGGCTTGAAGACCAAGAAGGCCCTGCGCGAACGACGCAAGAAGCGCAAGGAGGCCAACGAACAGGCGGGCGAGGAGTTCGCCGTGGAGTTGGGCAGCGACTGACGTGCGCGTCCTCGTCGTTGTGACCGTCCAGCACCCGCTGGATGCGCGGGTGGTCGAGCGGCAGATCGGCGCCCTGCTCGCGGCGGGCCACTCCGTGACGCTCGCCGCACCCTTCGCCCAGGCGGGAGCCGCCCCGCCACCCGGAGTGCGAACCATCGATGTCCCGCGCGCCTCCGGGCGTCGTCGAGTGGCAGCGTTCACAGCGGCTCGACGCGTCTTGCGACGGGAGGCGCCCAGGCACGACGTCGTCCTGCTGCATGAACCCGAACTCGTCGCGGCGTCGATCGGCATCCGCCATCCGGTCATCGTGTGGGATGTCCACGAGGACACCGCCGCGGCTGTCTCGATGAAGGCGTGGATCCCCGGCCCTCTTCGTGCCCCGGCAGCCGGGGCCGTGCGACGTCTGGAGCGGTTCGCGGAGCGACGCATGCACCTGATTCTCGCGGAGACCGCCTACGCCGACAGGTTCGAGCGGCCGCACCCGATCATTGCCAACACCACGATCGTGCCGGAGAGCGTGCGCCCCAGCGAGCGCGGCCGGGCGATCTACGTCGGCACGCTCACATCGCAGCGAGGCGGTGACGACCTCATCGAGGTGGGTCGCAGGATTACGCCCGAGATCACGATGGAGATCACGGGCGAGGCTCACGGCGTATTCCGCCAGAGGCTGCAAGACGCCGACGCGCGCGGCGACGTGGTGTGGCACGGTTACGTTGCCAACGCTCAAGCCCTTCGCTCGATCGAGGGCGCCACCGTGGGCCTGTCGCTGCTCCATGACGAGGCCAATTACCGCCATTCGATGCCGACCAAGCTCATCGAATACCTCGCGCGCGGGGTGCCCTTCGTCTCCACGCCGCTCCCGCTGGCCCGCGAGCTGGCCGAAGCCTCCGGCGGCGGAGTTATCGTGCCCTTCGGCGATCCGGGCGCGGTCGCCGACGCTGTGGCCATGCTCAACCGGGACGACGAGAAACGACAGGCAATGGCCGACGCCGGACGGCAGTGGGTGCGCGACAACGCGGACTGGCGGCACGACGGGGAGGCGTTCGTGGCTCAGTTGGAGCGGTGGGCGCGGGCCGGCCCGACGGGGGCGGCCCTGCCGGCACGTCGACCCTAGTCGTCGGCGGATTGACCGGAGTGCTGAGCGAAGAGCAGCGTGAGCGCCGCTCCCGACGCGGCTGCGACCTCGTCGGCAGTGGGTAGGCCGGGGTCTGCCGTCATGTCTGCGGCTTCAAGATCCCTGAGGTCACCGTTTACGACCGCATTCGTGGCCTGGAGACCTGCGAGGTCATCTGCGGCCCAGCAGGACACCGGTTCACGCATGTCCGGTGGTAGGCCCAGTCGCGTCCCGCGATCGGCGCGATCCGTCCACCCCTCCCGAATCAGGGTCCGATGCCATGCCCTAACCTCGCGTCGACCGTGACCGGCCGCACGGGCGATGAGGTTGAGGCCGTAGATGGCGAATGCCTCGGCACCGGTCAGCGAGACGTTGGCGCGGTCGTCGGGAATCGGCGGGTGATCCGAGGGGAGTTCCTCGACTCCGGTGGCTGCACGGAAGCGCCGCCAGGTCACCGCGGGATCGGATGATCCGGCAGGCACCGTCACCACCGACACCGAGCGGGCCGCCTCCTGCCAGCGACGCACGAGATCGCCGTAGCGGTAGGCGCGCCAGAATGCGCGGGACAGCTCCGTCTCGTAGATCCGTGTGCTGCGCTCCTCCGCCCGGAGGGCGAGATAGGCGTCGTAGGCCTCGAAGTTCCCATTGCGCATGTGCTGTTGCCACGAGCTCGGCAGTACCCGATCCAGGGCGCGCGCGGTGACGATCACGTCGACGGGCGCCGGCGCCAGGGCGCTCACGACCGCCTGAACCCCTGACGGGCGGAGCACCGACATGGCCTCGGCCGAGAGGATCACGTCGCCTGCGGTGCCGGCGACCGCGCTCAGCAGGGCCCGAGCATCCGAGCCGTCCTGCTGCGTCCAGGCATCCTCCTGCAGGCCGATCTCCCCGGCGGAACGCACAAGGTCTATAAGGCCGGGCACCTGGTTGTGGTCGAGTCGGTCGCGCGTGCGCACTGGGTACATCTCGGCCGGGATCTCACGCGATCGCACGAGCGACTGCAGTACTCGCTGGACGTAGGTGGTCGCGGTCTTACGGGGTCCGATGTGCAAGATGACGCGGCGCGCCATCGCTAGCCGCCGCGAACGCGCGCTAGGAGTGACTGGGCGACCTCGCGCGGCGAGATCCCTTCTCGTCCGGCGCGGTAGGCCGCCGCCCCTCCCACTGCCGCTGCCGCCGCCCACATGAGAAGCGCTGCGCCCGGGAGTCGCCTGTGCACGAGGACGCCGACGCAGGCGAAGCCAGCAGCGCCGGCGAACGGGGCGAGCACGGCCACCGACACGTCTGCGGCCGACGTTGGAGCGGGCCGCGCGCTGGCCGTGGCTGCCGGGCTGGCGAGTCCAGCCTTGCGTCGGCCGACAGGGGTGTCGAGGTCGTATCCGTGCTCGACCAACCATGGCGCGCACTCTGCCTCGACGGCCGCGACTTCCTCCGGGGTGAGGGTGTCTCGCCAGGCGCCCTCGCGACCATCGGTGATGTGATTAGCCGTCACACGCAGGTCGGGGTCCACCCCAGAGGCGCGAGACTCCCAAACGCGTTCTTGCTGTTGCTCCAGGCTGACAAGGGCGGCAATCTCTTCGACTCGCTCGGCGGTGACAGGCACCTGGAGGAAGTCGGCAAGCTGGCTTATGAGCCGCGGTACGTCGTCGCGGAAGTCCTCGTAGCGGCCAACCCAGAGGTTCTTGCGGGCCCGCCAAAACGTGTCGCCATTGAGCTCGCGTCGAGCGATGAGCTTGCTTTTGCTGGGGCCCCGCTTGGGACTCCCAGGCTTGAACCGGCCCTTGCGGAAGAGTGACGCGACGACGTCGCGCGGATCGCGGTAGGTGTAGAGGTAGCGAACACCCTGATCGGGGAAGTCCGCCTTCTTCAGTGACCCGCGGTAGTGGATCTTGGCCAGGAGGAGATCGCCGGGATCAGCCGCGGCCGCGGGAAAGGCGTCGGGCTCCACGCCACGGGGGTTTCGAAGGCCCGGTTGTCCGTCGACGAGTTGGCGGGTGATCTGCCACACGAGGGTCGAGCCGGAACGATGCATCCCGCATACCAACAGCAGCACCCAAACAGTCTAGGCGCCTCGCGTGCAGACATTGGCGAGGTAGGCCATGGCTGCGCCCGCGGCGCGCGCCACCTCGTCGGCGTCAGGGCCGTCCCCTGAGGGTGCGTCGGGGTCGACGAGCAGGTCGGACTCGGGGCCGACCAGAAGGGCAGAGCTCGATCGCAGCACGTCGGCGTCCTGCTGCGCCCACGCGGTGACATGCGGCAGCCAAGTGCGCGGGATCGACACGGGTGAGCCTCGGTCGGCACGCGGTACGAACGCTTCGCGCACGATGCGGCCGCGGAGCCGGCGTACCTCGGAATCGTCTGCCTTGACCGGGTCGATCCTACGGTTGAGTCCGGCCAGTACGAGGACCTCCGGCTCGGTGAGCCCGACGTTGGCCTCGAGGTCGTCGATTTGTGGGGGAATCTCAGGCAGGAGGCCGCCCAGGTCGAGCGCGCGGCTGAACCGGTGCCACAGCTCGTGGGGCGCCGCCCCTCGGCGAGGGACGGTCACGACGGTGACGGTGCGAGCGAGGGGAGCCCACCGGTCCACGAGGGTGCCGATGGCGTACGCACGCCAGAACGTCTGCTCGGGATCGGCGTCCCACCGTGCCGCTCGCTGCGCGGCGTCGCCATCGCCACGGCGCTCGGCCTGTTGTGTGAGGTAGCGAGCGAAGGGCGTGGAGCGCCCGTTGCGAATGTGCTGCTGCCACGAGCTTGGCAGGACGCGACCCAGATCGCGTGCCGTGATGATGACGTGGGTGTTGGCGATCCCGAGCGAGCCGACCAGGCGCTCGGCCGCTCCGGAGGTGATGACGGATATCGCCTCTCCCGACACGATCGCTGTGCCGTCCCATTCGCGGACCTTGCGCGTGAGTCCCTCCCACGACCCCTCGCACGCGCGCGCCTTGGACTCGGCCACCCAAGGAAACGAGGTGTTGCCGAGCAGTCCGTAGGCGGCGGCCTCGTGGTTGTAGACCTCGCGTCGGCCATGCAGGCGAAGGGGATACAGGACGCCGTCGCGCTTGAGGCTGCCGGAGAGCTGTGACATGACGCGCTGGAGGTATGTCGTACCCGACTTCTGCGTGCCGATGTGCAGCAGCAGGCGATCCGCCACATCTTCTCCCGGTGCCCCGGGGCGCGGGGATCGCGAACCCGGGAGGCCTCATCCTCCCACGTGGCGCTCCGTGGCAGGCTTCGCACGTGCGCGTCGCGACCATCGGCAACTTCGACGGCGTCCACCGGGGGCACCAGGGGCTCGTGGGACGTGCCGTGCGAAGGGCCGGCGACGACGGCAGCGCGGTGGTCGTCACCTTCGACCCCCACCCGGTTTCCGTGCTCAGGCCCGATCGTGCACCGGCACGGCTGACGACCCTGGATCGGCGCATCGCCCTCTTGGAGCGCGCGGGTGCCGACGAGGTGATCGTCCTGCCATTCACGCCGCAATTGGCCGCTCAGACTCCCGCGGAGTTCGCTCGCCTGCTGCGCGACCCCGAGGGGATCAATGCCGACGTTGTGATCGTGGGCCGCAACTTCCGCTTCGGCAAAAGGGCCGCGGGTGACGTGGAAACCCTGACCGAGCTGGGCCGCGACCTGGTTTTCGCTGTCGACGTCGTCGACCTCGTTGCCGAGGAGATCCCCGGCCGCGGCTCGGTGATCTTGTCGTCCACCTATGTCCGCGACCGCATCGCGGAGGGCGACATGCGCGGCGCCAAGGCGGTGCTCGGCCGTCCGCACAGGCTTGAGGGGCCGGTGATTGAAGGGGATCGACGCGGGCGCGAACTGGGCTACCCGACGGCCAACGTCGAGGTCGAGCCAGGCCTGGCCGTGCCGCCCGAGGGCGTGTACGCCGGCTACCTCGCGGCGGGCGATGACACGCGACTGCCGGCCGCCATCTCCGTGGGCACCAATCCCCAGTTCGGCGGCCACGAGATGCGAGTGGAGGCCTATGTCATCGGCCGCGACGACCTGGACCTCTACGACACCCACGTCGGGCTGGAATTCGTCGAAAGACTGCGCGGCCAGCAGGTGTTTCCTAGGGTGGATGCCCTCGTGGAGCAGATGTCCCGTGACGTCGCCGCGGCGTCGGCCCTCCTCGACGGCTGATACGCTGGGCTCTGACGGTTCCGGGGCGGGCGCCCTGGAGCTCGTGACGGCCCTCAACCCCGGGCCACCGGCCACCGGCCGGCCGACGCGCCCGAGAGGAAGTCCATGTCGCTCGACTCTGCCACCAAGCAGCAGATCATCGCCGAATTCGGCTCATCGCCCCAGGACACCGGCAGCCCCGAGGTCCAGGTTGCGATGCTCACCCGCCGCATCAGCGACCTCACCGAGCACTTGAAGGCGCACAAGCACGATCACCACTCGCGCCGTGGGCTGCTCATCCTGGTCGGCCAGCGCCGTCGCCTCCTGCAGTACCTGCAGAAGACCGACATCGCTCGCTACCGCGCCATCGTTGAGCGATTGGGCATTCGCCGCTAGGCGAGCGCCTCACAACTGAACAGTTCACCCACAGACGCTGATTCGCCGACGCGCCGTCGGTCCTCGGTAGTGGCTTCCGGGTCCTTGCACCCGTGGGCCTCGATCGAAGACCGGCGCGGTCCTGCGAAGGGCGTCGAGGCTCGCTGCCGCATAGCCGCGTGCCGACGCATCTTTAAGGAGTAACCCGTGGAGGGTTCCATCACCACGACCGAGGCCGTCATCGACAACGGAAGCTTCGGCACCCGCACCATCCGATTCGAGACCGGTCGCTTCGCGCGCCAGGCTGCCGGCAGCGTGTCTGCCTTCCTGGACGACGACACGATGGTCCTCAGCGCCACCACCGCGGGCAAGCAGCCCAAGGACCAGTTCGACTTCTTCCCGCTCACGGTCGACGTCGAGGAGCGCATGTACGCCGCGGGCCGCATCCCCGGCTCGTTCTTCCGCCGTGAGGGGCGCCCGTCCGAGGACGCGATCCTCACCTGCCGCCTCATCGACCGGCCTCTGCGCCCGTCCTTCGTGAAGGGCCTGCGCAATGAGGTCCAGATCGTCGTCACGGTCCTCGCGCTCAACCCCGATGACCTCTATGACGTCCTCGCCATCAATGCGGCCTCGGCGTCCACTCAGATCTCCGGTCTGCCCTTCTCCGGGCCGATCGGCGGCGTGCGCGTCGCGCTGATCGACGGGCAGTGGGTGGCCTTCCCCAAGCATTCTCAGCTCGAGCGCGCCGTCTTCGACATGGTCGTTGCCGGACGCGTCGTCGACAACGACGTCGCGATCATGATGGTCGAGGCCGAGGCCACGACATCCACGATCGACCTCGTCGCGAGCGGGGCCACGGCGCCGACGGAGCAGGTCGTGGCCGCGGGCCTCGAGGCTGCAAAGCCGTTCATCCGCGTCCTGTGCGAGGCGCAGCAGGCGCTCGCCGCTGACGCGGCCAAGCCCGTGGCGGAGTTCCCGGTGTTCCTCGACTACGGCGATGACGTCTACGCCGCTGTCGACGCGGAAGCCGGCTCGCGCGTCGCTCAGGCTCTCACGATCGTGAGCAAGGCCGAGCGCGAGGCCGCCCTCGACGCCATCAAGGCCGATGTCCTGGCCGCCGTCGGGCCGAAGTTCGAAGGCCGCGAGAAGGAGATCTCGGCGGCACTTCGCAGCGTTACCAAGAAGAACGTCCGCGAGCGCGTACTTCGCGACCAGGTGCGCATCGACGGCCGTGGCCCGCGCGACATTCGCGTGCTCTCGGCCGAGGTCGATGTCATCCCGCGCGTGCACGGCTCAGCGCTGTTCGAGCGCGGTGAGACCCAGATTCTGGGAGTCACCACCCTCAACATGCTGCGCATGGAGCAGCAGGTCGACACGCTCAATCCGGAGAACCGCAAGCGCTACATGCACAACTACAATTTCCCGCCCTACTCCACCGGCGAGACGGGCCGCGTCGGGTCGCCCAAGCGTCGCGAGATCGGTCACGGCGCGCTCGCCGAGCGCGCTCTCATGCCGGTCTTGCCCACTCGCGAGGAGTTCCCCTACGCGATCCGCCAGGTGTCGGAGGCGCTGGGCTCCAACGGTTCGACGTCCATGGGCTCGGTCTGCGCCTCCACGATGTCGCTGATGGCAGCGGGCGTGCCCCTGAAGGCGCCGGTGGCCGGCATCGCCATGGGACTCATCAGCGGCGAGATCGACGGCAAGACCGAATATGTCGCGATCACCGACATCCTGGGTGCCGAAGACGCCTTCGGCGACATGGACTTCAAGGTTGCCGGCACCAAGGACTTCGTCACCGCCCTGCAGCTCGACACCAAGCTCGATGGCATCCCTGCCTCGGTGCTGGCGGGTGCTCTCGACCAGGCGCGCGAGGCTCGCCTGACGATTCTGGAGGTCATGGGCGAGGCGATCGACCACCCGGGCGAGATGTCGCAGTTCGCGCCGCGCATCATCTCGGTGAAGATCCCGGTCGACAAGATCGGCGAGGTGATCGGGCCCAAGGGCAAGATCATCAACCAGATCCAGGAAGACACCGGCGCCGACATCACCATCGAGGACGACGGCACCATCTACATCGGGGCTTCCGACGGCATCGCCGCCGAGGCTGCCCGAGCCAAGATCAACGCCATCGCCAATCCGACGATGCCCGAGATCGGCGAGCGCTACCTGGGCACCGTCGTCAAGACGACGACGTTCGGGGCCTTCGTGTCACTCGTGCCAGGTCGCGATGGCCTGTTGCACATCTCGGAGGTCAAGAAGCTGGCCCCTGGCAAGAAGCGGCTCGAGACCGTCGAAGAGGTGCTGAAGGTCGGCGACAAAGTGCAGGTCGAGATCAAGGAGATAGATCCGCGCGGCAAGCTTTCGCTGGTCCCGGTGCTCGACGAGTCGGCAGCTGCTGCAGCAGAGCCGGCCACCGCAGACGCCTGATCGCTGACGTGACCGCACACAGGGCCTCGACCCGCACCCTTCTCGAGGGGGCGGACGGGGCCCTCGTGCGTCGCACGGTGCTGACCAGCGGGCTGCGCATCGTCACCGAGTCCGTGCCCGGCGTTCGCTCGGTCTCCTTCGGCGTTTGGGTCGGAGTCGGCTCGCGAGACGAGTCTGCGCGTCAGATGGGATCGGCGCACTTCCTCGAGCACCTGCTCTTCAAGGGCACGCGGCGTCGCTCCGCCTGGGACATCTCCTCGGCGATCGAGGCCGTGGGCGGTGAGATGAACGCCTTCACCATGAAGGAATACACCTGCTTCTACGCCAGGGTCCTCGACACCGACACGGCGCTCGCTGTCGACGTGGTCTGCGACGTCGTGACCCAGGGACTCCTCCAGTCGGATGACATCGAGAGCGAGCGAGGCGTGATCCTCGAGGAGATCGCCATGAACGAGGATGATCCCGGCGACATCGTCCACGACCTCTTCATGGAGACCTACTACGGCTCCTCTCCGCTCGGCCGTTCGATATTGGGCAGCCAGCAGACCATCAGCGAGCTGTCCCCCCGGGGGATCCGGGCGTTCTACCGGCGCAACTACGTGCCTTCGCGCATCGTCGTCTCGGCGGCCGGGTCTGTCGACCACGATCACATCGTCGCGCTCGTCGCCGAGGCCTTCGACGGTGACGCCCCCAACGCCGAGCCCGAGCACCGTTCGGTGCCGAGCCGCGCGGCAGCCGCCCGGGGGCGCGGCACGACCGCGCTGCAGGTCCGCCCGACCGAGCAGGCCAATCTGGTCATCGGGTATGACGGTCTGCGGCGGACCGACGATCGCCGATATGCGCTCGGTGTGCTCAATGCAGCGCTGGGCGCTGGCATGTCGAGCCGGCTGTTTCAGCGCGTGCGCGAGGAGCGTGGCCTGGCCTACTCCGTCTACTCCTTCGTCTGCAGCTTCAGCGACTCCGGATATACCGGCATCCATGCCGGTTGCCTGCCCGGCAAGGTGAGGGACGTGGTGCGAGTGTGCCGCGAGACGGTTGCGGAGGTCATGCGCTCCGGGTTGACCGACGAGGAACTCCAGCGCGGCAAGGGTCAGGTCAAGGGCGGCGTTGTGCTCGGCCAGGAAGACACGGGCGCGCGCATGAGCCGGATCGCGAAGGGCGAACTCCTCTATGCCGAGATCCCGTCCATCGGCGAGGTGCTCGGCCGTATCGACGCTGTCGGTCACGACGACGTGCGCGAACTCGCCGGGCGCCTGCTCAGCGATGAGCCCACCTATGCGGTGATCGGCCCCTTCGATGGTGCCATCGAGCTGGGCGACTAGTACTCGCGAATGGTCTGGGCCTCCTTGGCCGGCCCTCGACGCGCTAGGCGCATCAGCTCGACAGCATCTGACTTCAGGAGGAAGCCGGCGCCGACGTCCTCCTTGGCCGCCTTGCGGACGGCTCGGGCGTAGTCGACCTTCGTGGGGTAGAGCCCCTTGAGCGTCGACTCGCTGAACGGTGTCTGGAAGCCGGTGAGGGGGCAGAAGAGGGCGCCCGGGCTGGTCGGTCCGCGCGTCGCGACGGGCGCGTCCATGGGCGACAGGCGGATACCACCGGCCGCGTTGCCGGCACCGTCCCGGACGATTTGGCCATTGGCGCGCTCGATGCGCGGACCGATCGCCGGGGCGACGCCCTCCTCCGCCCAGCGCGCTAGCGATTGCAGAGCGGCGTTCCAGGCGAACCTCGTGGGGAAGGCGTTGACGCCCGTCGGGGCGACCCAGTCGCAGGCGGGCTTGAAGGGCAGTCCGTAGTCGCGCTCGAGGATGTTGAGTGCCTGCTCGGCGCCCCAGCGATCGTTGTGGGACGAGCCGGTGATCTCCCACAGACGGAAGCGATCGGCCTCAGAATCGGCGTCGGATCGCCATAGGGCGGTGTCGTCTCCGGAGGGGAAGCCGAGTGGATCCGACTCCGTCTGCAGGTTGATGACCGGAGTACCGCCGCCCGCGAGTCGCCGCTGCTGAGCGGAGGCAGACGTGTTGGGCACCGCGCCGTCGACGGGCGCCGCGTATTGGAGATTGGTTGCTCGCGTGCCGCGGTAGGCGACCAGGAATCCATCGAAGACCCGGTGACGCGGATGGATGCCATTGACGTAGGTCACGGCGTATCCCGCCATCTGAGACTGTCCGGTGAGATAGGTGCTGCGCACGTCGTAGCCGCTGAGCGGGCTCGTCGACCCGCCGCGTGAGATGAGTGCGCCGACCTGCGACGCCAGGTCCCAGGCGATCGATGGATCGCGGATCCCCTGAGCGGCGTCGGCCACCGCGTCGGGGGTCATGAGGTTGAGTCCCAGATCGCGGTAGCGCTTGGAGTCGCGGATGAAGCTCTGAAGCGCCTTGATCCCCGTCTGCTGCACCGTTATGGCGACGTAGGCCCATCCCTCGCGCATCAGGTAGTCGTGCGAGTGCTCCCAAGCGATGTCGAGGTCTACCGTGGCGGTTGTGTTCATCATCTCGACGAGCACGCGGCCGTTGAAGTCCTCGGGGCGCTTCGGACCGCGGACGATGATCCGGCTGCGGTAGTCGCCCTGGGGTGAGGCCGGTGCCGGAGTGACGGTGACGTCGGTGGAGTCGCCGACGTATGAGTAGACCTGCGGATTCGTGACCGTCACGACGTATTCGCGCTCGAAGAAGCCGCGGGGCGCCAGGTCCTGAAGGGCCCCGGTGAAGATCGGGCCGGCCGGGATGGGGTTGATGGTCGGTAGTGGCACGGTCTCGCGCGTGTGTGCTGTGGCCGGCACCCCGACCAGGATCGACGCGGTGACGGCCGAGGCGACCAGGGCAGTGGCTACCAGGCGAAGGCGCATTCGTTCATCCTGGTGCCAATGGCAAGCCGATGCACGCCGGGTGCCGACCACTACGCTGAGCGAGTGGAGCGGATCAGGGTCGGTGTGCTCGGAGCTGCCGGGCGCATGGGCGGCGAGGTCGTCATATCCGTGGACGACGCCGACGACCTGATCCTGTCGGCCGAGGCTGACCTCGGCGATCCCCTGTCGCGGCTGGTCTCCTCATCGACGCAGGTGGCGGTCGACTTCACGACCCCCGATGCCGTGATGGACAACCTGCGCTTTTGCATCGACAACGGCATCCACGCGGTCATTGGCACCACGGGCTTCACCGAGGAGCGCCTCTCGCAGGTGCGCAAGTGGCTTGCCGGGGCGCCGACCGTGGGCGTGGTCATCGCCCCCAACTTCGGCCTGGGTGCGGTCTTGCTCATGCGGTTCGCCCGTGAGGCTGCCCCCTACTTCGAGTCGGTGGAGATCGTCGAACTCCACCATCCCGACAAGCTCGATGCACCGTCCGGCACGGGGGTGCACACCGCGCGCGCGATGGCCGTGGCCCGCGCAGCCGCCGGCGTCGACGCGTCACCCGATGCCACCGGCGACGCGCTTCCGGGTGCACGCGGGGCGAGCATCGACGGCATACCGGTGCACTCGGTGCGCCTGCGTGGCCTTGTCGCGCACGAAGAGGTGCTGCTGGGCAATCCCGGCGAGGTGCTTACGCTGCGCCACGACTCGCTCGATCGCAAGTCGTTCATGCCGGGCGTCCTGCTCGCCGTGCGCTCGGTGGTGACGCGGCCCGGCTTGACCGTGGGCCTCGAGCCGCTGCTCGACCTGCCGTGACCCCACGCGCGTGGGCGATCGTCCTCGTTGTCGCGGTCGCCGCCATCTCGTCCTCGCCGGAGCCCGCGGGGTCGCGCTCGTCACCTATCACCGGCTGATCCCGATGGCGCTCGGCGTCGCGGTCTTGGTGGTCCCCTTCATCGGCGCCTGGGTGGTGTGGCGCGAGATCGCCTTCGGCGACGCGAGGCAGCAGATGGGACGGTGGCTGCAGACTGGAGGGGACCTGCCGGTCGACAACTTCGAGCGCATGCCGTCGGGTCGGATCGTCCGCGAGGATGCCGATCGCTTCTTCGCCGCCGAGCGCGCGCGAGTGGAGGCGACGCCCGATGACTGGCGCGCGCGGTATCGCCTGGGGCTGGCCTATGACGCTGCCCGTGTTCGGCGTCGTACACGCGAGGCCATGCGCCGCGCGCTCTCTTCGAGGCCGTCTGATTCAGTCGCGCGTCTCGCGCCACCACAGCCTGAAGCGATCGGCGCAGGCGTCCCAGGCCTGAGGGCGCAGCCACAGGTCGGGGCCTACCGACGTGATCGTTGTCGACACCAACTCCTCGGGCGTGTCCAACGCGATGGCTTGCGTGGCAATGGGGATCGGCGTACCCAGCCAGCCGCGCCTCGTGGACTCGGCGCGCACGTCGACGACGTCGTCCCACGAGATGAACGTGGTGCTGAGGATGCGCAATACCTTCACCCCGCGGTCGCTCACGTAGGTGCCCGCGACCCAACCGCGTAGCAGCAGGGCTCCCGTGGGCAGGAGCACGGCCACGGCGAGTGCGAGCGCATAGAAGGACGGCGCGACGAAGAGTGCGATGAGGGCCGAGGGCAGCGCACTGATCCACGCCAGCGAGAGGGCGACGAGCAACGCCCATCGCCAGGGGCCGCGCGGGGGGATGCGCAGCCAGCGATCCTGGCGTGCATCGTGGTCCAGGGGCCCCGGCGCCGTGTGCGGCCACAGGAAGCCCAGCAGCGGCCGGCGCTCGATCACGGCATCCACCCCAGGGCACGTAAGCCGGCCGTGACGAAGGCGGCGCCGAGGATGACGACGAGAAACGGTGCGCGCACCACAAGGAGCACGACAGCGGTGGCGAGCCCGACGACGCGCGCATTGACCTCCACCGTGGTGCCGCTCGTGAACGTCCAGAGCCCGACGAGGGCCGAGAGCAGGGCGACCGGCATCAGCACGGTGACGCGTTGCGCCACCGGTTGATCGAGCCAGCGCTGGGGCACCGAGTAGCCGCCCAGCTTGATGCCGTAGCAGACGATCGAGGCGACGATCACGATCGTCCAGATCACGCGGCCCCACCTCCCCGGGCACGGCGGAGCTCGGGCAGGGCGAGCAGCAGGCCGGTCGCGACGCCAGCGGCTCCCGCGATCAGCACCGGGATGCCCGGGCGCCAGAACGGCGTGAAGGCGACCGCGCACGCCATCGATACGGCGAAGACAGCACGCATCGACCACGACGTCAGGCGTGGCCAGATGAGCGCGAGGAATGCCGCGGGTCCCGCGGCATCCAGCCCGAGAACGGCCGGGTCATCCAGCAGTCCGGCAGCGACCGCACCGATCAGGGTGCCGACGTTCCAGCAGATAAAGATCGCAATCCCCGTCGACCAGAAGGCCAGTCGCGCTCCCGCATCGGTCTCGTCATGGCCGACCGCCATGCCCGTCGACTCGTCGATGGTGAGTTGTGCGGCGGCTAGGCGCCGCCAGCCGCTGGGTCGCAGAACACGCACCATGTGAATGGAGTAAAAGGCGTTGCGACTGCCGACGAGCGCGGCCGTCGCCACGGCAACCACGGCGCCGCCGCCAGCGCCCAGGATGGCGATGAGCGCGAACTGCGATGCGCCGGTGAACATTAGCAGCGACAGCGCCTGCGTCTGCCAGATGGACAGGCCGGCGGACACCGACAGGGCGCCGAAGGACAGCGCGTAGGCGCCCGTCCCAACGCCGAGGCCGATGGCGTCGCGGCGGATGGCCCGCTTTTTCGCATCGGTGAGCTCCTCGCTCACGCCACCTCCACGTCGGAATCGCTAGCGCACGCTATCTGTGCAACCCGTTCCCTCGCGCGCGCAAGCGCCTGCGGCGTGACCGACAGGCGCGTGCGGCGCTCGAGCACGTCATCGAGCGAGAGCGCGCCCTCGGCCCGCACCGCGTGCACGATCTCTACGCCGAGCACCGGCACGCCAGCCGCCACGGGCTGCATCAGAGACGGGTCGTCGGCGGCCCAGGCGGCAACCCGCGGAGCCTCGGAGCCGTAATGGCGCACCAGTCGCGGGGGCACGCCGGGCGGCGCGGGCGTGAGGTAGGGCTGCGCGCCGATCAGGGGGGTCGTCGCGGTGATGCACCGCTCGTCGATGCCGAGCGCGTGCACTGCATCCTGCGCCATTCGGCGGTAGGTCGTGAGCTTGCCGCCGGTGATCACAACCACACCATCTGGCGTGTGCGTAATGAGGTGCCGACGGGAGATGTCGGCGGTGTCGCCCGCCTCGCCTCCGTCAGGTGGTGCGACCAGTGGACGCAGCCCGGCGTAGGTGCCGATCACGTCGTCGCTCGTCAAAGGCCGGCTGAGCGCACTCCTCAGGTGCTGCAGGATCCACGCGATGTCCTTCTGCGGGGCCGAGGGCACGTCGGGCATGGGGGCGGGCTCGGGCTCGTCGGTGATGCCCGCGATCACCGGGCCGTCGGTGGTGGGGAGGGCGAACACAAAGCGACCGCGCTCGTCGGGGACCGGCACCGTCAGGGCCGCCCGCGGATACCCGAGTGCGCGCGGATCGAGCAGGGCATGCGACCCCCGCGAGGCCACGATGCGTGTGTCGGGATCGAGGTCACCGGTCCACACGCCCGTTGCCACGATCACGTGTCGCGCCTGGATGTCGTAGGACTCTCCCGTGAGCGTGTCGCGCACGCGTGCACCGCCGCCGGTGACCGACAGGGCCCGTGTGCGCGTGAGAATGCGTGCGCCGTAGGACGCCGCCGTCCGGGCAATCGAGACGACCAATCGTGCATCGTCGACGACCTGGCCGTCCCAGTGCACCGTGCCCCCGCGCAGGCGGGTCGCGTCGACCCCGGGCACGAGGGAGACGACCTGATCGGCGCCGATGCTGCGCGGCCGGGCAAGGGAGCCGCGCGGGGTGCGCGCGATGACGCGCAGCAGGTCGGCGGCACGCAGGCCCGCGCCTACGAGCAACCGATCGCGTAGGGCGGTGTCGTCGAATGCGGGCATCACGTGGGGGAGCGGCCGGATGAGGTGGGGGGCGATCGTGCCCATGAGGTGACTGCGCTCGGTCGCGCTCTCCCAGGCGACGGCGATGTCGCCGTGCGCGAGATAGCGCAGGCCTCCGTGGATGAGCTTGCTCGACCAGCGCGATGTGCCGAAGGCGATGTCCTCGGCCTCGATGAGCGCGGTCGAAAGGCCGCGCGTGGCGGCATCGAGAGCGACGCCGACGCCGGTCACCCCGCCTCCGACCACGAGGACGTCGACGGACTCGCCCGCGGCAAGGGCATCGCGATCTCGCTCCCGACGCGCGCGCGTCAGGTCGGCCGTGGTCGTGGGGGCGGGCATGACGGCAGCGTGCCATGCGCTGAGGTAGTCAGGTGAGGCGGTGCCAGACTGTGCCCATGTCCGAGGCCGGTGACCTGTCGTATCGGTGGGGCACCCCGAAGGAACCGGTGACGCTCCAGCCCGATATGCGCGAATTCCTGCGCGAGCACGTCGGCATCGCGAACCCCTGGCTTGCTCAGGGACCGGACCAGTGGGTGCTTTCCGAGGGGCGCGTGAAAGCCGATGACCTGGCTGCGCTCGCCTCGGTCGTGGGCGATGATCACGTGGCCACTGATCGCGTGTCTCGGCTGGCCCATCTGGGCGGCGCGTCGTACACCGACTACGCGCGGCGTCGCTCGGGAGATGCAGCCGATGCCCCCGACGCTGTGGTCTCTCCCCATACGCACGAGCAGGTGGTCGATGTGCTTCGCCTGTGCTCCGCGCGCGGCATTGCGGTTGTGCCACTGGGTGGTGGCACCTCCGTGGTGGGCGGACTGCGCGCCGGGCGGCCGCACATCGCCCTATCGCTGCGGCGGATGATTTCGCTGGTCGACCTCGATACGACGTCCGCCATCGCGCACGTCGAGCCGGGCATCACCGGCCCGCGACTGGAGGCGCTGTTGGCAGCGCGCGGCTTCACGCTCGGGCACCTGCCCCAGTCGTGGCAGCGCGCCAGCATCGGGGGCTACATCGCCACACGATCGTCCGGCCAGGCGTCCACCGGCTATGGGCGCAGTGACGACATGGTCGAGTCGCTCACCGTCGCGACCCCCGCGGGATCGATCGACCTCGGCCGCGGGCCGTCGTCAGCGGCGGGGCCTGACCTGAGCGAACTCTTCGTCGGCAGCGAGGGCAGCCTCGGAGTCATCACCCGCGTGGGCCTGCGCGTGCGGCGACTGCCCGAGGAGCGGATCTACGAGGGCGTCCTGCTGCCGGACTTCGCCGCGGGCCGAGAGGCATTCCGCGAAGCCGCGCAGTCGCGCGCGACGGCAGACGTTATGCGGCTGTCGGATGCCGATGAGACGCGCACGACCCTGCTGATGTCGGCGCCCGGGGGTCTGATGGGTGCGGCCCTGGCGCGATACCTGCGTGTGCGCGGGGTCGACGTCGACCGGGCGTCGCTGGCGATCCTGGGCTGGGAGGGTGTCGATCGTGACATGACGCGCGATCGCCGCTCAGCCACGTGGCGTGTCCTGAAGCGACACGGCGCGGTGAGCCTCGGTCGCCGCGCGGGGCAGTCGTGGCGTCGGCACCGCTTCGAGGGGCCGTTACTGCGCGACACCTTGATGGACGCGGGCTACCTGGTCGAGACGGTCGAGACAGCGACGTCGTGGGCGGGCCTGCCGGCACTGCACGATGCCGTTGTCGCGGCGTTATCCCGCGCGCTCGGTCCGCGCCCGGGTCCCTACGTCATGTCGCACGTCTCGCACGTTTATGAGACCGGCGCCTCGCTCTACACGACCGTCATCGCGGTCGCCGACCAGTCCGATCCGGTTGGGCAGTGGGCCCGGGCCAAGCGGGCGGTCACCGACGCCATCGCCGCCGAGGGAGCCACCATCACGCATCACCATGCGGTCGGCCGCGATCATGCGCCGTGGTTGGTGGGCGAGATCGGCCCGCTTGGCATCGACGTGTTGCGGTCGGTGAAGCAACAGGTCGATCCCGAGGGCGTCATGAATCCGGGGAATCTGCTCCCGGAGTGAGGTCGTCCACGATGCGAGTGCCCAGGCGCACTTCGCGCACGACCTGCTCGCCGATCACCAGCAGGTCGCGATAGGCGCCGTCAGGGCCCCAGCCAGCAGACAGCAGGAAGGCGCGACGCGGCTCGTCGTCCAGTGGAATCCAGGTCACGGCCTCGGTGTATCCGGACTGCGCGAGCAGGTCGACGCACGCGTTGAGGAGCCGCGAGCCGTGCCCTTGCCCACGCTGGTCCGGATCCACGACGAAGAGCTCGATCTCTCCGACGTCGCGAACGTCGGGATCGGTCGACGGCCCCAGACTGGTAGCACCGACAACCTGCCCGTCGTCGTCGGTTGCGACGAGCAGCCGATGCGCTCCCGGCATCAGGAGTGCACGCCCCCATTCCAGCGCGATGTCAGCCGCATCGAGGGTGTCGAGGACCTCCGGGGGCAGCAACGAGCCGTAGGCCGATCGCCAGGCCCGGATTTGGACGGCGGCCACGTCATCGACGTCCGACGTGCGGGCGAGGCGAACCCCTGCGGCACCGGACATGACCCCTGCCTATCACCGGGGGGACGGTTGTCCGCGGGTAGGGTCATGTCGACTCAAGGAGGGCACGTGTCGGAGGCCGAGGCCATCTCGTTCCGCAGTGACATGACCGTGGAGCTCGTCAAGGCGACGGCTCGCGACTCGGATGTCATATGGGCCGCCCGGGTGTCCACCAAGGGCGAGTCCTCGCTGGAGGACGTCGACGCCGATCCCGAGAAGGCGCGCGGGCTCATCAACTATCTGATGCGCGACCGTCACGGTACGCCGTTCGAGCACACCTCCCTGACCTACTTCGTCTCCGCGCCCATCTTCGTCTTCCGCGAGTTCATGCGGCATCGCATCGCCTCCTACAACGAGGAGAGCGGTCGCTACCGCGAGCTGCGCCCGGTCTTCTACGTGCCCGGCCCCGAGCGCAATCTCGTCCAGAAGGGCAAGCCCGGCGCCTACGAGTTCGTGCCGGGCACGCCCGAGCAGCACCGCATCGTGGTGGAGCAGACCGAGGCGTCCTGTCGACAGGCCTACGCGGCCTACCAGGAGATGCTGGCTGCAGGTGTGGCGCGTGAGGTCGCGCGCATCGTGCTGCCGGTCACGACGTACTCGTCGATGTACGTCACGATGAATGCCCGGGCCCTCATGAACTTCCTATCGCTTCGCACCAAGCATCCCGACAGTCACTTCCCGTCATTCCCGCAGCGCGAGATCGAGATGGTGGCTGGCCTGATGGAAACCGAGTGGGCAGCGCTGATGCCGATCACCCACGACGCATTCGCGGCCAACGGCCGGGTCGCTCCGTAGCGGTAGCCTGACGCCATGCCCGTGCCACCCGTCGGACCCATCGGGGTCGTACTCACCGCGATGGCGACGCCGTTCGATCGCGACGGCGGTCTTGACGTCATCGGCACTCAGCGCCTCGCGGGGTACCTCGTCGATTCGCTGGGCAACGACGGGCTCGTCGTCAACGGAACGACGGGTGAGTCGGCGACGACGACGGACGATGAGAAGGCCGCCGTCATCCGTGCGGTGAAGGAGGCCGTGGGTGACCGGGCGCGCGTCATCGCGGGCGTGGGCACCTCCGACACGGCGCACTCCGTGCACCTCGCCCGTGAGGCGGCGGCCGCGGGAGCCGATGGACTGCTGGTCGTCACGCCCTACTACAACCGGCCGCCCCAGGAGGGTCTAATCCACCACTTCCGCGCCGTCGCCGATGCCACGGAGCTTCCGGTGATCACCTATGACATTCCCAAGCGCACTGGGGTGGCTATCGAGGTGGAGACGCTCGTGCGCCTTGCCGACCACCCCCGCATCGTGGCCAACAAGGACGCTAAGGGAGACCTCGAGTCCGCTCAGTGGGCCATGGCCCGCTGCGACCTCGGGTGGTACTCCGGCGACGACATGCTCAACCTGCCCCTGCTCGCCGTCGGCGCCAATGGCTTCATCTCAGTCGTGGGTCACCTTGTCGCCGATCGGATTCGGGCCATGGCGCTGGCCTTCCACGGCGGAGACGTGTGCGAGGCGGTCGGCATCAATCGTGCGCTGCTGCCCGTCTACACCGGCATCTTCCGCACGCAGGGAGCGATCTTGACCAAGGCCGCGCTCAACCTCAAGGGCCTGCCCGCGGGGCCGGTGCGCTCACCACTGATCGATGCCACCGCCAGCCAGATCGAGCAATTGGAGCGCGATCTGCGCGACGGCGGCGTCAGCCTGGACGGCCCGTGAGCCATCCGCACCCCGAGCTTCCTCCGCCACCGCCGCTTGCCGACGGCGCACTGCGCATTTACGCGCTGGGCGGTCTTGGCGAGATCGGTCGCAACATGACGGTCTTCGACTACGACGGCAATTTGCTGATCGTCGACTGCGGGGTGCTCTTTCCCGAGGACTCCCAGCCGGGCGTCGACCTCATCCTCCCGGACTTCGGGCCGATCATGGATCGGCTCGGCGACATCGAGGCCGTCGTGCTAACGCACGGTCACGAGGACCACATCGGGGCGCTGCCCTTCCTGCTGCGCGAACGCCCCGACATCCCGCTCATCGGCTCGCGCCTGACCCTGGCCCTTGTCGAGGCCAAGCTGCGCGAATCACGCATCACGCCCTACACGCTCGAGGTGCGCGAGGGCCAGAGCGAGCGCGTGGGGCCGTTCGACCTTGGGTTCCTCGCCGTCAATCACTCGATCCCCGATGCCCTGGCACTGACCATTCGCACTCCTGCGGGGCTCGTGCTCCACACGGGCGACTTCAAGGTCGACCAATTGCCCCTCGACGGTCGAATCACCGACCTCAACGGATTCGCGCGCCTGGGTGATGAGGGCGTGGACCTCTTCCTTGTCGACTCCACCAATGCGGAGGTGCCCGGCTTCATCCCCAGCGAGCGCGACATCATGCCGGTCCTCGACTCGGTCTTCTCCCGGGCTCGCGGACGCATCATCGTTGCCTCGTTCGCGTCACACATCCATCGCGTACAGCAAATCATCGACACAGCCGCAACGCACGGGCGCAAGGTCGCTTTTGTCGGCCGGTCGATGGTGCGCAACATGAACGTCGCCCGCGACCTCGGCTACCTCACGATCCCGGGCGGTGTCGTGGTCTCGAGCGACGAGCTCGCCGAACTGCCCGACGACGAGGCCGTCCTGGTCTGCACGGGTTCGCAGGGCGAGCCCATGGCGGTGCTCTCGCGCATCGCCAACAACGATCACAACATCAAGATCGGCCCCGACGACACGGTCATCCTCGCTTCCTCGCTCATCCCCGGCAACGAGAACGCGGTCAACCGCGTGATCAATGGACTCACGCGCTCGGGTGCCACAGTCATCCACCGAGGCAATGCACTCGTCCACGTATCGGGGCACGCGTCCGCGGGCGAGCTCCTGTGGGTCTACAACATCGTCAAGCCCCGCAACGTCATGCCCGTCCACGGCGAGTGGCGGCACCTGAGAGCCAATGCGGCGCTCGCGGCGCGCACCGGCGTACCCACGGATCGAATCGTCCTGGCCGAAGACGGCGTCGTGGTCGACCTTGTCGACGGAGTCGCCTCGATCGTAGGCGCACTCCCCGTGGGTTACGTCTTTGTCGACGGCGCCAGCGTGGGAGACATCACTGAGGCGGCGCTCACCGACCGGCGCGTGCTCGGCGAGGAGGGTTTCATCTCCATCTTCGCCGCTGTCGACATCATCGAGGGCAAGGTCGTGGCCGGCCCGGAGATCGAGGCGCGTGGCTTCCATGAGGACCCCGAGGTCCTCAAGCCGGTGCGCGACGAAGTTCGCCGCGAGCTCGAGACCGCCCTGGCCGACGGGGTGGTCGATGCCCGTCAGCTCCAGCAGCGGGTCCGTCGTGTCGTGGGCCGGTGGGTCTCGCAGACCCATCGCCGGCGGCCCATGATCATCCCCGTGGTGGTGGAGGCCTAGAAAGCGACACGCGTGTCGCGTGTGCCCCACGGTGAAGGTGTTACCGGAGGGTACCCTCGGGACATGGCGAGTCGTTCCAGCGCGCCCGCGCGCAACCGTCGCGGCACCTCCACCCGGCGCCCGGCGACCAAGCCTGCCGCCAAGCCCGCGGCTCGCCCCAAGGCCAAGGCGTCGGCCCGCAGCGCCAGTGCCCGTCGTCCGGCCCCGCGCAGCGGTCCCGGACCGGTCGCCCGCATGATCGCCGCCCTGGGCCGTGCGATTCGGGCCGTCTGGCTGGGCATTGCCGGAGCCATCGGGGGAGCGGCCCGCCGTATCGGATCGGACGCCCGAGACCTCGACGATGTCCACCGCCGCGACGGGCTGGGCCTGCTCTTCGTCGCGCTCGCGGTGATCACGGCCGCGGCCGTGTGGTTCGGCGTCGACGGGTGGTTCACCGTCGGGCTCGGCACCGTGTCGTCGTATTTCGTGGGCGCCTTCGACGTGTTTGTGCCGGTGATCCTGCTTGTGATGGCGTGGCGCACCCTGCGCGCGCCCGAGGACCATGTCACCAACGGGCGCCTTCTCGTCGGTGGCCTGGCACTACTGATCGCCGCCGCTGGCATCTGGCATCTCATCCAGGGCCTGCCGACCCCCAGTGATGGACTCGACGCGCTGTCATCGGGCGCGGGAATCGTCGGATGGGTCGCGACCGCTCCGATCGCTGCGGCCCTCGGGCCCGTGGTCGCCGGGGTGCTGCTCGGCCTCCTGGCGATCTTCGGACTTCTCGTCATTACCGGAACTCCGCTGATCGCGGTGCCGCGGGCGCTCAAGGCAGGCCTCGGCCACCTGATGCGCAGTGGCTCCGGGCGCCCCGTCGACGAGCGCCTCGACGACCTGGAGTCCTAC
>VGBL01000002.1 GCA_016870515.1 Actinomycetota bacterium | reverse complement strand
CGCCGGTTCCTGTTACGTCTGCGAGGGATGCGGGAGCACCTCCGGCTGCAGCTGATGTAGATGGACATGCAGTGTCACCGCGTAGGTGGACATGGATGACCTTCGGATGGACGTCGATGACATTTGAATGGACATGGATGACATTGCGCTACTAGCAAGACGACAGAGAGCCCCGCGACCAATCTTGGTCGCGGGGCTCTCTGTCATGTCTGGTGAGCCGGATGCGGTCGGCCGGCACCCCGAGGGTGTCGGCGAAGAGCACGCACGAGCGGGTCAGCAGGTCGCGGATCTGCTCATCGGTGTGCATGCCCTGCACCAACTGGTAGCGGATCGTCGGCATGGCCGAATCCAACCAGAGGCGGGGGTTACCCTCGTCCGGTGGGCGAACACGTGCGCGTATGCATCGTGGGGGCGGGCTTCTCAGGCATCGGAGCGGCGATCTCGCTGCGCCGGGCCGGCGTGGTCGACCTCGCCATCCTCGATCGCGGACCAGCGGTCGGCGGCGCCTGGCGCGACAACACCTATCCGGGCTGCGCGTGCGACGTGCAAAGCCGCCTCTACGAGCTCGCCGCTGCCCCCTGGCCCGAGTGGAGCCGCAAGTTCGCCGGCCACGAGGAGATCCGCTCCTACCTGGAATCCGTCGTCGAGATCTTCGGCCTCGGTCCCGACCTGCGCCTAGATACCGAAGTCCTGCGCGCTGCATGGGATGACGCGGCGCTGCTGTGGCGGGTTAGCACGAGCGGAGGAGATCTCACCGCCGACGTCCTCATCAGCGCGTGCGGTGGTCTGACCGAACCTGCTTACCCTCGGATCCCCGACACCGAAGAGTTCACCGGCGACGCCATGCACACGGCCCGGTGGGATCACGACGTCGACCTGCGGGGCAAGCGCGTGGCCGTAGTCGGCACCGGTGCATCGGCCATCCAGGTCGTCCCGGCCATCGCACCCATCGCGAAGGAGGTCGTGCTCCTGCAGCGCACCCCGCCCTGGGTGCTGCCGCGTCGCGACCGGGCGGTCCCCGCTTGGTATCGCTCCCTTCTATCGGCGTCGCCGACCCTGCAGCGGACCATGCGCGAGGCGTCGTCCTGGGCTCGCGAGGTGCAGTTGCTGTCGTTCACGCGGCAGGGGCCGTTCCGCGCGATGGGGGAGCGCATGGCCCGCCGCCACCTGGAGAAGCAGATCCCCGATCCCGTCCTGCGCGAGCGCGTGACCCCGCGCTACGACATGGGCTGCAAGCGCATCCTCATCAGCGACGACTACTTCCTTGCCCTCATGCGCGACAATGTCACCGTGGCCTCAGCTCTGCAACGCGTGACAGCCACCGGTGTGGTCGACGCCGACGGAGCGGAGCATCTGGTCGACGTCATCGTCTGGGCTACCGGCTTCAAGGTGCTCGATCCGCCCTTGGCCGATCGGATAGTGGGTCGTGACGGCGACACGCTTGCGCAGGCCTTCGATCGCAACGGCATGAGCGCTTACAGGGGCACCACAGTGGCCGGCTTCCCCAACCTCTATATCCTGCAGGGCCCCAACACCGGGCTCGGGCACTCCTCCGTCGTGCTCATGTCCGAGGCGCAGATCGATTACCTCGTCCCGGCCGTGGCCTCCGGGCTCGTCCACGAGGTCGACCCGGCTCGGCAGGAGGCCTACCGCGACGAGATCGACCAGCGACTTGCCACGACCGTGTGGCAGCAGGGCGGCTGCAGTTCCTGGTACCAGAATGGACACGGTCGCAACGTCGCCCTGTGGCCGGGATCCACGCATGGATTCGCCCGGTCCATGCGCCGATTCGACCCCGATGCCTATCGGGTCCGACGGGGGCGGCTTGGCCGACCCGCCGGACCAGACAGTCAGAAGAAGGAGCGCACGAATGCTGCGACGTGACCACTACGCCATCGACGGAGGCGTCGCTGTCGTGACCGGCGCCGCAGGCGGCATTGGGTCGGCCATCGCCGAGCGCCTGGCACGCCGGGGCAGCAATCTCGTGCTCGTCGACCGTGATAAGGAGGGGTTGGCGGTCGTGGCCGACGCCGTGCGGACCCGCCGCCCCGACCGCGAGGTCAGCGTCCACGCCGTCGACCTCACCGAGAAGGACGCCGCCCTGGAGATCGCTGAGCAGGCGATCGACGCCCATGGTCGTGTCACGCTCGTCGTCAACAATGCAGGGGTCGCCCTGGCCGGGCGCTTCGAGCAGGTCTCCATGGACGACGTCGACTGGCTGCTGTCCATCAACCTGCGCGGCGTCCTGGCCGTCACCTCGGCGTTCCTACCGCACCTCGACCGCGGAGCCCACATCACCAATATGTCGTCGCTCTTCGGCCTCATCGCGCCCATCGGCAACGCCATCTACTCCGCGAGCAAGTTCGGGGTGCGTGGCTTCAGCCTGGCGCTGCGCGAGGAGCTCAAGCCGCGGGGTATCGGAGTCACAGCGGTACATCCCGGAGGCATCCGCACCGGAATTGCGCGAAGCGCTCGCCGTGGGGTGGGGGTCAGCGAGGCGGAGTGGGAGACCGGCCTGGCGATCTTCGACAAGTTCCTCGTGATTGAACCGTCGGAGGCAGCGCGCAAGATCGTCGATGGCACCGAGCACCGTAAGGGCCGCGTCCTCATCGGACCGGAGGCCTACGCCGGTGACATTGCGGCCCGCATCGCTCCCATCGGATACGCCCCACTCTTCGAGCGCCTCATGAGGCTCAAGGCGGGTCTGTGACGTCCAGGCGCAGGCCCACCGTCTTCGCTAGCGCGCTCCTCGCCTGCGCCCTTGGGCTCGCCGGCGCCCCCGGAGTCGCTACCGCCGATGTCAACGCTGACATCGGCCGCGACCTGCGGGGTCCGGCGGTATCGGGCGCCCTAGGCAGCGACACCACCATCCACGTCGCCGATGCAGACTCGGGCATGGACATCTTCAGTCGTGGTGCCGACCGGCGACAGATCCCGGCATCCACCATGAAGGTCATCACCGCGGCGACGTCACTGAGCACCCTGGGCCCCGACCACCGATTCGTGACGCGCGTCGTCGCTGGCACGTCCCGCGATCAGATCATCCTGGTGGGCGGGGGCGATCCCATGCTGACCGCGGCGGATATCCGTCGTCTCGCATCGCGCACCGCACGCTCGATCAAGCGCGCGGGTGGATCGGTTTCGTTGCGCCTGTACCTTGACGACTATCTCTTCCCCAGCCCGTCGCCCGCTCAGGGATGGGCACCCGGTGACAGCCCCACCTACGCAGCGTCTGTACGCCCGCTCGCGATCGTGGGGGAGTACTCGTCCGATACCGCCTCCTCGGCCGTTTCCGTCTTCGTCCACAGATTGCGAGACAAAAATGTGGCCGTCTCCTACGTCGGTCGGGCACTGGCCGAAGATGACGCTGGAGAGATCGCCTCCTTCGACGACAACCGGCTTCGTGACGCTGTGGAGTTGATGCTGCGCGTCAGCGAGAACAACGTCGCGGAGATCCTCTTCCGCCAGGTAGCACTGGCGCGCGGGTATCCCGCGACATGGACGAGCTCGGCATCAGCCGCTCGAGAGGCTTTAGGCGAGCTCGGGATCGCATCAAGCCGACTGCGGCTCGTCGATGGCAGTGGCCTGAGCTCCAGCAACCGCCTGACCGCCCGGAGTCTGACCGACGTCCTGGACCTCGTCGTGGGTGTCACCAACCCTGAGCTGCGGCCGCTGTTTGACGGGCTTCCGGTCGCCGGGGAGAGCGGCACGTTGACCTACCGTTTTGCGTCCCCGCCAGCCAATTGTGCAAAGGGCGAGGTCTTCGCCAAGACCGGCTCCCTTACGGGCGTGAACACGCTCGCCGGATTGACCGAGGGGCGTGACGGGGAGTGGAAGAGCTTCGCGGTCATGGTCAACAACGCCCCCTACGGCTCCGATTCAAGCTCCACGAAGCTGGCCATCGACACGATCGCCGCGACCGTGCACGGTTGCACGTGAGCCCCGAGGACGCCGTCCTGGCAGCAGCCGGGGCAGCGCTTGACCACGGAGACATCGTCACCGATCGCGACATCCTCGAGTCCTACCGCTTCGACCGATCGATGGGGTCGGCAGCTGGTCAGCCATTTGCCGTCGTCTTCCCCAGGTCGACCGAGCAGGTCAGCGAGGTGATGCGGGCATGCCATGAGCAACGGGTCCCGGTTGTCCCCCGCGGAGCCGGTTCTGGGCTCACCGGCGGATCCAACGCCATCGATGGCAGCCTCGTGGTTTGCCTCGAGCGCATGCGCGACGTCCTCGAGGTCAACGTGGCCAACGGCTACGTCGAGACGCAGCCCGGCATCTTCAACACCGAATTGCGCGACCATGTAGCCGGATTCGGTCTTTGGTATGCGCCCGATCCTGCGAGCAAGGACTTCTGCTCGATAGGCGGCAACGTCAACACCAACGCCGGTGGACTTTGCTGCGTGAAGTACGGCGTCACCCGCGACGCCGTACTTGGCCTTGAGGTGGTACTGCCTGACGGGCGCATTACGCGAATCGGCAGGCGCTCGATCAAGGGCGTGGCAGGATATGACCTCGCGGCTCTGATGGTGGGCAGCGAGGGCACCCTGGGGATCGTCACGATGGCGCGGTTGCGACTTCGCCCGCTCCCACCTGCGGCCACTACTGTCGTGGCCGTCTTCGACGAGATGGGTGTCGCGGGTCGTGCAGTTGAGGAGATCATGCGGCGGACGACGCCCAGCATCCTCGAGATTCTCGACCGCACCACGATGCAGGCCGTCGAGCAGTGGCGGCCGTCTGGGCTCCCCGCGAACGCGGGGGCTCTCTTGCTGGCCCAGACCGACCTCCCCGGCGCCGCGGGCGCGACGGACGCCGACGTGATCTTGCGAGCATGCGAGGAGGCCGGCGCCACCGAGGCCTACCGCTCCGAGGACCAGGAGCAGTCAGAGATGCTCATGGGCGCACGTCGCATGGCGATCCCGGCACTCGAAGCCCTCGGCGACTGGCTCCTAGACGACGTGTCGGTGCCGCGCTCGCGCTTCGCCGAGTCCGTGCAGCGCATCGAGGAGATCTCGCATCTTCGAGAGGTGATGATCGGCTCATTCGGTCACGCTGGAGACGGCAACCTGCATCCCACGATCGTGATCCCGCGGGGCGATGCCGACGCAGCCGAGCGGGCGATGCTGGCCTTCGATGACATCCTCAAAGTGGCCATCGAGGTGGGTGGCTCCGTTACGGGCGAGCACGGCGTGGGACTGCTCAAGCGTCGTGCCCTGGCGGAGGAACTCGATGAGCCGGCCCGCGACCTGCACTTTCGCATCAAGGACGCCATAGATCCCCGGGGAATCCTTAACCCGGGGAAGTCGCTGCCGCGGTGGTAGCCGGCGCCGCGGCGTCGGGAGGATCGCGGCCGGGCAGCGGGTGATCCGGATCGCGCCCGGTGAGGTACTTCATCACTCGGTAGATCGCGGCACCGAAGGGTACGGCGACGAGAGCTCCGATGATGCCCAGGACGATCGATCCGATCGCGATGAGGATGATGATGGCGAGCGGATTGAGGCTGACCGCCTTGCCCATCACCAGGGGTTGCATCACGTCGCCGTCGAAGGAACCAACGACGACGGTCAGTACCACCACAAGAAGGGCGATGACAGGTCCGCGCTCAGCCAGCGCCACGATCGCGGCGAAGAAGGTCGCGATGGGCGCTCCGATAACAGGAACGAAGGCACCGAAGAAGACGATGGCCGCGAGTGCGGGTGCCATTGGGACTTGAAGGATCAGCAGCCCGACGAAGACGAGTATGGCATCGCACAGGGCAACGATGACGACGCCGCGGGTGTATCCCGCGAGGGAGTCCCAGGCCAGGTCACCCGACGTGTTGACGTAGGGACGGGAGCGGGTGGGCATCCAGCCAACGACCCAGCCCCAGATCTTCTGCGGCGCCATCATGAAGAAGATCACCCCGAAGATGAAGACCGAGCCGCCGAGGACGATGTCGCCGACCGAGCCCAGCGCCGATTGCCCGATATCGAGGGCGAAGTTCTTGCCCCAGTCCACTACGTCGGTGACGTAGCCCTGGAAGTCGTCGTCGGAGAGGTTCAGCGGCGGCCCTGAGGCCCACTTCTGCAGCTCGGTCATCGAGTCCTGGAACGACGAGGCAATTTGCGGACCCTCGGAGAAAATGGACCGAACGACAATCGTCAGCACGACAACGACGGCAGCCGCAATGAGGATGACGGCCAGGATCATGGCGATCGCCTTGTGCAGATGCGCTCGCTTCTGCAGGAAGCTCATGATCGGCGAAGCCAATGCAGTGAAGAATGCCGCGAGGAAGAGCGCGACGACCACAACGTAGATGGTGCCGAGAATGACGCCCAGCACGGCCACCCCGGCCAGCAGGACGAGGACCCGCCACGTGATCCCGGCAGCAGTCTTGAGTGTCGGCGGCACTCCCATCGTCCCGGTGCCCGAGTCGTCGGAGGGCTGCTGGGGGGAGGGGGTGCTCGTATCGGTCTGGGGATCCCTCATGGCTGGACCGTAGCGCGGCTGCCTCAGTCGATGCGGACAAAACCCCGAGGAGTGAGGAAGTTGCAGGCGACGATTCCGCGCTCATCGCTCTCCACCCAGGCCACGGACACCTCGAGCTGAGCGCCTGAGCCCAGCCAGGCGCCGAGGACCTCGGAACTCCCGCACATCTCGATGCTGGCCAAGCGCACCTCGCCACCGGTCGAGGAAGGGTGCTCGCTGTGTCGCTCCCACTGGATGAAGTAAGGCAGTTGGGGGTCATCGAGTAGGTCCAGGATTCCGATCTGCCGCCAGCGAAGATCCGTGCCATCCGGTCGCACTCGATGTCCGACAACGCTGTCGCGCCCCAGGCGCATCTCGACGGCCGCGATGTCATCAACAGCGATCACCCAGCCGAGCCACCCGCCGCCCTCGTCAGCGCGCTGGCGCACAGCGCGACCGAAGGGCGCCTTGTCGGCTGCCGGATGGTCGAGTGCGGCCACTACCTCGATGTAGGTGCCGTCGGCCAGGGGCAGGATGAAGTTGCGCGTGCCGAACGATGGGTGAATACCGCCATCCACGAAGGTGCCGCCGAGGTCAGCTCCCAGCCACTGCACTACCTCGGCGAGTTCGCCGGGAGCGCAGGCATAGGAGACATGATCGAGCCGCATGACGTCATCCTGCCAAGGGCGTCAGGACGCGGGATGCTGACCCCCGGGTTCCGCGCGGGGCGTAGGGTGCGACTATCCCGGAGCAACTAAGAGCAAGGGGGAAGCTTGGCCGACGATTCTGCGCCCGCACCGGCGAGCGCGCCCCCGACTCAGGTGGCCCTCGACAAGAAGAAGTCGATCATCCTGGGCGTGATCGGGCTGGCGTTCATCGTGCTTATCTTCTGGAAGGTCATTCCGACGATCGGCAGCTACTCCGAGGCACTTGCCGCGCTGCAGAAGATGGGCTGGCCAGCGGTCTTCATCATCGTCGTCGCCCTTTTGATCTACCTCGCCGTCTATGGCTTTCCCTTCGTTGCTGCTGTGCCGGGGCTGCGCTACTGGCAGGGCCAGCAGATCAACCAGGCGGCGTTCGCCATCAGCAACGGGGTTCCCGCCGGCGGCGCGGTGGGCCTGGCCGTGCAATACGGAATGCTCGCCTCCTACGGCATCACGTCGGCGGCATCGACATCGGCCATCGCCGTCGTCGGCCTGTGGAGCGTCTTCGTCACCCTCGGTTTCCCCATCCTGGGGGTCGGCGCGCTGATCCTGGGTGGTGCCGATGGCGGTGCCTACGTGGCCGTGGCACTGATCGGCTTCGGAGTGCTGACGGCCGCTGTGATCCTGCTCATCATGGTCGTGCGCAGTGAGTCGCTCGCCCGCAAGCTGGGCCTCCTGGCCAACAAGGTGCTGCATCCCTTCGGCACGTGGATCAAGGCATTGCGCGACAAGGACTTCGTGCCGGCTATCTTGAGCTTCCGCGAGACGATCTACGCCCTGGTGTCCAAGCGCTGGGCTTGGATCACCCTGGCCCAGTGCGGCGTTTTCCTCACTCAGTTCCTGATCCTCTACATGTGCCTGCGCGGTGTGGAGGGCTGGGGCAACGAAGGCACGTCGATCCTCATTGCCTTTGGAGCCTTCGCGGTGAGCCAGGTCGGTCTGATGATCCCCATCACGCCGGGAGGTGTGGGCACGGTCGACGCCTTCATGATCGCGATCCTCACCAATTTCGGGACCTCCGATGGAGCGGCCACCGCTGCTGACCTCGTGTGGCGGGCGGCATCCTTCGTTCCGCAGATCTGCATCGGCGTCATCGCACTCGTGCTGTGGTACCGCCGCGCTGGGCGCACGTTCGCTGCCTCGAAGCCGGCCACCGAGACGCCACAGGACGCGTAGCGGCCATGTGGTCGCGGTATGTCGCCCTCGGCGACAGCTTCACCGAGGGGCTGATGGACGACATCGGCCCTGATGGACGCCATCGCGGCTGGGCCGATCGCCTGGCCTGCCTGCTACTCGAACGCAATCCGGATTTAGCCTATGCAAACCTCGCGGTGCGCGGCCGACTCCTGCCGCAGGTGGTCTCCGAACAGGTCCCCGAAGCCCTCGCGCTCGAGCCGGACCTGGTTACCTTGGCGGCAGGCATCAATGACACCTTGCGACGCTCCTATGACCTGCACGCATCCATGACGGCTCTTGATGGTGCTGTGGCGCAATTGCGTGGTCACGGAGCCGACGTCGTGCTCGTCGCCTTCGGAGATCCCTCACGACGTTCGCGCGTGATGAGCAGTGTGCGCGATCGGATCAGCGCCGCCAACCGGGCGACACGCGCGATCGCCACCCACCGCGGCTGTTACCTGGTGGACTTCTGGGGGTGCGCAGCGTTCGACGGTGACGACTGCTGGGACGACGACCGTCTCCATCTTTCGCCGACCGGGCACGCCCTCGCGGCCGCGGCTGCCGCCGAGGCCCTGGGTCTGGCGGATGCTTCATGGCGGACCCCACGGCCCCTGCCGCCTCCGCCCGGCCCCGTCGGCTGGATAGAGGGGAATGCCCGGTGGGCGGGTCGGCACTTCGCGCCGTGGCTGCTTCGCCGACTTCGCGGACGCAGCTCCGGAGACGGCCTGCAAGCCAAGCGCGCGACCCTGGCCCCGCCAAGATGCGGGTCATAGGGCCCCGCGCTACTTCTTCAACCTGAAGTGAAGTGCGACGTAGCGGAAAGTAGCTCATCCCCAGCGGCGCCCAATGGCGCCTATCCCCAGTCGGCGCGAGGCTGATAGATCGGTTGAAATCGGCGCATCAGCCTCGCCCCATGACCCAACCCCTTCGCTTGAGCGGCCCGGCTGAGGTGCTGGCCGCCATTCCCAGCCTGCTCGGCTTCAGGCCACACGGATCGATGGTGCTTCTGGCCATGCAGCCAGACCTCGTCGTCGCATGCGCGGCCCGGGCCGACCTGCCCTCGCCGGACGATGTCGGGCAGTGGAGTCGCACCTTCCTGCCTGCCGTGCAACACACCTCGGGTGCGTCGGCGATCCTGGTCGGCTTTTGTGCCCCCGATGATGATCCGCACCTGTCCGCCTGCTTTGCGGCGCTGTCCAGGCTTCTGCGCGACCTCGGCATCCCGGTGCTCGACATGATCGCCGTGCCCGGGGACCGCTGGCGCTCACTGATGTGCCGGGACATCCACTGCTGCCCGCGCGAGGGCTGGCCCGTCGACCTCCTGGATGAGGACTTCATGCGCGTTCGGCTCGGCGTCAGTAATGTGGCGTCCAGCAGGGGCGACCTCGTCGCAGAGCTTGACCCGCGGTCCGAAGGCTTGCTGTCCGATGAGGACCTCGCGACCGCGCCCATCGTCGACGAAGGCGATCGAGACAAGGCCATCGAGGGCATCGTGGCACGCCTGGTCGATAGCGACGCAGAAGATTTGAGCGGCCGTGACGGTGTGATGCTACTGAGCGGGCTGCGTGACGTCCGCGTGCGCGACACCGTGCTGTGGGACCTGATCCACCGCCACCCCGAGGGCTGGTCCAGGGCGGCTGTTCGCCTGGCCAACGCATTGCGTGCGGCCCCGTCAGCCTTCGTGCCGCCCGTTGCCACCGTGCTGGCCATCGTGCGGTGGCAGATGGGGGATGGTGCGCGGGCACGCATCGCGCTTGACCGCGCCTGCCTGGCCGATCCGGGCTACACATTGGCCCTTCTCATCGGGGGAATGCTCGACCACGGCCAGCCGCCATGGACCTGGCGCGCTGCCCTTGCCGAGCTGCCTCGCGCCGCCTGTCGAGGGGCCGTCACGAGCATGAGCAGCCCGGGTTGAGCGCAGCCGGATCCATGGGGTATCTTCAACGCAGGTCATGAGTGCCAGCGCATAGCCCCGGCTTGCTGGCCGGCAACCCTCCGACCGCGGTGGGGTGCCCCGGGTGATGACCGGGCCTGCATTGCAGGCAAGCGCGGGTCTTGCACAGGGCAAGACCCCGGATGGTTCGGAGGTCCCTATGCGCTGTTGTCCACTGACACGCAGCCACTGAGGCACGCCTTCCGCCATCCGGTACCCCCGGATCCGCGACCATCTCCGCCCACCTAACCGTTAGGAGACACCCACAATGAGCAACGGCTGGTCCTTTGAGACCCGGCAGATCCATGCCGGTCAGACCCCCGATGGCACGACAAATGCACGTGCACTGCCGATCTACCAGACGACGTCATACATCTTCAACGACACCACCCACGCTGCAAACCTGTTTGCATTGAAGGAACTCGGCAACATCTACACCCGCATCATGAATCCCACCCAGGCCGCGGTCGAGGACCGCATTGCCTCGCTCGAAGGCGGCGTTGGCGCGCTGCTGGTATCGAGCGGTCAGGCGGCTGAGACCCTGGCGATCCTCAACGTCGCCGAGGCGGGCGACCACATCGTGTCGAGCCCCAGCCTCTACGGCGGCACCTACAACCTCTTCCACTACACCCTGCCCAAACTCGGCATCCAGGTCAGCTTTGTGGAGGATCCCGACAACCTCGAGTCGTGGCGTGCGGCCGTGAAGCCCAACACCAAGGCCTTCTACGGCGAGACCATCGCCAACCCCAAAAACGACATCCTCGACATCGAGGGGGTCGCCAAGGTGGCCCATGAGGTCGGCGTACCGCTGATCATCGACAACACGGTGCCCACCCCCTACTTGGTTCGTCCGATCGAGTGGGGCGCTGACGTTGTGGTGCACTCGGCAACCAAGTACATCGGCGGTCACGGCACGGCCATTGCCGGCGTCATCGTCGACAGCGGCAACTTCGACTACGCGCAGTACCCCGAGCGCTTCCCTAACTACAACCAACCCGACCCGAGCTACCACGGTCTGGTCTACGCCCGTGACCTCGGCGTCGGCTCGGCGTTCGGCGCCAACCTGTCCTTCATCCTCAAGGCTCGCGTGCAGTTGCTGCGCGACCTGGGTGCGGCCGTGGCGCCCTTCAACGCTTGGCTGCTCGCTCAGGGTCTTGAGACCCTGAGCCTTCGCATGGACCGCCATGTCGAAAACGCCAAGAAGGTCGCGGAGTTCCTCTCGGGCCGCGATGAGGTGCTCTCGGTCAACTACGCTGGGTTTCCCTCGAGCCCGTGGTACTCCCTGGCGCAGAAGTACGTGCCGAAGGGCCCGGGCGCGGTCCTGTCGTTCGAGATCAAGGGCGGGCTCGATGCGGGCACGCGCTTTGTCGAGGCACTGGAGCTGCACAGCCACGTCGCCAACATCGGCGACGTGCGCAGCCTGGTCATCCACCCTGCCTCGACGACGCACTCGCAGTTGACCCCCGAGGAGCAGCTCACGGCCGGTGTCACGCCCGGCCTTGTGCGCTTGGCGGTCGGCCTCGAGGGCATCGACGACATCCTCGCCGACCTCGACGCAGGCTTCCGGGCGGCGAAGGAGTCCTGAGCGCTCGATGACGGAGCCCTACGGTCCCCTGTCCTACGACGGACCTCCTCCCGCCAGCGGTGCCTGGCGGGAGGGGTTCGACGTGGGGGAGCGCCGCTTCCTCGACATCGGCGACGTCACGGTCGAATCCGGTGCGGTGATACCCGCCGTGCGGGTCGCCTACGAGACGTGGGGCACGCTGAATGACGAGCGCTCCAATGCCGTCTACATCTGCCATGCCCTCACGGGTGACTCGCATGTCACCGGCTCCGCGGGGCCCGGCCACGTCACCGGTGGTTGGTGGGATGACCTCATCGGGCCCGGTCGTCCGCTCGACACCGATCGCTGGTTCGTCGTGTGCGCCAACGTCCTGGGCGGCTGCCAGGGCACCACCGGCCCGGCCAGCCTCGCGCCCGACGGCCGTCCGTGGGGCAGTCGATTCCCCACCGTGACCGTGGCCGACATGGTCGAAGTCGAACGCCGCGTCAGCGATGCGCTGGGCATCGACGAGTGGGCGCTCATGCTGGGCCCCTCCCTCGGCGGCATGCGCGTGCTCGAGTGGATGGTGGCCTCGCCAGAGCGCGTGCGGGTCGGTTTGGTGCTCGGCACGACCGCAGCCGTCACCGCCGACCAGATCGGCACTCATGCAGCTCAGATTGGCGCAATCCGTGCTGATCCCGCGTTTGCGGGGGGCGACTTCTACGACGCGCCCGCTGGTGAAGGCCCCCACGTCGGCATGGGTATCGCGCGCCGAATCGCCCACTTGACCTACCGCAGCGAGAGCGAACTCGACATGCGCTTCGGCCGCGAGACGCAGGGCGATGAGGATCCCTGGGCCGGAGGGCGATTCGCCGTCGAGTCCTACCTAGACCACCAGGCAGACAAGCTCTCCCGGCGGTTCGACGCCAACACCTACGTCCTGCTCACCGAGTCGATGAGCCTGTTCGACGTGGGGCGTGGCCGGGGTGGTGTCGAGGAAGCTGTTGGTCAAGTCAGGCGTCCGCTGGTCGTGGTGGCCATCGACAGCGACCGACTCTTCCCGCCTCGATTGCAGCAGCAGCTCGTCGACATCGCGCCGGGCGCCGATTGCCTCCAAATGGTGCGCTCTCCCTATGGCCATGACGGCTTCCTGATCGAGACAGATCAGGTCGGTGACATCGTGCGGCACGCCCTCACCCTCGCAGTGGTTCCCGACCCCCTCTGAGCAACCGCGCACGGGCTATGCACAGGTAGGCCCACCATCTGGCAACCCAGCACTGGGGCTTCCTACCGTCGGGTCATGACACCACGAATCCTGCGAACCCTCCTGGCCGTCATCACCGTGGCCATCCTCGTGCCCCTGTCTGCCGCACATGCCGATATCAGCATCATCGGAGACGACGAGGCAGATGCCTTCGTGGGCACGGGCAGCCTCCTGCTGCCCGGATCGATGTACCAGCAGGGGCGCGGTGAGGCGGCCGACTGCCCGGGTTGCTCGTGGCGCGCCATTCTCCAGTGCGAGATGACGACTGCGGGCTCCTGTCGTGGACCAGCGCGCCTCTGCGGTGTCGAAGGCCAATGGCTGCGCATCTACGTGCGCAGGCCCGGTGGTCCCGAAATCGACCTCGGGGCCGCCTGCTTCGGACCGAGCGGTCCGGTGAGGCGCGAAGATGCCGAGGCCCGACTCCGCGAGGTGGTGACCGAGGTGGTGCCCGCCCTGCGACCTGTACATCAACCCGCCGAGGGTGTCCTGCCTCATCTCCCGGTCATCTTCGACGCCCGGCAACCAGCAGGCACGAGCACATCAGGCCATCTCATCGTCGGCTTGCCGGTGACCCTCTCCGTGAAACCCCGATGGGTGTGGAAGTTCGGAGACGGTGGATCCGTCGTGAGTGACGTGCCCGGCGGGCGCTGGCCCGATCGATCGGTGAGCCACTCCTACTCTCGTGCTGGCGCCCACGACGTCCGCGTCTGGACGGTCTGGTCCGCCACCTACGTCGTGGATGGCCTGGGCCCGCTGGTGGTGGCCGAACCGGTGCTCCAGGAGGCACGCCTGCCGCTGCGCGTGGGGGAGGGGCGCGCCGTGCTCGTGCGCTGACCTGCCCCTGACGTGCCGGAGGCCGAGCACATGGAACAATAATGGGGCCCGGGGCGTTGCCCTAGGCACGCCGCTCAGCGCGGCATGAGAGCCCGGCCAGGTCCACACGGACTTGACTCGGGCCCTCTTCATGCGACCAATCGGAGGCAGGGCAAGAATGGCGACCAAGAAGGCTGCCCCGAAGAAGACCGCCGCCAAGAAGCCGGTGGCGAGGAAGGCGCCCGCGAGGAAGCCGGTCGCGAAGAAGGCGCCCGCGAGGAAGCCGGTGGCCAGGAAGGCGCCGGCGAGGAAGGCGCCCGCGAAGAAGGCGCCCGCGAGGAAGCCGGTGGCGAAGAAGGCGCCCGCGAAGAAGGCGCCCGCGAGGAAGCCGGCGGCGAAGAAACCGGTTGCGAAGAAGGCCCCTAGCAAGAAGGTCGCGCCAAAGAGGGCTGCGCCGGTCAAGAAGCCTGCGCCCAAGAGAGCAGCGGCGAAGCCCGCGCCTGCCAAGAAGGCCGCACCTGCCGCTAAGGCTGCCGCCGCACCTGCAAGGGGTTCAGCCAAGCCTGACGCCCCTGCCAAGACTGCGAAGGGCGGCAAAACCACCAAGGTTGTCGTCGACGGCGGGGAAGTCGAAGTCGAAGAGGTCGAGATCGAGGAGCTCGTGGTCGAGGAGGAGCCCGATCTTGGAGCGGCTGCCGGCCTTGAAGCCGAGTTGGAGGCGGAGCTCGCCGAGGACCTCGCGACCATCGAAGGCGAGGAGACGCCCGCCTCGGGTGATTCAGAGGCGTTCGTGCTGTCGGATGTCGACGACACCGATGAGCCTGTGCAGCAGGTCACCCAGGCCGGAGCGACGGCTGATCCGGTTAAGGACTACCTCAAGCAGATCGGCAAGGTGCCCCTGCTCAACGCCGAGCAGGAAGTCGAGCTCGCCAAGCGCATCGAGGCGGGACTATTCGCCGAGGAGAAGCTCAACGCGGGCAAGAAGATTGCCGACAAGCTCCGTCGTGACCTGGAGTGGATCGCCGAAGACGGCCGGCGCGCCAAGAACCATCTACTCGAGGCCAACCTTCGCCTGGTCGTCTCGCTAGCCAAGCGCTACACCGGTCGAGGCATGCTCTTCCTCGACCTCATCCAGGAAGGCAACCTCGGCCTCATCCGCGCGGTCGAGAAGTTCGACTACACCAAGGGCTACAAGTTCTCGACCTACGCGACGTGGTGGATCCGCCAGGCCATCACGCGAGCGATGGCCGACCAGGCACGCACGATCCGCATCCCCGTCCACATGGTCGAGGTCATCAACAAGCTCGCTCGTGTCCAGCGGCAGATGCTGCAGGACCTCGGCCGCGAGCCGACTCCGGAGGAGCTCGCCAAGGAACTCGACATGACCCCCGAGAAGGTGGTCGAGGTCCAGAAGTATGGTCGCGAGCCGATCTCGCTGCACACGCCACTGGGTGAAGACGGCGACTCGGAGTTCGGCGACCTCATCGAGGATTCCGAGGCGATAGTGCCGAGCGACGCTGTGTCATTCACGCTGCTTCAGGAGCAGCTCGAGTCGGTGCTTGACACCCTCTCCGACCGCGAGGCTGGCGTGGTGCGCATGCGCTTCGGGCTGACCGACGGCCAGCCCAAAACCCTGGACGAGATCGGCAAGGTCTACGGCGTCACTCGTGAGCGGATCCGTCAGATCGAGTCCAAGACGATGTCGAAACTCCGGCACCCGAGCCGCTCACAGGTCCTGCGCGACTACCTAGACTGAAGGACTCACCCACGCCGGTCGGATCGTGCAGCCCAGGCAATCCTGCTCGGCCAGACTTTTGGGTCGGAGCCTGAACTGCTTGCGTTCTCGGTCCACCCTGGCCAGGCTGACCAGAGGAGGCCCCGCTTTCCGCGACGTGCTGCTGGCTGATCCTTGCGGGGTGGTGGCCGAGGTTGTTGGCTTCGACATTCCCGACACCGTGCAGGCCGTCCTTCAGGAGGAGTCGCTGACCCAGATCCACCTCACCATTTCCGCGGCTGAGGACCTTAGTGACGCCGATCTCGGAGTGGTTGCTGGCGGTGGCGGGTGGGGAAGCAGATTCTCCGGCCGCTGTCCTACCTAGCCGCTGTCCGCCCCCGCTCGTGGCGTGCGTGGAAGGTCAAGCGGTTGCCAGCTTGTCGGTGCCCCGCTGGCGCTGCCCGAGGGGGCGTGGGAGCCTTCAGGGGTGGATGACCCGATTGCTCCTGTGCCATGGTCGGCGCGTGCGCCTCAGCGCTACGCCTTCGCGGCGATCGCGATCGTTCTCGGCATTGCCGTCGTGGTTACGGCGCTCGCCTACATCCGCGCCGGGACCGGCGGGGTGGTGCCCTTCCTGATGATCACCGTCGGCCCAGTGCTTACGGTGGTCTACGTCTACTACTTCGGCTTCCGCAAGTTCGATAGCCCTCAGGACTCCTGAGGCGATCGTCGCCTTCTCTCACGCCCAGGGGATTGCGAGTCCTGGTAGGTGAGCGAAATCAGCGCTGGCCCTTGACGACCTTCGGGCTGGCTGTGCTGACGACCGTCTAGAACCCGGCGTTGTTGCGGGCGGTGGATCGAAGTTTGAGGAACTTGCCGAGGTCGGAGGCCTAGGGGTTGTAGGTCAGGCCGGCTGCGCTGCCCGTCATCTGCACCTGAGCGCCCCCACCAGATGGGTCTTCTTCGACGTGGGGCACGGTGTCATCCTTGCTGGGGCAGGAGAACCACGGGTGGCTCATCTTGAGGGCCTCGCCCGAGCACCACAGCGACGATCCGGCGATGGCGAACGTGCCTATGACGATGAGTGCGGGGCAGCGACTGACCGTGGACCGCGGCCACAAGTTGCGGGCCCTGGAGAAAAGACGAAGCGAGGCAACAGCTCTGCCTCACCGGGGATGGCGGTTCAGGCCTCGGGGGTCTCGACTACGTCGACGAGGCGATCGGTCTCGTCGAAGACCTCGACCGCCCGGGGGCGAAGGGCCTCGGCATGGCGGTTCCAGTGGTGCCCGCAGAAGAGGAGGTCGCCACCGCCGATCAGGGTCACGCGCACATAAGCCTGGGCACCGCACCCGTCGCAGCGATCGGACGCAGCCAGGGGAACGGTCGTGGTGAGCGTGGTCGGCATATCCCGGACCTCCTCCATCGGTAGCGTTCTGGTAACACTCTCACACGCCCCGCATATTCCCGCTCATCGAGAGAGAGCGACGCGCCGGGCATTTGTGAGGGAATTCACAGGGATCAGCCGGGAGGGAGCGCCTCCCCGGATCGTGATAGCGCCTTGACTAGCCTGCCCACATGGCAGCTCCATCGAGGTCGGCGACATCTTCGCCGGCCAAGGGACGTGCGCGGAAGCCCGCAGCGCCCCCCGACTCGTCGGGCTACAACGCCCGCGATCTCGCCGTCCTCGAGGGCCTTGACGCCGTGCGCAAGCGGCCCGGCATGTACATCGGCTCCAATGACGGCCGCGGCCTGATGCACTGCCTGTGGGAGATCGTCGACAACGGGGTCGACGAGGCGATCGCCGGTCACGCCAAGAAAGTGGAGGTGATCCTCCACGCCGATGGATCCGTGGAGGTCAGCGACGACGGTCGCGGCATCCCCGTCGACGTCGAGCCCAAGACCAAGCTCAGCGGCGTCGAGGTCGTCATGACGAAGCTTCACGCTGGTGGCAAGTTCGGCGGCACAAGTTACGCCGTCTCCGGTGGCCTGCATGGTGTGGGCGCGTCTGTCGTCAACGCCCTGGCCGAGCGACTCGATGTCGAGGTCGATCGCAGCGGCAAGACCCACGGCATCTCCTTCCGGCGCGGCGTAGCCGGGGAGTTCGACGGACCCAAGCCTGGATCTGAGTTCCAGCGACGACACGGCCTGCGCATGATGGGTAAGGTCCCGCGCTCGCGCACCGGCACGCGCGTGCGCTGGTGGGCCGACCCGGAGGTCTTCACCAAGGACGCTGAATACGACGTGCAGGCCCTGCGCGATCGCCTGATCCAGACCAGCTTCCTCGTGCCCGGTCTCACGGTGATCCTTCGCGACCTGCGCGCGGGCGCAGACGTCGAATCCTTCACGCACAAGGGTGGTGTTACCGAATTCGTCGAGCACCTGTCCACGGGGGATCCCGTCACGGGCGTGATCCGACTTCACGGCGCGGGTCAGTTCCACGAGACCGTGCCCATACTCGATGCCCAGGGGCACATGACCTCGCAGGAGGTCGAGCGCGAACTCACCGTCGACATCGCGCTGCGCTGGATGTCGGGCTACGACGCCGACGTGCGCTCCTTCGTCAATGTCATCGCTACCCCGAAGGGTGGCACCCACCTGGCCGGGTTCGAACGGGCGCTGGTCAAGGTGCTCAACGAGCAGGCGAAGTCCGCCCGAGTCCTCCGGTCGGCGGACGAGTCGATCACCAAGGAGGATGCCCTTGAGGGGCTCGTGGGAGTGGTCGCCGTACGCGTTCCCGAGCCACAGTTCGAAGGGCAGACCAAGGAGATCCTCGGCACTCCGGCGGCGTCGCGCATCGTGTCGCAGGTGGTGGCTAAGGAACTCACCAAATGGATCACCAATCCGCCCCGCGGGGAGAAGTCCTCGAGCAAGGCTCTCCTGGAGAAGGTCGCTGGCGCCATGCGCGCCCGAGTGATGGCACGCACGCAGCGTGACACCCAGCGGCGCAAGACCGCCCTGGAATCCTCCGCTCTGCCGGCCAAGCTCGTCGACTGCCGCAGCGAGGACATCGAGCGCAACGAGCTCTTCATAGTCGAGGGTGACAGCGCCCTCGGCACCGCCAAGATGGCACGCGACGCTGAACTCCAGGCACTGCTGCCGATTCGAGGCAAGATCCTCAATGTCCAAAAGGCCTCGCTAGCCGACATGCTCAAAAACACCGAGTGCGCGTCGATCATCCAGGTGATCGGTGCCGGGTCCGGACGCACCTTCGACATCGACCAGGTGCGCTACGGCAAGGTGATCTTGATGTCCGATGCAGACGTTGATGGCGCGCACATCCGCTGCCTGCTGCTCACCCTCATGCATCGCTACCTGACACCACTACTCGAGGCCGGCCGCGTCTACGCCGCGATGCCCCCACTTCACCGCGTCGAGGTCCCAGGGTCAGGCGGCAAGCCCGGGTCGGTTCACTACACGTTCACCGACGGGGAGATGCGCACGACGCTGAAGGACCTGGAGAAGAAGGGCAAGCGCTGGAAGGACCCCATCCAGCGCTATAAGGGGCTCGGCGAGATGGACGCTGGGCAATTGCGCGAGACGACGATGGGCTTCGGCACCCGTCAGTTGCGCCGGATCTCAGTTCGGGATGCGGCGGTGGCGTCGGAGGTCTTTGATCTGCTCATGGGCGGCGACGTGGCGCCCCGCAAGGAGTTCATCATCGCGGGGGCCGGCTCACTTGACCGCGGACGCATCGACGCCTAAGACCTGTGTAAGGACCTGCAGGAGTCGTCTCTTTCGCGCTCATCAGGCTCACCTCGCCTCCGGTCCTGACGTTCGTTCTCGGCCTGGTGGCCGTCGCACTCAAGACCGACCTTCGACTTCCTGGCGAGGTGGCGTGGCCAATCCTGGCTGCGCTCATCCTCGGCATCCTGATCCCGATTGCGGCGTTCGCGCTGCTGGGGATGCTGACACCACCAGGATGCATCGACCGGGGAGCCATGGCCGCGCACTACGGCTCGACCTCACTTGTCACGCTCACGGCGGCCCTGGTTCTCCTCGAGGGGTCGGCAATTGCCTTCGAGGGCTACGTCGTGACCCTCCTGACGATCCTTCAGATCCTGGAGCACCCTGGCGGTGATGTCCGTCGGGGGTGCCATGGTTCTCGGGGTCCTCTGCGCAAGCGCGTCCTACATCGCCGCCCCGGCCGCGGTACGCCTGGCACTGCCGGAGGTGAGGCCATCCATCACCCTTGTCAGCAGCTTGGGCATCGCGTTCCCGTGCAACCTCGTCGTCCAAAACCGGTCTACCTCACTGATAGCGCAGGCGGTCGGCGCGTGGGTTGGATAGGAAGGAACGCACCATGAGCGAGTTCTCGAGCATCACGTGCCTGACCATCGTCGGGGAGTCCCTCGTCCAGGACCGCCTGCTCAAGTGCCTTGCCTCGTGCGGTACTCGTGGGTGGACGACGTCGATAGCCCAGGGACACGGCCCGAGCGCCCACGGTGTCTCAGGGATCGAGGGCGGACATGTGCGAATCGAAACGGCAATATCGGCAGACTTGGAGCAGCGCAAATGGGGGCAGCACGGGGTGATTTCTCCCCGCACCAACCGGTCAGCGCCTGGCAATGCGACGTCAAGGTGGCCCGCGTTGCCCGCTACTGCGAGCCTGGGCGGCCCTAGATCTCGACCGGTCGTAGTGCTCCGGTCTTCACGTCGTAGACGGCGCCGCCGACCTTGACGCCCTTGGGTAGCAGCGGGTTAGCCCGCAGGCGCACGATGTCCTGGGCAAGGCTGACGTCGACATCGGCGGACGTGCGGAATTCGATGCTCCGGGTGTCGATGCCGTGCTGCTCACGGATCGTCTGATGGATTGCCGCCTCCGGCGAGCCCACCATGCGGCAGTCGGTGTGCGGCATGATGAGGATCCGCTCCACGCCGAGCAGGTAGGAGGCGAGGACCAGCGTTCGTTGCACGTCCTCGGTCACGCGAGCTCCGGCGTTGCGCAGGATCTTGACATCGCCAGCCTTCATGCCCAGGGCGGCCAGCGGATCGATACGCGAGTCGATGCAGGTCACGACGGCCAGACCGCGAGCAGCCCAGCCGCTGAGCGAGCTGCCTGCGTAGGACTCCTGGTGCGCAGCGTTGGCGTCGAGCACGTCGACGAACGCCTCGATCGGGAAGCGCTTGGAATCACGCATCGGAAGACCTTCCGCTACGAGCGTGAGCGAGGAGCTGCTGGCGCAATGAGAGCGAGGGGGTGGGATCGGGTAGTGCGACCTCGATCGTGCCATCGACGATGCGGCAGGGGAAGGTTGCCAGGTGAACTCCGGACGAACCTTGCAGCGCGCCGTCGCGCAGGTCGTACCGCCACCAATGCGAAGGGCAGGTGATGATGCCTTGCTTGCACACTCCGCCCTGGAGGGAGGTGCCCTTGTGAAGGCAGGAATCCGCGACGGCATGAGGCTCGCCTTCGATGATGGCAATGAGCACCGCGTGTCCACCGTCCTCGAAGCGCCGCGGCGCGACGAGCTCATCGGCGCGGAACGTTGGCGTCCAGTTAGGCATGGCCGATCACCTGCACGGGACCTCGACGGCTCCGAGACGGTCGATGCGAGCAACGACAGTGTCGCCCGCGGTCACGGCGAAGGCCGCGGTGCACGCGCCGGAGAGCACGGTCATGCCCGCCTCGAGGCCCTCGCCTCGGCGCGCGAGAGCGCGTACCAGCCATGCGACGGAGGCGGCCGGATGGCCGAGCACGGCGGCACCGGCCGCGGTGGCGACAACCTGGCCATTGACCTCGAGGACGACGCCGCACAGGCGAAGGTCGATGCCCGTGGGATCGACGAGCACAGACCCGGTGACGAATCCCGCTGACGACGAGTTGTCGGCGATGACGTCGGGGAGCGTGAAGGAGTAGCCGGCATAGCGGGAGTCGAGCACATCGATCGCGGGCATGACGGCCGCCGTCGCCGCGAGCACGTCGGCGGCCCCGATGTCGTCGCCCTCGAGGTCGTCACCCATCAGGAAGGCGATCTCAGCCTCGACGCGCGGCTGGATGAACTGGCCGACGACCAGAGGGGATCCCGGCTCGACGCGCATGTCGCTGGTGAGCCACCCGTAGAGCGGCTCGTTGACATTCATCTGCTTCTGCTTGGCCTCGCTGGTGAGCCCGAGCTTGGCCCCGATGACACGATGGCCCTGCTCGAGACGGTGGGCAACAACGCGCGCCTGCAGGTCGTAGGCCGTCGGGATGTCGAAGTGCCCGTGGTGCTCGGTCAGGGGGGTCGTCGCGGTGAGTTCGCGGACGGCGGTGGTTAGGCGCTCGACGGCCACGTCATGATCGAGGGTGCTCATCCGGTGATCTCCTGATCGGCGTGTTTGCGGGCGAGTTCGAGAGCGACGTCGATGATCATGTCCTCCTGGCCGCCGACCACCTTGCGTCGACCCAATTCGAGCAAGATCTCGGACTGCGGTACACCGTATCGCTCCGCGGCGCGCTCGGCATGCAGCAGGAATGAGCCGTAGACCCCGGCGTAGCCGAGGAGAAGCCCTGCTCGGTCGATGACCTGCTGTCGAGGCATGATTGGTCGCACGACGTCTTCGGCCACGTCCATGAGGGCGAGTGGGTCGACGCCGGTTTCGATGCCGCACTTCGTCGACACCGCGGCGAGGATCTCCGTGGGGCAGTTGCCTGCTCCCGCCCCGAGGCCTGCCGAGGTGCCGTCGAGGTTCTTGGCGCCCTCCTCGTAGGCAGCGATCGAGTTGGCAACCGCCATGGACAGGTTGTTGTGGGCGTGTACGCCGAGGGGCACCTCGAGCGCCCCGACCAGGGCGTTGACGCGACGGCGCACGTCCTCGACGGTCATGGCGCCTGCCGAGTCGGCGATGTAGACGGTGTCGGCGCCGTAGGACTGCAGGAGAAGGGCCTGCTCGACCAGGCCCTCGGGGGAGTTCATATGGGCCAGCATGAGGAATCCTATGGCCTCCATGCCGAGTTCCTTAGCCACCTTGATGTGCTGCTCGGTGATGTCGGCCTCGGTGCAGTGCACGGCGATGCGGGCTACGGTGATGCCGAGTTCGCGGACCTCGCGCAGGTCGTCGGCGAGCCCGATGCCGGGCAGCATCAGGCAGGCGATCTGAGCCTGCTGCGCCGTCTCGCAGGCCTTGGCGATGAGCTCCTTCTCGGGAACCGCGGAGAAGCCGTAGTTGAAGCTGGACCCGCCGAGGCCGTCTCCGTGGGCGATCTCGATGACCTTCACCCCGGCATTGTCGAGGCCCTCGACTATGCGGATGACATCCTCCGCATAGAACTGGTGCGATATGGCATGCGAGCCATCGCGCAGGGTCGAGTCGATCAGGCGGTAGTCGGCGGCCTTGGCGCTCATGCAGCGTCACCCTCTCGGTGGTCGGCAATGGCCTCGCCGACGCGCATAGCGGCGGCGGTCATGATGTCGAGATTGCCGGCGAAGGTGGGCAGGTAGTCGCCGGCGCCCTCGACCTCCAGCAGCACAACGACGCGGTGGGGGACAAGGCCACCCGGTGTGTTGTAGGGACCCTCCTCGACGACCAACTGGTTCTTCAGCCGGTATCCGGGGACGTAGGACGAGACCGACTTCTCCATGTCGTAGATCGACTCGAGCACGGCGTCGTGGTCGGTGCCCTCGGGGAGCGCCCCGAAGACGGTGTTGCGCATGATGATGGGCGGGTCTGCAGGGTTGAGGATGATGATGGCCTTGCTTGTGTCGGCGCCGCCGATCTCGCGAAGGGCGGTCGATGTGGTCTTGGTGAACTCGTCGATGTTCTGCCGTGTGCCGGGCCCTGCCGACTTCGAGGCAACGGTGGACACCATCTCGCAGTAGGGAAGTCGATCGACCGCTCGACGAATGGCGTAGGCCATGGGTGTCGTGGCCTGGCCGCCGCAGGTCACCATGTTGATGTTGGGTGCGTCGAGGTGCTCGGTCAGGTTCACAGCGGCGATCACCTTGGGTCCGCGGGCAGCGGGCGTGAGGTCGACCGCCGTCATGCCTGCCTCCTCGTATTTCTTGTGGTAGCGCACGTGGACATAGGCGCTCGTGGCATCGAAGACCATGTCGAAGTCGTTGGCGTGGTCGATGACCCAATCAGGTCCCTGGTGGGGGGCGTCGACGCCCAGCGCCTTTGCGCGGGCGAGGCCATCGGAATCGGGGTCGATGCCGACCAGTGCGGTGAGCTGCAGCTTGTCGCTACGCAGCATCTTGATCATCAGGTCGGTGCCGATGTTGCCGGAGCCGACGATGGCGCAGCGCAGTGTCATGGGTGTCCTTTCGGCTCAGGCTATGCGAAGGGTGATGGGGCCGAGGCGGTCGAAGTCGGCGCGGAAGACATCGCCGCGCACAAAGGGCACGGCCGCATGGAGTGCCCCGGTCATGATGATGGCCCCCGCCGGAAGCGTGACACCGAGCGGATACAGGGTGTTGGCAAGCCAGGCGACGGCGTCGATCGGGCCGCCGAGCGCGGCAGCCCCAGCGCCGGTGGCCACGAGATCGCCGTTGCGCGTGAACACCATGCCGATGAGAGCCGGATCGAAGTCGCCGAGCGGCACCACGCGGCTGCCGAATGCGACCGCGCCGTTGGAGGCGAGGTCGGAGATGGTGTCGGCTAGCGTGATCTTCCAGTCGGCGATGCGGCTGTCGACGATCTCCAGTGCAGCCACGAGACCCCGAGTGGCTTCCCATGCCTGAGCTGCGGTGCAGTGCGGGCCTGACAGCGGATCGTCGAGCACGACGCAGATCTCGGCTTCCATGCGCGGTGCGATGTAGCGGTCAGCGGGAACCTCGCCACCGTCGGCGTAGGCGGTCGATCCCAAGACCGGTGCGTAGTCGGGCTGGTCGACACCGAGCATCTCCTGCATGGCGCGACTGGTAAGGCCGAGCTTGTAGCCGATGATCGAGTCGCCGTCGGCGAGCAGGCCCGCAATGAGGCCCTGCTGCACGGCGTAGGCATCCTCGGCGGTCATCTCAGGGAACCGCTCGGTGAGCGGCGGGATCGGCTGACGATTGACACGGGCACCCAGCAGCGCTGCCGACATCTCGCGTATCTGCTCGGGGGTGGGTCTGGTCATGGGTTGCCCTCTCCTGCTGTGCGACGGGGGGTGCGTGGATCTCTATAGCCCAGGCGTCGGCTCACCGCGAGGGCGGCCTCCACGGCGGGTCGGGCGAAGCGCCGCAGGGAATCGCTGCCCAGGCGCTGGACGGGGCCCACGATGGACAGCGCCGCGATCACCTCACCGCGCTCGTTGCGGATGGGTGCCGCGATCGATGCCGCCCCCAGTTCAGACTCGTTGACGTTTTCGGCCCAGCCCTGCCGTCGGACCTCCACAAGTGCACTGAGCAGGGCCCGCGGATCCGTGATCGTGTAGGGGGTCTTGCGCTTGAGCTTCCAGCCGCGCACCGTGGCCTGGAGTTGCTCATCATCGAGGTAGGCGAGCAGCAGTTTGCCGGTGCTCGTGCAGTGGGCGTCGTTGCGGTGACCGACGCGTCCGAACAGGCGAAGGGTTTGTGGGCTCTCGCGCCGCTCGACGTAGACAACCTCGCGACCGTCGAGCACGGCTACCTGCACGGTCTCGCGCGTTGCATTGCGCAATTGGTCGATCACAGGCGAGCACGCCTCGTGCAGGTCGTTGTGGAGCGCCACGGACGCGCCGAGTTCGTACATGGCCAATCCGAGTCGGTAGGCGCCCGTGTCCGGATCCTGCTCCAGGAGACGCTCGTCGGCCAGCGTGCTCAGCAGTCGGTGCGCGGTGCTTTTGCCGATGCCTAACCGCCGGGAGATCTCGGTGACGCCCATGTCGCGGTCGCCGTGGCCGAACTCCTTGAGCAGGCGAGCGGCGTTGCGCACGCTGGACAGGGTGGAGTGCTGCCGCTTGGGGGGAGTCGGGGTCACGAGGGAGACCTCAGATAGGAGAGCAGGATGCGGCGGACGTCGGCGGGATCGGCGGGTGGCTCCAAGCTCAGGCCATCGAGTCCGGGCGCGATGGCGTGGGCCAGGAGAACCTGCGAACGCGCGAGGCCGGCAATGCTGGCCCCCTGCATCTCGTCGACTAGCCCTTCGCGGCCAGGAGCATGCGCGCGAAGTGCATCGAAGTCACGTGCTGCGGCAGCATGGCTGTGCGCCAGGCCGGTGCCAGCATGCAGAGCGTGGTGTGACGTGAGGCTGCCCCCCGGCGGGACGGCCAGGTGATACGCGACCGTTCTGATGCCGAGAGCACGGCGTACCTCGTCGTAGTTGGGGCCGGCGGATTCGTCGATGATCCCCAAAGCGGGCGCGACAACGGGATCGAAGAAGCGCAGTGTCCATGCGAGATCGTCGACGCAGTCGCGGATTTCGACTTCGGGTCCTTGAGGCGCGGGCAATGCTTCGAGGGTGCCGATCACATGCAGGCTGCGCACGCCCGCGGCGGCCACGGTCACGTCGCCGGCAGCGACAAGTGGCAGGCGCGCGCGTTCGGCCGGGGGAAGGGTCGCGACGGCATCGAGGTAGGCCTGGTGCAGGGCGCGGACGTAGTCGGCCATCGCCTGGCGCATGCCTTCGGGTGTCGTCCCCTCCACGAGCGGGACCGTAGCAGATACGTCCCGCATGCGGGAACGCTGTCCTTCGATGCGGGACAGGTAGGCCCTAGGTTCGGGCCACGAGCGACGCCCGAGGGATTGGGGAGCGACGACATGGGAATCCTGCGCCTGGCGCACGTCGACATCACGGTCACCGATCTCGACCTGGCCGCGGCCTACTACACCGAGGTCATGGGCTTGCTGGAGGTCGAGCGCGACGAGAACTCCGTGTACCTCAAGTGCTGGGACGAGGTCGACCATCACTCGCTGCGCATCTCCTACGCGCCGCGCGTCGGCTTCGACCTGATGTCGTTCAAGGTGCTGCGCGAGGACGACCTGTCCGACCTCGAGAACGCCGTCGGCAAGTACGGCCTGCCGGTCGAGCGCATCAGCAAGGGTGCGTCGATCGGCCAGGGCGAGTCGATCAGATTCGAGACGCCCTCGGGTCAGGTGATGGAACTCGTGCACGACGTCGACAGGATCGGTCGTGCGACCGGCAATCTGAACCCCGCGCCCTTCTTCGAGGGCACGCGCGGCATCGCCCCGCCACGCATGGACCACCTGCTGGTGACCGCCGAGGAGGTGGGGGAGTCCACGAAGTTCTTCACCGACGTCTTGGGCTTCCGGGTCACCGAGCAGCTCCTGGATGGCGAGGGCCACCAGGCCGCCACGTGGATGGAGCGCTCGCATTCGCCGCACGACCTGGCCATCGTCTCCGGCCCCAACGGCGGGCTCCATCACTTCGCGTTCTGGCTGGACGACTGGGATCACGTGCGCAAGAGCGCTGACATCCTGGCCTACAACGGCATCCAGATCGACGTGGGTCCCACGCGCCACGGCATCACGCGAGGCAACACCATCTACTTCTTTGATCCCCTCGGCACTCGCAATGAGGTGTTCACCGGGGGCTACCGCCCCGACCCGGACTTCCCAACCATCACGTGGACCGAGGACAACATCGGCCGCGCCGTCTTCTACTACGAGGGTGAACTCAACGATCGATTCATGAAGGTGCACACCTGATGGCCATCCTGCGCCTGTCGCACGTGGAGATCAAGGTTCCCGACCTTGAGCTCGCCACGGCCTACTACACCGAAGTACTCGGCCTCGTGGAGACCGCTCGGGAGCCCGAGCGCGTCTACCTGAAGTGCTGGGACGAGCACCAGCATCATTCGGTGGTCCTTACCTATGCGCCCGCCTACGGCCTGGCGCACATGGGCTGGAAGGTGGAGAGCCTCGACGACCTCGACTTCTATGCGGCACGTCTCGAGGCGGCGGGCGTGCCCGTCAAGCGCCTGGAGGGAGCCGAGGTCGGCGTGGGCGGGGGCTCGGTCATCCGCTTCCAGACCCCCTCGGGCCACCAGATGGAGCTCATCCACGGCATGGAGCAGGTGGGCAACCTCCTGCCGCTCACCAACCCGCCTCCCCGGCCGTTGGGCCTGGTCGGCATCGCCCCGCCGCGCATCGATCACGTCTTCCTCACGGTCGAGGACGTCAACGGGATGACGGCGTTCCTGCAGGACGTCCTTGACTTCCACCTCACCGAGCAGGTGGTGGGTGATGACGGCTTCCAGATCGCCACCTGGCTGGAGGTGTCGCACTCCTCACATGACATCGCGCTGGTGACCGGTGCAGACGGCGGGCTGCACCACTTCGCCTTCTGGGTTGACGACTGGAACGACATTCGCACGGCTTCGGATGTGCTCGCCTTCCACGGCGTGCGTATCGAGACCAACCCCACGCGTCACGGCGCTACGCGCGGGCACTGCATCTACTTCTTCGACCCGGCGGGCAATCGCAACGAGGTCTTTACCGGCGGTTACTGGAGTGACCCCGACGAGCCCCCCATCACCTGGACCGAAGGCGAAATGGGCCGGGCGCTCTTCTACTACGACGGCGTCGTCAATCAGCGCTTCCTGACGGTGCACAGCTAAGGGATGGCATGACGATGACCGAGCCACAGGCCACGCCCATTGCCCTGCCGCGTACGGAACGCCCCGACGCGCCGGCCTACCTCCAGCGCTACCTCGAGCGCGAGGCGCGAGGCGGCCAACCCGCAGTCGCCGCTCCGGCGCAGACCGAAGACGAGACGCCCCTCTACCTGCGCCGGTTCCGCGATCGTCGGAGCGGAGAGACGTCCCTGGATGCACCGGTGCCGCTGTGGGAGGGCGCCGAAGTCGGCGCAACACGTGCATGGGCCGAGGTGACGCGTACCAAGGAGATCATCCCGGAGCGCAAGGACCAGACCAAGGGCGCGGTCACCGACGTCTACTTCGTCCGGCACGGCGAGACTCAGGGATACTCGACTGAATCAGGACTCACGCCGCTCGGCTCGTGGCAGGCGCACCGCCGGGGGCAAGAACTTGCGCGACGAGTCATGACCGGACACCACGTGACCATGGCGTGTGCCGACACCAACAGGGCGCGCCAGACCGCCGAGGGAATCCGCAGGGGCCTTCTCGATCAGCTGGTCCTCTTTGGCCGCGATGCAACGGTGGGTGACGTCACGGCCTATGAGGAGTTCCGCAACTTCCAGGTCATGACCTCCGACGGCTTCCGCGACGTTACGCAGGCATTCCGGCAATACCACTCCGAGATGGAGAAGTACGAGCGCATCGGCCTAGGCGGGCGCCCCACCTGGCTCGTCGAGGTGGACCGCTTCTGGGGCATCCAGCAGGCCGGCGGCGACCCCATCACACACTGGCTCACCATGCCGATGCTCACGTTCGAGCCCCCGGTTGCGGCGGTGCGGCGCTTCTGGGCAGGCCTCATGCGCGTCCACGGCGACGCTCCCGGTCAGAGCGTCATCGTCGCGACGCACTCCGGACCCATGCGTGCATTCGCCACCTGGGCGCTGGGCTATGACCCGGGCGAGCCCTTCAACACCGAGCTCGTGCGCGTCCGACTGCTCGAGGGTGGCGAGTCCGCGCTCGTGCTCTATCGCAATCGCGTCCAAGAGGTCGCCGTACCCGACTTCGATGCACTGCCCGACTGGTGGCAGGGACTCGATGGGCGGGCACTGCCCGTCAGTCGCCGGGGGGAATCCGCATGAGCGTGACCATGTGGTTCGAGAGCTACTGGCCCGGGCTGAAGAGCGAGGTCGGCGGCAAGGCCGCCAGTCTGGGCGAGATGACCGGGGTGGGACTGCCCGTGCCTCCCGGCTACGCCGTGACCACGGCTGGCTACCGGGCGGCGCATGATGCGGCCGATCTGGATGCCACCCTAGCGCGGCTGCTCCACGGCCTCGACACATCCGACACCGCGCAGGTGAGCACCGTGTGTGCGGAGATCCGCGACGTTATCCGTACGATGCCACTGCCTGCTCACGTCGAGGAGCGGATTCGCCTCGACTATGAGCAACTCTGCCGCAAGTGCGAGGTCGACTCCCTGCCGGTAGCGGTGCGATCGTCGGCCACGTCGGAGGATTCGCCTGACGCATCCTTCGCGGGCGAGCACGACACCTACCTGTGGATCCGTGGGGATGATGCCGTCGTAGACGCCGTGCGTCGTTGCTGGGCGAGCCTGTTCACCGACCGCGCAACGTGCTACCGCGTGGAAATGGGATACGAGCACCGCTCCGTCGACATGGCCGTGGTCATCCAGAAGATGGTCCGGCCCATCGCGGCGGGAGTCGCCTTCACGCTGAACCCGGCCAACGGCGACCGTTCGCAGGTCGCCATCGATGCGGCCTGGGGCTTCGGCGAGGGGGTGGTGTCGGGCGAGGTCACACCCGACAACTTCCTCATCGACAAGGTGCTCCTAGAGGTCACCAAGCGCGACATCAGCAACAAAGCGCACGAATACCGACTGACCGATCACGACTCGGTCGAGAAGGCCACGATCGACGACGACCGTGCCGAGAAGCCGTGCATGACCGACGTGCAATTGAAGGCAGTGGCTAGTCTCGCCAAGACGGCCGAGCGACACTACGGGTGCCCCCAGGACATCGAGTGGGCCGTCGACGCGGACCTGCCCGAGGGAGAGAACATCATCCTCCTGCAGGCCCGGCCGGAGACGGTGTGGAGCAAGAAGCCGCGCGAATCAGTGACGGGTGGTGCAGCCAAGGACCCGATGGCCAGCATCGTCTCGACCTTGATGAATCCGCTATACACCAAGAAGCAATAGGGAAAGATCCCAAAGCAGAAGAAGATCACCAGGATTCGTGCCTCCGGACACGATCACACGAGAGGAAGATCAGATGGCCGACCGGTTCCCCAGTCCGTTCGACATCGAGACGCCTGAGGGCGCCGAGGGTTGGCAGGACATGTACGTCTACTCGTCGCTGTTCAGCGAGTCGCGACGAGAGTTCGAGGACTCGATTTTCTGGTTCCAGGATGGCGTCCACTGGCCCAAGGTTATGACGCCCTGGGACGCGACCTTCTACGAGTTCGCCATCGCGTCGCTCTCGCAGTACAATACGCGTCACCTGCAGGTGCCTCCAGCCAACGGCATCGCGTTCCGCATCCTGAATGGGTACGGCTATCTCACACCGGTCCCTGCGGACCCCGCGATGATTGAAGCGCGCGTGGCCAACTTCATGGATCGGGCCGGCTTCTACTTCATGAACTGGAACGACCTCTACGACAAGTGGATGATCAAGATCCGCGACCTGGTCAAGGAGCTCGAGGCGGTCGACTTCGAGCCGCTTCCTGAGATCGAGGACGCTGACAGGGTCGTGAAGTCCGGTGCGGGTCTGGGGTCCGGCTACCGGATCCAGGAGAACTACCGCACACTGCTCGACCTGTCGCTGAAGCTGTGGAACTACCACTTCGAGTTCCTCAACCTCGGCTACGCCGCCTACCTCGACTTCTTCGGCTTCTGCAAGGAGGCGTTCCCTGGCATTCCCGACCTCGCCATCGCCAAGATGGTGGCCGGCGTGGAGGTCGATCTCTTCCGCCCCGACGAGGAGCTCAAGCGCCTCGCTCGCGTTGCCCTCGACTCAGGCGTCGCTGAGGCCTTTGCCGCGGGTGATGTCGAGGCCACCTGCGAGATCCTCAAGGGCAGCGATGCTGGCCGAGCCTGGATCGCGTCGTTCCAGGAGTCAGCGGAGCCGTGGTTTAACTTTTCCACGGGATCGGGCTTCTACCACTCGGACAGGATCTGGATTGAAAACGTCGAGATCCCCTTCGAGTTCATCAACGACTACATCGTCAAGCTGCAGGCGGGTGACGACCTCGCCCGTCCGATGGATGCCATCCGCGCAGAGCGCGACCGCGTCGTCAACGAATACTCCGAGCTGCTCGCTACCGACGAGGATCGCGAGGCATTCCAGGGCAAGCTGGGTCTGGCTCGCGTGGTCTTCCCCTACGTGGAAAACCACAATTTCTATGTCGAGCACTGGAGCCACTCGGTCATCTGGCGCAAGATGCGCCAGCTGGGCGAGGTCTTCGTCAAAGAAGGCTTCTGGAGCGAGCCCAACGACATCTTCTACCTCAAGCGCACCGAGGTCGAGGATGCCCTTTGGGACTACTACGTCTCGTGGGCCACGCCCGAGCCTGCGGCCGGTCCTGGTCGTTGGCCGGCCATCATCGACAAGCGCCAGAAGATCTGTGATGCCCTGCGCAAGTGGAAGCCGGTGCCCGCGCTCGGCGCGCCCCCGGAGGTCATCACCGAGCCGTTCACGGTCATGCTCTGGGGAATCACGTCTGACAGCGTGAACTCCTGGCTCGGTGGCGGCGACCTCAAGGAGGGCGAGCTCCGCGGCATGTCCGCATCCCCGGGTCTGGTGGAGGGGCCTGCGCGAGTCATCTACGCGCCGGAGCAGATCAGCGAGGTCCAGCAGGGCGAGATTCTCGTCGCACCGCTCACCGCGCCGTCCTGGGCGCCGATCTTCGGCAAGATCCTGGCGACCGTGACGGACACCGGCGGCATGATGAGCCACGCCGCGATCGTGTGCCGCGAATACGGCCTCCCGGCCGTGACGGGCACCGGATTCGCCACGACCACCATCAAGACCGGCCAGATGATCCGCGTTGATGGCAACAACGGAGTCGTCAGCGTTATTGGCTGACCTACCTTCCCGGGAGGAGACCGAGGTCTCCTCCCGGGAAACGGTCCCGCCGGAAGGAACGCCCCTGTCCCGGGAGGACCAACAATCCCTTGCCTCACCCGCACCACCCGGTAACGTCGAGCCACCTGTACCTGGAAGGACCCCGCATGCTGACCGTCGAGCAGAACGAAGAACTCACCCGCGTCGGCCCTGGCACCCCCATGGGCGGACTCCTGCGTCGCTACTGGTACCCGATCGCCTTTGAGCAGGACTTCGACTCTGTGCCGACCAAGACGGTGCGACTGCTCAGCGAGGACTGGACGCTCTTCAAGACACCCAAGTCCGGCAGGTACGGCATCGTGGCCGAGCACTGCCCTCACCGCAGCGCGTCCCTGACCTATGGCGTCGTGCACGAAGACGGCATCCGCTGCGGCTACCACGGCTGGAAGTGGGACTTCGAGGGCAACTGCGTGGAGCAGCCCGCTGAGGCCGACAACCAGAACTTCCGCGACCGGGTGAAGCAGAGGGCGGGCAAGGCCCAGGTGATGGGCGGCATGGTGTGGGTCTACGTCGGTCCCGACCCCGCACCCGAGCTTCCGCGCTTTGACGTCTTCGTCATGGACGGCGTCAAGGACTGCGGCTACGCCACGCTTCCGTGCAATTGGCTGCAGATCATGGAGAACTCCGTCGATCCTCATCACGTCGAGTGGCTTCATGGCTACTACTTCAATTTTGTGGGCGAGACGCAGGGATTCGACGCCCCCAAGTCCTTTCAGAAGAAGCACCTGAAGACCGGCTTCGAGGAGATGGAGTGGGGCATCCTCAAGCGCCGCGTCCTCGAGGGTGGATCGGAAGACAACGATGACTGGAAGGTAGGTCATCCGCTGGTCTTCCCGTTCTACATGCGGGTGGGCGGCGCTGGCATCGACCAGATGCAAATCCGTGTGCCGGTCGACGACACGACCACCTGGAAGCTCTTCTATTCCAACCACGCTCCCACGGGCGGGCAGTGGGAGCAGCAGGATCGGCCGGTCTTCTATGAGTACTTCTGGCGCGACGACCAGGGACGGTTCATCACCGACTACATCGAGGGCCAGGACATCATGGCGTGGGTGAGCCAGGGGGCGGTGACAGACCGCACGCAGGAGCACCTGGGTCGTTCCGACGCTGGCGTGGCCATGCTGCGGAAGATGTTCAAGGAGAACATGAAGAAGGTCGCCAACGGCGAGGATCCGATCGGCACCGTGCGCGAGTCGCATGACATCATTCCGTTGCCTTGCGAGCGCGATAAGTTCGGTGCCGAACGAGAGTTCGCCGAGGCATTCATCACGATGGGGTCGATGCGCTACAGCCCCCAGAGGCAGCAGCTTCTCGATCTGCATGCTGATGCTTGGGCACGGCGCGAGAGGGCCAATACGAGTGCCTGATGATGCGAACGAGGGACTGCCGAGGGTCGCCTTGAGCCAGCTCCCTCCGGACCCCCATCGGCTGCCGCCTCCGGGCGCGTGGTTCGCCCCCGACGCGGAGCGCCACCTACTGGACCGACCGAAGTTCTGCCCCATGTGCGCGGCCAGCATCGAAACCCATGGCGGTATCTCGACTGAGTACTGGATGGGCGACCAGCGGGTGTTCATGACGTGGTGTGGGGAGTGTGGGTGGTTCGGCGACGTCGTGCGCTACGACATGGTCACCATCACTGAGGAGGAGCACTGACCGCTCTCGTCTTCGACTTCGGCGGTCCCGTCCTCCTCACTCCCTTTGAGCTACGTGCTGTCGGCGAGCGATCAATGGGGTTGCCCGCCGGCACCTTCGCGTGGACGGGTCCGTTCGACCCTGCCTCCGACGACGATTGGCGCGTCTTCCAATCCGGTGGCATGACCGAGCGCGACTACTGGGGCCGCCGCTGCGCGGAGTTCCAGGCGCTCACCGGCGCGCCCGTCGAGATGCCGGCGTTCATGGCACACCTCTACGACGGCTCGGAGGACGAGATCGTGCGCCCCGGAGCCGTCGCACTTATCGCCGACGCCAAGGCGGCCGGACTCCCGGTCGGTGCGCTGACCAACGACCTGACCGCCTTCCACGACCAATCCTGGATTGACCGCGTGAGCGTGATCCGCAGCTTCGACGTGCTGGTCGACGGCAGGCGAGATGGCGTCATGAAGCCCGACCCCGCGGCCTACCGGCTCGTGGCCGACCGTCTGGGCGTGAGCCCAGCAGACTGCGTGTTCATCGATGATCAGCCCGGTAACCTCGCGGGGGCCGAAGCGGTCGGCATGCTGCCGGTCTTCCTCGACCCCGTGCATCCGGAGACGGCTTTCGACCAGGCTCGGCACCTGCTCGGCCTGGACTGAGGAGCAGACATGGAGCGAGCACTCCGAGTGGCGGTCGTCGGGTCGGGGCCCTCGGGGATGTATGCCGCCGACGCGCTGACTAGCCAGGACGATATCGAGGTTTCGGTGGATGTCATCGACAAGCTCCCCAGCCCGTTCGGCCTGGTTCGATACGGAGTTGCCCCCGATCACGTGAGCATCCGCTCGGTGCGCGACACGCTCGACAAGGTGCTCGACAAGCCGGGTGTACGGTTCCTGGGCAATGTAGACGTGGGCACCGACGTGACATTAGGCCAACTGCGGACATTCTATGACGCCATCATCCTGACCTACGGCGCATCCCGCGATCGCGCGCTCGGGATCCCGGGTGAGGATCTCGCAGGCAGCATCGCCGCCACCGATTTCGTCAACTGGTACACCGGCCACCCTGACATGGCACCCGACGCCTTCACCGGGTTCCTACGCGAGACCACGAGCGTTGCCGTGATCGGGGTAGGCAATGTGGCCGTCGATGTCACGCGCGTGCTCTCCAAGACGCCAGGGGAGATCGACTGGACCGACATGCCGCAGCATGTGCTCGAGGCACTCGCGTCATCGAGCGTGACCGACGTGCATATCGTGGGTCGTCGTGGGCCCGCCCAGGCCACCTGGACGACGAAGGAACTTCGCGAACTCGGCGAGCTCGAGCAGACCCAGGTCATCGTTGCTGAAGGGGGCGACGTCGGCGATCCGGCAAGCCAGGCCGCGGCCGCTGACAAGGCGGTGGCGCGCAACATCGCCGTAGTAGCCGACTGGGAGAGTCGATCGGATGACGAGCGCCCGCGCCGGATCCACCTGCACTTTCGGTGTCGGCCCGTGGAGATCATCGGTGACACGCGAGTGGAGGGGCTGGTCGTGGAGCGCACCGAACTCGACGAGCAAGGTGGAGCTCAGGGGACCGGCGACACCCACGCGATCGCGGTCGACGCGGTCATCCGCAGCGTGGGATACCGCGGCATGGCGCTCGAGGGAGTTCCCTTCGACGAACGGCGCAATGTGATTCCCAACGTCGATGGTCGCGTGGTCTCCAATGACGTGCCGGTGCCTGGCCTCTACGTCGCCGGGTGGATCAAGCGTGGGCCCACCGGGATCATCGGCACCAACAAGAAGGACGCGGTGCAGACGGTTGCCTGCCTGCTCGAAGACGCAGCGTCACCAGCCTTTTTCACGGCACTTCACCCCGACGAGGCCAGTGTGGATGCTGCATTGGGCGACGCGGTTGTCGACGCCGAAGGCTGGCGTCGCATCGACCAAGCGGAGAGGTCCCTCGGCGCCGAGCGGGGCCGAGACCGAACGACGCTGTGGTCACGCGATGACCTGCTGAGCGCCGCCCGCGGCTAGGCACGTCCGATGCTGTCCACCCGCCACCATTCGGGCGGCACGGGCTCCTTGCCGCATGACTCCGGGCGGGGGGCGCCTGAGGACCTGACGAGGCGGACCTGCCAGCGCCGTCCGTCAGGAGTCTCGACCACGCAATCGCGGCGGGTGTCGTCACCGGTGGACGTGACCTCAAGGCGGACGAAGGAGTCAAGGCCGCCCACGTCGCGCACGGCAGCATCCGCGACCTGCTGATCGGCGGGCAGGTGGGTGAGCCCGCGCAGCGACTCAACGCGGAGACGACCGGCCTGGGCGCCAGCGAGGAGCTGCGCGCCGCTTATCGCGGTCAGCCTGCCGTGCACGGAACCGAAGGGAAGCAGGAGGGCGGTAGGCGCAAGCCGATGCCCGCCGATGTGGGAACACTCCAGGACGTCGTCGTGATCATGCATGAGTGCGTCGGCGACGGGACGTCCGAACTGGGCACAGCAGGCGTCGCGCTTGCCGTTGGTGCAGATGAAGAGGATCGGATCGATGGACGTGGCCGCACCTCGCGGCACGCCACCAGCGGCTACGGACTCCCAGTCCACGCTGAGGAGGTCGACGGCATCGATGTGCGACCACGTCACCATGCGCCCGTCGATGGCCAGCCATACGCGTCGTCCGGCGGCGCGGGGCCGACGCGCCAGGAGCGGGGCGACGCCACCCTCGCGGCAGAGCGTGCGAAGCGGCTCAGCGAGTTCGCCGAGAGCGTCCGTGGCGACCCGGGGATAGGGACCCGGGTGTTCGATGACCAGCCAGCCACGCGCGTGCGGCGCGGTGCCCGCCAGGGGCTCGTGCGCGGCGAGCACCGAGCAGGGCGGCGACGCGGTCACCGCACCGGTCCCGCCACCGCACCGACGGGCGTCGGCAGCGGGGTTCCGGAGGCATCGCGCTTGCCGTGACCCGCCGGGAGGTCAACCGGCAGGCCCGAGGGGCTCGCAGCGCGTGCGGGGCCGATGCCGGCCCATGCGGTTACGAGGGCGTCTTCTCCGCGCAGCAGCCGCTGGCAACGGACCCCTGAGGTACCGCGCCCCTTGGCGGGGAACTCATCGAGCCAACTGACCTTGACGGATCCAGCCGCCGTGCCAGGCAGGGCGGAGAGCGATCCGGCGATGGTGACGACCTCGGCGTCGGCCACGCCGGATGCAACTGCGCCGCAGTAGATCATGGTCGCGCCGGCCGCCAAGCGAAGCCCGGCCATCCCCCCAGCCCCGCGCCCTTGCACGCGAACCGCCGAAGCGGGGAACGTCAGGAGCTGGGCGTCGGAGGAGATCAGCACGACGTCATCAGCGTCGGTCGCCTCGCAGGCGCCAACGAGCTCGTCGCCGTCGGCCAGGGCAATCACATCCCAGGCATTCTTGTTTCCAGGCGGTACGAGCGCCGTGCGCTTGACGACGCCCTGGCGAGTGCCGATGAGGAGGATCGCCGCCGGTTCAGTGAGGTCCAGGACGCCGAGCACGCGCTCGCCTGGGTCGAGATCGACCAGCGCACCCAGCGGGGCACCCCCGGCGAGGGCCGGTGATTGCGCGGAAGACGGAAGCGCGGGCAGTTCGACGACGGGCAGGCGAAGGGCTCGTCCGCGCGAGGTGATGAGAGCGACGGCACCGCGAGTGGAACTCATCGTGCTCGAGACGATCACGTCATGGGCCGTGCGCGACCCCTCGGTACCAACGTCGGCCCCGGTCGTGCGTGCAAGGAGGCCGGTGCCGGAGAGGAGCGCTCGACACGGACCGTCGGCGGTCTCGAGGGGGACCTCGGCGGCTGCGGGAGTGCCAGCGTCCTCGAGGAGGACGGTGCGTCGAGGGGTGGCGTGCGCTTCGGCAACCGCCAAGAGGTCGTTTGCCACCACTTCGCGCAGTCGTGCGTCGTCATCGAGGATCGCAGTGAGTTCGTCGATGGATGCCTCGAGATCGGCGCGCTCCTGATCGAGTTCGATTCGCGAGAACTTCGTGAGGCGCCGCAGCGGCATGTCGAGGATGTAGACCGCCTGCTCCTGGGACAGATCGAAAACGCTCATGAGGCGTTCGCGAGCCTGGGCGGCATCATCGCTCGCGCGGATGACCTGGACGACCTCGTCGATGTCCACTATCGCGATGAGCAGGCCTTCCACGAGATGGAGGCGCTCACGTGCCCGGCGGCGGCGGTAGTCGCTGCGCCGGCGCGTGACGGCGAGTCGATGGGAAACGAATACCTCGAGGAGTTCACGAAGCCCGAGGGTGCGTGGCTCTCCGTCAACGAGGGCGACCGCGTTGATATTGAAGGCCTCCTCCAGCGGCGTCTGTCGGTAGAGCTGGGTCAGCAGCGCCTCAGGATTCACGGAGGGCGCGACCTCGATCACTAGTCGGAGACCGTGCTGGCCGTCTGTCAGGTCGACGACGTCCGAAACGCCCTGCACCTTTTTGCCTGAGACAAGCTCCTTGATGCGCTCGATGACACGCTCAGGACCGACGCCGAAGGGAAGCTCCGTGACGACGATGCCACGGCGCCTCGGGGTGACCTGCTCAATCCGCGTGGTGGCCCGCATGCGAAAAGACCCGCGGCCCGTGACGTAGGCCTCGCGGACCCCGTCGAGCCCGATGATGGTTCCGCCGCCCGGCAGGTCGGGTCCGGGTACGAACCGCAGGAGTTCTGCAGTAGCGGCTGTTGGATCCATGACCAGGTGTCGGGCGGCAGCCGTTACCTCGCCGAGGTTGTGCGGGGCCATTGCGGTAGCCATGCCCACCGCAATCCCGGCGGCGCCGTTGACCAGGAGCGCCGGAAACGCGGCCGGGAGCACGACCGGCTCCATCTCGCGGCCGTCGTAGTTGGGCACGAGGTCGATGACGTCCTCGTCGATCCCTGACGTCATGGCGACGGCCGCAGGTGCCAGGCGGCACTCCGTGTAGCGCATAGCTGCCGGGCCGTCGTCGAGCGAACCGAAATTGCCATGCCCGTCTACCAGCGGAAGCCTCAGCGTGAAGGGCTGGGCCATGCGGACCAGTGCGTCGTAGATGGCAGAGTCGCCATGGGGGTGCAGCCGGCCCATCACCTCGCCGACCACGCGGGCGCTCTTGACATGCCCTCGGTCGGGCCGCAGACCCATCTCGCCCATTTGGTAGAGGATTCGCCGCTGCACCGGCTTTAGCCCATCGCGCGCATCCGGCAGGGCTCGGGAGTAGATGACCGAGTAGGCGTACTCCAGGAACGAGGAGCGCATCTCCTCGTTGACATCCATGTCGATGACCCGGTCAGGGCCGCCTTCGACGCGCGACGACGCCCGACCGGACCCGCCGCGAGGCGGGGTGGAGGACGTGCGCCGGGGCATGGGTCTCCTGGACGTCGTTGGGTCTGCCGTGGACGATCGTGCCCTACAGGCGACCGCCCACCCCGGTAACGGCGCGACCTGCCGTCCGCGTGCCGCTGGCTGGAGCAGGGACCGCCTCAGGAAGGGCGAGCGCAGGCCGGGACTTCACGCCATCACGGTAGTGCCCCGGCTCGATCCTTTGCTGGGCCCGGGTGGGAGGATCCCGTCATGACAGACGCCTCGACGATGCATAGGCGCCTGCGCACGGACATCGAGCGGAGTGGCTACTACCCCACCCTCGTCGCAGACGCGCTCGAGACGGCCCTGGCGGGGGAACCGCTTGTGTCCTACGTCGTACACCACGAGGCCACGTTTGATCGCGATGAACTGCGACGTCACGTCACGGTCCTGGTGCTGACCCCGACGCGGCTCATCGTGGGTCACACCGACGAAAGTGGTCCCGATGACACCTCGCCCGACCCCTACGCCTCTGCCTCCACGGAGGCAGTCCGCCTCGAACGGGTCGACTCCGTGGTCGTCACTCGCGTGGTCGCCAATCCCGCACGCCACTTCGCGGGGGGTCCGATGCGCGAGGTCGTTCTGACGATTGGCTGGGGGGCTGTGAGTCGTATAGACCTGGAGCCCGCTGGATGCTCTGACCCCGAGTGCGAGGCGGACCACGGCTACACGGGCACCGCGAGCAACGACGATCTCTCTCTGCGCGTCTCGGAGGCGGCCGACGGCGCCGACGTTGTGGCGCAAGCACTCAACTTCGCCGCGGCGCTGTCCGAGGCGACGGCCGCGCGGCTGCGCTAGACGCGTGAGCGTCGTCGGCGAGCCGCCCCCGTCGGCTGCACTCGTTGCTCCGCCCTACGGGCGCGGCACCCTGGCCGATGTGCTTCCCTCCGCCGTAGCCGCGCTGGGGGTGCCCGGGTTCAGCGACGGCCTCGACCTGGCGGAGACCACCGCCGGTGCGCGCCACATCATCGTCTGCCTCGTCGATGGTCTGGGCGCGCGTCAACTCGCCGATCACGCCGAGCTTGCCCCGACGCTCGCAGCCGCGCAGAATCGTTCGCTATCGGCATGCTTTCCCTCGACGACGCCGGTGGGACTCGGCAGCCTGGGCACGGGTCTCGCGCCAGGAATGCACGGAATGGTGGGGGCGTCGTTCTGGCTCCCCGAGATCGACCGCATCCTTCATCCACTCGGCTGGTCCGACGAGCCGCATCCGGTGGCCGTGCAGCCCGCAACCACGGTCCTGGAGGCTGCGTCGGCGTACGGGGTCGACGTTGCCTCGGTGGGCCCCCGGGCGTTCGCGCAATCCGGCCTGACCAGAGCCGTGCTACGCGGGGGAGGCTACCGGGGGGCCGATTCAGTGGGCGAGCGGCTCGTGGAGGCGTCCCGGCCCGCATCAGGCCCGGCGCTGACCTACGTCTACTGGGGCGACCTCGATAAGACGGGCCACATCCACGGGGTCGACTCGGACGCGTGGCGCGAAGAGCTTCGTCACGTCGACGCCCTGGTCGCCCGCATGCGCCAGATGCTCCACTCGAATGCTGCGCTGGTGGTGACGGCCGATCACGGAATGGTTGACTGCCCGGATTCTGCCCGCATCGACATCGATGCCCTCCGGCCGCTGAGCGAGGGTGTTCGTCGCCTGGCGGGAGAGCCACGCATGCGTCACGTCTATGCGCGACGTGGGGCGGCCAGCGAAGTGGCTGCCACCTGGGCCGAGACCCTTGGCGAGCGCGCGTGGGTTCTCTCCCGTGAAGCCATGGTCGACATGGGTCTTGTGGGCGATGTCGAGCCCGATTACGCCGACCGGTTGGGAGATGTCCTAGTCGTAGCAAGAGATCGATTCGCTTTGTGCAGCGATCAGGTCGACGCGGTCGTCTCCTCGCTGAGGGGGCAGCATGGATCGCTGAGCCCCGAGGAGATGGACATCCCTCTGCTCGTCCTCTCCGGGCGCGAGTGAGAGAGATTCGCCGTCGGCATCAGCGCCGTGGCACTAGGCGTCGGACTGACCGGCACCGAAGAGGATCTCGTCCCAACTGGGCACGCTCGCTCGACGGCCCTTCTTGCCCTTAGCGGGCTGGGTGGGCTCGAGGTCGGCGACCTCAACAACCTCGCCACTCTCGATGAGTGCGTCCTGCTCGTCGTCGATGTCGACGAGATCGATGACGTCAACCTCGGATGCGGGTTCTTCGCGCGCAACGATAAGTGTGGCACGCGAGGCCGAGCGCGCTGAATGCAGTGGCACGACCTTGTCATCGCCTGACATGCGACGGGAGTCATCGTCGTCCGGATGGATGCTGCGCACCCGCGGGTCGTAGACCCAGGTCGCAACCCGGTCACTTCCGTCGACGGAGTAGGCGGCCACGACAGCCCAGCGACCATCATCTCGGCGCCAGGAGTCCCAAGACACTGCGTTAACATCAACGCCATCGTTGGCCGCCGCGGTCTGGACAATCTCACCCAGCGAGGCATCTCCGTCGTCTCGGCGCAAGATGGCGGCGCGTGCCTGCTCACTCGTCCATGCACGTTCGGCCAGTGGGGGGCCGGCGAATCGCATGATGCGGTCCAGGGGCACGCCAGTGTCGTGCGCGAGCTCGTCCGGCGTCGCGCCGGCACGGATCCGCGCCTGGATCTCCTTGGGACCGAGCGTGTCCAGGACGTTCTCCCCGGTGCTTTACTGCGGGGCCGCGCGGAGGCTTCCGCGGGGCCGATGTCGAGGATGACCGTATACGACTCCCCCCGGGGGTCCGCTAGGTGCGGCGGGGATCAAACGCTGCGAGCGGCGCCGCGGGCCCGCACCAGGCTCGGGTAGCCCGCGGCCGTGACCGCCAGCGTGACCAGGGCGGCAACCGCGGTGACCACGAATCCGGCCCGGGTTCCCGCCTGATCGACCAGCCAGCCGGAAAGGGCCGCGGAGAGAGCCACTCCCAGGCCGATGCCCGAAGTCGCCCATGTGAGGCCCTCGGTGAGCCTCGCGGGGGAGACCAGGCGCTCGATGAGCGTGAAGCCCGTGAGCAGGACCGGGGACACGGTCAATCCGGCGAGCAGGACCATGGCACCGATGGCGACGAGTCCTGAGACCAGGACGAGCGGAATGGTCACGAGGGCCAGGGCGAACGTGGCAAGGAGCAACTGCCGGGGCAATGACGAGTCCGCCCGAGCCTGGCTGCGCGCGCCAAGGACAAGAGCGGAGAGCATCGAGCCGAAGGCGTAGATGCCCAGCACGATTCCGGCGGCGGCGCGGCGCCCCTCCGCGTCAGCGGCAGCGACAGTAACGACATCGATGCTGCCAAACACGAAGCCAATGGCGACGAAGGAAGTGATCACGACCAGCACCCCGGGGGAGCGGAGTATCGACCCGCCGCGAGATGTCCCCCTCGGAGTCGACGGGGGCTCGCTCGAACGCTGGACGAGCAACAGGAGGCTGCCGACTCCCACGAGTAGCGCGCACATAATCAGTGGCGCCGCGGCTGCGATAGCGACCGCGATGAATGTTGCCAGTGGTGGCCCGATGATGAAGATGAACTCATCGAGGACGCTCTCGAAGGCGAAGGCAGTGCGCAATGACGGGTGAGCCCCGAGCGCGGCAGCCCATCGCGCTCGCACCAGGGCGCCGGTGGCAGGCTGAGTCGCACCACCGACGGCACCGAGAATCACGAGCACGGCGAGCGGCCACGATGCCGAGACCGCCATGGTCAGCAGGAGGAGCATCGCCACGTTGACGGCCACCAGGAAGGTGACCACGCGACTTTGGCCCCAGCGGTCGACCAGCCGCGACCCGAGCGGATTCAAGAAGGCCGCAGCGAGCGTGTAGGCGGCGGCGACCAGCCCGGCGGCGGCGTAGCGGCCCTCGACGGCGCTGATGAGCAGGACGATGCCAAGACCCACCATGGAGATCGGCAGGCGTGCCACGAAGGCAGCCGCCGAGAATCGAGCGGCGCCGGGATGCCGCAGGATGCGCGCGTAGGGCTCGATCAGCGGCACGGCTCCTGAGGTTAGACCCCCGTGCATGGCAGGCTTCGGGGATGCCATCACCTGACCCATCGACTCGGCTTCTTGCTCTGGCTCTCGATGTGGCGCGTGCGGGCGGAGAGTTGGCCCTCCACGAGCGGCCGGACGACCTCGTGACCGACACCAAGTCCAGTCCCACCGATGTCGTGACGGAGATGGATCGCGCCACGGAGGAACTGCTGGTGTCCCGCATCCTCGCCCAGCGCCCCGACGACGGGATCTTGGGCGAGGAGGGAGGCGAGCGCGCCGGCTCGAGCGGTATCCGGTGGGTGCTCGACCCCATCGATGGCACAACCAACTACCTGTACGGGCTGCCGATATGGGCGGTCAGCGTGGCCGCGGAGTGCGATGGCGTCGTCGTGGCCGGGGTCGTCGAGGCGCCAGCCCTGGGCCGTCGCTACCTGGCCGCCCGCGGATTCGGTGCTTGGGAGGAGCGCGGCGGACAGCGCCGTCGCCTCTTGGCGTCTGGCGGCACCACCCTGGCCGAGGCCATGGTCTCCACGGGCTTTGCCTATTCCAGTGAGCGTCGCGCTCGGCAGGCAGAGGACCTGCGGGGCGTGGCGCCGCTGGTTCGCGACATCCGTCGACTGGGCGCGGCATCGATCGACCTGGCGTGGGTGGGGGCAGGCTACGTCGATGCCTATTTCGAGAGCGGGCTGCACGCCTGGGACGTGGCCGCCGGGGGATTAATCGCCGAGGAGGCCGGAGCGGTTGTCAGACTCCTGCCCTCCAGCCTCGATGGTGGCGACATAACCCTGGCCACCGCGCCCGGCATCCACGAGGCGCTGCGTGACGTGCTACGCGGACTAGTCGATTCGACGTAGCTCGGCGTTGTACCAATGCGCGTTGTGCACGTAGGTGCGCGTGGCATGCGCGAGCAGTTCAGGGTCTGCACCACCGTCCACGATCCGGGCAGGTACCCCTCGTGCAAGGGCTCTGGGCGGCACTTCGGTGCCGGGCGACACAAGGGCCTGGGCAGCGACGATGGCGCCCTTCCTTACGACGGCACGGTGAAGCACGGTCGTCCCGGACCCCACGAGGCTCCCGGACTCGATGATGCAGCCCTCCAGGTGGGCTAGGTGCCCGACCGTGCACTCGTCGCCGACCACCGTGTCGAGTTCGGCCGTGCAGTGCACGATCGCGCCATCCTGGATCGATGTGCGAGCGCCTACTCGAATGGCTCCATGGTCTCCACGCAGGACCGACCCGGGCCAGATGGACGACTCGGGGCCGACCTGCACATCGCCGATGATCACCGCGTCAGGGTGGACGAACGCGCTGGGATCGATGGCCGGCACCCGGTCGCCGATGGAGTAGATCGCCACCCGGCCTCCTTGACGAAGCACTGCTGATCGGTCGAACCTACGGGGTCCGGGGAGCACGTGCGGGCCCGGTGGGGCACAATGACCGGGCGTCTCGCCTAGGAGGCGCACTCGCCCGGCGCCGGGCGCAGGGAACGGGGAGCATTCAGCAGCGATGGCGACGGATTACGACGCTCCGCGCAAGACCGACGAAGAACTTGCTGAGGACAGCCTCGAGGAGTTGAAGGCGCGTCGCGCCGACAAGGGCGCCTCGACGGTGGATGTCGACGAGGCTGAGTTCGCCGAGACCCTCGAGCTTCCCGGGGCGGATCTGTCAGATGAGAGCCTCACGGTGCGCGTCCTGCCTCGGCAGGCGGACGAATTCACCTGCAGCGTATGCTTCCTAGTGCACCACCGCAGCCAGCTCGACCACGAAGGCAAGGGCGGCCCGGTGTGCCGCGAGTGCGCCTGAATAGGTTGCTAGCTTCGTTCCGCCTGAGCCGGGGAGACTCGGCTCGCCGCACGGTAGATGACCATCTCGATCACGGTTGCTGCGCCCGCTATCAGCAGCGCCCAGGCGAGCGCCTTGCCAAAGCTGACTGACGGATCCTCGGGGTCGGGTGCAGCATTGCCGGTCACAGATTTGTAACCCTTCTTCAGAATCTGGCGCGCTGCCCAAGTGGTGCCGAGCACGACGAACGGAGCTGCGATGTGCAGCACGGGATGAGCGCGATGCTCGTGCTCCTTGGTTGACATGGTCGCCCCTTCGCCAGCCTGAGAGCCTACTCTGCCGGATCCGCGTGGCCGAGCTGTCCCCGGGCTGCCCGAACAGCGTCGGCGAGGCGCTGCGGGCGACGCGAGGCGACGAGCCACCTCGGGTGAGGGTCATCGTCGTCGGTGACCGCCACGCAGATGCCGCCGCGGCTGGTCCAGGGGCGCCTCAGCACGAAGGTGCGCGCGTCGCCGTTGCGCAGGGCATTGCGCATGACTTCGCCGCTCAGCAGTTCGGGTTCGCCCGTGTACTTCAGTGGAAGGCGCGCTCGACCGGCGCGCAGCACCCGGTCGTCAACGCGCACCAGTGGGCTCCAGGCGACAAGGCCGATCCAGCACAGGAGTGTGCCGGCCACCATGCCGACTGCACCGACAACGACGCCGTACGCCGCCCCGTAGGCGACGGCCAGCAGGCCGACGAGGCCGGCCACGAGCAGCCAGAGCCAGAGCGGTGCCCAGAGGCGCTCGGTGTAGCGGACGGCCGTCCCGTCACGCCCCTCGGTGAAGGGGTCGGCCTCGTCCTCGCGCACGCCCCCAGCGTCGCAGGCGACCGAGCACCTCGCCGCGCGGGTAGGGTCGATGGGTGATCGAGGAACCATCGCGGCGCTCAGCCCGCCCCGCTCGGGGGACCCAGCCGCCGGATCATGCGCAGGTGCCTGCGCGCGCGCCGGAAGCTCCGGCCCCCGGCGAGATGCTCGTCAGCCACTACCGCCACTGCTTCGGATGCGGCACCGATCACCCGGCCGGGCTGCATCAGCGGGCGATCGCAGGTGACGGCATGGATGTCGCGACCGTCGTAGAGATCACGCAAGCCCACCAGGGTGCTCCCGGTCTCGCTCACGGGGGAGTGATAGCCACGGCGATGGATGAGGCCATGGGGGTGGTGACCCGTCTCCTCCGGGTGCCCGTCGTCACCGTGAGACTGGAGGTCGACTACCGCCGTCCCGTCCCCGTGGGGACGACACTGCACATCGCGTCGCGGATTACCGGTCAGCGGGGCCGCAAGGTCTACACCGAGGCGCTAGGGCACCTTGATGCACCCGACGGCCCGATTGCCGTGGAGGCTGCCGCGCTCTTCCTGCAGGTAGGTCTGGAGCACTTCCTGGACCACGGCAATGCCGAGCAGCTGCAGGAGGCCATCGAGGAGCGGCGCCGCAGTGGGGTTACGTGGGAGGGGGAGGTAAACCCATGACGCCCCCACTTCGCGTCGACATCCTTGTCCAGCGGCTGGATTCAGGCCTTGACCTCCCGCGCTATGAGCACCCGGGCGATGCGGGCCTCGACCTGCGCTCGCGAATCGATGTGACCTTGCAACCGGGGGAGCGAGCACTGGTGCCCACCGGCATTGCGGTTGCCATTCCCGCGGGTTACGCGGGGTTCGTCCACCCGCGCAGCGGACTGGCCGTGCGACACGGCCTGTCGATCGTCAACACCCCGGGCACCATCGACGCCGGCTATCGCGGCGAGGTGCAGGTGTGCCTTATCAATCACGACGCCATCAATGAGGTGACCTTGCGTCGAGGCGACCGCATCGCCCAATTGGTGATCCAGCCCGTGGCGACCGCCGTGATTCACGAGGCCGATGCCCTCCCGGGATCTCAGCGGGGGGAGGGCGGGTTCGGTTCGACGGGGGGCTTCGGGGCTACCGTGGTTGGTCCGCAGACCGGGAGGCCAGATGATCAAGCGTCGACGTGAGCGCGAGGAGCAGTCAGGGACCGATAAGGCTACGGCTGACCCTTCGACCACGCAGGATGGCGACGCTTCCGGTCTGAGTCCCCGCCCGCAGGGCCCCTGGGATGGCGCGGAGGTAGAGGTCGATGACGGACGACTCGATCTCGGTGGGCTACGCATCAGGGGCGCCGACGGACTGCAGATGCAGGTGCAGATGAACGAGCAGGGCGGTGCCGTCTCCCTCGTGACCCTCAACGCCGCGGACGGGGCGGTTCAGGTGCAGGCCTTCGCAGCCCCCAGGTCAAACGGCATCTGGCGCGATGTCCGGGCCCAGTTGATGGCGTCCATCAACGCGTCCGGGGGCCTCGTCGAAGAGGCTGACGGCGAATTCGGTGTCGAGCTTCGGGCCAAGGTGCCCGGGGCTGGAGGGCAACTCCAGCCCGCCAGGTTCGTGGGCGTTGACGGTCCGCGCTGGTTCCTGCGCGGGCTGTTCCTGGGGTCAGCGGCCACCGCCGGGGGCGGACCCGCCCTGGAGAGCGCCTTCCGCGACATCGTCGTCGTACGAGGGGAATCAGCCATGGCGCCGGGTGAGGCGCTGCCCCTGCGACTGCCCGATAGCGCTCAGGCAACGCGCGCCGACACGTGAGGGTCCGTCGGCGCGGGTAGTCTGGAGGTCGCGCTTTCGCGCACAGACAAGGAGTGGTCATGGGATGGCTCGACGGCCTGCTGCGTTCGCAGGAGCAGGTCGAGGCCGATCAACTGGCAGATCAGGTCCACGAGCGCGGCGCGGAGTCCATCGCGTCGTGCGAGCGTGGGCGGTACGTGCGTGTCTGTGGCACCGTTCGTTCCGTCACGCTTCGACCCAAGGAGCGGCAGCCGACCTTCGAGGCCGAGGTCTTCGACGGCACCGGCCACCTCACCCTCGTGTGGCTCGGGCGCCGCAGTCTTGCCGGGGTCGAGGTGGGGCGGATGATCGAGGCCCGGGGTCGGGTCACCTGCCCGCGCAATCACCCGATCATCTTCAACCCCGACTACGAGCTGCGTCCCGTGGGTGCTGAATGACCCAGTCGGCCGATGACCCCGGCAACGAGCGCCCGCACGAGCCACTCATCATCCCGGAGACGGCCCAGGAGGTCGTGGAGGAGCGCGTACTGCTGTCGAAGGCGCTAGGCGGCTGGCGCGGCATCATCGACTCGGGCCTGCCGACCATGCTCTTCGTCATCGTCTACGTGGCGACCGGCAGCAACCTGTCTACTGCCCTGTGGGTTGCCATAGGCGGCGCAGTCGCCATTGCCCTGTGGCGTCTCGTTCGCCGTGAGGGCCTGCAGCAGATCATCGCTGGCCTGATCGGTGTGGGCATCTCCGCCTTCGTCGCCTCCCGCACCGGCACAGGCGAGGGCTACTTCATCCCCGGGTTGCTGCAGAACCTTGCCTACGGTGTGGCGTTCCTGATCTCGATAGTCATCGGCTGGCCCCTTGTCGGGGTCATCGTCGGGTTCCTGACTGGTCGCGGGGTGTCGTGGCGCGCCGAATCGGACCTGCGCCAGGCCTACGCGGCCGCATCATGGATCTGGGTGGGCCTCTTCGCTCTCCGCATCGCCGTCCAGTTTCCGCTCTACCTCGCGGGATGGGTCGGCCCCCTAGGCGTAGCCAAGGTCGTGATGGGGGTGCCGCTATTCATCGCGGCAGGCTACTTCACCTACCTCGTACTGCGACCGACATTCGCCGCCCGGCGGGCCGAGGGCAGCGGCGCTAGCGATGCCCGATGAGGGATTGCAGCGCTGGCTCCTGAGAGGGGTCGCAGACGAAAAGCAACTCGTCGCCTGACTCCAGCGGGTCGTCGGCGGTTGGCGCGATCACACGCGGGCCCCTGACGATCGCCACCAGTGCCGTTTCCGGGGGCCACTGCATCGATCCGACCCGCTGGCCGACGGCGGGCGAGTCTGCCGACAGCGTGATCTCGACCAACTCGGCCTGACCCTGCCGGAAGGTGAACAGGCGCACGAGGTCACCCACGCTCACTGCCTCCTCGACCAGCGCCGACAGCATGCGAGGCGTCGAGACGGCGACATCGACGCCCCACGACTCGTCGAACATCCATTCATTCTTGGGATGGTTGACTCGCGCGACGATGCGTGGCACGCCGAACTCGGCCTTGGCGAGGAGCGAGACTACGAGATTGACCTTGTCATCGCCCGTCGCCGCGATGACCACCTGGCAACGCGGCAGGTCCGCGTGCTCCAGGGCGGCCAGCTCGCATGCATCCGCCAGGAGCACGTCGGCACCTTCGACGACCCCCGGCCGCGCGAGCTCGGGGTCGCGGTCAATGAGCAGAACCTCGTGCCCGAACTCTAGGAGTTCACGCGCAATGGACCGACCCACCTTGCCCGCGCCGGCGATGGCGACCCTCATGGCTGCGCTCGCTCTTCGGCCCGGGAGCGGGGGGCGCCGAGCGCATCGGCGATCTCGTCACGCTGCCCAACGGAGCACAGGACATGTACGACGTCGCCAGTCTGCAGCATCGTGTCGCGACCCGGGACCAGGCCGGTGCCCAGGCGCGTGATGAATGCGACTCGAGCGCCGGTGAGCTGCTCGATCTCGAGCACTCGATCACCGAACCACGAATCGTCGACGACCATCTCGCTGAGGATGACCGAGCCGCTTGGGTCCCGGTATTCCTCGAGCACGCCCTGGGGGAGCAGGCCGCGCAGGATCTGCCCTGCGGTCCACGACACGGTAGCCACCGTGGGGATGCCGAGTCGCTGGTACACCTCGGCGCGCCGCGGGTCATAGATGCGAGCGACAACGTGCTCGACTCCGTAGGTCTCGCGAGCCACGCGCGCGGCTATGATGTTGGTGTTGTCACCGCTGCTCACCGCGGCGAAGCCATGCGCCTTCTGGATGCCTGCGCGTTCGAGGGTCTCGCGATCGAAGCCGATGCCCTTGATCGTGGCGCCGCCGAATCCGACGCCGAGACGCCGAAAGGCGCCCGGATCTTGATCGACCACGGCCACGGAGTGGCCGGCCTCATCGAGGCGATGCGCGAGCAGGGAGCCGACCCGGCCGCACCCAAGAATCACCAAATGCACGGCTGGACGCTACACGCCCGGGCGCCCCTGGCGACGGGTCGGTACGTGGGTGTCGGGTGCCGGAGCCGTAGCATTGCCCGACGTGCCTGTGGTGGACACCGTCAAGCGGTTCTTCGTCGGTCGGGCCCTGCGCAGCGATCGGCTCGAGAGCACGTTGCTCCCCAGGCGCATTGCGCTTCCGGTATTCGCCAGCGATGCCCTCTCCTCCAACGCTTACGCCACCCAGGAGATCCTGGTCGTTCTGGCGCTAGGTGGATTCAGCCTCTATGCCTTCGGCCCGTGGGTCGCCGGCGCGGTGATCGTGATGTTCTTCGTCGTGATTGCCTCCTATCGCCAGAACGTGCGGGCCTATCCCGGCGGCGGCGGCGACTACGAGGTGGTCTCAGCCAATCTCGGGCCTCGCTGGGGGATCCTCGTAGCCAGTGCGCTCCTCGTCGACTACACCCTCACTGTCGCGGTGTCCATCTCGTCGGCCGTGGCCAACCTAGGCTCGGTCTTTCCCCTGATCAACGATCACGCGCCCTGGTGGGCCGCGGGCTTCGTGGCCCTCATCACCGTGGTCAATCTCCGTGGGATTCGCGAGTCCGGCCTCGTCTTCGCCATTCCGACATACGCGTTCATACTGGCCATCGTGTCGATGGTCGTGACAGCCATCGTTCGCATGGCGGGCGGAGCACAGCTGCAGGCCGAGAGTGCCAACTGGGAGATCGTCCCTGTCGACGCCTTCGCGGGATTCGCCCTCGTCTTCCTGGTCGCGCGTGCCTTCTCCTCGGGCACGACGGCCCTGACCGGTATTGAAGCCATTGCCAACGGCGTGCCGGCGTTTCGCAAGCCCAAGTCCAAGAACGCTGCCACCACCCTGCTTCTGCTCGGCCTGATCTCCATGAGCATGTTTGCCGCCATCACGTGGCTGGCAGTGAAGACCGGCGTCAAGGTCACCAATGAGGATGCCGATCTCATTGGGCTGCCCGCGGGCCAGGACCAAAAGACCGTGATCGTCCAGGTGGCGCAGGCGGTCTTCGGCTCCCTTGACCTGGCCGTCATAGTAATCTCACTCGCCACGGCTCTCATCCTCGCGCTGGCCGCGAACACTGCCTACAACGGATTCCCGGTGCTCGGGTCCATCCTCGCGCGCGATGGCTACCTGCCGCGGCAGTTGCACACGAGAGGCGATCGCCTGTCATACAGCAACGGCATTGTCGCCCTGGCCATCTTCGCCGTCATCCTCGTCGTCGTCTTCCAGGCCGACGTGTCGTCTCTCATCCAGCTCTACATCGTCGGCGTGTTCGTCTCGTTCACCCTGAGCCAGGTTGGGATGCTGCGGCACTGGAGTCGGGAGCTTCGGGCCGTGGCGGACCCGACTGAGCGCCGGCAGATGAAGCGCTCCCGGGTCGTCAATGGAGTCGGATTCGTGATGACAGGCGCGGTGCTCATCACCGTCCTGGCCACGAAGTTCCTGCAGGGTGCCTGGATCGTTGCCGTAGCGATACCCGTCATCTTCGTCTTCATGCAGGCGATTCATCGGCACTACGAACGCGTACGCGAAGAGCTCATCGTCGGCGATACGGAGAGCGTCACGCTCCCGTCCCGCGTGCACGGAATCGTCCTGGTTTCGAAGCTGCACAAGCCGACGCTCCGTGCGCTCGCGTACGCACGGGCAACGCGGCACGACACCCTTGAGGCCATCACCGTCAACGTCGATCGCGAGGACACCCAAGCCCTCCAGCGTGACTGGGAGCGCCGCGAGATACCGGTGACCTTGCGCATCCTGGATTCGCCGTACCGCGAGATCACCCGCCCGATCCTCGACTACGTGAAGGGATTGCGCAAAGACAGCCCGCGCGATCTGGTGACGGTCTACGTCCCCGAATACGTCGTGGGCCACTGGTGGGAGCAGCTGCTGCACAACCAGTCGGCACTGCGCTTGAAGACCCGACTGCTCTTCACGCCCGGAATCATGGTCGTCAGCGTGCCCTGGCAGTTAGCCTCGTCGGACCGAGCCGCAGACCGGGAAGACGTCTAGGAAGCAGCGCCGTCGGGTACGAAGAAGGCCTCGTGCCACAGGGCGAGCATCAGCAGCACGAAGATGCGGCGCGAGTTGTCGGCGGTGCCAGCGGCGTGCGCGGCTGCGAGGTCCTCGACCACCTCCATGTCCAGGACCTCGCGAAGGAAACCGCTTCGGCGTATGGGTGCCATCACGGCGACGGGGTCCTCGCGGAGCCAGTGCCTGAAGGGGGTGGGGAAGCCGAGCTTGTCGCGCCCCTCGGTGGCCTGGGGCACGCGACCGCGGAAGGCGCGGCGTAGGAGCCACTTGGTCGTGCCGTCGCGGTATTTCAGGGAGTCGGGAATCCGGGCACTAACCGCGGCGACGTCAACGTCGAGGTAGGGCACGCGCAGCTCCAGCGAGTGCGCCATGGTCATGCGGTCGGCCTTCGCGAGGATGTCGCCGCGCAACCAGTAGTGCATATCGACGAGTTGCATACGGCGCGACTCCGGCAGGTCGTCGAATCCGGGGTAGATGGCGGCAAGCTCGCGTCCGGGGACGACCTGCGTCGAATCGTCGATCGGCACGCGCATCAGGCGTCGTACCTCGTCGGGACGGAAGATGCTCGCATTTCCGATGTAGCGGTCATTGAAAGCGGTGGCTGCTCGACGCAGGTAGTTGCGCCCTGGGAAGTCTCGCTTGAGGCCAGAGGCCCACGCCGCCAATGACCTCAGCGGCTTGGGCAGCGAGCGAACGCGGTCGAGGTCGATGGGCTCGCGATAGATGCGATAGCCGCCGAAGAGCTCGTCGGCGCCCTCGCCGGAGAGCACCACGGTGACGTGCTCGCGGGCGGCCTGCGCGACGAAGTAGAGGGCAACGGCCGAGGGGTCCGCGACGGGCTCGTCGAAGTACCACGCGATGCGGGGGAGCACGTCGAGGTATTGATCGAGGGAGACGTGCACCTCTTGGTGATCGGTCGCGAGTCGGTCAGCAACCTCACGTGCTTCGCGGTGCTCGCTGACCTGATCGAACCCGACGGTGAAGGTCTTCACGGGGTCCAGCCCGAGTGCGCGACGGCGTTCCTGCACGAGGGTCACCGTGATCGCGCTGTCGATCCCGCCGCTGAGGAAGGCGCCCACCGGGACGTCGGCAATGAGGTGATGTTCGACCGAATCCTCGAGGACCTCGCGAACCTGAGCAACCAGCGCGGCCTCGTCATCTACCCCCTCGCCATCGAAGATGTAGGTCCAGTAAGGCTTGATGTCTATGCGGCGGGTGCTGAGGTCGAGGACGCCGTAGTTGCCCGGTGGAAAGCGGAAGACTCCGCGGAAGAACGTCTCATCCAGGGGGTTGTACTGGAAGCGCAGATAGTTTGCGATTGCGTCGAAATTGACCTCGCGCGGGCACTGTTGGTCGGTCAGCAGGCTCTTGATCTCCGAGCCGAAGCTCAGGACGCGCGCAGGATCCTGGGACTCGACGCGGTAGTACAGCGGCTTGATTCCGAAGTGGTCGCGCCCGAGGATGAGCTGATTGTGGTCGCGATCAAAGATGGCGAATGCGAACATGCCGCGCAGTTGGCGCATCATGTCGGTGAGCGACTCGCGACCCACGCGCTCGTACAGGCGGATGATGGTTTCGGTGTCGCTGTTGGTGCGGAAGTCCTGGCCCTGCTCGGCAAGACGGGTGTTGATCTCGCGGAAGTTGTACAGCTCGCCGTTGTAGACGATGCCGATGGAGCCATCGTCGTTCCACATGGGCTGGTGCCCACCGGCGAGGTCGATGATCGACAGGCGGGTCATGCCGAAGGCGAAGTCCTCGCCGACGTAGTCACCGGAGTCGTCCGGGCCCCGGTGCCTGATGACCTCGAGCATGGGCCCGATGAGTTGACTCGTTTGGGCACGGGTGCCGAGGACGCCGGCGATTCCGCACATGCCGCCTGCCGTCCTCTCGCTGGGTCCTGGGAACGTAGCACGGGAGGTGCTTGCGATATGTGATATCTTGACGTCGAGACATTTGGAGCGGAGGCTGTCCGATGACGAGCCTGGACTCGATGGGGGCACGCGCCACGCTTCGGGTGGGCAGTCGAGATTATGACATCTTCCGCATCGACGCGGTTCCAGGCGCGCAGACGCTGCCCTTCACCCATCGCATCCTACTGGAGAATCTCCTGCGCACCGAGGATGGTGCCAACGTCACCAAGCATCAGATCCTGGCGCTAGGGGAATGGGATGCCGACGCGGCGCCCAGTGAGGAGATTCAATTCACGCCCGCGCGCGTAGTCATGCAAGATTTCACCGGCGTGCCCGTCGTGGTGGATCTGGCTACCATGCGCGAAGCTGTGATCGACCTGGACGGCGACCCCTCGCGCATCGAGCCCCTCGCCCCGGCCGAGCTCGTGATCGACCACAGCGTCATCGCCGACTTCTTCGCTCGACCGGATGCCGCCGACCTCAACGTCGCCCTCGAATATGACCGCAATCGAGAGCGCTACCAGTTCCTGCGATGGGGTCAGGGTGCCTTCGAGGAATTCAAGGTCGTGCCTCCTGGCACGGGCATCGTCCACCAGGTCAATATCGAATACCTGGCCCGGGTGATCATGGCTCGCGGTGGGCAGGCCTACCCCGACACGGTCGTCGGTACCGATTCCCACACGACCATGGTCAACGGACTCGGTGTGCTCGGCTGGGGAGTGGGGGGCATCGAGGCGGAGGCCGCCATGCTGGGCCAGCCCGTATCCATGCTCATACCCCGGGTCGTGGGCTTCAAGCTCACGGGTTCCCTGCCTGAGGGCACCACGGCGACGGACCTCGTCCTGGTCATCACGCAGATGCTGCGAAAGCACGGCGTCGTCGGCAAGTTCGTCGAGTTCTATGGGCAGGGTGTCTCAGCCGTGCCGCTGGCCAATCGCGCGACGATCGGCAACATGAGTCCCGAATACGGGTCGACGGTGGCGATCTTCCCCATCGACGATGCGACCATCGAATATCTGCGACTGACCGGCCGCAGTGCCGAGCAGGTCGAGCTCGTGGAGGCCTACGCAAAGGCTCAGGGGCTGTGGCTTGACCCCACGCGCGAAGCCCGCTTCAGCGAACATCTCGAACTGGATCTGGCAACCGTGGTTCCGTCGATCGCCGGGCCTAAGCGTCCCCAGGATCGCGTCGACGTGAGCCGAGCGCGCGAGGCCTTTCGAGAGGTGCTGCCGGCCTACGCGCCCGGTCCCCGGCCCGCGGAGGTTGCCTTCAGTGATGGGACAACGGCAACGATAGACAACGGTGCGGTGGTGATCGCGGCTATCACCTCGTGCACCAACACATCGAACCCCTCGGTGATGGTCGCGGCGGCACTCGTGGCGAAGAAGGCGGCGGAGTTGGGGCTCGTCCGCAAGCCATGGGTCAAGACAACCCTGGCGCCCGGTTCCCAAGTGGTCACGGACTACTACGACCGCGCTGGCCTGACCCCGTACCTCGACAAACTCGGATTCGACCTCGTGGGATACGGCTGCACCACGTGCATCGGCAACTCCGGCCCCCTGCCCGACGAGGTCAGCGCTGCCGTCAATGACTCAGGCCTGGCCGCGGTCTCCGTCCTGTCCGGCAACCGCAATTTCGAGGGCCGGATCAATCCCGACGTCAAGATGAACTACCTGGCGTCACCGCCGCTCGTTGTGGCCTACGCAATCGCGGGCACCATGGACATCGACATACTGCGTGACCCGCTCGCAACGACGCCCGATGGACAGCCTGTCTACCTGCGTGACATCTGGCCCAGCGCCGATGAGGTCGAGGCAGTCGTGAGTTTAGCCATCGACGAGGAGATGTACGCCTCGCGCTACGCCGACGTCTTTGCTGGCGACGCTCGCTGGCAGGCGCTTGACACCCCCTCGGGTGAGACATTCGCCTGGGATCCGTCGTCGACCTACGTGCGCAAGCCCCCGTACTTCGACGGCATGCCGCGATCGCCGCAACCCGTCACCGATATCTCTGGCGCGCGCGTGCTCGCCGTCCTCGGAGATTCGGTGACGACCGATCACATCTCGCCCGCGGGATCCATCAAGGCCGAGAGCCCCGCGGGTCGCTATCTTGCAGAGCATGGCGTCGCCCGGCAGGACTTCAACTCCTACGGGTCCCGACGGGGCAACCACGAGGTGATGATTCGGGGAACCTTCGCCAACATTCGATTGCGCAACCTCATGCTCGATGGCGTCGAGGGTGGCTTCACCCTGGACCTCACGCAGCCCGATGCCCCGGTGGTGCCCATCTACGACGCGGCCGTTGCCTACGCGGAGGCGGACACCCCGCTCGTGATCATTGCGGGCGCCGAATACGGCTCAGGCTCGTCGCGTGACTGGGCAGCCAAGGGCACCGCGCTCCTCGGCGTGGGCGCGGTCATCGCGGAGTCCTACGAGCGCATTCACCGATCAAATCTCATCGGCATGGGGGTCCTGCCGCTGCAGTTCCCAGCTGGTGTCTCGGCGGCCTCCCTGGGCCTGACGGGTCGCGAGCGATTCGACATCAGTGGGATCACCGAGCTCAACGATGGTCGCATCCCGTCGGCCGTGCGGGTTGTCGCGACCCGGCAGGACGGGAGCATGGTCGAATTCGATCCCCTCGTGCGCATCGACACCCCCGGCGAAGCGGACTACTACCGACACGGGGGCATCCTGCAGTACGTCCTGCGCTCCCTGGTCTGACGTGCGGCCGGCAGGCTGGCCGGCGCAAGTGCCGGACCCGGACGATCCGGAATTTGCCGAGCGCGCCGTCGGGTGGCTCCTGGACGCCGGTCCTGGCGATTGGCGCCTGACCCCTGCGCTGCGCGAGCAGCCAGTCCTGCTTGCCTTTCGGGCACGTGCCGACGTGCGCGCGCGGATCGAGGGCGCCCGCACGGCCTATGCCTCAGCACGGGCCGAGCTGGCCGACTCGGTAGCCCCCGCCGACCTCGCCGCCTTCCTCGCGGCGCTGGAAGCCGAGGGGGCGCGGCTCCTCGCCCTGGAGCGGGAGGTCGGCCTCGTCGAGGAGGCGCTGCGCGGGCGTCGGTGGCGTCCCCGGCTGTGAGATCGCGCGTTCGCGCCTAGACTTCGCTCGTGTCGACGCGACCGGAGGGGCTCCTGGCGGCCATCGACTCCCCAGCTGACCTACGGCGCATCCCCTCGGATCATCTGCCGGCCCTGGCCGAGGAGATTCGCGCCTTCCTCGTCGATCGCGTCTCCCGCACCGGGGGCCACCTCGGGCCCAATCTCGGCGTCGTTGAACTCACCATCGCGCTTCACCGCGTCTTCGATTCACCGACCGACGTCATCCTTTGGGACACCGGTCATCAGGCCTACGTGCACAAGATTGTCACGGGCCGCCGCGATGATTTTGTCTTGCTCCGACAAGAAGGCGGCATGTCCGGCTACCCCAGTCGAGCCGAGAGTGTCCACGACGTCATCGAGAACTCGCATGCCTCCACCGCCCTCTCCTACGCCGACGGCATCGCCAAGGCATGGTCCCTGCAGGGGCGTCTCGCCGGTGCTGACGGTCAGGGGCGTCACGTTGTCGCCGTTGTCGGCGACGGGAGTCTCACCGGCGGCATGGCATGGGAGGCGCTCAACAACATCGCTGCCTCTGATCGGCCGATGGTGATCGTGGTCAACGACAACGAGCGCTCCTATTCGCCGACTATCGGAGGTCTGGCTCACCACCTCGCCACGCTACGCACGACGCAGGGCTACGAGCGCTTCCTGGAGTGGGGTCGACGCACCCTCCAGCGCACCCCGGTCGTGGGTGCCCCGGTCTACGAGGCTCTGCACGGGATGAAGAAGGGCCTGAAGGACATCGTTGCCCCGCAGGGGATGTTCGAGGATCTCGGACTCAAGTACATCGGGCCGGTCGACGGCCACGACATCGCCGTTGTCGAGCATGCACTCTTGCGAGCGCGCGACTTCGGCGCCCCCGTGATTGTCCACGTCATCACCGAAAAGGGGCGCGGCTACGCGCCGGCCGAACTCGACGAGGCGGATCGCTTCCACGGAGTCGGCATCATCGACCCAGACACGGGCAAGCCGCTGGCCGGCGGCGGGCCGACCTGGACAGGTGCGTTCGGTGACGAGTTAGTCGCTCTTGGGCACGAGAACCCCAGGCTCGTCGCCATCACCGCCGCCATGCCAGGGCCAACGGGCCTCAATCGCTTTGCCCGCGCGTTCCCGGAGCGCACCTTCGATGTCGGAATCGCCGAGCAGCACGCTGCCACCAGTGCGGCGGGGCTCGCATATGCCGGCATGCATCCGGTCGTAGCTGTCTACGCGACGTTCCTTAATCGTGCGTTCGACCAGGTGCTCCTGGACTGTGCGCTGCACCGGGCGGGCGTTACCTTCGTGCTCGACCGCGCGGGTGTCACCGGCGACGACGGACCGAGTCACAACGGCATGTGGGACATCACGATGCTCGGCATCGTTCCGGGCCTCCGGCTCGCCGCACCACGTGACGGGGCAACCCTTCGCGAGGAGTTGCGCGACGCCGTTGGGATTGACGACGGGCCCACCGTCGTGCGGTTCCCCAAGGGGGCACTTGGGAGTGAGATTCCCGCCGTCGAACGTGTCGACGGCCTCGACGTCCTGCGCGCCGACGCCGACTCGGATGTCCTCATCGTGAGCGTCGGCGCGTTCGCCGGTCTTGCCCTCGACGTCGCTGATCGCCTCGCAGACCAGGGCGTGCCGGTCTCCGTCGTCGATCCACGATGGGTCCTCCCGGTCAATCCGGCCCTCGCGCGCTTGGCCAGTGACGTGAGCCTGGTGGTCACGGTCGAGGACAACCTGCGGGTTGGTGGCTTCGGGTCGGCCGTGCGCCAGATGCTGGCCGACCGGGGGATTGGCGTACCCGTGCGTGACTTCGGCATTCCTCCGGCGTTCCCCGATCAGGCGCCGCGCGCTCGACTGCACGCCGCGATGGGCCTCACCGCGCAGGACATCTCGCGCCAGGTGGTCGAGGCGGTGGCGGCGCTGCTGCCGGAGGATTCGGAGAGCATTCCGCAGGAGGGCTAGGCAGGATCGTCCGCGGGCTCGGCGGTCGCCGCGAACGCACGGGCGAGAGGCTCAGCAACGAGGGTGCGTTGCCACGCACGAGCTCCCATGCCGGCTAGAGCGCCGTCCACCGCTGAGGCGTCGACGGGTATCGGTGGGCGCCACGCGAGTCGGCGGACGGACTCTGGGCTGACCAAGTTCTCCACGGGCACGGAGACCTGCTCGGACAGCTCCGTGAGGCCTGCTCGAGCGGCTGCAAGACGGGCCGCTGCATCGCGGTCACGATCGGCCCAGAGCCGCGGCGGTGGCGGACCCTCGCCCGGCAGAGTCTGCGGAGGCAGGTCGGCATCGAGTACGGCCAACGCATCTGTCAGTGCCGCACACCAACGGCGTGCGTAGCGCTTCGCGCCCGGCTTGGCGAACTCCGGCAGCGCCAGGAGGACCTCACTTCCGGTGGGTGCCGCACTGGCGGCCGCGACGATGGCGGCGTCAGGCAGGATGCGCCCGGGGCTGATGTCGCGCTCGCGGGCGATGACGTCGCGTGCCTCCCAGAGCGAACGCACGATCGCGAGTGCACGGCGCCCGCGCACCTTGTGCATGCCGGAGGTACGGCGCCAAGGATCGGTGCGCGGCGGCGCGGGTGGTGCACCGAGAACCGACGTGAATTCCTCGGCTGCCCACGCCTCCTTACCCGTCGCCAAGAGGTCCGCCGCCAGCAGGTCGCGGAGCTCAAGGAGTACCTCGACGTCGAGCGCGGCGTAGCGCAGCCAGCTATCGGGAAGGGGACGCGTCGACCAGTCGGCAGCTCCATGGCCTTTGGCCAGGTGCATCCCGAGTTCGGCCTCGACGAGTGGGCCGAGACCCACGCGATCGCGGCCCAGCAGGCGCGCGGCGAGTTCGGTATCGAAGATGCGAGAAGGCTGGAGTCCGATCTCGCGAAGGCAAGGGAGGTCCTGTGATGCGGCGTGCAGGACCCATTCCTCGTTGGCGATCGACGCCTGCAAAGCAGTGAGGTCTCGTAGCGCGATGGGATCGATCAGCCAGGTACCTGAGCCGTGCCGATGGAACTGCACGAGGTAGGCGCGTTGGCCGTAGCGAAAGCCCGAGGCACGCTCGGCGTCGACGGCCACAGGACCGCGACCAGAGCCGAGTGCTCGCACGGCCTCGGCTAGGCCTTCTGGAGTGTGGGTCAGCGGTGGCACGCCGTCGCGGAGCTCCACGGGGGGCAGCGCAGGTGACTCGGACGCGTCGGGCGGTTGGGTCATCGGGCCCGGTGCGCGGGCGACAGCAGCGCGACCCCCTGGGGCAGGGGGAGGAGCCCGGCGGCCTGGCCGAGCAATGCGGCCCACGCCTCGGCTTCGGCACCCATGTTGGCGGGGTCGCACAAGGGGGTCCACGACGCTCGGATCTCGACCTGGCCGGATACGTCGCGGTCGCCGATCGTCCCGAAGGACTCGCTCATCACCCGGGTGACGGTGCCGCCGAGCGAGGTGCGCGGTCCTGCTCCCTGGAGTGCCTCTTCCAGCCACGTCCAGGCCACTCCCGTGAGCAGGGGGTCCGCCGCGAGGTCAGGCTCGAGGACCGCCTTGACGAACGTCACCGCCCGGAAGGTCCCCTGCCACGCATCGACGCCGTCGGGGTCGTGCAGGAGAACCAGACGGCCGCTAGCGAGTTCCTCGTCGTCCTCCACGAACTCCGCGGTAATGGCGACGGCCTGGGGTGCCAGGCGCTGGGGCGCCGGGGCCTCCTCGATGGCGAGTTCCGGCCGATAGCGCACCTGCCGCAGGCTCTCCAGGGCGGTATCGAAGGGGGCCGAGGTGCTCACCCAAGCAGGGTACGACGACCGTGCGGGCCAGCCCCGTCTGCACACGCCGATCTCAGGGGCCGTCTGAGCCGGGCTCCATCGTGAGGCACACGCTGTTGATGCAGTAGCGAAGGTCCGTGGGGGTGCCGTAGCCCTCGCCGGAGAAGACGTGCCCGAGGTGGCTGCCGCAGGCCCCGCATCGAACCTCCGTGCGGACCATGCCATGGGTGCGGTCGTCGATCTCGACGACCCGATCACCGGCAAGGGGCGTGAAGAACGACGGCCAGCCGCAGTGGGAGTCGAACTTGGCGTCGGACGTAAAGAGCTCGGTGCCGCAGGCCCGGCACGAGTAGACCCCGGAGGCTTTGGAGTCGACGAACTCACCCGACCAGGCAGGCTCGGTACCGGCTTCACGCAGCACTCGGTACTCCTGCGAGTCAAGCATGGCACGCCACTCGTCCTCCGAGCGTGTCACCGGAAACGGCGAGCCGTCGGGCTGCTGGGCATCTACAGTCGGCATGCGTCGAGATTAGCCGCCCCGTCAGGGATGGCACGTCGAGGGAGGTGCTGTGAGCGATATGCTCGATCTCCGGAGCTCCTGGCTCAGCCAGGATGAACTTGAGCAGGCTCGCGAGCGACTGCCCATCGTGTATGTCGAAGCGGTGCCGGTGCGAACGGATGCGTGGGGACGCGTGGCTCGTGTCGGCCTACTCCTTCGTGCCATGCCCGACGGGTCCATCGGTCGCGCCCTCGTCTCTGGCCGCGTCCTCTACGGCGAATTGCTTCGTGATGCGCTGTTGCGGCATATCGAGAAGGATCTCGGCCCGGTTGCACTGCCGCGCCTGCCGGTCTCGCCCGCTCCCTTCACCGTCGCCGAGTACTTCCCGGACCCTGCGGTGACGGGCTACCACGACCCGCGGCAGCACGCTGTCGCGCTGTGCTACGTCGTTCCCTGCGACGGCGACTGCGTGCCAAGCCAGGATGCGCTAGACCTCACCTGGGTCGATCCGCACGAGGCTGCTTCCGCTAGCTTCCAGGCGGAAATGACCAACGGCCAGGGACGCATCGTGCGGCTCGCCCTAGCGCACGCAGGGGTGCTCGACTAGGGGCTGGGCGAAGTTGGGCGGCCTGCCCTCGGCCTTCGCGATAAGGGCTTCGGCAAGGTCGGGCTGCCGGAAGGACGCGGACATCAGACGAAGACTGTCGGCCATGCTGTCGGCCAGTGTTTGCATCGACGATTCGTCGAGCTGACGCTTCATGGTGGCCAGTGACGCCGGGGAGCAGTGGGTTGCTACGTCGATAGCCCACATCATGGCGGCCCCCACGACGTCGTCATCGATCGCATGGACCATCCCGATCCGGTGGGCCTCCTGCGCGTCGACGCAACGGCCGCTCATGAGGATTTCGGCCGCGCGCTGACGTCCGATCTGTCGAGGCAGCAGCCAGCCGACCGCGTACTCCGCGACGAGCCCGAGCCGAGAGAACGCCGAGATGAAGCGAGCCTGCGGCGAGGCAAAGCACACGTCTCCGCTGAGCGCCAAGACGAATCCCAGCCCCGCGGCCGCCCCATTGACCGCCATGACCACCGGCTTGACCGTGGCGAGCGCGCAGGTGGGCAGGCTGTCGAAAGGCTGGTCGGCGGTGAAGGAGTCCAGGGCATCGGGCCCCTGGGCCAAGACCGACAGGTCGGCACCGGAGCAGAATCCGCGGCCGGCACCGGTGACGACGATGGCCCGCACCGCCCGGTCTTCATTGGCGTCGTGCATTGCAGACGCGTAGGCGTGCGCCATCTCGGCAGTGATGGCATTGAGCCGGTCGGGGCGATTAAGTGTGATGAGGGCGACGCCGTCGTCGACGGCGTAGATAACGGGGGCGGCGTTCACCGGCGTGCGGCCCCGACGGCGAGGATCGCGTCCATGGCCTCGGCGACGACGATGGACCACTGCGGATCTGGCAGCCAGCAGTCCTGTCCGAGCACAGCCCGGCTGACGTTTTCGACCATCAGTCGGTAGGGGTCGACGGGGGCGAAGTGCTCGACCCGCTCGCCGTCGCGATCGAGGACGCGCAGGCTGCTGGGCTGGAGCCACGAGACGAAAGCATCATTGCCGGTCATCTCGATCTGGCCGTGGTCGCCTTGGAGGACCAGCGCCTCATGGTGTGGCTCTCGGAAAGAGCCACGCACGTTGACGGATACGCCGCCCATGCTCAGCCGGGCTCCTGCCGTCAGGTCCACCCCGCTGTCAGACCACACCACTTCGACGTCGTTCACGGACCCGAAGGGGCCACCGGTGGCCCATGCGGCGCCGGTCAGCGGGTAGCAGCCCACGTCGAGCAGCGCGCCTCCGCCCCGGGTCGGGTCGAGCCGGTAGTTGCCGTCGGCAACACCGTCGAAGACAAAGGCGGCTGAGTACGAGCGAAGCGGGCCGATGGCATCGGAGGCGAGCAGCGCCGCGGCACGTACGGTCCGCGGGTGCCAGAGATTCCACGTGGCCTCCACCAGCAGGCCGCCGGTGCGAGCGGCCGCGTCTCTCATCTGCCGGGCCTCGTCCGCCGTGCAGCCGAGCGGCTTCTCGCACAGCACTGCCTTTCCAGCCTCCAGGGCGGCGATCGCCCAGGGCAGGTGTCCGTCGTTACAGAGCGCGATGTAGACGGCATCGACGCCCGGATCGTCGATGACGGCCGCGTAGTCGTCATAGGCGTGCCCCGCAGGCGTGAGCGCCTGGGCACGGGCCACGTCTCGCGCGGCGACCGCGGTGAGTTGCGACAAATCGGCGGAGTGGATGGCTGGCGCGATCGCCCGACGGGCGATCCAGCCAGCCCCGAGCAGGCCCCATCGCACCCGCATCATGCTGGCTTCACCGGAAGGCCACCCAGCCGGGCTGATTCCTCGGCCGCCTCGAGCATCGCGACGACACGTCGGGACTCGATACCGCGCACGCGTGGTGCGAAGCCATAGCGCAGTCGCAGGGCCATGTCGGCGTGGAACGGGTGCGGTTCGGCTGGGCGGGCGACGAGTGTCGTGACATCGCCGTCGGGGGAGTGGCGACGGATGATGGGGGGAGAATCAGCCGCGGCCAGGATGTCTTCGTCGAGAGTTCCGATTGCGCTCCGGGTGATGACCGACTCCTGGCGCCAATCGCCGGTTATGGCTCCGTGCGTGCCGAGCACATACCACCGCGGCTTGAGCGCGGCTGCCAGGTCGGAGTAGATGAATGTCGCCTCCCGTCCACCGTCGAAATGCAGGGTCATGCGCGCGTGATCCGCATTGGTGGTGTCGTGCCACACGCGCTTGTGATTGAGTGCTGTGACACCCTCGACCTCACCATCGAAGAGGGCAAGGACCTGGTCGATGACGTGCGAGCCCCAGTCGAAGAGCGCTCCGCCGGACACCTGTGCGTCGGAATGCCAGTAGTTGCAGGGGTGGCCGTAGCCACCCACGAACGCCTCGAGGTGGAAGGCCTCGCCGATCTGCCCTGCGCGCACGGACTCGGCGATGAGTCGAAAGTCCGGATCGAACCGGCGGTTCTGGTAGACAGCTGCGAGCAGATTGCGGTCGGCAGCGGTAGTCAGGATATCGTCGCATTCGCGCGTCGTCAGGGCCATGGGCTTTTCGACGATCACGTGACGCCCCTGCTCGAGTGTGCGAAGCGCCCAGTGGGCGTGGCTATCGGGTGGGGTCGAGATAATGACTATATCCACCGACGGATCGTTGAGGAGTTCATCGGCCGTGTGGTGGGCACGCACATCCGGTGCGATTTCGCGGGCGGCAGCGATGCGCTCAGGCTTCGGGTCGCATACGGCAGCGAGTGCGAGGCCAGCAGTTGAGAGGATCGCCCGCGCGTGCTCGGCGCCGATGGCGCCATAGCCGAGCAGGCCCACTTTGAAGTCGCTGCGGTCGACACTGCTTTCGCTAGAGGCGACGGCGACCAGCTGGAGGAAGTGCCCGTCGTCCCACGCCTGCGAGTCGTCTGAGATAGCGACAGCGAGTCGGCCGTCCTTGACCGGGGCGATGAGTGCGTGCTCTTTCAATCCGTAGGCGAAGGTGGCAAGTGCGCCGTCGGCAGCGAGTCCGACGATCGGGCAGGCGTCAATGATGAGATCGCCGCGCGGCCAGGTCGTCAGGCGAGTGCGCACGCGGACCTCGTGGCGGGGCAGGGTTCGCGTTGTCGCGGCGGGCAGAAGGTCGGTCGCGGCGACTAGGGGCACAGCCCCGGTTCCTACGCCCTCGGGCCACGACAGGTGATCGACGCGCGACATGGCCTCACTCTAGACGAGGGCTGCGCCCGACGACGCGCCTGGACGCCCAAGGGTCCTTGCTGACGCTCTGGTGATCGTAGCTTGCGATCTGCGATGCACTCGATGTTCGTCCTGTGGATCGTGGTCTTCTTCGGCATTCTCAAGGGATACCGCTGGACGCAGTTCCTGGTCCTCGGCACTCTCGCGTGGATCCTTATGCTCCTGCGCCTGCACATGACCAGCGACATAGCGTTGGGCCTCTTATGGGATGGCATGGCACTGGTGTTCCTCGATCTTCTGATCACTGCCCTGTCGATCATCCCTGAGTACGGCCTGGGCATGTGCCCTGACGATCCGCCCAACATCACCGGATTCGGCGATATCGGTGGCTGGATCGAGATACTCGTCGTCGCCTGGGTGTCCGCCGTGGTGGCGTGGGTGCTCAATAGAAAGCCCCGCAGAGGCCGATCTGCGCCTGAGTTCGGCCGCCACCGCGTGGGCCGATGCTCGCCTGGTCCTGCGCGGCCCCTTCCGCATCCTGGCCGTCGGGAGATTCCTCCGATTCGGTCGGAAGCGGCCTCGCGATGTCGCTCGTCGTCGTCTACCTCGCGGAGGTTCGGGGACTACCCATCCTGACCGCGACCCTCGTCCTGTCATGGATGGCCGTGCTGGGCCTGGTCCTCACCCCCGTTGTCGGGACGATAACCGATCGCTTGGGGCCGCGGCCGGTGATGCTCGTCAAGATCGTCACCTCGAATCGACCGTCTCCTAGGCTACGTCCATGACTCAATCTCGTTCCGCGCTAGTGACCGGCGCTTCACGGGGCATCGGTGCCGAGGTCGCTCGCGCCCTGTCCGCCCAGGGCTATCGCGTCGCCGTGCACTACTCGTCATCGCTGGGGTCGGCCCAGGCGGTGCACGCCGAACTCGACGGCGACGGCCACGTGGTAGTTCGGGCCGACCTGCGCGACCCGGAGCAGGTGCAGGCCATGGTCGACGAAGTGGCCGCCCAATTTGGCACCATCGACGTCCTAGTCAACAACGCCGGGGTCTTCTTCGCCCATCCCATCGATGAGGTCGACTACCAGACCTGGCAGGAGGCCTGGCGCGAGACCCTCGACGTCAACCTCGTGGGTCCGGCCAATGTCACGTGGTGCGCCGTACGCCACATGGGACCGGGCGGTCGCATCATCAATGTCGGATCCCGAGGTGCTTTTCGCGGCGAGCCTCACAGCCCCGCCTACGGGGCCAGCAAGGCGGCGATCGCCGCCTTCGGCCAGTCTCTGGCGAGATATCTGGGCGGGCGGGGCATCGCGGTCACCACGATCGCGCCGGGCTTCGTCGAGACCGACATGGCCACCGAGGCGCTCGCCGGAGAAGGCGGCGTGGTGAGGAGAGCGGAGAGCCCCTTCAATCGCGTGGCCACGACGGACGACATCGCGGCGGCGGTCGTCTACCTCGCGTCTTCGGAGGCGGAGTGGGCGAGCGGCGGCATCCTCGATCTCAATGGCGCCTCCTATCTGCGCATGTAAGGGTCAGCCGAGAAGGAAGTCGATAAGGATTCGGTTGAACTCGTCGGCGTGTTCGATCTGCGTCCAGTGGCCGCACCTGCCGAAGACGTGCAATTGCGCGTCAGGAATCAACTCCAGCAGCCTTAGCGAGGTCGCCAGCGGGATCACGCGGTCTTCCCGGCCGTGGAAGATCATCGTCGGTGCGGCTATCCCCGCGATGTCCCCGTCGGCGTGGGTGAGGGCGTCGAGGGCGCCCTGGCGTGGCGCGGGGAACATCGCCGAGAAGGCCTCCCAGACGCCGGGGCGGATGCTTGCGCGATAGCGGAGTTCGGCCAGTTCGTCGACCTGTGGACTCGGCGAGTAGGTGAAGATCTCCAGGAGTGCGCGCATGGCCTCCACGCTCGGCTCATAGCCCCACACTGCGTCGAGGCCGGGCGTGATGTCGAAGGCCGCGCCCACCGACCCCATGAGTCCGAGGCGACGCACGCGCGATGGGTGGTGGATCGCCATGGCCAGCGCGAGACTGCCGCCGAAGGAATTGCCCACAACGTGCGCCTGATCGATTCGCAGTGCGTCGAGCACGGCCACGACGTGGTTGGTCCAGTCGCGCAGGTTGTAGCGCTCGCAATCGTGCTCCGTGAAACCGAAGCCGACGATGTCGGGGGCGATGACCCGGAAGTGATCGCGGAGCGCGGGGATGTTGAGGCGCCAATTGGCATAGGCACTCACTCCGGGACCCGAGCCGTGTATGAGCAGCACCGTGCCAGCACCGGGGTCGGCAAGAGTGTCGTGAACGTTCGTGGCTAGACCAGCGGCCTCAATCGTGGTACCGATCTCCGGGCTATGGGTCACGCCCCCTCCCGGCTGCTCATCGTCGACTTGGAGAGCTTGCGTCCCTCGGCGTCCACCACGAGGGCATGATGAACGTATGTGGCCGTGACCACATTGTCGGCTCCGATAGCCCTGGCGAGGAAAATCTGCGCCGCAGACGATGCCAGCAGGTCGGCCCCGCGGACGATATGCGTCGTGCCGAGATCGCGGTCTTCTATGACAGACACGAGCTGATAGGCGGGCAGGTCATCTCGACGCCATATGACGAGATCCCCGATTTCGAGATCGAGACGCACCATCTCGCCACCGACGTGAATTGACGTGCTGGGGGGCACCGACACGCGCAGGGCCGTGTGACCGGGACGCCAAGCATGCCCGGCGGTCCTGCAGTGACCGACGCATCCCCCGGTGGGGGTCTGGCACTGAGTAGTCCGTGAACATACGCACGCGTATGTAGTCAGGCCTGATTCCAGCAGCACCTCTCGGTAGTAGTCGGTCTTGCGGCGCTGGGAGAAGTTAGCCTCGAAGTCGTCTGTGTCGCGGGGGCCCAAGTCCCAGTCGAGGCCGCGCACCGCTAGCACCCGGAAGATGTCGTCGACGTATTCGCGTCGATAGCGAGTCGCATCAGCATCGTCTATGCGCAAGGCGACCGCGGCGCCGAGCTGCCGAGCCAACTCGGCGGTCCGCTCCAGGTTGGCGACATTGCCAGCATGGAGGAACCCGCTCGGAGTCGGCGCGTAGCGAGTCAGCGCCACGGTCGCTCCATCACCGCTTCAGGCTAGCCGCCGCCAGAGAGCAACCTAATGGGGTAGATGGCGAAGTAGACGACAAAGGCGGCAGAAGTCACCCACATCAACCAGTTCACCTCGCGCGCCTTGCCGGTGAAGATCTTGATGATGCAGTAGGCGACGAAGCCTGCGCCGATGCCGTTGGTGATCGAATACGTAAACGGCATGAGAACGATCGTCAGGAAGGCGGGAATACCTATCGCCAGGTCACTGAAGTCGATGTGGCGAATCTGGATCATCATCAGCGCACCCACTACGACAAGGGCCGGGGCGGCAGCCTCGTAGGGGATCACGGTGACGATGGGGGAGATGAGCATCGCCACCAGGAAGAGCGCGCCCGTCACCAGGCTGGCGATGCCCGTGCGCGCACCATCGCCAATGCCCGAGGCCGACTCGATAAAGGAGGTGTTGGTCGAGACGGAGGCTGCACCGCCGGCGGCGGCTCCCAGCGAGTCCACGACGAGGATGCTCTGGAAGTGCGGAATCTCACCGTCCTTGTCGACCAGATCGGCTTCGGTGGCGAGACCGAAGGCGGTGCCCATCGTGTCGAAGAAGTCGCTGAGCATCAGGGAGAAGATGGCGAGCAGTGCTGCGACGACGCCGATAATCTGGAACGAGCCGAAGAGATTGAACTGCCCGAGAAGCCCCAGGTCTGGGGCCTGCACCCATGTCGTCGGCACAGCCGGCACGTTGAGACCCCATCCCGTGGGATTGGCAAGGGAGCCGTCCGCACCGTTCTTAGGGCCGATCTTGAAGACCGTTTCCATGATGATGGCGATGATGGTGGTGGCGAAGATTCCGATGAGGATCGCGCCACGCACTTTGCGAACGACGAGCACGATCGTGATGATGAGACCGAGGACGAACGTGAGCATCGGCCAGCCCCGGAGTTCACCGAACACGCCAAATGAGATCAGCGGTACGCCGGAACGCACGATCCCTGCGTCTACGAGGCCGATCAGGGTGATAAAGAGCCCGATGCCGACGCCGATGGAGTACTTGAGGTATTCGGGCACTGCCTTGAATACCGCCGCCCGGAAACCGGTGATGACGAGCAGCAGGATCAGGATGCCCTCCAGCACGACCAGACCCATGGCATCGGCCCACGTCATCTGCGGGGCGAGGGTGAAGGCCACGAAACCGTTGAGGCCGAGGCCTGCGGCCATGGCCATGGGGAATCTGCCGATCGCACCCATGAGGATCGTCATGACGCCAGCAACCAGCGCCGTGGCGGCCGAGGCCATCGTTATGGCCTTGACGATGTCGTCGGTCCCCCCGACGTAGAGCCCGTTCATGTCCTTGGCGGTGCCGATGATGAGCGGGTTGAGCACGACTATGTAGGCCATCGTAAAGAATGTCGCTACGCCGCCACGGATCTCTCGACCGTAGGTCGATCGGCGAGCAGTGAGGGAGAACCAGCGATCGAAGGCCGACACCTGCGGCATTTCGGTCGTCGTGGACATGCGTACCTCCGATTGTCGGGACGGAGGCATGTTGCTCAGGGGGAAGGCGGTGCGCGATGGGCCTACGAACCGACAGATCAACGTGCCGGGCGAAGCCTATGCCTCAGCGAGTGTGCCCCCAGCGTTTTCATGAATTCGGTAGCCGTGGGGGCACTGAGGCGACTGGGAAGGTTGAGAGGCAGGCGCCTAGCGCGACGTACGAATGGCTCCGGCCAACTCTGGCTCGGTGAATCCGCCCTCGATGGCGCCGTCCTTGGCGTAGCGGAACAGCACGACGGAGAAGATCCCCTTCATCGTGGAGATGAGCAGGGCCCCGACCATGAAGAGCAGGATGCCGATGACGATCAGGGCGACGCCTAAAGCGATGAGGCCCACGGAGTCGGTGATCGCGGCTACGAAGCCAAGGACCACGAGCAGGATCCCGGGCAGGATCGTGACCAGGCCGATGATGCCGCCGATGCGGACGCCGCCGAAGATTTGCAAGCCCCACTTGGCCTTGGAGAGCGCGAATGATTCCTTGATCGCCGCGACCGGCCCACGTCCATCGAGGACGATGAATGGGAGCACGAAGAATGTGACGATCTGCCACATCGCGAGGATGCCGGCCGCGGCAAGATTGCGCAGGGCATCGGCGGCGCCGTTGCCCTGGCCTCTGACAAAGCCCACGATGACGTTGACCACGGTCGAGATGAGTGCCCAGCCGATGAGGGGGAAGATGCGGGCAAGCGCGCGGCCGATCCCGTGCCCAATCGAACTACGGCCTCCCGAGAGCTCCTCATCGGCAGAGGCGACCAGGCCTCCGCTGGCGATCGAGATGACGATCTGGTTGGCGAAGATGCCGATGATCGCCAGCACGATGGCGGCGACGTTTTGGTTGTTGAGCGCCAGGTAGCCGGCGGGCACCCAGAAGATCGCGAGGGGAATCAGGCTGAGCAGGAAGCCGAGGACGGGAAAGAAAAGGAGGTAGCGGTTGTCCTTGATGATCGCCCAGGACTTCTGCGTGAGCAGCTTGCTCTGACCCCATGATCCTCGCGCCATGAGTCGAGGCTAGCGGGTCGCGAGCCTAGGCTCCATCCCCGGTGAAGGGTCGCAACTCCACGCGGCGGTTGCCGTGGTGCGAAGCCCCCAGCGCGATGCTGCGTGCCTGCGCCTCGTCGCTCGCCTCGATCACCCAGAAGCCGGAGACGAATTCCGGGGTGTCCCGGGATGGGGGACCGAGACTAACGTGGGGCCGTGCGTGCCGTTGTCTACGACGTGCCTGGATCCTTCGAGGTGCGCGACGTGCCCGATGTGGAGCCGGGCTCCGGGCAGGTTCGGGTGCGCATGACCCGGGCGGGCATGTGCGGCACCGACCTGCACCTGCACGACGGGCAATTCCTCGCGGCCTTCCCGCTGACTCCCGGGCACGAAACGGTCGGGGTCATCGATGCGATCGGACCCGGTGCAGTCGATGGAGAGGGCCGCGAACTGGCGGTGGGCCAGCAGGTCGTTGTCAATCCCAACTCGAGTTGCCGGTCGTGCGACTACTGCGCGGAAGGTCGTCCATGGCTGTGCGATGGCTTCGCCGGCATTGGCTCATCGACACCCGGAGGGTTCGCCGACTACGTCGTGGTGCCGGGCGCCCAACTCTTCGATGCCACGGGAATCGACCCCGACCTGGCTGTCTTCGCCGAGCCGTCGGCGTGTATCGCGCACCTCATGGATCGCCTGGATCCGCTCGAGGGGCAGTCCGTCGTCGTGCTGGGGGCGGGCCCCACTGGGGTGCTGCTCATCCAAATCCTGCGCTACAAAGGCGCGGGCGCGGTCACGTTGGCAGATCCAAATCCAGCGAAACTCGACCGGGCCGCTGCTCTCTCCGCTATCGAAACGACGCTGGTCGACCGCGACGACGTTCGAGGCTCACTGGACGCCATCGTGGCCGCCCACGGGGGTCAATTCGACATCGTCATCGATGCAACCGGGCGGGCTGCTGTCATCGGGGAACTCCCGCGACTGGCCCGCAACGGAGGTCGCATCGTCTACTACGGGGTGGCCGACGAGTCCGATCTCGTGGCGATCTCACCCTTCGAGATCTTCCGCCGAGAACTCACCATCATGGGCTCGTTCACCGAGGTCGACTCGTTCCCCGATGCGCTGCCAGCCTTCCGTGCGGGGGCCATCCGCATGGACGGCGTGATCACTCACCGGTTTGCGCTGGGGGACTATGCGGACGCCCTTGACGCCCTGCGGTCGGATCGCACGGCCCACAAGATCGTGATCGAGGGAAGTGCCTAACCCGGCGTGAAGGCGCGTTGCCAGACGGACACGTGCTTGCTGCTCTCGGTCGTAAAGGGGGAGCGGTCCCAGTCGCCGTAACGGGCAACGAGGTCGAGGCCGGCAAGTTGAGCCATGAGATCGCATTCGGCGGGCCACGCGTAGCGGAAGTTGCCCACGTCGTATCGCCACGAGCCATCCGGCAGCCTTGTGTAGTGGTGGGACCTGCACGACTGGGTCACCGGGTCGACGGTGTCGAAGCCCACGTGTCCGGCGTCCATGGCGAAGGGGACGGCGGTCTGCCCGGGTGGCAGCCGACGCAGTGGTGGGACGAAGAGTTCGACGACGAAGTGGCCGCCTGGCCGCAGGTGTCGCGCGGCATTGCTGAAGCAGGACACCTGCTCGTCCTGGAGTCGCAGGTTGGAGAGGCCGTTGAAGGCCAGGAAGACAAGTGCGAAGTCCCCGGGCACGACCGTGGTCGCCATATCGCCGAGCGCAACCGGGATGTCTTCTTCGGATGCGGTGTCACGCAGCTTGGCGACCATGGCGGGCGATAGTTCGATCCCGCACACCGGGACCCCGCTCCTGCGCAGTGGGATCGCGAGGCGCCCGGTGCCGATGGCGAATTCGAGGGCCCGACCGTCACCGCAGAGGTCGCGCAGGAAGCCGACCGTCTGGCCCACGACGTCGGGCTGGAACATGTCCGCAGAGTCGTCGGCGTACGAGGCGGCCGCTGCCTCGTCCCAGATGTCGCTGCTGACCATGCTCCCTACGCTAGCCGCCATCTAGGGCCTTGCGTCACGTCGATGGAAGACGCGGTCTCCGTCATCGTAGGAATGCAGCAGCGGCGCGTCCCTGGTCTCGACCTCCGAAAAGCCGAGGTGCACAAGGACGCCCACGGAGGCGAGGTTGTCGGGCATGGTGGTCGCCCAGTAGTCCGTTACGCCAGTGACGGCGAGATTGTCGAGGAGTAGTGACGTGGCGGCGGCGCCGTAGCCGCACCCCCACCATCGCGGTCCGATGAGGTAGGCGATCTCGGCAATTCCCTCGTGCACCGTCGCCTCCACTCGCCCGATGACCGTGGGACCGAGCAGGACCGCGAAGTTGAGCCACGTCTGCCCGGACTCCGGCGGCGGGCCATCGGTGACGCGGTCGATGCGAGCCCGCAGGGCCTCGAGCGTGGTCACATCGGGTCCGCCGATGAAGTGTCCGACCCGTGGATCGTCCAGCGCAGCGAACAGCATGGGCGCGTGCTCGAGGCGCAGGCGCTCAAGCCGCAATCCATCGGAGTGCACTCGCCGAGGCTACTGAGGCCGGCGTGGCAAAGGCCCGCCGCGACCTGCGCCACGACGGCGCGCTGCGCCGCAGACCGCGCCACTTATCGACAACTAAGCGGCACCTAGTTGTCGATAAGTGGCGCGAGACGCCGAGACATCACACTGTGTCCGAGGGGGGACTTGAACCCCCATGCCCTTTTGGGGCACTAGCACCTCAAGCTAGCGCGTCTGCCAATTCCGCCACCCGGACCGGGTAGGCGCCTCGGCCGAGGATCAACCGGAAACGCCGACGGCGAGGATAACAACCGCCTGTCGCGCTCGACCACCTGGCTCCGTCAGGATGGGCCCATGAGCCCGACATCGCCGGAGGCGACCACCGCCGACACAGAGGTCATCGAGATCCTGCGCGAACTCATCCGGATCGACACGACCAACGACGGCACCGACGCGGGACCGGGGGAGGCCCTCGCCGCCGAATACGTCGAGTCTCTCCTTGCCGAGGCGGGCCTGGACACCGAGCGCTTCTCCACGACGTCCTCCAAGCGCCAGGCGGTCGCGGCGCGACTACCGGGAAGCGACCCTGCTCTGCCACGTCTGCTTCTCCACGGCCACCTCGACGTCGTGCCCGCCCGCGCCTCCGACTGGTCGGTGCCGCCATTTTCCGCCGAAGTGATCGACGACATGGTGTGGGGGCGCGGCGCGGTCGACATGAAGGACACCGACGCGATGCTGCTGAGCCTCGCGCGGTCCTGGTCGCGGTCGGGATTGCGCACGAAGCGCGACCTCGTGTTCCTCTTCCTCCCCGACGAGGAGGCGGGCGGCCAGCACGGATCCCACTGGATCGTCGACCACCGACCCGACATCCTCGACGGGGTCAGCGAGGGCGTCAGCGAGGTCGGCGGTTACTCGATACAGATCCCCGACGGACGCCGCATGTACCTCATCCAGACCGCGGAGAAGGGCATCGCGTGGATGCGGATCCTGGCGGAGGGGCAGGCCGGGCACGGGTCGCTGATCTCACCGGACAACGCCGTCACCGAGGTCGCCGCCGCCGTGTCGCGCATCGGCGCACACCGCTGGCCCGTGCAGCTGTCGCCGACCGCCCACCAGATGGTGGAGGCCATCTCCGAGGCGTTTGGCCTCGAACTCGACCTCGAGGACCCCGATGCCCTGATGAAGCAGCTTGGTCCCGTCGCGCGCTTCATCGGCGCGGGCACCCGCAACATCACCAACCCCACCATGCTCGAGGCCGGCTACAAGGCCAATGTCATCCCGGGGGAGGCCAGCGCGGTGATCGACGGGCGTTTCGTGCCGGGTGGCGAACGGGAGTTCTTCGGCGAGATCGACCGGCTCCTCGGCCCCAACGTGCGCCGGGAGTTCATCAACCGCGATGTCGCCATGGAGGCGCCTTACGACGTGCCACTGGTTGATGCCATGTGCGCAGCCCTCGACGCGGAGGATCCCGGATGCGTGGTCGCTCCCTACATTCTTTCGGCGGGCACCGATGCGAAGGCGTTTTCCCGTCTCGGCGTGCTGGGCTACGGCTTCTCGCCGTTGCAACTGCCACCAGACCTGGACTTCACGGCGCTCTTCCACGGAGTCGACGAGCGAGTGCCGGTCGATGCCGTGCGCTTCGGGGTGCGCGTGCTTGACCGGTTCTTGCGGACGCAGTGACGCCTAGTGCGTGCGCGAGACGCGCATGACACGTCTGCGCAACCAGACACGACGACGGCCATCGGGGTACAGCCGCAGCCGGGCAAGCTCCCACTTGCCGTATTCGGCGTATTCGGTCAGGACGATTCTGGCCTTGTCGCGCGACGTGCCGCGGGGGAGGGAGACCTCGCGATATTCGTAGGTCCTGGACACGTCCCTCCTCTTCGCCTACCGTAAGTCGACCCGATCCCGTGTGGCCGACACCTCATCCAATGCCGACCGTATCTCGTGGGGCAAGGTCACGGACTCCGATTGCAGGGCAGTGCGCAGGTGATGGACGGTCCGGGCGCCGATGACCACCGATGTCACCCCCGGGCGATCGCGCACCCACGCGAGCGACACCTCGGCCGGTGTGACGTCAAGGCCCTGTGCCGCGGCCACGACCCCTTCGACCACGCGACGTCCGTGATCGTCGAGGAGCCGGCGTACACCCGGGCCGTGCTTCTCGCCGGCACCTCGCGAGTCGGGAGGAGTGCCGTGGCGGTACTTCCCGGTGAGCACCCCGTAGCCGAGCGGTGCGCAGGCGAGAACGCCGAGGCCGTGGGCCTGGGCAGCCGGGAGAATCTCAGCCTCGGCCTCGCGCATGACGAGTGAGTAGGCCGTCGCGGCGGCGGCAAGTGGCCGGTGGTGTGGCGGGCGCGCGGCGCAAACGGCCGCCGTGCCCACCTGCCAACCGCGCGCGAAGGCAATACCCGAATAGTGCACGCGCCCGGACATGACGGCCACGCCCATGGCATCGAGCGCCTCGTCGATCGGGGTGGCTTCGTCCCAGGCGTCCAATAGCCACAGGTCGATGTGGCCGGCGCCCAGACGCGACAGGGATGCGTCGAGGGAGGCCAGCAGATGCCGACGGGACGTATCCACGGGACGCCGCGACCGACCTCCGGTGCCCGCGCGCGTGACGACGAAGCAACCGTCGCGCAAGCCCGGATGGGACAGGACCTTACCGAGCAGGGACTCTACGGCCCCGTCGGCGTGCGCGTCACTGGACTCGATGAGCGACCCGCCCGCGTCGACGAAGGCGCGCACCATGTCGTCGGCATCGCCCGGGTCCATGCCTCGGCCCCAGGTGACGGTGCCGAGCCCGAGACGGCTCACCAGCGCACCCGTCGAGCCCAGCGGACGCCGCTCCACAGACGTCAACCTAGCGAGGTCGCGGGGTGGATAGGCTCGCCTGACACGCGGGCGAGGAGGACACATGCGGCTGGGACTCAACCTGGGCTACTGGGGTGCGGGCAACGATGCCGACAACCTCGCCCTCGCGCGCGAGGCGGATCGTCTCGGCTATAGCGTCGTCTGGGCGGCCGAGGCCTACGGTTCCGATGCGGCAACGGTGCTTAGTTGGGTGGCTGCGCAGACCGAGCAGATCGACGTCGGCTCAGCTGTCTTCCAGATCCCAGGCCGCACTCCCGCCAACACCGCCATGACGGCCGCGACGCTCGACACGCTGTCAGGCGGCCGATTCCGCCTGGGCCTGGGCGTGTCCGGCCCTCAGGTGTCGGAGGGTTGGCACGGCGTTCGCTTTGACAAGCCGCTGGCGCGCACCCGCGAATACGTCGCCATCATTCGCAAGGCCCTAGCCCGCGAGCGCCTCACGTTCGAGGGCGAGTTCTTCACCCTCCCGCTACCTGACGGACCCGGCAAGGCGCTCACCCTCACCGTGCACCCCGTGCGCGACCGCATCCCGATCTACCTCGCGGCGGTCGGGCCCAAGAACCTCGAGCTCGCCGGCGAGATCGCCGACGGGTGGCTCGCGATTTTCTACTCACCGGACTTCGCTCCCGAGCTTCTGTCGCAGATCGCGGCCGGTCGGGCCAAGGTCGCCCAGACGCTCGCGGGCTTCGACATCGTGCCGACCGTGCCCGTGGTTATTGGCGACGACCTCGAGGCCTGCGCCGGCCCGGTGCGTGCCTATTCCGCGCTCTACATCGGGGGGATGGGTTCTCGGGAGAAGAACTTCTACAACGCTCTGGCCGTGCGCATGGGCTTCGCCGACGCTGCAGCCGAGGTGCAGGATCGCTTTCTGGGCAAGGACTACGTAGGTGCTGCCGGCGCTGTACCGCTGGACTTCATCGATCGCACGTCGCTCATCGGGCCGCGCGATCGGATTCGTGATCGACTCGCCGCCTTTGCCGACTCTGGCGTAACCACGTTGACGATCGCTGTCTACGCCGGGCCGCTCGAGGAGCGCATCGCGACGGTCCGGGCTATTCCCGAACTCCTGGCCGAGGCGGGCCTCGCGGAGTGAGTTGGTTCGAGGCGATCGTCCTCGGGGTGGTTCAGGGCCTCACCGAGTTCCTGCCCATCTCCTCGAGCGCGCACATCCTGGTGCTGTCGCAGATTTTCGGGTGGGGCGATCCGGGGGCGGCATTCACGGCCGTGACGCAGATCGGCACGGAGGCTGCGGTCATCGTCTACTTCCGGCACGACATCGCGCGCATCATCAGCACGTGGGCGCGATCCCTCGTGCACCCGTCCCTGCGACGCGAGCACGACGCCAAGATGGGGTGGTACGTGATCCTCGGCACGATCCCCATTGCCGTGCTGGGGCTGATGTTCGCCGACCAGATCGAGACCGTGGCCCGCAACCTTTGGCTGACCGCGGCAATGCTTGCCGGTTTCGGCATCGTGCTGGGAGTGTGCGACGCCCTCGGGCGGCGCACGCGACCCATCGCGAGCCTAGGCGCGCGCGATGGGTCGCTCTTCGGGTTCGCTCAGGCGCTTGCTCTGATTCCCGGGGTGTCGCGATCGGGGGCGACCATCTCCATGGGTCTCGCCCTGGGCTACACCCGCGAAGCGGCGACGCGCTATGCGTTCTTGCTCGCCATTCCCGCTGTCCTGGCCTCCGGGCTCTACGAGGCGACCAGGATCGGCGACGACGCAAGCCCGCAGTGGGGTGCGACGATCGTCGCGACCCTCATTGCCTTCGTGGTCGGCTACGCCGTCATCGCGTGGCTGTTGCGATACCTGCAGACCCGGTCGTTCCTGCTGTTCGTCATCTATCGCCTGGCCCTTGCCGGCCTCATCGCAGTGCTCCTGGCCGCCGGGGTGCTGGTGGCCTAGAGCCAGCCGGACTTCTTGAATCCCCTGTACAGCATGAAGCAGATGGTGCCCATGATGGCCAAGACGGTCGGGTAGCCGTAGGCCCAATGCAGTTCAGGCATGTCATCGAAGTTCATGCCATAGACGCCCGCAATGCACGTGGGCACCGCGATGATTGCCGCCCAAGCCGAGATCTTGCGCATGTCGAGGTTCTGCTGCAGGTCCTGGCGGGCGGTGGACGCCATAAGCATGGTCATTAGCGTCGAGTCGAAGCCATCCACCATGTCGTTGGCACGCTGGACGCGGTTGCTGATATCGCGGAAGTGAGGCGCGATCGGTTCGGTTAGGTCACCGGCGCCGCCTCTCGTTAGGCGCATGGCTACCGTGGCCAGGGGGCGAACGGCACGACGCATCTCGATGTTCTCGCGATTGAGGCGGTAGATACGGGTGGCGGCGTCGGCCGGCCGGGCGGAGAAGACTCGCTGCTCGATCTCCTCGATGTCGGACTCGATAGCGTCGCCGACTTCGAGGTACTCGTCCACGGCGACGTCCGCCACGGCCCAGCAGACCGACATCGGTCCGATCGCCGCCACGGTCGGGTTCTCGTCGAGCCGGCGACGGGCGAGGTCGGGCTCGAGGCCGTGCCCGTGCGACACGCTGATCGCGTAATCAGCGCCGATGAAGCAGGCAATCTGGCCGGTCTCGACATCGGAGGTCTCGTCCACCCACTCGAGGATCTTCAGTAGGACGAAGAGATGATCGTCGGTGTATGCGATCTTCGTTTGCTGCTGAGCAGATAAGCTCGCTTCGACGAGCAGCGTATCGAGGCCGAATGCCTCGGCGGCAGCTGCAATCTCATCACTGGATGGATCGGTCAGGCTGAGCCATGGGTATCCGCCATGGTCAGCTGCCTGCTTCACCAGCAGGCCGAACGCAGCCTTGGCGGCAGCAGGGGTAGATGAGTCAATGGCTGAATCCGAAGCGGGCATGCGGACGCCGTCGCGGTAGATTCCCATGCAGCGGATCATGCGTCCCCGATTCCTCGTGCGCCGTCATGCGGTGCCATCTGGCATTGTGACAGCACCTCGCTACCCTGATGGTCGTGACCACGGTGATTCTAGTCCGGCACGGCAGGACACCGGCCAATGTTCAGGGCGTATTGGCCGGATGGACGCCCGGGGTGAGCCTGGATGAGACCGGTGCAGAGCAAGCTCGCGCTGCAGCGGCCCGGCTCGAGCCGGTCCGGCTCAGCGCCGTCGTGTCGAGCCCGCTCGAGCGCACGCGCGAGACCGCCGACGCGGTGATCGGCGCTCAGCCTCGGCCGGTCGAACTGCACATCGACGACCGCGTCGGCGAGGCCCGTTACGGCGACTGGACCGGCCGCTCGCTGAAGGAACTCGTCAAGGAGCCCATGTGGAAGGTCGTGCAGGGGCATGCGAGTGCCGCGGTCTTCCCCGGCGGCGAGTCGCTGCCGGCAATGCAGGCGCGCGCCGTCGACGCCGTACGTGAGTGGAATGCACGCCTTGGCGACAAGGCCGTCTACGCCCTTGTAAGCCACGGGGACGTCATCAAGTCGATCCTTGCTGATGCGCTCGGGATGCACCTCGACCACTTCCAGCGCATCGTGATCGATCCTGCATCGGTGTCCGTCGTGCACTACACGTCGTTGCGACCCTTCGTTCTGAGAGTCAATGACATGGCCAGTGACCTGTCATCGCTGAATCGGCGTACCTCACGTAAGCGCTCGCGCGACGCAACCGTAGGCGGCGGTGCGGGCGAAGCCTAGGTAGGCTGCCCCGGTGACTCGCCGCATCCTGACGTTCGATGCGCCCCGCCGTTTCATCTCCGGCACCGTGGGGATGCCAGGCGAGCGCACCTTCTACCTTCAGGTAGCCCAGGGGAGCGAACTCGCGACCGTGTCTCTCGAGAAGGCTCAGGTCGCGCTACTCGCGGATCGGCTGGACGAGCTCCTCGACGAGGCTGGTGCTTCCAGTGCGACGCACTCGGACGACAACGAGCCCCTCGACGTGCCATTCGAGGAGGACTTCCGCGTCGGCGCACTCGCGATGGGCTGGGATCCAACGCTTGGGCGCGTGGTGGCCGAGGCGCATGCGCTAATGGAGGGTCGCGAGCCGGCCGAGCTCGGCGATGACGATGACGGCGCGGCCGACACCCTGCGGATCATCCTCGAGCCCGCCATGTGCCGGGCGTTCATCCGGCGATCGCGGGCGCTGGTAGCGGCCGGGCGCCCGCCGTGTCCTTTCTGCCTGCAGCCACTCGATCCGAGCGGACACATCTGTCCGCGCGCTAATGGCTACCGGCGTCGGCCATGATCTCGCACGACGATCTGCGTGACGTCCTGACCCGAGGCGACCTCGACATAGAAGGACGACTCGGCGGCGCATCGAATGCGACGTTGCGTGGCACCGCGACGCTCTCGGGCGTCGATGCTGTGTGCGTGTACAAGCCTCGACGAGGTGAGCGCCCGCTGTGGGACTTTGCCAGCGGGTCGCTGGGTCTTCGCGAGGTTGCCGCCCACCGGATATCCGAGGCGCTGGGGTGGGGCCTGGTGCCCATGACCGTCTGGCGCGACAGCGGGCCCTTCGGGCCAGGCATGTGCCAGTCATGGATTGAGGCGGACGACGAGCGCGCACCCGTACGAGTGGTCGAGCGTGAGCCGGCTGCAGGCTGGATGACCGTTGCTGAAGGAGAGGGCTACGAAGGGTCCCTGGTACGCCTGGTGCACGAGGACTCCGCCGACCTTCGTCGACTGTCCCTCCTCGATGTCGTGCTGAACAACGCCGATCGCAAGGGCGGCCATGCCCTGCGCGATGCCGACGGTCGTCTCTATGGAATCGACCACGGCCTGACCTTCCACGAGGAAGACAAAATCCGCACCGTGCTTTGGGGATGGGCGGGACACGGGATCGATCCCGAAGACATCGGGCACCTGCGCGCGCTCAGCGATCGCTGGGCGGAGCTGGTCGAGGACCTCGAGGAATTCCTCAGCCTCGGTGAGATCCGAGCCACGCAGCGTCGCGTTGGCGACCTGCTCGACCTGCAGTGCTTCCCCGAGCCGGTTGGCGCCTGGCCCGCTCTTCCATGGCCGGCTATGTGAGCGCACTAGGCTCATCGCGTGGAGTCGTGGGCATCACCTGACGTACCCCGCCTGCCCGGTGCCGGTCGCCCACTCGCCCTCTTCGACTCGGCCACCCGGCAGGTGCGTCCCACTGCACCGGGCGCCCAGGCGCGCCTGTACGTCTGCGGCATCACCCCCTACGACGCGACGCACATGGGGCATGCGGCCACCTACATGGCGTTCGACCTGGTGCAGCGCGCCTGGCTCGATGCCGGTCACTCGGTGCACTACGTGCAGAACGTCACCGATATCGATGACCCGATCCTAGAGCGGGCGGTGGCGACAGGCCAGGATTGGCGGGAGATCGCGCTTCGCGAGACGGCGCTCTTCCGATCGGACATGCAGGCCCTACGTGCCCTCGCGCCGAGTCACTACGTCGGCGCCGTCGAGTCGATCCCGTCTGTCGTCCGATGCATACAGGCGCTTCACGCCCGTGGATCTGTGTACACAGTCGGGCCCGATAGGGACGGCTCTGCCGGGCCACCGGGCCAAGACGACCTCTACTTCGACGTGACGTCAGACCCGCTCTTCGGCGAGGTCTCCCACCTCGACGAGGGGCAGATGCTCCAGGCCTTCGCGGAGCGAGGGGGCGACCCGCATCGACCGGGTAAGCGCAACGCGCTCGATCCGCTGCTGTGGCGCGCGGCTCGGCCCGGGGAGCCGGCCTGGGATCCTGAAGCCAGCGGGAAGGGCGGGCTCGACATCGGCCCCGGTCGGCCCGGCTGGCATATCGAGTGCGTCGCGATCGCCATGGACACCCTCGGCATGGCCTTCGACGTCCAGGGCGGTGGAAGCGACCTGCTCTTCCCCCATCACGAGATGGGGGCCGCGCACGCGGAGGTCATGACAGGGGAGTGGCCCTTCGCCCGTCACTACGTCCACACCGGCATGGTTGGCCTTGACGGGCAGAAGATGAGCAAGTCGCTCGGCAACCTCGTGTTCGTCTCGCGCCTTCGCGAGGCTGGCACGGACCCGATGGCGATTCGGCTGGCCTTAGCCGCCCATCACTACTGGCACGACTGGGAGTGGACCGACGGGGGCCTGGCGGAGGCGCAAGCACGTCTTGCTCGGTGGCGACAGGCCGCGTCGCTCGAGAGCGGCCCGGACTTTGAGCCAACCCTGGCCCGCATGCGAGCGGTCCTGTCCGATGACCTGGACTCACCGAGTGCGCTGACGGCCGTCGACCGCTGGTGCGATGAGGCCCTGTCTCGCGGTGGACGCGACGCGGGCGCGCCGGCTTTGATGGCAGCAGCGTGCGATGCCCTGCTGGGCGTGGACCTAAGCTAGGCCTGCTTCTCGTCGTGGCCGCCGAAGGCCTTGCGCTGGGCAGACTGAACCTTGTAAGCAAAGTCGGCCATTCCCTGCGAGTCGAAGCGCGAATACAGCGCCTCGGTGAGCACGGGCGCGGGGACCCCTTCCTCGATCGCGGCGATGGATGTCCAGCGACCCTCTCCCGAGTCGGACACGCGGCCCGCGAACTCCGACAAATCGCCGCTCTCGCTGAGGGCCAGTGCGGTGAGGTCGAGGAGCCACGAGCCGATGACACTGCCTCTACGCCAGACTTCGGCGATGGCGGGCAGGTCGAACTCGTACTGGTAGTACTCCGGATGCTCCAATGGCGCAGTCTCGGCGTCGGTGGTCCGCTGGCGCGAGCCGGTGTTGGCGTGCTTGAGGATATTCAGGCCCTCTGCGAAGGCGGCCATGATGCCGTATTCGATGCCGTTGTGAACCATCTTGACGAAGTGACCGGCGCCGTTGGGGCCGCAGTGCAGCCAGCCCTCCTCGCCGGCGATCAACTCACCCGTGCGCTCCCCGGTGCGCGATGCGGATGCGACGCCGGGTGCGATCGACGACCAGATCGGATCTAGCCGATCGACGGGCTCGTCCTCTCCGCCGATCATCAGCGAGTAGCCACGCTCCAGGCCCCACACGCCCCCGGAAGTGCCGCAGTCGATGTAGTGGATTCCCTTGGGCTTGAGTGCGGCGGCACGTCGAATGTCGTCGCGGTAGTAGGAATTGCCACCGTCGATGAGCGAGTCGCCGGCAGAGAGGAGGGCACCCATCTGGTCGACGATGCTCTGCGTGATCGCACCAGCCGGGACCATGATCCACGCAGCCTTCGGCGGGGCCAGTAGTGAGGTGAACTCTTCGAGCGATGATGCGCCCACGGCTCCCTCGGCGACCAGCGCTGCGACGGCCGCCGGATCGCGGTCGTAGACGACGGCGGCGTGTCCGTCGCGCATGATCCGGCGGACGATGTTGGCCCCCATGCGACCTAAGCCGATCATCCCCAACTGCATCGGTGTCGTTGTCGTCACGGGTCGAGCCCCTTTCGGGTGGACGTTTGGCAATCAGAAGGAAACCTTTGGGCCATCGGCTATGCGCCAGCACCACGCTAGTGCAAGGCTTCCGGGATGAATATCCGGGAATGCATCGACCCCACATCGACCGCGGCATGGCAGCAGCTCGCCACCCTTGCGCCCGGCATGCGCGAAAGGCACCTGCGCGACATCTTCGCCGCCGAGCCAGGCAGGGGACCCGAGTGGACGCTCGAGGCTGCCGGTCTGCGTGCCGACTTCAGCAAGCAGCGAGTGACCAGTGCGGTGATGGACGCTCTGCTCGCGCTGGCTGACCAATGTGGGGTCATCGAGCGGCGCGATGACATGTTTGCCGGCCAGCGCATCAACGTCACGGAGGACCGCGCGGTCCTGCATACGGCACTGCGACTGCCCAGCGATGCCAGCCTTCAGGTGGACGGTGATGATCTCGTCGCACAGGTCAACGAGGTGCTCAAGCGAATGGCCTCCTTCTCTCTTCGAGTGCGAGACGGTGAATGGACCGGTGCCTCGGGCAGGCGCATTCGCAACGTGATCAACATTGGGATCGGCGGTTCCGACCTCGGACCGGCGATGGCCTACCTGGCGCTGCGCTTTTACTCGGACCGCGCCATGACCTTCCGCTTCGTCTCCAATGTCGATCCCACCGACATCACCGAGGCGATTCGCGACCTGGATCCCGCGGAGACGCTCTTCATCGTGGCGTCCAAGACCTTCGGCACCCAGGAGACGCTGACCAACGCCAGGGCCGCGCGAAAGTGGGTCGTGGATTCACTGGGCGAAGGCGCCGTCGAGAAGCACTTCGTGGCGGTTTCGACCAACGAGGAGCGCGTGACCGCCTTCGGCATCGACACCGCCAACATCTTCGGTTTCTGGGACTGGGTGGGTGGCCGGTACTCCATGGATTCGGCGATCGGGCTCAGCACGATGATCGCCATTGGCCCCGATCGCTTCCGCGAGATGCTCGCGGGCTTCCATGCGATGGACGAGCACTTCCGACGGGCCGAGCCAGCGGTCAACGTGCCCCTTCGCATGGGCCTGATCTCCGTGTGGAACAGGAACTTCCTGGACATACACACCAATGCCGTGCTGCCTTACGCGCAGTTCCTGTCGCGATTCCCGGCGTATCTCCAGCAGCTGACCATGGAGAGCAATGGCAAGTCGGTGAGGCTGGACGGCGCTCATGTCGACTACGACACGGGAGCGATCTTCTGGGGGGAGCCCGGCACCAACGGCCAGCACTCCTTCTACCAGCTGCTGCACCAGGGCACCAAGATCGTCGCGTGCGACTTCATCCTGTTTGCCCAGGCCCTTGAGCCGGTGTTCGACATGCAGGACATGCTCGCCGCCAATGCACTGGCGCAGGCAGCGGTTCTGGCGTTCGGGTGCACGGCCGACGAGATTCGCGCGCAGGGGGTACCCGCCGACCTCGTACCGCACAAGGTGATGCCGGGCAACCGGCCCTCGACGTTCATCCTGGCCGCGCGACTGGAGCCCCACGCTCTCGGTGCCCTGATCGCCCTCTACGAGCACAGCGTCTTCGTGCAGGGGGCGGTGTGGGGCATCGACTCGTTCGACCAGTGGGGAGTCGAGCTCGGCAAGGCCATGGCCAACTCGATTCTGCCGGATCTCCAGGATGCTGATCGGCCGCTGACCAGGGATTCATCGACCAACGAGCTCATCCGCGCCTACCAGGCACTCCACGCCCGCGCGTGACCGCAACCCCGCGAGTGTGCACGGGGTGCACCCTCGCCCCCATTGGGGCGGGGCACAGCTGCACAGTCGCCGAGGGTGAGGCGTGAATCAGCCCTCGTCGGCACCGCGGCGGCGGAGGTAGCGCTCGAACTCGCGGGCGATCGCGTCGCCGCTAGCCTCCGGCAGATCGGTGGTGTCGCGCGCTTCCTCGAGCTGGCGGACGTAGTCGGCGACCTCTTCGTCCTCGGCGGCGAGTTCGTCGACACCGATCTCCCAGGCGCGAGCGTCCTCCACGAGCTCCCCGAGGGGCACGGGCACGTCGAGAAGATCCTCGACGCGCCTGACCAGCGCAAGGGTCGCCTTGGGGGAGGGTGACTGGGCGACATAGTGGGGTACGGCGGCCCAGAGGGCTACCGACGGCAGCCCACGCCGGGAGCACGCCTCCTGCAGGACGCCCACGATGCCGGTCGGCCCCTCGTAGTGCGCGGGCTCGACCCCGAGCCGCCGGGCCGTGCCCGCGTCGGTGGCGGTTCCGGTGACCGGGACCGGTCGCGTGTGAGGACTGTCCGAGAGCAGGGCTCCCATGGTCACGGCCATGCTCACGCCGAGCTCTGCGCACAGGCCTAGGAGCTCGTCGGTGAATTGCCGCCATCGCATGTTGGGCTCGATGCCGTGCACGAGGACGACGTCGCGCGTGGCAAGTGGAAGCCGTGCGACGTAGAGTCTGGTCGTCGGCCAGGTCAGGCGGCGCACGCCGGTGTCGTCGAAGGCGATGGTCGGGCGGTTGACCTGGTAGTCGTAGTAGTCCTCGGGGTCCATCTCGGCGAGCGGCTGCGCGCCCCAGACTTCGCGAAGATGGTCGATCGCATCGCTTGCCGCGTCACCCGCGTCATTCCAGCCCTCGAAGGCGGCAACGAGAACGGGGTCCTCGAGTTCGGGCAGGGCCTCGAACTCGATCATGCGCGCTCCCTTGCTCGGACGCCTGGCACTCTACGGTAGTCATGCGCGTAAACTGACAGGGCCATGCTTGATCTCGCCGTCCTCTTCGACCTCGACGGCACGCTTATCGACTCCGAGGGCCTGTGGTTCAGGGCCGAATTGCGGGTCGTTGACGGACTCGGTGGCACATGGACACCGCAGGACCAGGCCCACTGCCTCGGTGGTCCCCTGGAGCGCGTGTCGGCCTACATGGTCGAGCGCACCGGCTCGACACGCCCTCCCGAGGACATCGGCGTGGAGCTCCTGGAGTCGATGGAAAGCCTGCTTCGCCGAGAGCCGCTCGAGTGGCGCCCGGGTGCCCGGGAACTGCTGGCCGAGTGCCGGGCGCAAGGGATTCCCACGGCCCTGGTGTCGGCATCCCATCGCCGCCTACTCGATGCGGTCACCGACGCGATAGCTCGCGACGTTTACGCAGACGATGGCCATGCGTTTCGCGTCACGGTGGCAGGCGACGAGGTCGACAATGGCAAGCCTCATCCCGAGCCCTACGTCGCCGCGGCACGCAGCTTAGGCGTGCCTATCGAGCAATGTGTCGTCCTTGAGGACTCGCCCACGGGAGTTGCATCGGGTCAGGGCAGTGGCGCATTCGTGGTGGCGATTCCGCACCTCGTTCACATCGACACCGCGCCTCGACGACGCGTCATCGACACCCTTGACGGTGTCACGGTGGGTCACCTGCGTCAGTGGCGGGACAGCTGACCCACGACCCTGGCTACATCTGTGCGATGGCCGTGAGAACGGGCATGCGCCCTGCCCGCCACGCGGGCCACAGCGCGGCGGCCAGACCCCCGACGAGGGCGAGAGCGGCGAACACGGCCAGTTGCGTTGCCGGGATCGCGAGCACTGAGATCCCCTGGGGAGCCAGGACGCGCTGGAGGAGCATGCCGAAAGCGATCCCGAGGGCGAGGCCGAGCAGCGTGCCGAGAGCCGCGAGGAGCAGGGCCTCCAGCGTCACCATGCGGCGCACCTGGGCCCGCGACATCCCGACTGCGCGGACGAGGCCGACCTCGCGCGTGCGTTCGACAACGCTTAGCGAGAGCGTGTTGACGATTCCCAGGAAGGCCACGATGACCGAGAGCCCGAGCAGGGCATAAACAAGGCCGAAGAGAACGTCGAATTGGCCATTGATGTCACGCTTGATGTCAGCCTGGTCCTGGATGTCGATCGACGGGTAGGCCGCGAGCCGAGAGGCGAGGTCTTGACGCACGGTCGCGGGTGAGACGCCGGGCTGCAGTGCGATGTAGATCGCTGTGTCCCGGGTCAGCGTTCCTATAGCATCCACGGTGGGCAGCGTCGTGATGAATCCGCGCACGGGGCCTGCGGGCTCGAATGTGCCGATTATTCGCAATGACCCCTCGCCGTTGACGAACGTGCCGCTTACGCTGTCGCCCTCTGCCACCCTGAGGGTTCGCGCCAGTTCGGTGTCGACGATGGCGGCCCCGAGGGCCAGGTCCTGGACTGAGCCGGTGGCCATCGGGATGTCGAGCACCTCGGTAACCACGCGTGGATCCACCCCCGTGACCGGCGATTGCGCGTCATCGATGCTGACAGGGATCGTGCGCACGTAGGTCACCACCGAGGCTCCGGGGAGGTCTTTCACCGATTGGAAGACGTCGGTGGTGAAGGGCCGGAACCCCGGTCCGAGCAGGATGAAGTCCGCCCCGATGGTCGTGTCGACGACGTCCTCTACAGAGGCACGGGCCGAGGAGCCCAGGACGGACACCGCCGTCATGAGCGCGAGACCGACGGTGAGGGCACTGGCGGTCGCCGCGGTGCGTCGGGGATTGCGGACCGCATTGGCCGAGGCCATGCGACCCACGATTCGACCGCGCATCGCCGAGCCAAGGAGCCCGAGCACGGGTCGTGCCAGCGCAGGAGTCAGGGCCAGGACGCCAACGAGGGCGAGTACGGCGGCAACCCCCGTCAACTGGGCCGCGCGCTCGCCGTCGGATTCGGCGAGCCGAAGAGCGAGCACGGCGGGAATGGTGGCCGCAATGAGCAGGCAGGCTCCGGTGATCGTGACTCGTCGAAGCGACCTGGGCGACGGGGCTGCACCCTCGCGCATCGCGGCGACAGGCGGGATGGCAGAGGCGCGGCGCGCGGGCAGGAGAGCCGAGGCCACGGTCACGACCAGGCTCGCGCCCAGCGCCAGGGCGATCGTGCTGGGCTCGAGTCGCAGAGGGGCGCCGGGAAGGTCGGCACCCAGCGCTGCGATGACCCAGCGGAGCAATTGGGAGACGGCGAGGCCGCCGAGCAGCCCGATCACGGCGGCCAGGACGCCGACGATGACAGCCTCGAGAAGCACCGCGAAGGACACCTGCGCCCGGGAGGCACCCACGGCACGCAGCAGGGCCAGTTCGCGTGAGCGCTGGGCCACGAGCATCGAAAACGTATTGAAGATGAGGAACGTCGACACGAAGAGCGCGATGACTCCGAAGGCGAGGAGAAAGGTGTTGAAGAAGGCGAAGCCCTCTTGGATGCGCTGGACCACCTCATCGCGCGACTGGTCGGCTGTCTCGACACGCGACGCTTCGGGAGCGAGCGCCGCCACCTCGTCGGCAAGCTCCTGCTGGGAGACCCCGGATCGCGCGGTCACCAGGATCGCCGTCACTGTGCCCGGCTCGGTGAGCACCTGCTGCGCGGTTGCCAGGTCGAAGACGGTGAGGGTGCCGCCGAGACCGCCCGAGAGACCACGCGTGACCAGCCCGCTGACGGTGAATTCCCGGACCCCGGCAGCCGGGGTGTCGATGCGTATGCGCGAGCCCACGTTGACGGCCGCGGTCTCGGCGGTCGACTGCAGGAGCGCGACCTCAGCGGGGCCGGCCGGGGGCCGACCGCTGACGATCGTCACCGCCGAGATGGCGGGGTCGTCGACCCATGAGCGACCGCGAGCGGGCGGCCCTTCGACGCCGACGGGCTTGCCATCGGGTCCGAGCACGTAGGCCCCGTCCGCACCAACTAGTCCCACGGCGCTTGCCGCTGCCGGCAGGGCCGCTATCTCGTTGACGAGGTTGGCGGGGAAGGTGGCCTGTAGGGCGCCGCCGTCGGACGCGCCGGCGCGGACCGTGACGTCGGCCCGGGGTTGTGACACCAGCGCGTCGAACGCCCCGCGCAGCGAGCCCGTGAAGATGTTGGTGCCCGCGATGAATGCGACCCCTAGCGCAACCGTGAGCACGGTGAGGGTGAAACGAAGGCGATGGGCCAGGAGGCTGCGTACGGCTACGCGAAACATCTCAGTGAGAGTCCTGTGGGCTGCTGAGTCCGCCGATCCTGGCGAGGATCACCTCGGCGGTCGGGTCATGAAGCGATCCGACGACGCGGCCATCGGCGAGGAAAACGACTTGATCAGCGTGCGAGGCAGCGGCAGCATCGTGCGTGACCATCACGATCGTCTGATCGAACTCGTCGACGCTTCGGCGCAGCAGCGACAGGACCTCCGCACCCGACTGCGAATCGAGGTTGCCCGTCGGCTCGTCGGCGAAGACGATCGCGGGCTTGCTCGCCAGAGCGCGGGCGCAGGCGACTCGCTGCTGCTGGCCTCCGGAAAGCTCGCTGGGTCGATGGTCGAGGCGGTCCGCCAGGCCGACGGCGTCGATGACCGTCGTGAGCCATGCCTCGTCGACGGGGGCGCCGGCTATGTCGAGGGGGAGGGTGATGTTCTCCATGGCGGTGAGGGTCGGGACGAGGTTGAAGGACTGGAAGACGAAGCCGACGGAGTCGCGGCGCACGCGTGTCAGTGCCCGGTCCGAAAGTCCTGTGATCCGGACATCCCCGATGTAGACATCACCCGACGTCGCCGTGTCGAGGCCGGCCAGGCAGTGCATCAGCGTCGACTTGCCTGAGCCAGAGGGGCCCATGATGGCGGTGAAGGTGCCTGGCGCGACGTCGATATCGACCGCATCGAGTGCGACGACCCGAGTATCGCCTTCGCCGTAGATCTTCGTGAGTGCCCGACACCGCGCGGCTGGCGAGGCCCCCTCGTCGCTCATGGGATCGACGGTAGACCACGGTCGAGGTTGCCACGCCTCTCGGGCACGGCCGGGTTGACTGTCGATAGCCTCAGTGGATGAGCGACGACCCGGCCATCCTGCGCCATGGCGACATCGTCCAGCTGACCGATCCCAAGGGGCGTCACCACACGCTGACCTTGGAGGCCGGTCGCTCATTCCACACCCACAGGGGCGCCCTCGCTCACGACGACATCATCGGACGTCCCGAGGGCATCGTGCTGTCGTCGACCGGCGGCACGGCGTACGTCGTGCTCCGGTCTTTGCTCGAGGACTACGTCCTTGCCATGCCCCGCGGTGCAGCGGTGATCTACCCCAAGGAGTCGGCCCGCATCGTCATGGCGGCAGGACTGCGCCCCGGTGCCAGTGTCATCGAGGCCGGCGCCGGTTCGGGAGCCCTCAGCTGCTCGCTCCTGACGGCGGTAGGACCCTCCGGCCGGGTGGTGTCGTGCGAGCGCCGGCCGGATTTCGCAGCCGTCGCCCGCGCCAACGTCGAGCGCTGGTTCCATGCGATGCCGAGCTGGTGGGAGTTGCTCGAGGGCGACGTGGACGAGGTGTCCGGTGGCCTCGGGGGCTTCGACGCGATGGTGCTGGATCTCCTGGACCCCTGGGAGCACCTTGCGACGGCAGCGCGACTTGTTCGACCGGGCGGGGTGCTTGTCTGCTACGTCGCGACGACGACACAACTCTCGCGCACCGCCGAAGCGCTGCGGGACTCCGCCAACTGGACCGAGCCTCACGCGGAGGAATCCCTCGTGCGCACCTGGCACTTGGAGGGACTCGCGGTGCGGCCCGACCACCGGATGATCGGGCATACGGCGTTCCTACTCGTCGCGCGTCGACTGGCTCCCGGCACCGCGCTTCCCCCGCGCCGGACCCGGCCGGCCAAGGGTGCTCGACCCGACGGGGACGGCTACGCCGCTCCGCCGAAGTCTCAGTAGCGGCGGGCAGGGCCATCCCTGGGTATGGTCGGAGGTAGGAGGTGGTGATGACCGGCCAGTCGGAGGACCGCGGTGAGCAGGGCCAGCCCGAGAGGGGTGGCCTCGCCGGTGGCGGCCGGAGCGAGGAAAGGCTGCGGGTCCTGGAGTCCGAGCTCGCCGCCGCCCAGGCTCACAACGGCCGCCTCGTGGCCACGCTGCGCGATGCGCGCGAGCAGATCGTCGCCCTCAAGGCCGAGGTCGATCGCCTGGCCGAGCCGCCAGGCAGCTACGGCGTGTTCCTCGGCCGTCTCGATGACGGGTCGCTCGATGTCGCGGTAGCCGGGCGAAAGATGCGGGTGATCGCGAGTCCTGATGTCGACTCGGCGCTGCTGCGCCCCGGGCAAGAGGTCATGCTCAACGAGGCCCTCAATGTCGTTGGCGTTCGCGAGTTCGAACGCATCGGTGAGATCGTCACGCTCAAGGAACTCCTGGCCGATGGCGACCGGGCCCTGGTCATCGGGCGCGCTGACGAGGAGCGCGTCGTCGGACTGGCCGAACCGCTCCGCGACCGCGTCCTGCGCGCGGGAGACGCGCTGCTCATGGAGCCCCGATCGGGATACGTCTTCGAGGTCATCCCGAAGGCAGAGGTCGAGGAACTTGTCCTCGAGGAGGTCCCCGACGTCGACTACTCCGCCATCGGGGGCCTCAGTCGACAGATCGAGGCCATTCGCGACGCCGTCGAACTGCCCTACCTGCACCCGGACCTCTACCAGGAGCATCGCCTCGCCCCGCCCAAGGGCATCCTGCTCTACGGCCCGCCCGGCTGCGGCAAGACGCTCATCGCCAAGGCCGTCGCCAACTCCCTCGCGAAGAAGGTCGCCGAACGCACCGGCCAGGAGCAGGGCCGGTCGTTCTTCCTCAACATCAAGGGGCCCGAGCTCCTCAACAAGTACGTCGGCGAGACCGAGCGCCACATCCGGCTCGTCTTCCAACGTGCGCGCGAGAAGGCCTCAGAGGGTATGCCCGTCATCGTGTTCTTCGACGAGATGGACTCGCTGTTCCGCACGCGCGGATCCGGGGTGTCCAGCGATGTCGAAAACACCATCGTCCCGCAGCTCCTGAGCGAGATCGACGGCGTCGAAGGTCTCGAAAATGTGATCGTTATCGGCGCCTCCAACCGCGAGGATATGATCGATCCCGCGATCCTTCGTCCGGGCCGCCTCGATGTGAAGATCAAAATCGAGCGACCCGACGCTGAGTCGGCTCGCGACATCCTGAGCAAATACCTGACACCCGATCTACCCCTGCATGCAGATGACGTAGCCGAAAACGGTGGATCGCCGGAGTCGACCTGCGCCAACATGATCCAGCGGGCCGTGGAACGCATGTACACCGAGGTTGACGACAACAGATTCCTCGAGGTGACCTATGCCAATGGCGACAAGGAGATCCTCTACTTCAAGGACTTCAACTCTGGGGCGATGCTCGAAAACATCGTTGCCCGGGCGAAGAAGTCCGCGATCAAGGACTTCCTCGACACAGGGCAGAAGGGCATTCGCGTGCAGCACCTTCTCAACGCGTGCATCGACGAGTTCCGCGAGAACGAGGATCTGCCCAACACGACCAACCCCGATGACTGGGCGCGCATCTCCGGCAAGAAGGGCGAACGCATCGTCTTCATTCGGACTCTGATCCAGGGCAAACAGGGCACCGAGGCTGGCCGTGTGATCGACACGGTCTCGCATACCGGCCAGTACCTCTGACGACGGGCGCGCGGTGAGCGTCCATCGGGTCATGGGAATCGAGACTGAGTTCGGCATATCCGTCCCCGGCCACCCGCATGTCAATGCCATGGCCACCTCGTCGGCCGTCGTGACGTCCTACAGCGGCATTGCCGTGGGCGACCGCAGGAATCGCACGCGCTGGGACTTCGACGAGGAGAGCCCACTGCGCGATGCCCGTGGCTTCGACATGAGCCGCGCGGAGGCCGATCCCTCCCAGCTCACCGACGAGGAGCTCGGGCTGGCCAATCTCATCCTCACCAACGGCGCCCGTCTGTACGTCGACCATGCGCACCCGGAGTACTCCACGCCTGAGGTCACCAACCCTCGAGATGCGGTCCTGTGGGATCGCGCCGGTCAGGAGATCATGGTTGAGGCGGCCGCGGCGGCAACGCGTGAGGGTCCGTTCACCATCCAGCTGTACAAGAACAACACCGACAACAAGGGCGCGTCCTACGGTTGTCACGAGAACTACCTCATGCGGCGCGCGACGTCCTTTTCCGACATCGTTCGCGACCTGACACCCTTCTTCGTGACCCGGCAGGTATTCACCGGGGCCGGTCGTGTGGGCATCGGGCAGGACGGTCGGGGGGCGGGATTCCAACTCTCGCAGCGTGCCGATTTCTTCGAAGTCGAGGTCGGCCTCGAGACGACCCTCAAGCGGCCGATCATCAATACGAGGGACGAGCCGCATGCCGACCCCGAGCGCTATCGCCGACTCCACGTCATCGTCGGCGACGCCAATCTCGCTGAGGCGGCGACCTACCTGAAGATGGGGTCCACGGCGCTCGTCCTGTCGCTCATCGAAGAGGCGGCGCTGGACGAGGACGTCGTCCTAGCCGATCCCGTCCGCGAAATCCATGCTGTCTCGCACGACCCATCTCTGACACACCTACTGACCCTTCGTGATGGACGTCGCATGACGGCGATCGACATCCAGCGGATCTACCTCGCCCGGGCCGAAAAACTCGCACGACGTCAGGCCGTCGTAAAGATCGATGAGCAGACCGCCGATGTGCTCGACCGATGGGGGACTGTGCTCGATGACCTCGAGCGGGATCCGCGCACCGCCGCCGACCGCGTGGACTGGGTCGCCAAACTCGGACTGCTCGAGGGCTATCGCCGGCGGGACGGGCTCGATTGGGAAGCGGCGCGCCTGCAGCTCATCGACCTGCAGTACTCCGATATCCGGCCCGACCGAGGGCTGGCCCTGCGACTTGAGGCCAGCGGTCGCCTGCAACGCCTCACGACTCCGGAGGAGGTCGCTCACGCGACCGAGCGACCACCGGTCGATACCCGCGCGTACTTCCGCGGAGAGTGCCTGCGCCGTTACGGCGACGCAGTCGCGGCCGCGTCTTGGGACTCCGTCATCTTCGACATTCCGGGCCACGATGCACTGCAGCGCGTGCCCACGCTTGAGCCAGTGCGCGGAACCCGCGACCACGTGGGACACCTGCTCGACGCAGCGCCCTGCGCGGCCGACCTCCTGGAATCCCTGAGGGGCGCTTGAAGCGTGTCGGGCCCCGGCCGTGCTCTCGGTCTAGGGTGGGGGCATGAGCACCCAGGGGTCCGAAGGGCAGCGGCGAGCTTCGCGGCCCGAGCAGGATGAGGTCGATGTCGCCATGCCCGAGGGCTCCACGCAGCGCGATGCCCTCGATGCTGACGTCGACGCCATCCTCGACGAGATCGACGAGGTCCTCGAGGAGAATGCCGAGGATTTCGTCAAGTCGTTTGTGCAGAAGGGTGGTGAGTGAGCCTGGAGCCATGGCACGGCCGACTGCCCGCCGCCTTCATGGCACCCGGCGGGTCGTCGTTTGCTGATTTCCTGGCTGTGCTCGACGGCCCCAGGTCGTCCCTTCCTGTCGTGACCGGCGAGGGCCTGGGCGACATTCCGCACGCGACCACCATCGTCGCGTTCACCTACGCCGGTGGCGTCATCATGGCGGGTGATCGACGAGCCACGATGGGCAACGTGATTGCGCAGCGAGATATCGAGAAGGTGTTCCCCGCCGATGAGCATTCGGTGGTGGGAATCGCAGGGGCGGCCGGCATCGCCGTCGAGCTGGTCCGGCTCTTCCAGGTCGAGCTCGAGCATTACGAAAAGATCGAGGGCATTCCGCTGTCGCTCGACGGCAAGGCCAACCGCCTCGCGGCTCTTCTTCGCGGCAATCTCAGCATGGCCCTGCAGGGGCTCGCCGTGGTGCCGGTGTTCGGCGGCTATGACCTCGCGAGCGGCCGGGGGCGCATCTTTTCCTACGACGTCACCGGCGGACGCTACGAAGAGCGCGAGCACCACGCCGTGGGGTCAGGATCGATGTTCGCCCGGGGCTCGGTGAAGAAGCTCTATCGCGCGGGGATGACCGAGGCAGACGCGCTGACGACCGCGATTGAGGTTCTCTACGACGCGGCCGATGATGACTCGGCGACGGGCGGCCCTGACCTGACGCGGCGGATCTTCCCCGTTATCGCCGTGGTGGATGCCATCGGTGTGCGCATGGTCGCGGAATCCGACGTGGAGGCGGTTGTCCAAGCGGTCGTCAATGCCCGCTTGTCGGCACCCGACGGCCCAGTCGCCCCCCTGCCGGGCGGGGGCGCGTCATGACGGTGCCGTTCTATGTCTCGCCCGAGCAGATCATCAAGGACAAGGCGGACTACGCGCGCAAGGGAATCGCGCGGGGCAGGAGCGTGGTCGTCCTGCAATACGCCGATGGCATCCTCTTCGTGGCCGAAAATCCCTCACGCGCCCTTCACAAGATTTCTGAGATCTACGATCGCATCGCCTTTGCCGCGGTGGGCAAGTACAACGAGTTCGAGAACCTGCGCGTAGCCGGGGTGCGTCTGGCGGACCTGCGGGGCTACTCTTACGATCGACGTGATGTGACCGGGCGCAGCCTCGCCAATGCCTATGCCCAGACATTAGGGGCTATTTTCACCGAGACCACCAAGCCCTACGAGGTGGAGATCGTCGTCGCCGAGGTCGGTCGAGCGACTGACGACGACCAGCTGTATCGCCTGACCTTCGACGGATCAGTGGCAGACGAGCGAGGCTTTGTGGCGATGGGCGGGCAGGCCGAGGAGATCTCCGCCGTGCTGTCCGACCAGTGGCGCCCGGGGCTCGAGCTGGGCGTTGCCCTCGGTCTTGCCGTCCGGGCTCTGGGCGCGGGCGACGCGGCACAACCCGAGGCGGGCCAACTGGAGGTTGGCGTTCTTGAGCGGTCACGACCGCGTCGCTCGTTCCGGCGCCTGGGCGTGGACCGGCTCGCCGAGTTACTGGGGGAGCCCGCTGCGGGGCCCGCGCCGGCCGGAGTGCCCGAGTCCCCCGATAGCGGGTCGTAGTCGTGGAGCGCCGCATCTACGGGATCGAGACCGAGTACGGCGTCACGTGCACGTTTCGTGGTCAACGTCGACTGAGTCCTGATGAGGTAGCGCGCTACCTGTTCCGGCGCGTGGTGTCCTGGGGCCGAAGCAGCAACGTGTTCCTCCGCAATGGCTCGCGACTCTACCTCGACGTAGGTAGCCACCCCGAATACGCAACCGCCGAATGCGATGACATCGTGCAGTTGATCACGCACGATCGCGCCGGCGAACGCATCCTCGAAGGCCTGCTCTTCGATGCCGAGCGGCGCCTGCACGAAGAAGGGATCGCGGGAGAGATCTACCTCTTCAAGAACAACACCGACAGCGCCGGCAACTCCTACGGCTGCCACGAGAACTACCTCGTGTCCCGTCACGGCGAGTTCCAGAAGCTGGCCGACTCGGTGCTCCCCTTCCTGGTGTCGCGACAGATCGTCTGCGGGGCCGGCAAGGTCCAGCAGACCCCGCGGGGAGCCGTCTACTGTGTGAGCCAGCGAGCGGACCACATCTGGGAGGGCGTCTCCAGCGCAACGACGCGCTCTCGGCCGATCATCAACACCCGCGACGAGCCCCATGCCGACGCTGAGCGCTATCGGCGCCTGCACGTGATCGTCGGCGACTCCAACATGAGCGAGGCGACCACGCTGCTAAAGGTCGGTTCGGCCGACCTCGTCCTGCGCATGCTCGAGGCGGGCGTCGTCATGCGCGATCTGACTCTGGAGAATCCCATTCGCGCCATCCGGGAGATCAGTCACGATCCATCGGGCACGCGCACCGTGCGATTGGCCAACGGGCGCGAACTGACCAGCCTGCAGATCCAGTCGGAGTACTTCGAGAGGGCGCGCGACTTCGCCGATCGACAGGGGTACGCGGATGATCCGGGGTCCGTCGCCAGTCGCACCCTCGAGCTGTGGGAGCGCACCCTCAAGGCGGTCGAGACGGGCGATCTGTCACTCGTGGAGAACGACATCGACTGGGTGATCAAGCTGCGACTCATTGAGCGCTACATGGCGAAGCACGCCATGGCCTTGGCCGATCCGCGCGTTGCCCAGCTCGACCTGGCCTACCACGACATCACGCGCTCGCGCGGGCTCTACTACCTGCTCCTTCGCCACGGGCAGGTGACGCGCCTGACCCACGAGCCTGAGGTCCTTGAGGCCAAGTCCGTGCCTCCGCAGACCACCAGGGCACGCCTGCGCGGGGAGTTCATACGTCGTGCGCAGGAGCGGCGCCGTGACTTCACCGTCGACTGGGTGCACCTGAAGCTCAATGATCAGGCCCAGCGCACCGTTCTGTGCAAGGACCCGTTCGCTAGCGTGGACGAGCGCGTCGACAAACTCATCGCGAGCATGTAGACCTCGATCGACCGAGGGCCCAGGCTAGGGTGGGGCCGTGCGCTTACCCCTTTCTCTTGTCGGAGCAGCCATACTCCTCGCCGCCTGCGGAGGTTCGTCCACGCCCAGCGAATCGACCTCCTCCGCAGCACCCACTGAGCCCGCGGCGGCATGGGCCACCAGCGACTGCCTGCAGATCGCCCCGCCCACGGTGGCCGATGGCCCACCGGCGGACTCGGTGGAGAAGGACGGCGTGGCGACGACAGCGATCGTGGGCGCCGCCCCACTGGTCGGGGTCAGCGAGGCCGCGAACCCGGCCACATCGCTCGTGACACTCGACGTCGTGGAGGGGTCCGGAGACTCCGTCGCTGGCAGGGCCACCGTCACCGTGGACTACTGCGGGGTCGGTTTGGATTCCGGTGCCATCTTCGACTCGTCGTTTGCGCGCGGACAGCCCGCCACCTTCCCCCTCGATGGCGTGATCCTTGGCTGGCAGGAGGGGATCCCCGGCATGAAGCCCGGTGGACGCCGGCTCCTGATCATCCCGGGCGACCTGGCCTACGGCCCCAACCCGCCGCCCGGCTCGGGCATCGGGCCCAACGAGACGCTCGTGTTCGTCGTCGACATGCTGTCCAGCCCCTGAGCACCGGAGGAACCATGACGGACAAGCCTGAGATCGACTTCATCGACGGACCGCCGCCGACCGACTTGGTCGTCACCGACCTAGTTGTGGGCGATGGTGCCAAGGCCAAGGCTGGCGACCAGGTGATCGTGCACTACGTCGGCGTCGACTTCGAGACCGGCGAGCAGTTCGATGCGTCGTGGGATCGCGGTGAGCCCATCAGGTTCCCGCTCGCGGGTTTGATCGCCGGCTGGCAGGAGGGGATCCCGGGGATGCGAGTTGGCGGTCGTCGTCAGTTGGTCATTCCGCCCGCCAAGGCCTACGGCGAGTCTGGTGGGCATCGTCTCGCTGGGCGCACCCTGGTCTTCATCATCGATCTTCTCGACGTCGGCTGACCCAGGGCGGGGAGCGTGCGCACGGATCGTACGGAGCGGCTGCTCAATCTCGTTCTCTGCCTACTCGGTGCTCGCATTCCGGTGTCTCGTGCAGCCATCAGAGAGGCGGTGCCCGGCTACGGCGATTCGGCATCGTCGGAGGCTTTTGAGCGCATGTTCGAGCGAGACAAGGACGAGCTTCGGACCATGGGCGTGCCGATCGACACCGTCCTGTCGTGTGACGGGGACGTCGAGGGATATCGAATTCGCAGCGACGAGTACTCCATGCCAGCAGTCGCGTTCACGAGTGCCGAGCTCGCGGTGCTGGGTCTTGCTGCGCAGGCCTGGAGCGATGCGGCCCTGGGCAGCGCTGCCCAGGGGGCCCTGCGCAAGATCGAGGCCGTGACCGGTGCTCGATCGGAATCCCTCGATATCGGGGTCAGCCTGACCGCAAGGCCGGGCGCTGGCGACCATCTCCTGCCGACCCTCTGGGAGGCGATACGGGTGCGACGGGTCGTGGGATTCGCCTATCGAGGGCTGCGCGATACCGCGACGGGTGAGCGTATCGTCGAGCCCTGGGGGACGGCCCGCGTCCGCGGAGCCTGGTATCTCGCGGGGCACGATCGCGATCGCGCCGACACCCGGGTCTTCCGACTCTCCAGGGTGCAGGGGACGATCACTGCCTCTTCACCGCCGGGCGAATTCGACAGGGTCACCGCCCGCGATGTGCGAGGCGTCATCGAGCGGCTCGCAGATGACGACCCGATCGCGGTGGCTCGCGTCGAGGTGACCTCCGGGGGAGTGCGGCTCCGGCTGCGCGCTGATGATCCGGCTGACTCACCGCTTGTCGTGCGGTATTCGGACGAGAGCCAGCTCGTGTCCGACATCGCCGAACTCGGGACCTCGGCGCGGGTCATCGACCCGGTCGAGCTCCGCGGTCAGGTCCAGCAATCACTCGCCGCTGTTCTCCAGGCTCACGGGGGTGCAAGGTGAGTGCCCCCGCCGCCGAGCGCCTCTCGCGGCTGCTGGCTCTCGTGCCCTGGCTGTCCCAGCGCAGCGGGGTCTCGATCTCGGAGGCGGCGCGACATTTCGGCGTCACCCCGGGCGAGCTCGAGCGCGATCTGTGGCTCGTCGTGTGCTGTGGGCTGCCCGGGCATGGCCCGGATCAACTCATCGACATCCAGTTCTGGGACGACGACGGCATCATCGACGTCATCGACCCGCAGACCCTCGAGCGGCCCCTGCGACTGAGCATCGCCGAAGCCACGGCACTCGCGGTCGGACTCCGCATGCTCGCGCAGGTGCCCGGAAGCCACGAACGCGGGGCGATCGCGTCAGCAACCGCCAAGCTGGAGGAGGCCGCGGGCGCGGCCCTTGATGCAGGACAGTCGGTCGTGGTCGTCCAGACCACGCCCGATGCGGTGCGTTCGGTGCTCGACGACGCGCTGGCACGCCGTCGAGCTTTGCATCTGGTCTACGCCGGAGCCACGCGCGATGCCATCACCGATCGTGTCGTCGATCCTCGCGCGGTCGTTCATCAGGACGGATTCGACTACCTCGATGCGTGGTGCCGCGTTGCCGGGGCGCAACGGACGTTCCGCCTCGATCGTGTCGTGAGCGCCCGAGCCCTCGACGAGCCCGCCGTGGTCCCCGACGACCTCGCACCGCTCGCCACCGCGCCCACGTCGGGCCTCCCGGTGCGGCTCGCCTTCACCGAAAGCGCCGCCTGGATCCTGGACGCACTCGATCTGGTGGACGTCGTTCGTGACCTCGGGCACGGGGGGAGGGCCACTCTTCGCGTGGCCGACCGGGCCTGGATCGTCCGCTTCGTCCTGGGACAAGGTGGCAATCTCGTGGTCGAGCAGCCCGAGGACCTGCGGCAGGAGGTCGCAGCATCCGCGCGAGCCGCCCTGAGTCGCTCCTAGATAGCCCATGGTCCCTGCTGGAGGGCTACCATGGAGGTGCCGGCACGCCGTGATACGCGGCCCTGACGAAAGGCGGAGGCATGCCCTTCAATCTGCGAGGGCCCGAGATCCTCATTCTCGTCCTGATCATCCTCTTGCTCTTCGGCGCCAAGCGGCTCCCGGATGTGGCGCGTGGCCTCGGCAGGTCGCTGCGCATCCTGAAGTCCGAAACGCGCGAGATGCAGGCCGACGGCACCACGGATGCGCCCGCGGCCGTCGACGCAGGACCCGCTCAGGCCGCTGCGCCCCTCCCTTCGGCACCTCCGACTGCTGACCTGGCTCCTCCCCAGGAACAGAGCGCCACACCGGCCCCGCAGCCGGAGCGCTCCGAGTAATAGCCGGTGGCCGCGCCGCCAGACACCAGCCCCCCGAAGCGCCGTCGCGGGGGTGCGTCCAACTCTGAGTCTGCAATGCCCCTCGTGGAGCATCTGCGTGAGTTGCGCTCGCGCTTGGTCAAGGCCGGCCTCGCGATCGTCGTGGGCATGGTCGTCGGCTGGATCTACTACGACCGAATCTTCGCCTGGTTGTCCGCGCCGTTTGAGGCGGTCGTCGCGCAGGCGCGCGCCGACGGTCGCGAGGTAACCCTCGCGCTGACAGGCGTCGCGGACCCCTTCGTGCTGCAACTTCAGGTCGCCGCGGTCACCGGTCTGCTGCTGTCCTCCCCTGTGTGGCTATATCAACTGTGGCGGTTCGTGACCCCCGGCCTCCGAAAGAACGAGCGTCGCTGGGCTATCGGATTCGTTGCCCTGGCCGTTCCGCTGTTCGGGATGGGCGTTGCCCTTGCCTACGTCGTGCTGCCCTACGGCCTGGAGATCCTCTTCGGCTTCACCCCGCAGAACGTCGAGAACATCGTCTCGGTCGATCGCTACCTGTCCTTCTTCATCCGCATGGTCATCGTCTTCGGCGTCGGTTTCCTCGCACCGCTCCTGCTCGTGCTGCTCAACTTCGCGGGTATACTCACGGGCAAGAAGCTTCTCTCGTGGTGGCGATGGATCATCTTTGCCGTCTGCATTTTTGCGGCTGTGGCGACACCGACCGGTGATCCGGTCAACATGATCCTGTTAGCGGCGCCAGTCCTCTTCCTGATGATTATTGCGATCCTCGTCTGCCTCGCCAACGATCGTCGTCGTGCGCGCAAACTCGGGCCCGGGCAGGACTTCGATACGTGGGATGATGACGAGGCGTCACCCATCGACGCGCCTGAGACGTCCTAGTCGTGCGCGAAGTCACGATCATCGTCAACCCCACGTCAGGCGGCGGTCGGGCGGGTAAGGCAATGCCATCATTCGTCGGGGCTCTCCAGGCGCTCGGCGTACGGGCGATCGTCGAGGCATCCCGCGACGCGCGTGACCTGCGCGCGCGGATCGCCCAGACGCGCGACGCCGGAGCTCGGGAAGTCGTCGTGGCGGGTGGTGACGGCACGCTGCACCACGCCGTCCAGGAGCTCGCGGGGTCTGAGACCGCGCTGGCAATCCTGCCCGTGGGCACGGGAGACGACAACGCACGCACCCTGGGCATCCCCTTGAGGGACCCGGCGGGAGCGGCGCGGGCCTTGGCGGAGGGAGTCAGGCGTCGGGTGGACCTCGCTGAGGTGACTGCTGCCGACGGCACCCAGCGCTACTTCCTGGGGGTGCTCTCCGCGGGCTTCGACTCGTTCGTGAATGAACGAGCCAATCGCATGACGTGGCCCAAGGGGAAGGCGCGATACGTCGTCGCCATCGCGGGTGAGCTTCGCACGTTTCGACCCGTCGAATACACCGCCATCCTGGATGGCCGCGAGATCCGCGAGGGCGCCATGCTGGTTGCGGTGGGCAACGGCGTTTCCTACGGCGGCGGCATGAAGGTGTGCCCTGGAGCCGTGCCCGACGACGGCCTGCTCGACGTCACGTGGCTGCACGCGGTTAGCACACCCACCTTCATTCGCGTGTTTCCATCTGTGTTCAGCGGCACTCACGTAAACAAGCCCTTCGTGAGCACCTACCGAGCTCGCGAGATCGAGTTGAGTGCACCCGGACAACTCGCCTACGCCGACGGCGAGCGAGTGGGCCCGCTGCCTATCAGCATCCGCTTGCGGCCCGGCGTGCTGAGCGTCATCGTCCCGGGCCGCTCGGCGTAGTCTGGGGGCGTGCCGAGCCCCGCTGAGCGTCACGCCGCGGCCCGCGAGCGGGCGAAGGATCCCCTCACCGGCTTTCGGTCCGGCTACGACTTCCCGCTCGACGCCTTCCAGGAGCGAGGCTGCGCTGCCCTGGTGGATGGCCGCAGCGTTCTGGTCGCCGCCCCCACGGGGGCCGGCAAGACGGTGGTGGGCGAATTCGCCGTGCACCTTGCCCTGGAGAACGGCCGCAAGTGCTTCTACACGACCCCGATCAAGGCGTTGTCCAACCAGAAGTACCACGACCTCGTGCGCCGCTACGGAGCCGATCGCGTGGGCCTGCTCACGGGAGACAACAGCATCAACGGGGAGGCACCCGTCGTCGTCATGACCACCGAGGTCCTGCGCAACATGCTCTACGCATCTTCCGAGACGCTCGGAGGCCTCGGTTACGTGGTGATGGACGAAGTCCACTACCTCGCGGATCGCTTCCGCGGCCCCGTCTGGGAGGAGGTGATCATCCACTTGCCAAAGGGCACCCTGCTGGCGGCCCTATCGGCAACGGTGAGTAATGCCGAGGAATTCGGCGAATGGCTGACCACGGTGCGCGGCGACACTGAGATCGTCGTCGACGAGCATCGGCCGGTCCCACTGTGGCAGGAGGTGATGATCGGCGACCGCCTTCTCGATCTCTTCGTGGACGACGAGCACACCAGGGTCAATCCCGAACTCGTCCGCCTGGCCCGAGAGGCAGCCAAGTGGTCGGCGGACCGCGGCCGGGGTCGGCGTCGCGGTCGTGACGGCAATACCCCGTGGCGCACCGACGTCGTTTCCACCTTGCACGACCAGCACATGCTCCCGGGCATCACCTTTATCTTCAGCCGGGCCGGATGTGATGCGGCCGTGGAGCAGTGCCTTGCCGCGGGAATCCGGCTGACCACGCCTGTGGAACGGGCCGAGGTCGAGACCCTCATGGAGGCGCGGACCGGGGATATCCCGCATGACGACCTCGTCGCCCTGGACTACGACATCTGGGCCGAGGGCCTCAGGCGCGGGGTCGCGGCTCACCACGCCGGGCTGCTGCCGATCTTCAAGGAGGTGGTGGAGGAGCTCTTCCAGCGCGGCCTACTGAAGATGGTCTTCGCGACTGAAACCCTCGCACTGGGTATCAACATGCCCGCCCGCACCGTCGTCCTCGAACGGCTCGTCAAGTGGAATGGCGAGGCGCACGTGAGCATCACGCCAGGGGAGTACACCCAGCTCACCGGTCGTGCGGGGCGTCGAGGCATCGATGTCGAGGGCAACGCGGTTGTGGTGTGGCACCCTGACCTCGATCCGGAAAGCCTAGCCGGACTCGCGTCGACGCGAACCTACCCGCTGCGTTCGAGCTTCCGACCGAGCTACAACATGGCGGTCAGCCTCATTCGGCAGATGGGGCAGGTGTTGGCACGCGAGATTCTCGAGACGTCGTTTGCCCAATTCCAGGCGGATCGGGCCGTGGTAGGCATGGCATCACAGATCCGACGCAACGAGGAGGCAATGGCGGGCTACCTGACCGCGATGTCGTGCCATCTGGGTGACTTCGCCGAATATGCCGGCATCCGCCAGGAGATCAGCGAGGTCGAGCGACAGGCGAGCCGTGATCGCGGTCGCGTGCTGAAGCAGGGCGTCGACGAGGCGCTCCGAGCACTGCGCCGCGGCGATGTCATCGCCCTGGCGTCCGGACGCAGGTCCAACCCGGCCGTCGTCGTGGAGGTTGCCGCCGAGGCACTGAGCGCGCGCATTGGCGTGGTCACCCTCGATCGTCAGTTTCGGCGCGTGGCGGCACCCGACCTGGCAGCACCGCCGGACGTGCTCGGTCAGGTGCGGCTCGGAGCCGACCTCGACTCGCGGTCGACCCGTGAACGCAAGGCCCTGGCCCAGCGACTTCGTCCCTTCGCCGAGGAGGCCAGCGCCAAGCGTTCCCGCAAGGCTCCGCGCGACTCCGCCACCGAGGAGCTCATCGCTTCACTGCGTGCATCACTACGACGACATCCGTGCCACGGCTGCTCGGATCGCGAGGCGCACGCGCGATGGTCTGAGCGCTTCTACCGCCTGCAGGGAGAGACGGCGGCCCTCCAGCGGCGAGTCGACTCGCGGACGCATTCCATCGCTCGGCAATTCGATCGAGTATGCGACGTCCTGCTGGAGCTCGGCTACCTCGGGCGCTTTGGGGGCGAAGTGCTCGTCACGGAAGAGGGGGATGTGCTGAGCGGGATCTACTCCGACCTCGACCTGCTCGTCGCCCAGGCCCTTCGCGAGGGGCTGTGGCACGGACTCGATGCGCCGTCACTGGCCAGCGTCGTGGCGGGCGTCGTGTTCGAGGGGCGACAGCGGGAGGAGTCACCCCGCCTGCCGGGGGGCGACATCCGTCGGGCCCTCGAGGCAACTGTCTCGCTCTGGGTTGATCTCGACGTCGTTCAACGCGAGCACGAGGTGCGATTCCAACGCGAGCTCGATTTGGGCTTCGTGTGGCCGATGCATCGATGGGTCCAGGGTGGACGCCTGGCATCGATCCTGGGAGAGGCCGAATTGGCCGCCGGAGATTTCGTCCGGTGGGCCCGGCAGGTCATCGATCTCCTCGACCAGATTCACGGCGCACTGCCGACCGATGATCCGCTACGCGGGCGAACCCGATCCGCGATCGACCTGGTCGACCGCGGAATCGTGGCCTACTCCGCGGTCACGTGAGCACCTCGAGCAATCGCCGAGTGGCGGGTCCGACACCGTAGGCTTCCGCCACGTCGATCGCGTCCCGTGAGATCTCCCGGTGGGGCTCATGCTCGCGCCAACGAGGGTCGGGCTGAAGTCTCACCACACGCTCGGCCAGCCGAATGTCGTCCTGGGCGTCGAGCAGTCGCTGGCGTAGGACTGACGTCATCGGCTTTGGGGATGAGGGATCGACGGCTGCGGCGATGATGGCCTCGACGTCTCCGAATGCGCTGACGAGTGCTGCGGCGGTCTTGTCGCCGATGCCGCGAACGCCCGGCAGGCCGTCGCTGGGATCGCCACGTAGGATCGCAAAGTCGGCATACAGCCGGGCGGGCACTTTGAATCGCTCAAGGGCGCTCTGCGGAGTCAACACCTGCCAGGGCCGCCCGCCCCGACTCGCGGACGTGCCGCCGGTGTACAGGAGCGTGACCCGCTCGTCGACGAGTTGCACGAGGTCTCGGTCGCCCGAGGCGATATCGACCGCACCGTCCAGCTGATGGGCAAAGGCGGCGATCACATCGTCGGCCTCGAATCCCTCGTCGCCGACCACGGGGATCCCCAGTCGCGGAAGCAGATCGCGAAGGATGTCGATCTGGGGGCCCAGCGTGTCGGGAGTTTCCTCCTCCGCCTCGTCGGACTCCTCGAGCACGCGATGGGTCTTGTAAGACGGCAGCAGGTCAACGCGCCACTGAGGACGCCAGTCATAATCCCAGCAGGCCACGACCTGGCGGGAGCCGCGATCTCGGACGAGGGCGGTCACGGTTTCCAGGAACCCGCGTACCGCGTTGACCGGCTGCCCGTCAGGTCCGACGATCGATTCGGGTAGCGCGAAATAGGAGCGGTAGTACAGGGACGCGCTGTCCAGGAGCAGGGCGGGCACGCCTCATCGTTGCGCACTGTGCCACACGCGCTGCCGAGGGGGTAAGGTGATCGCATGCTGACCTGTGACTTCGCCGAGCGCTTGGCCGTGGCTTCGGTCGCGGCGGAGCAGGCGCAGTTCGATGCCGTTCTCGTCACTCCGGGGCCCGACCTGCGCTACCTCATTGGCTACGACGCGGTCCCGCTCGAGCGATTGACCTGCCTGGTGATCCGACCCGGTGGCACCCCGGTCCTCGTGGCCCCGGCCCTCGAACGGGCGGCAGCCGAGGCGAGCCCGGCCGGTGCCCTCGGGATCGATATTGCGACGTGGGGCGAGACCGATGATCCCTATGCGCTCGTGGCCTCGATCGCCAACGCATCGCGTCGCGTGGCGGTTGACGACCACATGTGGGCCGCCAAGGTCCTCGGCCTTCGCGACGCGATGCCCGGCGTCGACCAGGTCACGGCGGGCCGCGTCGTCAATGAGATGCGAATGCGCAAGAGCCCCCACGAAGTGCAGGCGCTGCAGGCAGCTGCCGATGCCATCGATCGCGTCCACGCGGCGGTCCCCGGACTCCTCTGCCGCGGGCGCTCTGAGCAAGAGATCGGTCGTGACATCGCCGAGCTGATCGTCTCGGAGGGCCATGTGCGAGCTGATTTCATCATCGTGGCTTCCGGCCCCAACGGTGCAAGTCCGCACCACGAGGTATCCGGTCGACGACTGCAGGTCGGTGATGCCATCGTGGTCGACATCGGTGGGACTACCGACCAGGGCTACTGCAGCGACGAGACTCGCACCTATGCCCTGGGGGATCCCGGTGACGAGTACCGCGCGGCCTATGCGGCCCTGCAGGCCTCTCAGGCGGCCGCGACCAAGGCGGTAAGGCCGGGTGTGCCGTGCGAGACCATCGATGACGCCGCGCGAACCTCGCTGGTGGATGCTGGCCTGGGGGAGTACTTCATCCACCGCACGGGCCATGGGATCGGGCTGCAGACTCACGAGGAGCCCTACATCGTCGCGGGCAACGTCCGACCCCTCGAGCCCGGCATGGCGTTCAGTATCGAGCCCGGCTTCTACGTCCCGGGACGCTTTGGAGCCCGTATCGAGGACATCGTCGTTTGCGGTCCCGACGGAGCGCAGGTGCTCAATGCGCGCCCGCGTGACCTCGTCATGGTCGAACCGTGACCCTCACGCTGATCGAACGTTCGCTCCCCACACCGAAGGCGGCTGACCTCCTGGGCCTGACCCGCGAGATCGCAGCGGGCGAGCTGCTGCCGCGGGCGGACATCGATGAAGAGGCCGCACGTTTCCCCCGCGACGTCTTGCGCTTGCTCGGCTCGGCCGGCCTGATGTCGCTGCCATTTCCCGAGGAGTTCGGCGGCGGCGGCCAGCCCTACGCCGTCTACCTCCAGGTTCTCGAGGAGATATCCCGCGCATGGCTGAGCGTCGGCATCAGCGTGAGCGTGCACGGCCTGGCCACCTATCCGGTCGCGGTGGCTGGCACGCGAGCCCAGCAGGACGAGTGGCTGCCTTTCATGCTGTCCGGCGAGGCCTTGGGTGCCTACTGCCTGTCGGAGCCGCAGTCGGGGTCCGATGCTGCCGCACTCGCTACCAGGGCCCAGCTCGATGGCGACACCTACGTCGTCAGCGGCACGAAGGCGTGGATCACGCACGGGGGAGTCGCTGACTTCTACTCGGTCATGGTGCGCACATCCGATAACGGGCACCGCGGGATCAGCTGCCTGCTGGTGCCGGCGGATTCACCCGGGCTCTGCAGCGCCCCTCCCGAACGCAAGATGGGTGCCAACGCCTCCCGTACCGCCGCGATGATCCTGGACGGCGTACGCGTGCCCGTCGGTCGGCGCATCGGCGATGAGGGCACCGGCTTCCCCATTGCCCTATCCGCCCTCGATGCTGGACGTCTGGGCATAGCCGCCTGTGCGGTCGGGCTAGCGCAAGCAGCGCTCGACGCGTCCGTCTCCTATGCCCGACAGAGGCAGCAGTTCGGGCGTCCCATCTCCGAAGTCCAGGGGATCCAGTTCATGCTGGCCGATATGGCCACCCAAGTGTCCGCCGCGCGGGGGCTCTACCTCGATGCGGCGCGGCGCAAGGATGCCGGCCTCACCTACTCCCGTGAGGCCGCGATGGCAAAGCTCTTCGCGACGGATGCGGCGATGCGGATCACCACCGATGCTGTCCAGATTCACGGAGGCCACGGCTATACCCGCGACTTCCCGGTCGAGAGGTACTTCCGCGAGGCCAAGGTGCTGCAGATCGTCGAGGGGACCAATCAGGTGCAGCGCATAGTCATCGGCAGGGACCTCACCAGGTAGCCGGCGTGGCCACCCAGGTCATGTTCGGCGGCTCTAGCTGTAGCGCCAGCGAGCCTTTCGCCAGCGCGATGGTTATCGTAAATGGGGTATTCGCCTGGATTGGCGTCGACTCCGGAGCCAGCATGCATGAGGCCAATGCCGATGAGGTCATCGCGCTAGCGCCCAGCGCGCCACCTACCAGCGCGCCGCATCGCTGGGGTCGCATACCGCGTGCCTGCACCAGCCCTACGCCGATGACAGCGCAGCATCCGGCCGCTCCTACCTGGACAGGGGCCAGGTCGCGCATCGTGTCACGGAGGCAGCGCGCCGCGGCAGGCAGTCGGGATTTCACGTGATCGGCGATGGCGGCCATGACATCGTCATGGGTGGCTTCTCGGACGCTGCACAGCAGGTGGGGGACGACGCCATCATCCGGTCACGCCCGCGCCTGGAGCACGTGCCGATGCCGGACGACGAACAGATTGCCGCAATGGCGCGGCCCGGGATCATCGCAAGCGTGCAGCCGGGCTTTGACGCCGAATGGGGTGGGCCGTCCGGAACGTACGCGGTGCGCCTCGGTGCGGCACAACCCGACCAGTCTCCCGGACGGGCCCTTTCGCAGTGCTGGCGCACCGTGCGGCGCGGAAACGTGATCCACGACTCGGGAGCCCTTGGGTGAGTTACGTGCGTCCCACCCCCATGTCCGTCCCCGCCTGGGCGCGCGCTGTCCTTGCCCTGTCTTCCGGTGTTCTCCTCGCATTGGCCTTTCCTCCGGTCGGGGCGTCGGTGCTCGCGCCTGTGGCGGTGGCCGGGCTTGCCCTCGCCACCTATCGCGCGCGTGCCGGATGGGGAGCTGTACTCGGTGAGATGCAGGGCTTGATGTGCTTCGGCATCATGCTGCGCTGGCTCTCTGTGGTTGGCACCGATGCCTGGATCCTCCTCGTCGCACTCTGCGCCGGATGGATGGCGCTCCTCGGTTGGGCATCTGCACTCGTCACGCGCATGCGGTGGTGGCCGCTATGGGTCGCGTGCCTGTGGGTGGCCCAGGAGGCGTTGCGCGATCGGATTCCGCTCGGGGGGTTTCCCTGGGGACGCCTCGCGTTCACGCAGACCGCGACGACGCTAACGCCGTGGGCGGCCATCGGCGGGGCCGCCCTGGTGACTTTCGTCACGGCCCTTGCCGGCTGCGTTCTGGCCTACGCGGTCGTCGTTGTCGTGGGTCGAGGCACCGATTGGCGCCGCTGGGTGGCCGTCACCCTCGGTGGCCTGGTCATGCTCGGGCTCGCCGGGATCTGCATTCCCCGCCCGGTCGATGGTCAATCGTCCCAGGGCCCAGCGCAGGCCACGGCCGCCGTGATCCAGGGCGGAGTGCCCAACATCGGCATCTCCGTGTCGGATGATCGTCGGGAGGTGCTGACTCGTCACCTGGGTCAGACCGATGCCCTGGCCGAGGAGGTGCGTGCCGGGGTAGCCCCGCAGCCGGACTTCGTCGTTTGGCCCGAAAACGCCGTCGATATCGATCCCTACGTCGATCCCGATGTGGCGACGTCGCTGACCACTGTTGCGCGCGCGGTGCGGGCTCCCATTCTGGTCGGCGCGATCATCGAGGCTCCCGGAGATCCGTCGCGCATCGCGAACGTTGGCATCGTCTGGTCGCCTGACTCGGGGCCCGCTGACCTCTACATCAAGAGGCACCCCGTCCCTTTCGGCGAATTCGTGCCATTGCGCCCGCTCATCGCGCCCCTGGTGGGGCGCCTGGATCGCCTCAGCCGAGACATGGCCGCGGGACAGCAGGCTGGCGTCCTGCAAGTGGGACCGGCGCGGGTTGGCGATGTCATCTGCTTCGAGATCGCCTACGACGACATCGTGCGCGATGCCGTGGTGGCCGGTGGTCGCGTTCTCGTCGTGCAGACCAACAACGCCACCTTTGCGGGCCTGGGTCAGCCCGAGCAACAGGTTGCCATGTCAAGGCTGAGGGCCATCGAGCACGGTCGAGCGATCCTCGTGGCCGCTACGACAGGAATCAGCGCGGTAATCAGTCCTGATGGATCGGTTATCTCCGAGATCGCCGAGGCAGACGTGGGCTCGCTCGTCGAGGTGATCCAGCTGAGGGACTCGCTCACGGTTGCCGATCGCCTCGGTGCTATCCCCGAGTGGGCGCTCGCCGGCGTCGCCGTACTGGCCGTCGGCTTCGCGCTCACCCGGCACCGGGGGAGTGGGACGAGGAGAGGAGAGGCAATCTAGGCTCGACGTCGTGGCTGACGTCGGCAGGGTGCTCGTCATCACCCCGACTTACAATGAGGCCGACAACCTGCCGCTGATCGTGCGGCGAGTGCGCGAGGCGGTGCCCCACGCCGACGTACTCATCGCCGACGACAATTCCCCCGATGGCACGGGCCAGCTCGCCGACGAGATCGCCGCGCAGGACCGTCAAGTGCACGTGCTCCACCGCCCGGGCAAGGAGGGCCTTGGCCGCGCCTATCTCGCCGGCTTCGCATGGGGTCTGGAGCGCGACTACGACGTCCTGGTCGAGATGGATGCCGATGGATCCCATCGACCGGAGGAGTTGCCCCGACTCCTGGACGCCGTTCCACACGCCGATCTCGTGCTGGGGTCGCGCTGGGTAGCCGGAGGCGCGGTCGTCAACTGGCCGCGCTCGCGCGAGGCACTCTCGCGTGGCGGGAGCCTATACACCAGGCTGGCGCTCGGCATACGCACCAGGGATGCCACCGGGGGATACCGAGCCTTTCGCGCGCAGACACTGCGCGATCTCGACCTGGCGTCGGTCCAGTCAAATGGCTACTGCTTCCAGGTCGACATGCTGTGGCGGGCGCTGCAGCGCGGCAAGGTGGTGCGCGAGGTCCCCATCACCTTCGTCGAGCGCGAGTCGGGCACCTCCAAGATGAGCAACCGGATCGTGCTGGAGGCATTGACCAAGGTGGGTCAGTGGGGCGTGCAGGAGCGCTGGCGACAGATCATCGGCCAGCCTCGACGCCGATGAGCATGCGGGCCCGATGGGGCTGCGTAGCGCTCGTCGCGTATCCGCTCGTGGAACTCGCAATCGCTGCCTGGCTTGCCTCGATCGTGGGTTGGTGGTGGGTGTTCGTCGCTTTCGTGGCGTTCCTCACCCTCGGGCTGGGTGTCGTTCGCTATGCGCTGACGGCCACCGGTCAGGCATGGTCGGCGGCACTGTCGACATGGCGCCCACCGAACGAGGCAGACGGGCAGGTGCTCGCCATCACGTCCGGCGCGCAGGCGCCCGCTCGCCGGGAGAGGCCACCGGCTCAGACGTCGCTGCTGGTGCCAGCCGGACTCCTCATCGCCGTGCCCGGGTTTTTGACGACCGCCGGAGGGCTGGTCATGCTGTTCCCACCCGTGCGCGCGCTGATCGCGGGTCGTCTTGAGCGTGCGATGCGTCGTGGGCTCAGCGGTCAGGCTGACTGACGGCGGCCGCTGCGCAGCAGGTCGAGCCGCTCGTCGAGGAGCTCCTCGAGATCGTCGATAGTGCGACGTTCCATCAGCATGTCCCAATGGGTGCGCACATGGCGACCGGGCTTGTCATCGGGGCGCGACGCTGAACGCCGCAGTGCCTCGGCTCCGCAACGGCACTCCCACAGCACCGGAACCTGCTCGGCCTCGGCGGAGAAGGGCACCGTGGTGACATGGTTGTGGGGGCAGTCGTAGACCACGACCAAGCGCTCGGCAGGAGTGACGTGCTCGTCGTTCTCATAACTGGTCGCGCCAAGACGCGAACCTCTCAGGCTGCCTTCCGACATGGCCCACCTCCCATGGAGTGCGGTCTGTGCCACCTACAACGCATCTGACGGCCGCAACGTTCCCACGGTTCCGTCCCCCTATCGTACAGGTGTTCGATCGTCAGGGCGACCAGAGACCATGGGATCGCAGGATGTCGCGGAGCAGGGCCGGGGCGTCGGTCATGATCCCGTCAACCCCCATCCGGACGAGCCGAACCATGACGGCGGGTTCGTTGACGGTCCAGGCATCGACGGGCAGCGACTGGGCGTGTGCGCGCTTGAGATAGGCGTGGGTCACGAAGCGGGCGGGTACCTGGAGTCGTGCTGGGCCGGCCTCACGCCAGCGGAGCAGCCGCGGGGGAGTGGTGCGCTGCAGGAGCACCTCGGCGGGACTGGCCGAGGTCTCGACGAGGCGGGGAGCCCAGCGACGTGCTGCGCGAAGTCGCCGCGTCGAAAACGACGTCAAGCACACCCGGTGCCAGGCGCCTGCACGGTGAAGGGCGTCGAGTGCGGGGGCTACGACAGCCCCCTCCTTGAGGTCGAGGTTGATCGACACGTCGGGATACGCGGCCAGCAGTTCCTCAAGACGCAGGGGCCCCTCGCCGTTGCTGAACCTGGCCCGGCGGACGTCGTTCCAGGTGCGCTCGACTACCCGCCCCGCCATGTCGGTGGTGCGGTCGAGCACGGGGTCGTGGTGCACCACGGCGACGCCATCGCTGGTGGCCCGCAGGTCGGTCTCGAGCCAGCGATATCCGAGGCTCACGGCCGCGGCGAAGGCGGAGGGGGAGTTCTCGGGGGCGACGTCCGACCCGCCCCGGTGCGCGTAGGCGCGGAACTGCCGATGCATGGGCCCAGTGTCCGATCAGGGCGGTGGTGGGGCGAAGGCCAGGGCTACGATCAGGGAATCACCCAGTGGAGCGAGGGCCCATGAGCATCCAGACCGCAATCCCGAATCCGGTCACCTGGCCGCCGAACGATCCGGCGACCTGGCGACACGTGCCCACGGAGTCAATGCCCCTGGACCCCGCGCGCATCCAGGCCCTGCTCGCAGCCGAGTGGGAGCGATTCTCGGGGGGCACGCCCCAATCCGGAGCGCTCAACGCACGTTCCAAGACAACACTGCCGTTGGGCGTGCCGTCGTCCTTCCAGCACTGGGATCCGTATCCGATCGCCGTGGAGTCCGCCCAGGGGGCCTGGCTCACCGATGTCGACGGACGCAGGTTGCTCGACCTGTCGATGGGCTTCGGTGCCATGCTCGTCGGTCACCTCAACCCGACCGTTGTAGCCGCGGTGACCAAGGCGATGGAGACCGGCACGCTGTTCGTGACACCGTCACCGACCGCCTCCCAGATGGCCGAGCGCTTCTGCCGTCGCTTCGACCTCGACATGATCCGCTTTGCCAACTCCGGTACCGAAGCGACCATGTACGCCGTGCGCGCGGCACGCGCGTTCACCGGTCGCAAGGCGATCATCAAGATCGAAGGCGGTTACCACGGTGGTTACGACGCGCTATCGGTGTCGGTGAAGCCGGCCCTCGACGAGGCCGGGCCTGAGGATGCACCGGTGGCTGTCGTGCCCTTCGAGGTCGAGGCAGGCACCGTCTATCCGGTCCCCTACAACAACCTGGAGCGCCTGGCCCAACTGCTCGACGAGCATGGCCGCGAGATCGCTGCCGTCGTCATGGAGCCGGTGCTGGAGAACGTCTCGATCGTCGTGCCGGACGAGGGCTACCTCCCGGGCGTGCGCGCACTGTGCGATGCCCACGGCGCCCTCCTGGTCTTCGACGAGGTCAAGACCGGGCTCACTGCCGGGTACGGCGGCGCTGCCCAGCGACTGGGAGTCGCCCCCGACCTGGTCACTCTTGCCAAGAGCATCGGCGGCGGCCTGCCGCTTGCGGCGTTCGGTGGCAGGGGCGAGGTCATGGAGGTGGTCATCGACGGGCGCATGCCGCACTTCGGCACCTATAACGGTAACCCCCTGGTGATGGCGGCAGCGGCCGCGGTCGACCAGGTGTGCACCCAGGAGGCGCTAGAGCGCGCCGAGGAGGTCAACGACATCGCCCTGGCAGCCGCCGACGAGACGATCCGGCGCTACAGCCTGCCGGCCCACACTGTCGGGTTCGGGGTGAAGGGGGCCATCACGTGGTCGGCCACGCCCGTGCGCAACTACCGCGACTACAAGCGCACCGATTTCGGTGCGGCCGAGCTCAGCTGGCTCTGGGGCGTCAACCGCGGCGTGCTGACCCCGCCCGGGCTCGATGAGCAGTGGCTGGTGTCGCTGGCCCACACGCCCGCCGACATGGCCGTGCTCACCGACGAGTTCGCCGAGTTGGCCGAGGCACTGCGCTCCTGATCCCTCGCGGGATTACGCCGATAATGCACATTATGTCACTATACCCGCGGGAATTGACTCCCCTCGCGGTGTGGTCGAGATCGACGGGGTCCTTGCCGAGGTTCGCCATGACCTGCAGCTGATGCCTGGCCAGCGCGCGATGGCCGCCACCGCCATGGCCAGGACGATCGCTGCGAGAGCGTCCCGATGGTTTTCCACGGTCCACGAGGCTAGTCCTGGGTCAGCTGGTGGCGAGTTCCTCGGGTCGAGGACAGCTGCAGATCAGGTGCCGGTCGCCGTAGGCGCCATCGATTCGGCGCACGGGCGGCCAGTACTTGCGGCTGACGACCTCGGGCAGCGGGTAGGCGCCCAGGCTTCGTGGGTAGGGCTTGTCCCACTCGCCCAGGAGGCTCTCGGCCGTGTGGGGAGCGTTGCGCAGGGGGCTGTCGTCGATCGGCCACTCCCCCGCCGCGACGCGATCGATCTCTTCTCGAATGGCGAGCATGGCGTCGCAGAACCGGTCGATCTCGGCTAGGTCCTCGCTCTCAGTGGGCTCGATCATCAAGGTGCCCGCCACGGGGAACGACATCGTGGGGGCGTGAATGCCGAAGTCGATGAGTCGCTTGGCCACATCGTCGACGGTGACGCCCGTCTCCTTGGTGATCGCTCGTAGGTCGATGATGCACTCATGGGCCACGAGCCCGCGTTCGCCGACGTAGAGCACGGGATACGCATCGCCGAGTCGCCGTGCGATGTAGTTGGCCGACACCAGGGCGACGGAGGTGGCTTTGGTGAGCCCCTCGCCGCCCATCATGCCGATGTAGGCGTAGGGAATGGAGAGGATGCCTGCGCTCCCCCACGGCGCACCGCTCACCGGACCCGTGCCGCCATCGACGTGACCGCGCCCCGAGGGCCCGGCCTCGGGGCGGAGTGGATGTGAGGGCAGGAAGGGCGCGAGGTGCTCTCGAACGGCCACGGGGCCGACGCCCGGACCGCCACCGCCATGGGGGATGCAGAACGTCTTGTGGAGGTTTAGGTGCGACACGTCGGCGCCGAACTTGCCGGGCTTGGCCAGCCCCACGAGTGCGTTGAGGTTGGCGCCGTCGACATAGACCTGGCCTCCGGCTTCGTGAACCAGTGCACAGATCTCCTGCACGGCCTCTTCGTAGACGCCATGCGTCGACGGGTAGGTGATCATCAGCGCAGCAAGGCACTCGCCGTGCTCGCCGATCTTGGCCTTGAGTTCGTCGACATCGACGTTGCCGTGCTCGTCGCAGCCAATGACGACCACGCGCATACCGGCCATGACCGCGCTCGCCGCGTTGGTTCCGTGAGCGCTGCTCGGGATGATGCAGACATCGCGCTGGGCCTCGCCCCGACTGCGGTGGTAGCCGCGAATGGCCAGGAGCCCGGAGAACTCGCCCTGCGATCCCGCGTTTGGCTGGAGAGAGATGGCATCGTAGCCGGTCACCTCGCAGAGCAATGCTTCCAAGCGCCTGATGAGCTCGAGGTAGCCCTCCGCCTGGTCGAGTGGCACGAATGGATGGATGCCGGTGAAGCCATCCCAGGTGATGGGGATCATCTCGGTGGCCGCGTTGAGCTTCATCGTGCACGATCCCAGCGGGATCATGGTGCGGTCCAGTGCGAGGTCCTTGTCGGATAGCGAGCGCAGGTAGCGCATCATCTTGGTCTCACTGCGGTGGGCGTGGAAGATCGGGTGCGCGAGATAGGGCGACGTGCGAGCGAGGCTGCTTGGCACTGGCGAGACACCCCCGGCGCGCGTGACGCCAAAGGCGCCGAGCACGGCATCGACGTCGGCGTCGCTGGTGCGCTCGTCAACCGATATCCCGACGGTGTCGGCGTCGACGAATCTGAGGTTGATTCCGGCGTCGCGGGCCGCTTCCACGATCGCCGCAGCACGGCCGGGAACGTCGGCATGGAGCGTGTCAAAGAACGACTCGTGCAGGATCTGGACCCCACCGCCCTGCAGTGATGCCCCCAGGGTGGCTGCCTTGTCGTGGATGCGCTGCGCGATATCGCGCAGGCCCTCGGGTCCGTGGTAGGCGGCGTACATCGCGGCCACGACGGCCAGCAGGACCTGGGAGGTGCAGATGTTGCTGGTGGCCTTCTCCCGTCGGATGTGCTGCTCGCGCGTCTGCAAGGCCAACCGGTAGGCGGGGGCGCCGTCAACGTCGACGCTGACCCCGACGAGACGTCCGGGCAGGGACCGCTCAAGGCCCGCGCGCACGGACATGAATCCTGCGTGCGGACCCCCAAAGCCCAGGGGTATGCCGAATCGCTGCGCCGAGCCGACGCAGATGTCGGCCCCCATCTCCCCGGGAGGGGCGAGCAGGGTGAGCGCGAGGAGGTCGCTGGCCACGGCAACGCCAATGCCGGCAGCATGCGCGGACTCGATGGCGGGGCGAATATCGCGCACGGCGCCCGATGACGAGGGGTACGACAGGAGCACCCCGTAGGCGCCCTCCACCGATGGAAGGGGCGAGGTGACATCGACCAGCCGGAGCTCGATGCCGATCGGCTCCGCCCGGGTGGCCAGGACGGCGAGCGTTTGGGGGTGCGTGTCGGAATCGACCAGGAAGACGTCGCCATCTGTCGAGGCCGTGCGGTGCAGGAGCGTCATGGCCTCTGCGGCGGCCGTGGCTTCGTCGAGCAGCGAGGCGGATGCCACGGGCAGGGCCGTCAGGTCCTCGACGAGGGTCTGGAAGGCAAGCAGCGCCTCGAGGCGGCCCTGGGAAATCTCCGGCTGATAGGGCGTGTAGGCCGTGTACCAGGCGGGATTCTCGATGACATTGCGCAGGATCACCGACGGGGTGATGCAGTCGGAGTAGCCGAGCCCGATCATCTGGCGAAGGCGCACGTTGCGCGCTGCCAGACCAGCCATGTCGGCCAGTGCGTCCGCCTCGTCGAGCGCGTCCGGTAGATCGAGCCTGTCCTGCCACCGGATGCCGGCGGGGGCAGCATCGGCGACCAGGGACGCCATGTCGCGATAGCCGATGGTGCCGAGCATGGCCGTCAGGTCGGCATCGGACGGACCGATGTGGCGGGCGACGAACGGTGAGAGCGTCATGGTGCACCTCAGGACAAACGGGCGCGTGCGCCTCAAGGGGTCGGTGGTTGCGCCACCGCGCTCCCCCTCTGGTCTCGCGGCCTACCGCGACCTGAGAGTTTCGTCCGCTACGGCCCGAGTTGAGCCGTCGCGGCCTTGCACCGTCGGTGGGGCCGGGAACCGGCCCTCTCTCCAGAGTTGCCTTCCGCACACGGTTCGGATGCCTGAGAGTTTCCGGGGAGGTTGCTCCTTCGGCGCCCGCGGTGGCTCCGCGGGGCTCTCCCGTGCGTGGTCGATCGACGAAATAGATGCTACCCCGTCGGATGGCCGGGCGGGACTTCAGGCGCTGGCGTGGCGGGCGGCGCGGCGCGGCGCGAGCTCATCGCGCAGGCCTGACTCAGCCTCGCCATCGGACCGCTCGCCCGGCAGCGAGGCAAGGGAGCCCTCGACCTCCTGCCACACACGCCCCACGGCGATGCCGAAGACCCCCTGGCCGCCGCGGACGAGATCGACCACCTCGTCGGCGCTCCGACACTCGTAGATGGTGGCCCCGTCGCTCATCAGCGTGATGCGGGCAAGGTCCTCGCCCCCGCGCTCCTCCAGGTGCCGCACGGCCGACCGGATATTGGGCAGGGATACACCCGTGTCGATCAGGCGCTTGACGATGCGCAGGGTCAGGATGTCGCGGAAACTGTAAAGGCGCTGGGTGCCGGAGCCGGCCGCCGGGCGGATGCTCGGCTCGACGAGGCCCGTGCGCGCCCAGTAGTCCAATTGGCGGTAGGTGATGCCCGCCGCCGCGCAGGCCACCGGGCCGCGGTAGCCCAGGTGGGTGGCCGCCGAACGGAGCTCTCCCTCGTCGAACAGACCGGGCTGATCAACGGTCGCGGGCAGCGCTACGGCCTCATGGGACTGGCCGGGAAGACCGGTGGTAGCGCTCACGGACACCTGCTCTGCTTGTTGGGATCATTACCGTAGGGCCGGCGGAAGGGACGGTCAATGCGACCCGCCGTGGGCCCCGGACGGACTATCCGCCGGCCCCGAAGTCCTCGGGGGATATCTGGTCGAGGAACTCCCGGAACTTCTCGACCTCGTCCTCCTGCTCGTGGGGGATCTCCACCCCGGCCTCATCGAGGATGGCCTCATCGGCGTAGATGGGCGACCCTGTGCGCAGGGCGAGCGCGATGGCATCGCTCGGACGGGCGCTCACCTGGGTGCCGCTGGCGAAGACCAGGTCGGCGTAGAAGACGCCCTCATCGAGGCGGGTTATACGGACCTCCTGGAGCGGGCTCTCGAGGGCGACGAGCACGTCGCGCAAGAGGTCATGGGTGAGCGGCCGGGCGGGCACGACGCCTTGCTGGGCGAATGCGATGGCGGTGGCCTCGACCGCGCCGATCCAGATCGGCAGATAGCGCTCGCCCCCGGACTCACGCAGGAGCACAATGGGCTGGTTGGAGGGCATCTCGACGCGGACGCCGACCACCTCGACGGGCTTCATGTGCCGAGCCTAACCCCGGGCACCTATCCCGGAACCCCTGCCCGCACCAGGGCGATATGCAGGTCGATGAGCAAGGCGAGCAGTTGACCGCGGTCATCGGCATCTCGAATCGCGTCTCCACGACGCGGTGCCAAAGCCTGCTCCACCAGGCCAATCTCCCGATCGGCAGCGACCCGGGAAGCACGCAGGTGCCTGGGCTCGATACCGAACTCCGCCAGCCGTCCGACCAGGACGCAGATGTCCAGCGCCTGCGAGTCGCGGTTCGCGATCAGTCCGTAGCGCTCCAGTTCCTCCAGGGTGGCCCTGCTGATGCCAGCTCGCTCGCACAGCTCCGCCACCGTCATGGTCCGGGGTCGACCGCGGCGCAGGCGCTGCGAGGGCACGGAGGGAGCAGCCTCGGCAGCATCGGAGGGCATCGCAGCGAGGTTCTCTCGAATGACCCGCAGCGGAAGATACTCGTCACGCTGCAGGCGCAGGACGTGTCGCAGGCGTCGGACGTCGTCGTCGGTGAACCGCCGGCTCCCACGCGGGGTGCGATGGGGGTGGATGACGCCCTCTGCTTCGAGGTAGCGGATCTTGGACGCGGTCAGGTCGGGGAACTCCTCGGCGAGAAGATCCACCACAGCGCCCATCGTGAGGGGTGTGCCGCCATCGGTCACCGCAGTGCTCCGGTGTCCCCTCCCACGAGGTAGGCGAAGCGGTACTTGCCGATCTGCACCTCGTCGCCCGGCACGAGGAGGTGGTCCTCGACCCGGCGTCGGTTGACGTAGGTCCCGTTGAGGCTCTCGGTGTCCTTGATGCGCCAGCCCTCCGGCGTGCGCTGCAACTCGGCGTGATGCCTGCTCACCGTCACGTCGTCGAGGAAGAGATCGGCGTCCGGGGCGCGACCGGCGGTGACGATGTCCCCGGCCAGTAGATAGGTCGTCCCCTCCCCGCTCCCCCGGCGGACGACCAGCACACCCTCGCCCTCGGCCACACCGGATATGCGGCCGGTGCCAACGGCTGGAAGCGAACCTGTGCTGGGGGGTCCCGACGCGCAAACGAACGTCTCCTCGACGATCTCCGGCGACTCGGTCAGGGCCGCACCGCACCGACGGCAGAACCGATCACTCGGATCGGATGAGTGCGGGCAACCCTCGCTCATCAGCCCTCGCCGATGAGGGCTCGGTAGGCGGCTGCCTCGAGGAGGCCGTCGACAGGTCCGCTGGGACGGATCTCTACCATCCAGCCTTCGCCGTAGGGGTCGGAGTTGACCGTCTGTGGTGCGTCCGAGAGGACCGCATTGACGCGCACGACCTCGCCGGCGATCGGGGCATAGATCTCGCTCACGCTCTTTGTCGACTCAACCTCGCCGCAGGGCGAATGGGCGGTCAGGGCCACGCCGACCGCGGGAAGGTCGACATAGACGATGTCTCCGAGGGCGTCCTGGGCGTAGTCGGTGATGCCGAAGACCACGGTGCCGTCGGCCGTCTCGCGCAACCACTCGTGCTGAGCGGTGTATCGAGCGTCTTCGGGGACCATATTTCCTCCCGGGGCCAGCGGACGTCGACGAACCTATCCGGCGGCAAGTCCCCGATCAAGGACGACCCCTAGGCGGGCGGAGCGGGCGCGGATACGCGCTCGATCATGGCCGCCCACTCCGCGCCCACCTGCATCGCTCGAGCGTAGGTGGGCGCCTCGATCCACAGGCGGGTGAGCGGCTCCTGGTCGTCGGGTAGGACCAGGCACCAGGACCCGTCATCCTCGAGGACGCGGACTCCGTCGGTGATGTCGATGGCGCGACTGCCCGCATGCTCTTGCGCGGCACGCATCACGGACGCCTTCGCTGCCCACGGAGTCGGCACGGCATGTCGCACCGAGACCGTCCGCGGAATTCGCGCATCGATGGCGCTCAGGGTGAGCTGCGTGCGTGCTACGAGGCCGAGCAGCGCGAGGGCTGTGGCAATGGCGTCTCGCTGACCACCCATGCCGCCAATGGCGAATCCACCGAGTCCATCCGATCGCATCAGGGCATCCGGTGCGTCGATACCTTCGAGGAATGTGCGGCTTGCCGGCACGCGTTTGACCTCCACGCCGTGGAAGTTTGCGACCTGCTCCGCAACACGAGACGTCGTGACCGGCAGGACAACGTGCCCGCCCTGGCTTTCGGCCGCGACGAGGTCCATGACGACGAGAAGGGCTCGGTCGTCATCGAGGACCTGGCCGAGCTCGTCGACCAGCGCCAACCGCTCGCCCGTGGAGTCGATAGCCAACCCCATGCTCGCTCCCGTGGCGACGACGCGCTCGGCCAGCAGGCGAAGGCTGGATTGACGGTCATCGTGTAGGGGGGTCGCACGCGCCACCTCGATCCGGCCGCCAAGCATGACCAGGTCGACATCCACTCCGGCCAGGATCGTGGGTAGCACCAGCGCCGAACTGCCGCCGGACGCGTCGACGACGACGGTGAGGTCAGCCGACGAGACACCGTCGAGGGGCACCTTGGCCCGCAGGGTCGTTGCGTAGTGGTCCAGGGCCTGGTCGGGCAGGACGAGGTCGCCGACTTCGCCGGGGAAGGGCCGACGGAACTCGCGGCGATCGAGGATTCGCTCCAAGCGCTTGGCCTGGCTCTCGGAGATGTCACCGCCGTTGGCGTCGAGGATGACGATGTCGATGCGCTCGGGCCGCCCGGCAGATGCCCGCACCATGATGCCAGCGGACGCATGGTGCGCGATGTCGTGGCGAAGCACCGGCGCTGGTACGACGCGATGATCGCGAACGTCCAGACCGGCCGCGGTGAAGGCGCCGACGAGCAGACCCGCATAGGCCCGAGCGGTCCTCGAGTGGTCGCGCCCCACCGCGATCGCGCCGTCCTTCGGCAGCGTGCTGGCCAGGGCGGACGCTAGGCGCACCGCAGTGTCGGGAGTGATATCAACCGAGACCGTCCCGCAGATGCCTCCGGCACCTACCCGCCGCCGTTGGCCCTGGGCCTCCCATACGACCGAGCCGTGCACGATGGCTCCGGCCTCGATCGTCCGGCCCGGGTAGACCAGGCTGCCCGGCGCGACGTCGACCTCCTGCTCGAGCGAGCACTCGTCCGCGACAACCGCCGCCTCTCCGACGCGCGAGCCCGCCCCAAGATCAACCGACCGACCTATGACGCAACCGCGCAGGTTGGAGTCGACGTCCGCGAAGACACCGTCCAGCAGGACCGCGCGCTCTACGACCGATCCCCGGCGAATGACCGCGTTGGCACCGATCACCGAATGAGCAAGCACCGAGGCTCCGCCCTCGACCGCCGAGTGCGAGCCGAGATAGACGGGGCCGACGATGGTGGCGCCCGCGTCGATGCTCACGCCGTCGCCCAGCCATACTCCAGGGCTCACCTCTGACCCCGGAATCGTCAACTGGACCTTGCGCTCCAAGACGTCGATCTGGACGCGACGGTAGGCGGCGATATCGCCGACGTCTTCCCAGTAGCCGCCGCTCACGAAGGCGCCGACGTGCAGTCCCTGGGCGAGCAAGCGAGGCAGCACATCCGAGGACCAGTCCTGTGGCCCTTCGTCCGGGATCATCTGCACGACCTGCGGCGAAACGGCGTAGATCCCGGTGCTCACCGCATCGGTGAACACCTCTCCCCAGGCCGGCTTCTCGGTGAAGCGCCGCACGCGTCCATCCGGGTCGGCGTCCACCACCCCGAACTCCCGGGGGTCGTCTCGCCGAGCCAGGCAGATGCTGAGCAGTGCCCCGGTCTCGCGGTGTCGAGCCATGAAGGCACTCAGGTCTATGTCCGTGACGGCATCTCCGGACATAACGAGGAAATCGTCATCGAACTGCGCTGCTGCCGCCCGCACGCCGCCCGCTGTGCCCAGGGGCCGGTGCTCGGTGGCATAGGCAAGAGCAAGACCCAGGTCGGAACCATCGCCGAGGTATGCGCGGATCAGGGTCGCAAGATGCTGGACGGTGAGGGTGGCGTCGGTGACGCCGTGTGACTGTGCCAGGCGCAGGACGTGACCCAGCATGGGCTCTCCCACCACCGGCAGGAGAGGCTTGGGGACGGAGGTGGTGAGCGGACGTAGTCGGCTGCCGAGGCCGCCGGCCATCACCACCGCTCTCATCGCTACCTCCCGGCGCGCAGGACCCTTCGGGCCTGCTCGACGTAGAGCACCGCCGCGTACCAGTAGAGCGCAGTGCCCCAGATGACGAAAGCCCACCCCAGGGCGCCCAGCACCTGCTCCCAGTCGGCGGCCCCGGCCCCCACGAGGACGAAGGGGAAGCCCCAGAAGAGTGCGAAAGTGGCCGCCTTGCCCAGGTAGTGCACCGGCAGCGCGGTCAGCCCGTGGCTGCGCAGGGCTGGCACGAGAGACAGCAGGACGAGTTCGCGCAGCACCAGGAGGCCGACGAGCCACCAGGGAATGAGTGAGCGCAGGGCGAGGCCGATAAGTGTTGCCGCAATCGTCAGGCGATCGACGAGTGGATCAAGGACCTGCCCCAGCCGCGTAATCTGGCCAGTGCGGCGGGCGATGACCCCATCGAGGTAGTCCGTGATGCCCGAGACCGCGAGCACGAATACACCCCAAAGGTCTGCCTGAGCGCCCAGGACCAGCCAGAGGAAGACGGGGATGAGGAGCAGTCGCAGGACACTCAACGCGTTGGGAACGGTGACGATCCGGTCATCGGGGGCGTTGCTCACGCGTGACGACCCCGGGGCCGTGGACCGGCTATCAGCGATGCACCCAGGAGGACGAGGAGCAGGCCCCCGAGTCCAGCTGCGGTCGCGGTGACGGCCGCTGACTGCAGCGTCCGCGATGCCTGGGCTAGGCGGTATTCCAGCCGAAGATCAGTTTTCACGCCGGGCGACGCGTCCGGGTGCATGATCACCAGGGCGCGGCCATCCAGTGAACCGGCGTCGATTTCGGCCGGGCTGCCGACGGCCTTGCGCGTCCAATCTAGTGCCGCATCCGGTGGGGTGGGCGTGGAGTTTCCCGGCACGTCGACGATGCCCCATGTCCCGCCGTCGTACCGCTCGGCAACCGCGTAGGGCGTGCCGCCGAGGAAGGCGTCGACGGCACCGGAGGGTGCGATACCCACGAAGACGTCGCCTGACTTGTCGGGTCGGGCAGCAAGGAGGACGAAGTCTCCTTCGGCACGGATAAGTGCGTCGATATCGATTCCCGCTGCCGTCATTGCGCTCTCTATCCGGGCGGGCAGTCCATCTGTTGAGATTGAGGGCACTACGCCGGTGATGACTATGGCGGCCGTCGGCGGCGGCGCACCCACAGTGCCGAGGGACTGGCCCAGGACACCTGCGCGGCCGACCACCGCGTGAAGCGCCATGGCAGAACCCGCCGCAGCGACGCCGACCGCAATGGCTAGGGTGCCGATCACCAGGGCAACGACGCCCACGGTCAGGCGCAACCAAGACCGGCCGGTCATGCCCCAGTCTTAGCGGCTGCGGTCATGAGTCCCAAGCACATCTCATCGGTGGTGCCATCGCCCCACACGATGTAGCGAGGCTCGGTGTCCTGGAGGGCCGGCAGGAGCTTGCGCAATGCAGTGTCATGCGTGCAGGTCACCGTCACGGTGTCTCCGGCCTTGAGCTCGTAGGGCTCCTTGAGCGGGACGCCGCCCTGGTGGTCGAAGTTGTATGTCTCCACGTCGAGAAGCACCTTCTCGCGAGGTGTGCCGGTGTTGGCCACGATCGTGATCGATCGGCCCAAGAGGTGCATGTGCCCGGCAGCCGAGTAGACCGTCATGTCGTCGTTGACGTCGTGGGTGCACGACTGCGTAGCGCTCGCCTTCGGCTCGACGAGGTCGCCGCCGCAGATGAACTGCAGCCCCCAGATGGTGCGCAGGGCCTCGCCGCCGAAGCGCTCGATCGTGTCTGCCACAGCAGCCTCGCGATCACAAAGTGGTCCGGTCTCCTGTGGAGCACAGGGCAGCTCGACGGGTGCCGGCAGGAGGACGGTTTCCAGCTTGCGCAAGTCGTCGGTGCCCGGGGAGGTTCGCAGTTGAACCGATGTCATGTCGGGCCCGGCACCAGCGAGGGTGTTGTAGTGCACCTGGAGGATCACGCTGCTTCCGGCGGGCAGGTAGACGCCGGTGCCTTCGGGGTAGCGATATTCGCGTCCTCCGGGGGCCCATGCGGCGAGCCACGGCGCCGAGTCGAGTGAGCGGACCGCGTCGTCATTGGCGACCGACGGAAGATCGGGTCCACCGAAGCAGCTCCACCCCTGCCCGGGATCGTGCTGGTCACGTGCCTTGGCCGCCGCCAGTTGGGCAGGCTGGACGCGATACAGGATCGCGTGGTGGACCACCTCGGGATTGTCGGGAAGGAAGCGGACGCCGGTGATGAAGCGGTCCTCGCTGATCCCGGTCGGTACCAGGAAGCAGCGGTAGTCGTCGGTGGATTTCCCCTGAGGAGTTGGCGTGTAGGCATCGGCCAGGCCGACCGACACGATGCCGGGAGCAACCTCGACCGGCTGTGGGGCCGGCGATGCGGAGATCTCGGCGGCCGGGGATTTCTCCGCGGGCATCGGTTCGGCGGTGGAGCCGGCACCTGAGGCGCACCCAGCCGCGAGGACGCAGGCGGCCAGAACGGGCACGAGGCGCATGGGCACATTCCCATCGTAGGGCACGCGGGCGTGTTCAACAGTTCCACGTGAGGATCGCGTGCTGCGTGCGCTCGAAGCCCAGCCGGCACACTGCCCCGGCGTCCAGGATCCACAGGCGGCCATCTCGGGCGGGCAGCCCCAGCCATGTCGCGGTGAGGATCCGCAGGACGTGACCGTGCGCGATGAGCGCGCAGGTGCCCCCGGAGTCCACGATGGGAGCACATCGCCTCAAGACACGCTGGCACCGGATCGCTACGTCTTCCACCTGCTCCCCCGATGTCGCACCCGGCGGAATCGGGCTCTTCCACACAGTCCACTCGGGGTCGTGGAGCTCGGCGCGGATGTCGGCCGTGGTGCGGCCCTCCCACGCGCCGTAGTCCCACTCGAGCAGGTCGTCATCGATCTCAGCGGGCCACAGTCCCGCGAGCTCGGCCGTACGACGTGCGCGCTGAAGGGGGCTGGACAAGATGAGCGCCGGCGCCGCGTCGGCCAGAGGGTCCCGCAGGCTGGCCGCGCGCTCCTCCCCCGCGGCCGTGAGCGGGAGATCGCTCAGGCCGGTGTGGCGCCCGGACTTCGACCATTCGGTCTCGCCGTGCCGTAGCAGGATGATCTTGCCGGCGCTCAAAACGACTTCCGCATGCGCAAGGCGTAGCACGCGACTGCGACCGCGGCGGCCACATTGAGCGAGTCGATGCTCGATTCCATCGGGATCCGAGCGCGAACGTCGCACGTGGCCTGCTCGTCAGCCGAAAGCCCCGGCCCCTCGCCGCCCGCGACGAGCGCCACGTCGCCAGCGCATGACCGCAGGGCGAAGTCCAGTGCCGGCGCACTCGGATCGGGAGTGAGGGCAACGAGAGGGCGACCAGCGAGGTCTTGACTTGACACCGGCCACTCGCGGAACCGCGCCCACGGGGTGGTGATCACGGCGCCCATCGATGACTTGATCGCACGCCTGTAGAGCGGGTCCGCGCAGCGTGGCGACAGCACGACCCCTGTGATGCCCATGGCGGTGGCTGAGCGTATGGCCAGCCCCACGTTGGTGTGATCCACCAGATCGCCGAGAACGAGGATGTCTCCGGCCCTACGCGTGATGTCGTCGATGTCGCCGGCAGGTGGCCGTCGAACGCACGCAAGGGCGCCTCTGTGCACGCGATAGCCCGTGAGGCTTTGCAGGTGGTCTTCCTCCAGGACGTAGGTCGGGCCGCGCCAGTCGCCGAGGCACTCCCCCAGCCGGTCGAGCCACTTGGGTGCTGTCAGGACGGACTCGATCTCGAGCCCCGCGGCGACGACGCGCTCGATGACGAGCAGTCCCTCGGCCATGAAGATGCCCGCCTCTGGCTCGAGGGTGCGTCGCAGGTCGACGTCGGTGAGATCACGGAAGGCAGCCAGTCGAGGATCGGCCGCGGTGTCGATGCGTAAGACCTCCAGGTGCGGGGGCGCCATCACGGCGGCGAGTCCCCGCGGACGTCCTCCTGCTCCACCAGTGCGTCCCGATCGGCCAGGCGCCGCAGCGACGCGAGTGGCTGGGCGAGTCGGTGGTTGCCCGAGAGTCGGTCGGTGTTTCTATCGAGGAACCACCAGTAGCCCGCGGTGAAGGGGCAGCCGCGATCACCCACCCGATCCGACGGACGATAGGCGCATTCCTTGCAGAAGTCGGTCATGCGATTGATGTAGGCACCGCCCGCGGCGTAGGGCTTCGTTGCCATGAGACCACCGTCGGCATAGAGCGCCATGCCGACGACGTTGGCGGCCATGACCCACGGATAGGCATCGACGTAGTTGCGGGTGAACCACTCGGTCGTCGCGGTCGGCTGGTAGCCGCGCTGCAGGGCCCAGTTGCCGAGGACCATCAAGCGCAGGATGTGGTGGTTCCACCCGCGGTCGCGTACGTCCGCCAGGCTCGACGCCAGGCACCGCGCCTGAGTGGCATCAGCATCGAGGGTGTCGAACCACGGTGGCAGAGGTGCGTGGGCGTCGAGGGCGTTGGAGTGCGTGACGTAGTCCTCGCCGAAGTGCCAGTACAGGTGCCAGACGTAGTCGCGCCACCCCATGACCTGTCGGACGAAGCCCTCCACGCTCGCGAGGGGGGCATCGCCGCGATGTAAGGCCTCGACGACGCGGGCGATCGCTTCACCCGGATGCAGGAGGCCGAGATTCATGGGGGCGGACAGCAGGCTGTGCGCCATCGCCCAGTCGCCCGTGAGAGCAGCGTCCTCGTAGGGGCCGAACTCCGACAGCCGATGGGTGACGAAGTCATCGAGGGCCTGGAGCGCCTCGGCCCGGGAGGCCGCGAAGAGCCGCGGGCCCTCTCGACCGCCGAATTCGATGCCGTCGTCCCGCTGCCACCGCGCCATGTCCTCGCGCGCTTCCGCATCGATGTCGTCCTCCACCGGGGCCCACGGATGGGGCAGGCCGAGGGTCGTGGCGCCCTTCGGAGGGGGCAAGCGGTTGTCGGCGTCGAAGTTCCAGCGTCCACCCTCGGGTTCGTCGCCGATCATGAGAATGCCGGTACGCGAACGGCTCCACCGGTAGAAGTCCTCCTGCAGTAGGCGCCGCTTGCCGCGCGTGGCGGCCCACTCGCGGAAGTCGGTCTCGCTGGTCATAAATCCGCGCGACGGCAGGACCTCCACGCCCAGTTCGCGCACGAGGCGCCGTGCCTGCCATGACGTGGGATCGCAGGCGCTGAGCGGCTCGTCAATCGTGCATACTGCCTCGCGATAGGTCTCCGCGACGACGAGTCGGGCCCGGGGACCGAGCTCAGCGGCCCGGTGCCGGATAGCCGAGAGGATCAGCTGGGCCTTGGCGCGGTGGTATCGCCGTCGCCGGAAGGCGGCCTTGCTCACGACGAGAAGGACCTGCTGCGCGCCGTCGTCGCCCGGGTCGGTCTCAGGCCCGAGGAAGTGCGGCCCGAGCTGGTCGCCAAAGAGCCAGCGACGAGCGCCTAATTTCGTGCCCGAGCGAGCCAACGCCCCTCCCGACGATCGATGGTGATGGGAAGTCCGTAAGCGGTGGTCAAGTGCGCATCGGTGAGCACCGTGTCGATCGCCCCTGCCGCGATGACCTGTCCCCCGCGCAGCAGCATAGCGTGCGTTGTGCCGGCGGGGATCTCCTCGACGTGATGGGTCACCAGGATCGTCGTGGGAGCGTCCTGGGCCCTCGCCATGTCCTCGAGGCGCTGCACCAATGCCTCCCGGCCGCCGAGGTCGAGCCCCGCGGCGGGTTCGTCCAATAGCAGCACCTCGGGATCGCTCATGAGGGCACGTGCGATCTGGGTGCGCTTTCGCTCCCCGTCGGACAGGGAACCGAACGACCGATGCGCGAGATCGAAGACACCAAGGCGCTCCAGGAGGGCATTTGCGCGACGCACGTCAGCGTCGGAATACTCCTCGCGCCACCTGCCGGTGATGCCCCATGAGGCCGTGAGCACGACGTCGTGGACCTTCTCGCGCGCCGGGATCGCCTCAGTGATGGTGGTGCCGACCAGCCCGATGCGCGGCCGCAGATCGAAGACGTCGCTCATTCCCAATGGCTCGCCGAGGATGCACGCGGTCCCGCGCGTGGGATGAAGCCGCGTGGCGGCGATGCTGATCAGGGTGGACTTGCCCGCCCCGTTGGGCCCGAGCAGGACCCAGCGATCGTCGGCGCGGACGGTCCAATCGATGTCACTGAGAATCCATGCCGTGCCACGGCGTACGCCGACACCCTGCATCTGCACGACCTCGTTTGTCACGACGACAACCTATCCAGTGCAGGCGACCCTGAGGTCCCTGCTGGTCGGCCGACGCCCGTAGGCTCGGCATGTGGACGGCACCCTCCTGGCGATCCTGAGCGGGCGTGACCGTCCGGGTGTGACGACCGCCCTCCTGGACTCGCTGCGTCACACACGCACGGTGGTTCTCGACATGGAGCAGCTGGTTGTCCGAGGGCGGCTCATCCTGGCTGTTCTCCTTGGCGTCGGAGCCCATGACGTTGGCGACGTCCGGGCCATCGTCCACGAGGTCGCCGTCCGCGTCGGCATGGAGGTCGAGACGGTCCCGGGCGCGAATGAGGTTGTCGCGGCCCGCCGGGGTCGCATACACGTGACGGTCATCGGCTCCCCGCTCCCGCCGGGGGCGGTAGCCGATCTCACCTGGGAGCTGGCTGACCGCGGGTGGAACATCGACCGCATCCGGCGCATCGCGTCATATCCGGTCACGGCGGTCATCTTCGAGGCCTCAGGAGACGAGGACGTCGTCGGCTTGCGGCGAGCGCTTGCCGAGAGGTCGCGCGTACTGAGCGTCGATGTCGCCGTGCAGCATGCGGGGCTCGACCGACGCGGCCAGCGGCTGATCGTGATGGACGTCGACTCCACCGTCATCCAGGACGAGGCGATCAACCTGCTTGCGGCGGCAGCGGGCCAGGCAGACGCGGTCGCGCAGATCACGGAGGAGGCGATGCATGGCGACCTGGATTTCGCCGAGTCCCTGCGACTTCGGGTCGCTGCCCTCGAAGGGCTTCCCGAATCAGCGCTCGCCGAGGTGGCCCAAGCTGTCACGCTGACACCGGGTGCGCGAACCCTGTGCCGCACCTTGAAGCGCCTGGGCTTTCACGTGTGCCTTGTCTCCGGTGGCTTCGAGGAGGTGGTGGTTCCCGTGACGTCTGGCCTTGACATCGATCGCATCCGGGCCAATCGCCTGGAGGTCGTCGACGGTCGGCTCACAGGGCGGGTCGTCGGAGATATCGTCGACCGAGTTGGCAAGCGCCGTGCGCTGGAGGACTTCGCGGCCGAGCTGGGCGTGCCACTCTCGCGCACGATCGCCGTCGGCGATGGCGCAAATGACCTCGACATGCTGGAGGCGGCAGGGCTCGGCGTCGCCTTCAACGCCAAGCCCGCGGTGCGCGCAGCGGCCGACACGTCGCTGTCAGTGCCCTACCTCGACTCGGTGCTGTTCCTCCTTGGCGTGACGCGCGAGGAGATCGAGGAGGCGGACGCCGCCGATGTTTCGCGGTGAGTGACCTAGCCCCGCGGGACCGCGAATGCCTGCAGACACGCAGACCGGGCCAGATCGGCCCAGGAACCATCGCCTTCCAGCACGGCGATCCCCGACGTGGGGTACTTCATCGCCATGCGGCCCAGCGCTTCCGGATCGCCGTCGGTGGCGAGACGTGCGGCAAGATCTGCCAGCGCGGGGTTGTGCCCGACCAGCAGGGCACTGTGGGCGGAGTCCGGGATCGTGCGAACGACGTCGAGAAGGGTCGACGTGGCCGCTTCGTAGATGCGTGGCTCCGTGCACACCTCGTCGACTACGCGCACGGACTCTCCGGCGAGCTGCCACGTCTGCTGGGCGCGTGCCGCGCTGGATACCAGCACGACGTCGATCTCGCCGACGTTGTCGCGAAGCCACGCACCGGCGGCCGGCGCATCCCGCCGTCCTCGAGCATTGAGGGGACGATCGTGGTCGCGCACGCCGGGCGGGTAGTCCGACTTCGCGTGGCGCAGGAGGATGAGCCTGCGCACGTCACGCGCCCTGCGAGTGCACGCCACCGTCCACGTGAACGATTTCGCCGGTGGTGGCGGGGAACCAGTCCGACAGCAGAGCTACGCATGCCCTGGCCGCGGGAACGGGATCGTCGAGGTCCCACCCGAGCGGAGCACGGTCCTGCCACACCTGCTCGAAGTCCTCGAACCCCGGGATGCTCTTGGCCGCCATCGTGCGGATGGGGCCGGCGGCGACGAGGTTGACTCGGATGCCCTGCGGACCGAGGTCGCGAGCCAGGTAGCGCGATGTCGACTCGAGAGCGGCCTTGGCCACGCCCATCCAGTCGTAGGTCGGCCACGCGACGGTGGCATCGAAGTCCAGTCCCACGATGGCCCCGCCGGGCCGCATGAGCGGCAGGCAGCTCACCGCCAGCGACTTCAGCGAAAACGCCGACACCTCCAGGGCCGTCGCCACGTCGATCCACGGAGTGCTCAGAAATCGACCGCCGAGCGCGCTCTCGGGCGCGAATCCGATCGAGTGGACGACCCCATCAAGACTCGGGGCGCTCTGCGCGACTCGCTCGGCCAGCGCGTTGAGATCGTCGGAGGACGTGACATCGAGCTCGACGACGACGGCCTCGCTGGGCAGGCGGCTCGCGGTGCGGCGCGTCAGTGACAGTGCCCTGCCGAAAGAGGTCAGGACCACCGTCGCCCCTTCCTGCTGGGCGAGCTTGGCCACGTGGAAGGCAATGGACTGGTCCGTGAGCACTCCCGTCACCAGAACCGTGCGACCGTCAAGGATGCCCATCGTGTCCCCTCTCAGTGACCCATGCCGAGTCCGCCGTCCACGGGGATGACCGCTCCCGTGATGTAGCCCGCGTCGTCACCCGCGAGGAAGGCGACCACCCGGGCGATCTCGTCGGGTTCCGCCAGCCTGCCGAGGGGCACCTGCCGCAGGATCTCGGCCGTGCGCTCCTCCCCCAGGACGGCCGTCATGTCGGTGTCGACGAATCCGGGTGCCACGACGTTGACGGTGATCCCGCGGCCGCCGAGTTCGCGCGCCAGTGAGCGCGCGGCGCCGACCAGGCCGGCCTTGGACGCCGCATAGTTCACCTGCCCCGCTGAGCCCAGCGCCCACACGACGCTCGACACGAAGACGATGCGGCCGCGGCGCGCCCGGACCATGGCGCGGGCCGCACGGCGAGCACACCTGATCGCGCCCACCAGGTTGGTCTGCAGGACATCGTCGATATCGGCATCGGGCATGCGCATGACAAGGCCATCGCGCGTGATACCTGCGTTGGCCACGAGGACGTCGATGGGCCCGACGTCGGACTCGACCCGATCGAACGCCGCGTCAACGGACTCCGATGACGTGACGTCGATGGCAACCGACGTAAGCCCGTCCGGCGCGTCACCGGAGCGAGATCCCACGACGGCGGTCCAGCCAGCGGCGCGCAGCGCCTGCGCGGCAGCAAGGCCGATTCCGCGATTACCCCCGGTCACCAGGGCTACGCCTGCCATGTGGACCTCACGAGCCGCGACGTTAGCGGTTTGGCGCCCGGCACCTGACGAGGGGTGGCCCGTGGCAGGATCGCGACATGGCCTGGGGCGCGGTGCGGAAGGGGCGGTCGCTCGACCGCCTCCTGAACTTCGCCGATGCCGTCGTCGCGGTGGCCATCACGCTGCTGGCCCTCCCCCTTGTCGACATCGAGGGGCCCCAGGAGGGGCAGAGCATGCTCGACGTGCTCCAGGCGAACCATGGGCAGATCCAGACGTTCGTGGTCACCTTCCTGGTCGTCGGGCTCCTGTGGAACATCCACAACCGCATCGTGAACCACCTGGCCGCCTACGACAGCGCCATCTTCTGGCTCGTTCTCCTGTGGCTGCTCGGCTTCGTCTTCCTGCCGTGGCCCAGCCGCCTCTACGAGGGCGTGACCTTCGACTCAACGCTCGCGCGCAGCGGTGAGATGACGGGTCCGGCGATGATGTACTGGCTGACGCTTGCCTACATCTGCCTGATCGGGGCCCTCACCGTCCGGCACATGACACGCCACCCCGAGCTCATCGAGCCGGCCGACCGCGAATTCTGGGATCGCATGCAGGCGTCCCCGGCCAGGTGGCGGGGAGTGGCCTACACGAGCATCTTCGTGATTGCCGCCGTCTGCAGCTACTTCGTCTTCTGGCTCGGCAACTACATGCTGCTGCTGCTGATCCCGGCGTCGATCCTCCTGCGGCAGCCGTCGACCTCGGAATCCGATTCAAAGTGAGCACGCCACTCGAAGCGGCTCTCGAGCGGGCGCAGGCCCTGGGAGCGGCGCACGCAGACGCCAGGCTCGTGAGCACACGCAATGGCGCATTGTCGCTGCGTGACGGCGAGCTTGAGGCGTCCATCGACCAGGAGTCCGCCGGCATCGGCGTCCGGGTCATCGTCGACGGCGCGTGGGGATTCGCGTCTTCGGACATCTGCACCCCTGACGAAGCGCGCGCACTGGCCGATCGCGCCGTGTCGATGGCCCGCGTCAGCAGGGCACTCACGACTCGCTATGTCGAGCTCGCGCCCGAGCCCGTCTACGCCGGCACCTGGGAGTCCCCCTACGAGATCGACCCCTTCGATGTCCCCGAGTCCGAGCGCATCGCCCTCATGGCCGAACGCAGCCGACTCCTGATGGGCGATGCGCGCGTGGCCCATGTCGACGCCCGACTCCTGGTAGTCCGCGAGTCCGTCGAGTACGCCGACTCCGCGGGCACGCGCACCTCCCAGGTGCGCAGGCGCATCGAGGCCGAGTGGGCCGCCACCGCGATCGACCCCCGCGGCGGGGCGTTCGAGACCATGGCCACGACGGCACCGCCGGTGGGCCGAGGCTGGGAGTACGTCGTCGGCAAAGGCGCGAACGTCGGCGGCGCGCGTCCGTGGGACTGGGAGGACGAGCTCTCGCGACTGCCGGAGCTCGTCGACGAGAAGCTGCGGGCCCCTAGCGTGGAGCCTGGCCGGTACACCCTCGTCATCCATCCGACGAACCTGTGGCTCACCATCCACGAATCCGTGGGGCACGCGACCGAACTCGATCGCGCGCTCGGCTACGAGGCCAACTACGCGGGCACCTCCTTCGCCACCCCGGACAAGCTCGGCACCTTTCGCTATGGCTCTCCCCTGATGCACGTGACCGGCGATCGCCAGGCAGCCTTCGGCCTGTCCACCGTGGGCTGGGACGACGAGGGCGTCGCGGCCCAGACCTGGGATCTCGTGCGCGATGGAGTGCTCGTCGGATACCAGCTCGATCGATCCATGGCGGCGGAGATGGGGCTCGGTCGCTCCAATGGCTGCGCCTATGCGGACTCCGCCGAGCACGTGCCGATCCAGCGGATGCCCAACGTGTCGCTGCAGCCCGATCCGCGCGGCGGATCGGTCGAGGACCTCATCGCTGGCGTCGATGACGGGCTGTACATCGTCGGTGACAAGAGCTGGTCCATCGACATGCAGCGCTACAACTTCCAGTTCACCGGCCAGCGCTTCCACCGCATCCGTCACGGCAGGCTCGACGGGCAGGTCAAGGACGTCGCCTACCAGTCGCGCACCCCGGACTTCTGGGGCTCGCTCGTGGCGCTGGGTGGTCCAGACACCTACCTCCTCGGCGGTGCCCTGAACTGCGGCAAGGGACAGCCGGGCCAGGTCGCCGCCGTGTCCCACGGTTGTCCAGCGGCGGTGTTCGATGGCATCAACGTGCTCAACAGTGCACGGGAGGGCGGATGATCCCGCCGCATGAGATCGCCGAGCGCGCCCTAGAAGCCGCGTCGGGCCTCGACGGTGCCGTGGCGATCGTCCATGCCACCTCCCGCGCGGATCTGCGATGGGCGCGCACCACCCTCACCACCAACGGCGAGTCGCGCCAGACCGACCTCACCCTCGTCGGCTTCCGGCGCTCGGGCGACGGGATCGCCACCGCCACGCTATCGCGATCACAGCCCGGTGCCGAGGACATCAGCGCGCTCGTCGAGAGACTCACCGCATCTCTCGCGACCGCTCCGGCCGCCGAAGACGCCTTCGACCTCGTCGAGCCCAGCGCACGAGTGGGAGCCGGCTGGGGAGATCCCCCCGCGCTGACGTCCAGTGCGTCGCTCGATCCGCTCACGTCGGCCCTCGGAGCCATGTTTGCCGGCCCATCCGAGATCGAGCTCTTCGGCTACGCCGAGCACGAGCTGACGACCACGTGGCTGGCGTCGTCGACGGGGCTGCGCCTGCGTCACGAGCAGCCGGCCGCCCGACTCGAGATCACCGCGAAGTCCCATGCCCGCACGCGCTCCGCCTGGTGGGGCATATCCGCCGATGACTTCCACGGCGTCGACCTGGCCACGGGCGAGGCCGAGCTTCGATGGGCTCTGAATGCCCAGGCCACGCGCGTGGACGTCGAGCCGGGCCGCCATCGCGCCATCCTCACCCCGGGCGCCATCGGCGACCTGATGGTGGACCTGTGGTGGTCGTCCAGCGCCCGCGAGGCCGTGGAGGGGCGCAGCGTTTTCAGCGCACCCGATGGCCGCACGCGCATCGGCGAGCGCCTGGGCGAGCGCGCGCTGACATTGAGCAGCGACCCCTTCGATCCCGTTATCCCCGCGGCGGCGTTCCTGTCGACCGCCGCGTCGTCCGACGCCGCATCCGTCTTCGACAACGGCCTGCCCCTCGGCAGGGTGGACTGGATACGCGAGGGCGTTCTCGAGCACCTGCTGACGCCGAGGTGGCTCGCGCATTCGCGTGGCATCCCGGCCGCGAGCAGCGCTGACACGCTGCGCCTGGCCGACTCCGCGGGCGCGGGTGGCGTGTCCGACCTCGTCGCCCGCACCGATGATGGCCTCCTCGTCACGTGCCTGTGGTACAACCGCGTCGTCGATCCGCAGACCCTGCTGCTGACCGGGCTCACCCGCGACGGTGTCTACGTCGTTCGTGGAGGCGAGGTCATCGGTGCGGCCGGCAACTTCCGCTTCAACGACTCCCCCGTCGCCGTGCTCGGTCGAATCAGCGACGCCGGTGTGACGCAGCGCACCCTGCCGCGCGAGATGGGTGACTATGCGGCCCGGGTCGCCATGCCCCCCGTCACGGTGGAGGACTTCCACTTCTCCACAGTGAGTGATGCCCTGTAGCGATCTCCAGCGTGCCGATCGCTCGATTTCGGCTTACGGTGTTCTGGTGCAGACCAACAGCCGGTCCACCGGAGCCGAGGTCTACTCGATCACGGGCGCACCGGAGAGCCTTTCTGATGAGCAGGGGCCGCGCACCCGTCGCTACCTGATCTCGATGTCCATCCGTACGGCCTGCGTCATCCTCGCCATCTTGGTGCCGGGGTGGCCACGCTGGGTGTTCCTTGCCGGGGCCGTTGTCCTCCCCTACCTCGCCGTCGTGGCCGCCAATGCAGGTCGGCGCCGCCGGACCTCGCCCGGACCCGCCCCCTTCCTTCCGCCGCTCGCGGCCCTGCCGCCCGGCCGTGGAGACCAGCGCACGTGATTACGGTGTCCTCATGTGGTCTCTGCTGAGGACACGTCGGTGGATTGCCTTCACGGCCCTCGTCCTTGCCGCTATCGCCGCATTTGGCCTGCTCAGTCGGTGGCAGTGGGAGCGGGCCGAGGAGCGTCGCGCCGATCGGGTCATGCTCGAGACCGAGGCCGCTGCCGAGCCGATCACCTGGTCTGCGGCGATCTCCCGGCCGGTGCCCTGGCAGCCTGTGACGATAACGGGCGAGTACGACGGCGCCGCGACGCAACTCATCCGCCAGCGTCCGCTCGACGGTCGTAACGGTTTCTGGGTGGCGACGCCACTGCTCCAGCCCGACGCTGCCAGGATATGGGTCAATCGCGGTTGGGTGCCCGTCGAGGGCAGCGCGACCGCTGCCCAGGCCCCACCCCCGGTGCCAACCGGCGAGGTCACGGTGACCGGCTGGCTGCGCGACGCCGAGCGCATGCCGAGCCCCCCACCCGGCGACCTGCCGGCCGGTCAGGCGGCCGCACTTGATCCGCGAGTTCTCGGCGGCCCTGACTCACCGCCCTTCTATGTGCAGGCAAGCGAATCGATCCCGAGGGAATCGACGGTGACCATCGTTGCCATGCCGGTGATCGACGAGGGTCGCAATGTCTCCTATGCCGTCCAGTGGCTGCTCTTCGCAGCCGTAGCGGTTGCCGGATGGCTCTTCTTCCTTCGCCGCGAGGCGCGCGACGATGCCGGGCGCATGGCAACCCGGGAAGAGGTGCCGTGGACCTCGGCTTGAGTGACCACGCCTATGTCGTGACCGCGGGCTCGCGGGGACTGGGATTCGCCACCGCGCAAGCCCTCGCCGGTGAGGGTGCCCGCGTACTGGTGGCGTCGCGCGATCAGGCCGCACTCGATCGAGCTTGCTCCGCACTCGGCCCGGACGCCGCGTCGCTGGCCCTTGACCTCGCCGCACCTGACGCGGCCGAACGCCTTCTCGGCTGCGCCGTGGACACACTCGGACGGATCGACGGCGTCCTAGTCAATGTCGGTGGTCCGGTCCCCGGTCGCAGCCTGGACTACACGGATGACCAGTGGCAGGCGGCGATCGAGGGGGTGCTCATGGCGTCGGTGCGGCTCATGCGCGCATTCGCTCCGCGGATCGCCCAGGGTGGCGCCATGCTCGCCGTGCTGTCCACGACCGTCCGCGAGCCGATCGAGGGACTGGGAGCAAGCAATGTCCTGCGACCGGGCCTGGCGATGCTCGTGAAGGAGTTGTCGATCGAGTTGGCACCTACCGTGAGAGTCAACGGGATCCTTCCCGGCAGGATCGCCACCGACCGCATGGTGGCGCTCACGCAGGGCGACGCCGACGCAACACACGCTGTCGAAGCGTCCGTTCCCCTCGGGCGTCTCGGAGACCCGGCGGAATTCGGCAGGGTCGCTGCCTTCCTGCTTTCTCCCGCGGCGTCCTATGTGACCGGCGCCTTCGTGCCGGTCGATGGCGGAATCCTGCGCGCTCCTTGGTGAGGCGCTCAGTCGGTGAACTGGGTGGCATAGAGGGTTGCGTAGAGACGACCTCGCGCAAGCAGTTCGTCGTGAGTCCCACGCTCAACGATGCGGCCCTCCTCGACGACCAGGATCACGTCCGCCTGACGCACCGTCGAGAGCCGATGGGCGATCACGATCGACGTGCGTCCGATGAGCGCCGAGGCAAGAGCTCCCTGCACGGCTGCCTCGCTCTCGGAGTCTAGGTGTGCCGTCGCCTCGTCGAGGATGACCACGCGCGGGGCCTTCAGAAGTAGGCGTGCGATGGCGATGCGCTGCTTCTCCCCTCCAGACAGTCGATAGCCGCGGTCACCGACGACTGTGTCGAGCCCATTGGGCAGTGAGTCGATGAACTCGAGGATGTGGGCTCCGCTCAGCGCCTTGCGAATGTCGGCCTCGGTGGCGTCCGGCGTCGCATAACGCAGATTGGCACCGATGGTGTCGTGGAACATGTGCGCGTCCTGGCTGACCACACCAATGGCCCCGCGCAGCGGCCCCAATTCGAGGTCGCGCACGTCGACCCCGCCGACCTCCACGCACCCGCTGGTGACGTCGTAAAGGCGTGGAATGAGGGCGCCAATGGTGGTCTTGCCAGCCCCCGATGGGCCCACGAGCGCGACGAGCTGACCAGGCTCGACACTGAAACTGACGTCGTGGAGAGCGGGGGCCTCGCTACGCGGCTCGACAGCGCGCGCCACTGACTCGAGTGAAGCGAGGGATACCTCGGCTGCCGTGGGATATCGAAAGACGACGTGGTCGAACCGGATGGCGAGCGGGCCCGTCGGGATCGGCACGGCCGCGGGTGACTGTCGGACAAGGGGTGGAAGGTCGAGCACTTCGAAGACGCGCTCGAAGCTGACCAGCGCCGTCATCACGTCCACGCGGACATTCGACAACGCCGTGAGCGGCCCGTAGAGCTGGGCCAACAGGGCGACCAGCGCAAGCAGCGTGCCTAGCGTGATCGCACCGGAAATGACCAGGTTGCCGCCGACCCCGTAAGTGACGGCCGTGGCCACCGAGCCCACCAGCAGAAGGGCGGTGAAAAACCACCTATTGGCCATCGCGATGGAGATCCCAGCGTCTCGCACCCGGGCGGCCCTTCCGGTGAACTCGTCCTGCTCATCGCGCGAGCGGCCGAAGAGGGTGACGAGCAGCGCTCCCGCGACATTGAAGCGCTCAGTCATCTGCGTGCTCATCTGCGCATTGACCTGCATCTGTTCCTTTGTAAGCGACTGCAGGCGTCGACCCATCCACCTCGCTGGAAAGAGGAAGAGCGGGACTAGGATGAGCGACAGGACGGTGACCTGCCACGACAGGAGGTACATCGTGATCAGGACGACGGTCACGGTGATTACGTTGCCCAAGACGCCACTGAGCGTAGAGGTAAACGCCTGCTGGGCACCGATCACGTCCGAGTTGAGCCGGGAGACAAGGGCGCCTGTCTGGGCGCGGGTGAAGAAGGCGATCGACTGCTCCTGTACGTGGCCGTAGACCTGGGCGCGCAGGTCGAAAATGAGGCCCTCCCCGATGCGTGCCGAATACCAGCGACCGACGATTCCAACGAGTGCGTCGAGGATGGCCAGGCCGGCGATGCTTAGGGCCAGGACCGTCACCAGGGTGGCATTGCCCTGGGTGATGCCGTTGTCAACGATCCCTCGAAAGAGGAGTGGCTGGGCAACCGTCAGGAGTGATGCGATGACCAGCGTGACCATGAAGGCGATCACCAACCCGCGATATGGACGCGCGTAAAGCAGGATGCGCCTGAGGACTCCCCGCTTCACGCGCTTGATCTGCGACGGATCGCGTGTCAGGGACTGATAGACCGACCAGGGGTTCACACCCGACACGTCAGCCGCCTAGGAGGGCGCGAAGGGATCTCAGTCGACCTGCCTGCGCCGAACGCTCTGCAGCTCGCTGCTCGGCCGCCGTGCGCTCCTCGGCACCGCGCAGGAGCGCGGTCAGGTCGCGGATGGCACCGCGCGGAGCGGCGCGAACGGCGGTGACGAAGCCCGAGACGGCTCGCTCAAGGTCGGGCGCAACTCGTGTGACGAAACCCAGCCGGTAGCCCTCCTCGGCGCTGACATCCCGACCTGTCGCGCAGATCTCGAGGGCCCGCCCGTAACCGACAGCGCGCACAAGTGGCGACGTGCCGGCAAGGTCGGGAACGAGGCCATAGGAGGTCTCGCGCATGGCGAAGCGAGCGTTCGGCGCGGCCAAGATCACGTCGCAGGCGAGGGCAAGTTGGAATCCGGCACCGATAGCGTGCCCGCGGACTGCGGCGATCGACAGTGGCTCGACCTCGCCGAGCCATGTGAACCCACCCTGAATCCGTTGGATCATGTCGTCTATCCCGGCGTCGTCCAGTGCCGCCATGGTCGTCAGCGATGCCTCGCCCGGGATTCCCTCGGGGGTGAACATCCGACGGTCCAGACCCGCACTGAAGGAGGGGCCCTCGCCCGTGACGACGATGGCATCGATCCTCTCGGGGTGAGCCTTCACGGCCGCGCCAACAGCCGCGAGGGCACGCCAGGTGGCCGGTGTCTGGGCATTGCGCGCCTCAGGTCGGTCGAGGGTGACCGTGAGGACTCCCTCGGTGAAGTCGAGGCAGAGCGATCCGTCCTCGAGGAGTTGCGGATCGACGAGTTCGGTGACTTCGCTCATGGCCCCTCCTCTCGAGCCGCGACAGGCCGATAGATCGTCACGCCAGTGACACCAGGTCAGCGTAGTCGTCATTCCACAGGTCCTCATCGCCCTCGGGGAGGATCACGACCCGCTCTGGACCAAGTGCCCTTACGGCACCCTCGTCATGGGTGACCAAGACAACGGCGCCCCGGTAGCCATGAAGTGCGCGCAGGATCTCCTCGCGGCTCGCGGGATCGAGGTTGTTTGTCGGCTCGTCCAGTAGCAGCACGTTGGCACTTGACACGACCAGCAGTGCCAGAGCCAGTCGCGTCTTCTCTCCACCCGACAGGACCGACGTCGGCTTATCGGCATCGTCTCCGGTGAAGAGAAAGGATCCCAGGATGCGGCGGCACTCGGTCTCCGGCAGCGCGGGCGCCGCTGCGACCATGCTTTGGAGCACGCTGCGAGATGGGTCGAGCGTCTCGTGCTCCTGGGCGTAGTAGCCGATTCGGGCGCCATGTCCGAGGTTGATCTCTCCCGTGTCGGGCGCGTCGAGCCCGGCCAGGATCCGCAGCAGCGTGGTCTTCCCCGCTCCATTGAGACCGAGGATGACGACCCGCGACCCTCGGTCGATGGCAAGGTCGATGTCCGTGAACACCTCCTGCGACCCGTAGGAGCGCGATAGGCCACGGGCCATGAGCGGCGTCTTGCCGCACGACGCTGGATCAGGGAACCGAATGCGCGCCACGCGATCAGAGGCCCGCTGCGCCTCGAGCCCGGAGACGAGCCGCTCGGCCCGTTTCAGCATGCTCTGTGCGGCACGGGCCTTCGTTGCCTTGGCGCGCATACGCTCGGCTTGCTCGCGCAGGGAACTGGCCTGCTTCTCGGCATTGGCGCGCTCTCGCCTGCGACGCCGTTCGTTGGTCTCGCGCTGCTGCAGGTAGGCCTTCCAGCCCATCGAGTAGGAATCGATCTCCGCCCTGGTCGCGTCGAGGTGAATGACGGTGTTGACGGTGGACTCCAGCAGCCCTGCATCGTGGCTGATGACGATAAATCCCCCGGGATATGACGCGAGGAAGCGACGCAGCCAGCCTATCGAGTCAGCGTCGAGATGGTTGGTCGGCTCGTCGAGCAGGAGCACGTCGTAGCCCCCGAAGAGGATGCGGGCAAGCTCGATGCGTCGACGTTGCCCCCCGGAGAGCGTGCCCAGTGCCTGTCCCAGGACGCGCTCGGGCAGGCCAAGGCTTGCCGCGATGCTCGCGGCTTCCGCGTCTGCCGCGTATCCACCGCGACTTTCGAATTCCCTGGTGGCGACGTCGTAGGCGCGCATCGCACGCTCGCGCTCCTGATCGTCCTCACTCCCCATGCGGTCTGCCGACTGGTGCATGCGGCCGGCGGCGTCCGCAAGCCCACGCGCGCCGAGGATGCGGTCGCGCGCCCTGACGTCGAGGTCACCGGTGCGCGGGTCCTGAGGCAGATAGCCGACGGTGCCCGAACGCGTGATCGTGCCGGCTGCCGGGAGCCCCTCCCCCGCCAGGACCTTTGTGAGCGTGGTCTTGCCGGCGCCGTTGCGCCCGACGAGACCGATCCGGTCCCCGGGACCCACGCGAAGGGATGCTTCCGCCAGGAGCAGGCGTGGTCCGGCGCGAAGTTCGATGCCGGATGCGCTGATCACAAGGCGCTTAGCCTACGTCAGACGTTGAAGCCCAGGGCACGCAGCATCTCGCGGCCATCGTCGGTGATCTTGTCGGGACCCCATGGTGGCAGCCACACCCAATTGATGGCGAAATCCTGCACGACGCCGTCGAGCGCCGCGCGCGTCTGGTCTTCGATCACGTCGGTGAGGGGGCATGCTGCCGAGGTAAGCGTCATGTCGAGTGTGGCTCGATTGCCCTCGTCTATGTGCACGTCGTACACCAGGCCCAGGTCGACGACGTTTATGCCGAGCTCGGGGTCCACGACGTCCTTCAGGGCCTCCCAGACCTCCTCGGAGGTGCTCTGGGTCATGTCATGTCTCCTTCGGTCGCTCGGACAACTGCATCCTTCCAAGCCATCCACGGGAGAAGGGCGCACTTCACGCGCGCCGGATACTTCGACACGCCTGCAAATGCCACGGCGTCGCCCATGATCTCCTCGTCACCTTGAAGCGCGCCCTTGGACTGCAGCATCTCCTGGAAGCGGTCGAGGAAGGCGAGCGCTTCGTCGAGGGGGTGACCGACGACGGAGTCAAAGAGCACGCTTGCCGATGCCTGGGAGATTGAGCAGCCCTGGCCCTCGTAGGACACGTCTTCGACGACGACGACCCCGTCGCGAGTCTTCAGATGAAGGCGCAGGTCGATTTCGTCTCCGCATGTCGGATTGACGTGGTGGACCTGCGCCTCGAAGGGCTCACGAAGTCCGCGTCCTTGGGGATTGCGGTAGTGGTCGAGGATGATCTCCTGGTAGAGGTCTTGCATCAGTGGAACCCAAAGACACCGCGCACGCCGTCGAGCGCCTCGATGAACGCATCGATGTCGGAACGATCGTTGTAGACGTAGGGAGAGATGCGCGTGGTGGCCGGCACTCCGAGTGCCCGGCAGGCTGGCCACGCGCACTGGTGGCCCACCCGCACGGCAATGCCGCGGCTGTCGAGGATCTGCCCCACATCGTGCGGATGCACGCCCTCGACCACGAAGGAGATCGCGCTGCCCCGCATCTCAGTAGAGGCCGGGCCAACGACGCGGACTCCGACTAGCCCGTCGAGCTGCGCCAACGCATAGGCGGTCAGATCGGCTTCGTGGGCTGCCACTGCGTCCATGCCGAGGGTGTCGAGGACATCGCACGCGGCCGACAGGCCGACAGCCTGGGCCACCATCGGCACGCCCGCTTCGAATCTCTTGGGTGGATCGGCAAACGTGGACGCCTCCATGGTGACCACTTCGATCATGGATCCCCCACTGATGAACGGCGGCATCGAGTAGAGAAGTTCGTCAGTCGCCCAGAGACAGCCGATACCGGTCGGGCCGAGCATTTTATGACCGCTCCACGCCACCGCGTCGACGCCCAGTTCGTTCACGTCGATGGGCATATGGGGCACCGATTGACAGGCATCGAGGAAGACCCAGGCCCCGACATCTCGCGCGGCTCGAGCGATCTCACGCACCGGGTTGATCGTGCCCACGAGATTCGACTGATGCACGAACGACACGACCCTCGTGCGTGAGGTGAGCAGCTCGGGCAGGCGGCCGAGGTCCAGGCGGCCGTCGGGCGTGAGAGGGATCCACCGGAGCGTCGCACCAGTCTTGGCGCAGACCTCTTGCCACGGGATGAGGTTGGCGTGGTGCTCCATCTCGGTGATGAGGATCTCGTCGCCGGGGCCGATCACCAGGCGGTCGGAGCCGTCGGGCCGCGGTGCGCCTGTGCGCGCCTTGTCTGAGGTGTTGCTGAAGGCGTAGGCGAGCAGGTTAAGAGACTCGGTGGCGTTGCGCGTGAACACCAACTGCTCTGCCCGTGCACCGACGAACGCCGCAATTCGCGCCCGACTGCCCTCGTAGGCCTCCGTCGCCTCCTCGGCCAATTGATGGGCACCGCGATGAACGGCCGCATTGGAGGTCAGGTAGTAGTCACGCTCAGCATCGAGCACCGCGAGCGGCTTTTGCGATGTCGCCCCGGAGTCGAGGTAGATAAGCCGCTGCTCGTCCCGGACCGTGCGATGGAGAATGGGGAATTGCTCACGCAGCCGCGCGACGTCAATCGCGTGGTCACGTGAGGTAGGGACCTGCTGGATGGCGCTCATGCGGAGGCAGCCGACTTGATGAAGCGCTCGTATCCCTCGTCCTCCAGCTGCGTCGCCAGCTCCGGACCGCCACTTTCGACTATGCGGCCATCGACGAAGACATGGACGAAATCGGGATGGATGTAGCGCAGGATCCGGGTGTAGTGAGTGATGAGGAGGGTGCCTGTCGTGCCGTCGGCCTGGAATCGATTGACCCCCTCGGCGACGACCTTGAGCGCATCGACGTCGAGCCCGGAGTCGGTCTCATCGAGCACGGCGATCTTGGGCTTCAGCAACTCCAGTTGCAAGATCTCGTGCCGCTTCTTCTCTCCACCGCTGAAGCCTTCGTTGACGTTGCGCTCCGCGAAGGACGGGTCGATCGAAAGGGCCTCCATTGCGCCCTTCATCTCCTTGACCCACAGCCTCAGCTTGGGTGCCTCGCCGCGCACGGCGGTCACTGATGTGCGAAGGAAGTTCGACACCGAGACCCCGGGCACCTCGACGGGGTACTGCATGGCCAGGAAAAGGCCCGCTCGAGCGCGCTCGTCGACGCTCATGTCCAGTACGTCCTCGCCGTCGAGGGTGATGCTGCCGCCGATGACGGCGTATTTCGGGTGTCCGGCGATGACGTAGGCGAGGGTTGACTTGCCCGAGCCGTTGGGGCCCATCACCGCATGGGTCTCGCCGCCGCGGACGGTCAGCGTGACGCCCCGCAGGATCTCGCGAGGACCGGACTCGGTCTCCACGGAAGCGTGCAGGTCCTTGATCTCCAGGGTGGACATGTCTCTCCTTGAGGGTGCTGGCTAGGCCGGCGGGCCGGGGACGGACACGGATGCGTCCGCGACCAGGATGCGGGCTTTGTCGCCCTCGCCTTGGATTTCGACGGCGAAGACGGGGACGGGAACAGTTGCGGGTAGCGACAGTGGCACTCCAGTGCGCAGGTCAAACTGCGATCCGTGCAACCAGCACTCGATCGCACAATCGCTGACCTCCCCCTCGGAGAGGGGCACATCGGCGTGCGAGCACACGTCGAGGATTGCGTAGACAGCGCCGTCGCAGCGAGCAATGGCGACCGCCCGATCGCCAACGAGCACTCGGAGTGCACCGTCATCGGGAATGTCGCCTAAGGCACAGACGTCGACCATCAGCATCAGTCGTCGTCCTCCTCGATGCCGCTGCCGGACAGGTCGACGCCCAGACGGGAGTCGACGGTCGCCATGACCGTGCTGGCAACATCAGGCACGCCCAGGCGCATCAGCACGTCGGCGAAGAAGCCACGAACCACGAGAACCCGGGCGAGATCCTCCGGAATACCTCGTGCACGCAGGTAAAAGAGCTGCTCGTCGTCGAAGCGACCGATGGCACTGGCGTGTCCCGCTCCGACGATCTCGCCCGTCTCGAGTTCGAGGTTGGGGACGGAGTCGGCTCGCGCTCCATCGGTCAGGAGGAGGTTGCGGTTGACCTCGTAGGTGTCGATTCCGGTGGCACCCGAACGCACCAGGACGTCCCCGATCCACACGGTGTGGGCCCCGCTGCCTTGCACAGCCCCCTTGTAGAGGACAGAACTGCGGCAATTCGGGATGGCGTGGTCGACAAAGACGCGGTGTTCTTGGAATTGCCCAGATTCAGCGAAGAAGAGGCCCAGGAGCTCAGCGTCGCCGCCGGGCTGGGCGTATGACACCGTCGGCGAGATGCGCACGACATCTCCGCCGAGGGTCACGTGACCCATGACAAGACGAGCGTCGCGCCCGAGGACTGCATCATGGCGGCCCACGTGGACGGCGTCGCGATCCCATCCCTGCACGGACACGAGGGTCAGACTCGCTGAGTCACCAACGCGAATCTCGACGTTTTCGGCCAGGGCGCCGGATCCGCTGTGGTCGAGGATCACGGTGGCGGAACTAAACGGAGCGACCTCGATGACCAGGTGGCAGCCGGCCTGCTCCCCGCGGCCAACGATCTCGATGCGAGCGGAGCCGACCGTCTCACGAGGGATGCGCACCAGATGCGCCTGGCGGGCGCTCGCCAGGGCACGGGCTGAGACGATGTCGCTGGGCACGAGAGTGCTGGCTACCCGGGGGTCGCTGGGTGGGACCTCCTGCGAGTCGACGCCGTCGCCCGACACCAGGATGTCGATGGTGCCCGGCAGCAACTCGCCGGAGGCGTGCAGTCCGGCGAGACGATCGAGAGGCGCAAAGCGCCACTCCTCCTCGCGCCCGGTGGGGACGCAGTGATCGAGAACCGACCGGGCCGATATCCGTGGCGCATGGTCGGTAGCAGGTGTCGTCGTCATCAGCCGACGGCGCCTTCCATCTGCAGCTCGATGAGCCGGTTGAGTTCGAGCGCGTATTCCATCGGCAGCTCACGAGCGATGGGCTCCACGAAGCCGCGCACGATCATCGCCATGGCCTCGTCCTCCGACACGCCGCGCGACATCAGGTAGAAGAGCTGGTCTTCGCTGATCTTGGACACGGTCGCCTCGTGCCCCATCGAGACGTCGTCCTCACGAACGTCGACGTAGGGGTAGGTGTCGCTGCGCGAGATGTTGTCGACGAGAAGTGCATCGCACTTCACGGTGCTCCGGGAACCGTGTGAGCCCTCGAGTACCTGGACGAGGCCGCGGTAGGAGGTGCGCCCGCCGCCGCGAGCCACCGACTTGGAGACGATCGTGGATGAGGTGTGAGGCGCCGCGTGGACCATCTTGGCGCCCGCGTCTTGGTGCTGGCCCTCGCCCGCGAAGGCCACCGACAGCGTCTCGCCCTTTGCGTGCTCGCCCAGCATCCAGACCGCCGGGTATTTCATGGTGACCTTGGATCCGATATTGCCGTCAATCCACTCCATGGTGGCGCCGGCATGCGCTGCGGCACGCTTCGTGACGAGGTTGTAGACATTGTTGGACCAGTTCTGGATGGTGGTGTAGCGACAGCGGGCGTCTTTCTTGACCACGATCTCAACGACGGCCGAGTGCAGCGAGTCGGAGGAGTAGATCGGCGCAGTGCATCCCTCTACGTAGTGCACGTAGGCGCCCTCATCAACGATGATGAGCGTGCGCTCGAACTGCCCCATGTTTTCGGTATTGATCCGGAAGTACGCCTGAAGTGGGATTTCGACGTTGACACCGGGTGGGACGTAGATAAACGATCCTCCTGACCACACGGCGGTGTTGAGTGCGGCGAACTTGTTGTCGCCAACGGGAATCACCGAGCCGAAGTACTCGCGGAAGATGTCTTCGTGCTCCCGAAGGCCTGAGTCGGTATCAAGGAAGATGACGCCCTGCTCCTCGAGATCCTCGCGGATCTTGTGGTAGACGACCTCAGACTCGTACTGCGCGGCGACACCGGCGATAAGCCGCTGCTTCTCGGCCTCGGGGATACCCAGGCGGTCATAGGTGGAGCGGATGTCGTCGGGGAGCTCATCCCAACTCGTCGCCTGCTTCTCGGTGGAGCGCACGAAGTACTTGATCGTGTCGAAGTCGATACCGGAGAGATTCGAGCCCCATGCGGGCATCGGCTTCTTCTCGAACAGCCGGAGTCCCTTCAGGCGCAGGTCGAGCATCCATTGGGGTTCGTTCTTGAGCGCGCTGATCTCGCGAACCACGTCTTCGTTGAGGCCGCGCTTGGCCACGGAGCCGGCGACATCTGAGTCGCTCCAGCCGTATTCGTATCGGCCGAGGCCCTCGAGTTCGGGATGCGTGGGTGCGGTCATGCGGGTGTCCTCCGGTTCATCAAGGATGGGACGAGCGTCGTGCAGATGCCATCGCCACGGCCGATCGTGGCCAGGCGGAGTACGTGGGTGCCCAGCAGATCCTCGAAGGCCTGGGTCTCGGCCTCGCAGATCTCTGGGAATTCGGCGGCGACATGGCTCACCGGGCAGTGGTGCTGGCACAGTTGCGGACCCGCCTCTGCCTCCCCCGCCGTGGCCGCGTATCCATCGGCCGTCAGCACGCCCGCGAGTGCGGCCAGGCGCGTCACCGGTCCGTGCTGGGAGACGACTGCCGGGGCATAACGCGACACCATCTCGGCGGCTCGTTGCTGCGCGAAGCCCCGCACCGCGGTATCACCACCGTGGACGCGCAGGTAGCGCAGTGCGCCAACCGCGACGTCGTCATAGGCGGCGTCGAAGACATTTCGCCCCTTGTCGGTCAGCGCGAACACGCGCGCCGGCCGACCGCGACCTCGGGCCGGATTGGGACCATAGGGCCGGCGCTCTCCCGCGACGACCAGCTCCTCGTCCACCAGAGAGTCCAGGTGCCTGCGCACGACGGTGGGACTGCTGCCCAGCCGTTCGGCAAGTTCGACCGCTGTCGCTGGGCCCGCCGCGAGGATGGCCCTGGCGACACGCTCGGCTCCGACACCTGGGAATTTCACACCCCTAGTGTGTCGGAATTCTCGGGGAGTGCAACCCCGACCCCTAGACTGCCCAGGTGCCCGCCGCGGTCATCGCCGATGTCCATCTGGCCTATGGCCGCGCCGTGGCCCTCAGGGGGCTGTCCCTCACGGTCTCACAGGGGCGGGTGACCGCCCTGCTGGGCCCTAACGGCGCGGGCAAGTCCTCCGCGGTGGCCCTCCTGGCCGGATTGCGCCGACCGCGGTCGGGCCACGTGGAGGTGCTCGGCGGCAAGCCAGGACGGTACGCCGCCCGGCAGGCCCTGCACGTCATGCTCCAGGAGGAGGGGCTCCCGACCGGGGCACGCGGCCCGGAGATTGTCCGGCACATGGCCCGGCTGCGCGGGGCCGTGCCGAGCGCTGATGAAGCCATCGCCCGCCTGGGCATCGACGCGTTCGGGCGAACCTCGATTCGCCGCCTGTCAGGCGGCGAGCGTCGTCGCGTCAGTCTCGCGTGTGCGCTCGTCGGCTCGCCCCGCATGGTGATCCTCGACGAACCGACGTCCGGTCTCGATCCGCGCGGACGATCCCTCGTCTGGGAGATCATCCGCGAACTGCGCGACCAGGGCACGACCGTCCTCCTGGCCACGCATCTTCTCGACGAAGCCGAGGCGCTGTGCGACGACGTTGCCATCCTGTCTCGCGGGCGGTGCCTGGCGCAGGAGCCCTTGGAATCCCTCGTGTCCAGCGGCCAGGAGCAGGTGACGTTCGACGCTCCACTCCGCCTCGACCTCTCGGGTCTTCCGCACGCGCTTCCGGAAGGCTGTGTAGTCAATGAGGCTGCCCCCGGTCGCTACGTCGTCCGAGGTCCAGTGGATCCGCGCGTATTGGCGACGCTGACGTCGTGGTGCGCTGAGCACGGGGTCATGCCTCGCAACCTTCGGGCCGGGCACGGATCCCTGGAGGCCGCCTATTCGCGGCTGATCGCCCAGGACGAGGGGGTCGAGTGAGTTCCACGTATCTAGTCGTCTCGCAGGCGCGTCTTGATCTTCGCATTGTCCTGCGCAACGGCGAGCAGCTCCTCCTCACACTTTTGATTCCACTCGCGCTGCTCATCGCCTTGACGCTCTCTGACTTCGTGTCCCTCGACGTCCCGACGGGTGTCAGCCGAGTAGATGCAGCGCTCGCCGCGGTCCTGACCGTCGCTGTGCTCTCTGGCGCCTTCACCTCGCTTGCCCTAAGCATTGGGTTCGACCGTCGCTCAGGGGCGCTGCTTCTGCTGGCCACGACGCCTCTGAGCCGAACCGGCATCCTCGTCGCTCGATCCTTGTCGACCTTGATCGTCGTACTCCTCCAGGCCGCCGTGCTAGTCGCCGCGGCCGCGCTTCTTGGCTGGCGGCCCTCCGTCGCTGCCTTCGGCACGCTCGGCGTCGTCGTGCTCGGGTCCTTCTCACTCGGCGCCCTCGGGTTCGCGCTCGGTGGCGCCGTGCGCGCGGAAGCCAGTCTCGCGCTCGCCAACGGCATCTTCCTCGTGCTGCTTTTCGCCGGCGGGGTCGTCGTCCCGGCCAGCGCGCTTCCCGCGTGGCTGGGAGCCGTCGTTCAATGGTTGCCTTCGGCAGCACTGGGCGACGCCCTTCGAAGCCTGCTGGCCGCGGCTCCTGGCGCCATGGGTCTGGACCTCGGGCTGCTCATCGCGTGGGCGGCGCTAGGGGTGCTCATCACGGCCCGGACGTTCAAGTGGGACTGACGCCGTAGTCTTACCTCATGAGCGCGATCGCCAACACCACGCCGCGCGCGACCGCCGGTAGTGATGGGCGAGCACCCGCGTGGCTGCGCCGGCTCTTCCTCGCCAACCTGATCGCGCAGATGGCCATCGTGGTCACGGGCGGAGTCGTGCGTCTCACCGGATCCGGCCTCGGGTGCCCTACCTGGCCGGAGTGCGTCGACGGCTCCTACGTCCCCACATCCCGCCAGGAAGAGGCATGGCACAAGTATGTCGAGTTCGGCAACCGACTGCTGACCTTTGCCCTTGGCCTCCTGGCCCTTGCCGCGATCCTCACCGCGATCGGTTGGTGGCGACGACGGGGGCGAGCTGGGCTGCCGGGTCGCGCCCCCGTCGTCGTGCTTGCCGCGATACCGATCGTCGGCACCGTGACCCAGGCCATCCTCGGCGGGATCACCGTGCTCACCGGACTCAATCCGTGGGCGGTCGCGGGCCACTTCCTGGTCTCGATGGCGATCATCGCCGGCTGCACCTTGCTTGTGGTGCGAGCTGGCGAGCCGGGCGATCGGCCGGTCGTTCCCCTGGTCGCGCCCGCGATCCTTTGGCTCGGTCGCGCGCTCGTCGTGACCACGTCGGTGGTGGTCGTGCTGGGCGTCGTCGTCACGGGCAGCGGCCCTCACTCCGGTGACGCTGACACCGAGGCACGATTCGGCGTCGACCCGCGAACCGTCTCATGGCTGCACGCCGACACCGTGTTCCTCTTCCTCGGCCTGACTGTTGGAATGCTTATAGCGCTGCACGTCACGGGTAGTCCGAGGCGTGCGCGCGTGGCGGCGTGGTGGCTGCTCGGTGCAGCCATCGCACAGGGTGTCATTGGCTACACGCAGTACTTCACCGGACTCCCCTGGGTGCTCGTCGCGATACACATGCTGGGCGCCACGGTGATCTGGGTGCTCGCCCTGCTCGTGCTGCTGCGGCTGCGCGATCGCGGTGTCGTGATCGTTGATGCGTGAGTGTCGACGCCTAGGCGACAAACGGGTCGAGGCCGACGGCCAGGAACAACAGCGCCAAATAGGTGATCGACCAGTGGAAGAGCCGCATGGGGCGCGGGTCGTCTGATCCACGGTTGACTCTGGCCCTCAGCGCGTAGGCCTCGGCAAGGAAGATGGCGCCGAGCATGACGGCAGCGGCGACGTAGACCCAGCCCATCGGCGCGAGTGGGATCAGTGCCAGTGAGGCGGCGACCAGCAGCCAGGAGTACACGACGATGTGCCGCGCGACGACTCGCTGGTCGGCGACCACCGGCAGCATGGGCACCCTCGCCTGGGCGTAGTCGTCGCGGTATCGCAGCGAGAGCGGCCAGTAGTGCGGTGGCGTCCAAAGGAAGATGATGAAGAAGAGGACGAGTGGTGCCCACGTCAGAGATCCGGTCACCGCCGCCCACGCGATCAGCACGGGCATGCAGCCGGCCGCACCGCCCCAGACGATGTTTTGCGGAGTCCGGCGCTTGAGCCAGATGGTGTAGCCGAAGACGTAGAACACGATGGCGACGATTGCGAGCGCGGCAGCAAGGACGTTCGTGAAGACAGCAAGAACTATGACGCTGCCCACCGACAGCGTCACGCCCCACGTGATGCCCGCGAGCGGGCTGATGACCCCCGACACCATGGGGCGGTGAGCGGTACGCCGCATCACGGCATCAATGTCGCGGTCGTAGACCGAGTTGAGGGTATTGGCCCCGGCGGCCGCCAAGGCTCCTCCCACTACGACAGCGATGGCGGTGGCCAGGCGTGGCCAGCCACCAGCCGCCAGGAACATCGTGGGCAGGGCCGTGACCAGGAGCAGTTCAATGATCCTGGGCTTTGTCACCACGACGTAGGCACCGGCCCGCTGAGCCAGCGTGGGCCCCGGCGAGGCACCCCCGCGCGTCGGCGCGGCCTCCTCGATACTGGCCACCCCATGACTCCCTGGTCAATTCCCAAGCTCGCCCGTGCGATGCTCACCGCAAGTGTAGCCGTGCGGGCTCGGGGCCAGACCCTCCCTCGCTAGGCTCCCTCCGTGATCACCTCCCCCGCCCTGCCGGGCACGATGGACATCCCCTGGACGGACCTCGACCGACGAGCGGTCGCCACGATCCGCGCGCTGGCCATGGACGCCGTGCAGAAGGCGGGCAACGGCCATCCGGGGACCGCGATGAGCCTCGCGCCTGCCGCCTACCTGCTCTTCCAGCGGTTCCTCAGACAGGACCCAGCCGATCCCGCATGGCTTGGCCGTGATCGGTTCGTGCTCTCCTGCGGACACTCGAGCCTGACGCTGTACATCCAGCTCTTCCTCTCGGGATACGGGCTGACACTTGATGACCTGAAGTCGTTTCGCACTTACGGCAGCCTGACGCCCGGTCACCCTGAGCACGGTCACACCGTGGGGGTTGAGACGACCACCGGCCCGCTAGGGCAGGGTGTGGCCACGGCGGTAGGCATGGCCATGGCCACGCGCTATCAGCGAGGGCTGCTCGACCCCAACGCACCGTGGGGGTTGAGTCCCTTCGACCACCACATCTGGGTCTATGCATCGGACGGCGATCTCGAGGAGGGGGTCTCCGGGGAGGCCTCATCGCTTGCGGGACTGCAGCGCCTGGGCAATCTGACCATCGTGTGGGACGACAACCACATCTCGATCGAGGGCAACACCGCGGTTGCGTTCAACGAGGATGTCGTCGCCCGCTATGAGGCCTATGGATGGGCGGTGCACCGGGTGGGTATGGCGCCCGACGGAGACGTCGACATCATGGGCCTAGCGCGCGCCCTGGAGTCGGCACGAACCGAGCAGGACCGGCCCACCTTCATCGCGATGCGCACCGTGATCGCTTGGCCCGCGCCCAACGTTCAAAACACCGGCAAGGCTCATGGCGCCGCCCTAGGGGCCGACGAGGTCGCAGCGACGAAGGTCGCACTCGGGCTGGATCCCGCACAGGACTTCCAGGTGGAGGCTGACGTCCTGGCCCACGCACGAAGTGTCATGGGACGAGGCGCGGACATCCATGCCGACTGGACGTCCAGCTACGACGCCTGGCGCGTCGCACACCCGGATCGCGCCGATCTGCTTGATCGGCTCCTCGCCAGACAACTACCCGAGGGACTCGCCAAGGCCGTACCGTCCTTCGAGCCGGGAACGTCGATTGCCACGAGAGCGGCCTCGGGCAAGGTGATCAACGCCATAGCCTCCGTGATGCCGGAGTTCTGGGGTGGCTCAGCGGACCTCGCCGAGAGCAACAACACCAGCATCGAGGGGGGCCTGTCGTTCCTCCCGGCCGGAACCCCCATCAAGGACGCTTCCCCTTACGGTCGAATCCTCCACTTCGGCATCCGAGAACACGCCATGGGAGCCGTCCTCAACGGCATCGCCCTTGAGGGCCTCACTCGGCCCTTCGGTGGAACCTTCCTCGTGTTCAGCGATTACATGCGCGGCTCCGTGCGACTTGCTGCGCTCATGCAGACCAGCGTCGTCTACGTGTGGACGCACGACTCGGTCGGCCTCGGTGAGGACGGTCCGACCCATCAGCCGATCGAGACACTCTGGGCGCTGCGCGCGCTCCCGGGGCTGGCCATCGTTCGGCCATGCGATGGCAACGAGACCGCTCAGGCCTGGCTTGAGATCCTGCGTCGCGGGACTCCCACGGGCCTGATCCTGTCGCGTCAGGGGATTCCGGTCCTCGATCGTGCGGTCGTCGCTTCGGCAGACCTGGTCAGCCGCGGCGCTTACACGCTCATCGATGCGACGGTCGCCCCCCTGCGCGCCATCCTCATCGCCACTGGTTCTGAGGTCTCGGTGGCATTGAAAGCGAGGGACCTGCTCGAGGCGCAAGGCATCGGCACCAGGGTGGTGTCTGCGCCGTGCCTTGAGTGGTTTGGCGAGCAGGATGACGCCTACCGTGACTGCGTCCTTCCGTCCGATGTGCCGGTCCGCGTCTCCGTCGAAGCGGGCGCCACGCTCGGCTGGTGGCGCTACGTCGGCCAGGGGGGTGCCACGATCGGTATCGACCACTTCGGCGCCAGCGCCGACGGCGCATTGCTGTTAGAAGCGTTCGGCATCACCCCGGAGGCCGTCGCCAACGCCGCCCGCTCATGCCTTGACCGCACCTGAGGAGAGCCGTGACGACAGACCAGACACCCAAATCCTTGGCCCAGTTGACCGATGCCGGCGTCTCGATCTGGCTCGATGACCTCGATCGCCACCGCATCGCCTCGGGAGACCTCGCGCACCTCGTCGAGGTCGATGAGGTCCGGGGCGTGACCACCAATCCCACTATCTTCGCCAAGGCACTGTCCGGCGCGACATCGGCGTACGCGGACCAGCTTCGCGAGCTTGCCGCCACCAGCGCCAGCGTCGACGACGCCGTGCGCGCACTCACGACCACTGACGTGCGCGACGCGTGCGATGTCCTCGATGCACTGTGGCGCGAGACCTCGGGTGTGGACGGTCGCGTCTCCATTGAGGTCGACCCACGCCTGGCTCGCGAGACCGAGCTCACCGTGCTCCAGGCCCGGCTGCTGCACGGAATGGTCGAGCGCGGCAACGTCCTGATCAAGATTCCCGCGACGGTCGAGGGCATTCCCGCCATCACCGAGGTCCTCGGGTCCGGCATCAGCGTCAACGTCACCCTCATCTTCAGCATCGAGCGCTACGCCGAGGTCCTCGACGCGTGGATGTCCGGGCTGGAGCGGGCCGCGGAACACGGGCACGACCTGTCGCGTATCGAGTCGGTGGCGTCGTTCTTCGTCAGTCGAATGGACAGCGCGGTCGATGCTCGGCTCGACGCTATCGGGACGCCGGAGGCCCTTGCCCTCAAGGGCTACGCCGCCCTGGCCAGCGCGCGGCTGGCCTGGGGGGTCTTCCAACAGGCCATCGCCTCACCTCGGTGGCAGGCCCTCTTGGCACAGGGCGCACATCCGCAGCGCCCGCTGTGGGCCTCCACCGGCGTCAAGGACCCGGCTTTCCCCGCCGACATGTACGTGATGGGACTCGTGGTCGACGGGTGCGTCAACACGATGCCGGAGGCGACGCTGCAAGCCTCCGCCGCGAGCTCCAACTTCACAGGGGACACGGTGTCGGACACCCAGGGGGCGTCACGGCAGACGTGGGACGCCCTCGAGGCTTTGGGGATCAACGAGGCCGCCGTGTGCCTCGAGCTTGAAGACGAGGGAGTCGCCAAGTTCGAGCAGTCCTGGAGCGAATTGCTTGACACGGTGAGCAGGGCGCTGGAGGCCGCCCGCGCGTGACCAACCCCCTGCGCGACCCACGGGATCGGCGCCTGCCCAAGGTGGCCGGTCCATGCAGCATGATCCTCTTCGGCGTGACCGGCGACCTTGCCCGCAAGAAGATCATGCCGGCGATCTACGACCTGGCCAATCGTGGATTCCTGCCGCCGGGCTTCGGGCTGGTCGGCTTCGCGCGGCGCGAATGGGCTGACGAGTCCTTCGCCGCCGAGGTGCACGACGCCGTCCGCGAGCACGCTCGCACTCCCTTTCGCGAGGATGTCTGGGCCCAGTTGAGCGCCGGCATCCGCTTCGTCGCCGGCGATATCAACGATCCGAAGGCCTATGGTCGCCTCAAGGCCGAGGTGAGCGCTCTGGACCGAGAGCGCGGGACCATGGGCAATCGCGTCTTCTATCTGTCCATTCCCCCCGGCCTCTTCCCCGTGGTCGTGTCCAACCTGCGCGGATCCGGCCTCACCGAATCCCATGAAGACGAGTGGCGACGGGTTGTCGTCGAGAAGCCGTTCGGACACGACCTTGCCAGTGCCGAGGCGCTGGATGTTGGCCTGGGTGAGGCTTTCGCTCCCGACGAGATCTTCCGCATTGACCACTACCTCGGCAAGGAGACCGTCCAGAACATCCTTGCTGTCCGGTTCGCTAACGCGATGTTCGAGCCCATCTGGAATTGCAATTATATCGACAACGTCCAGATCACCCAGGCCGAGGACATCGGTATCGCAGGAAGGGCCAGCTACTACAACAGCATTGGCGCGGCTCGGGATGTCATTCAGAACCATCTGCTGCAACTGCTCGCCCTGACCGCGATGGAGGAACCCCCGTCCTTCTCCTCCGATCAGGTGCATGCCGAAAAGGAGAAGATCCTCAGCGCTGTGCAGTTGCCGGACGACATCGACCTACACACCGCCCGCGGCCAATATGCGGCGGGCTGGCAGGGCGGTGTTCCCGTCGCGGGATTCCTCGAGGAGGAGGGCATCCCGCCTGACTCGACGACCGAGACCTTCGCCGCCATGCGTGTGACCGTCGAGAGTAGGCGGTGGGCGGGCGTGCCCTTCTATATCCGCACGGGCAAGCGCCTAGGGCGTCGGGTCACCGAGGTGGCGGTCATCTTCAAGAGGGCCCCGCACCTGCCGTTTGCGAGCCAAGCCGTCGAGGAACTCTCTGACAACGCCCTGGTGTTCCGAATCCAGCCAGACGAAGGCATCACCGTGCGCTTCGGATCAAAGGTCCCCAACACCGCGAGCATGGAGGTCCGCGACGTGACCATGGACTTCCAATATGGCGAGTCCTTCGTCGACACCAGTCCCGAGGCTTATGAGCGGCTCATCCTCGACGTCCTCCTCGGCGAGCCGCCGCTGTTTCCTAACAGCACCGAGGTGGACCTCAGCTGGAGGATCCTCGACCCGGTGCTCGATCGCTGGGCCGAGCTTGGGCAGCCGCCGCAGTACGCCTCGGGTGGATGGGGTCCTGCATCCGCCTACGACATGATCGCGCGTGATGGCCGCACCTGGCGACGCCCGTGATCAGGCTCGAGGACACCAGCGGAGGTGCGATCTCGCGGGCCATATCGGAGGAGCGGCACCGCATGGGATCCCCGGCGACGGGCATGGTCCTGACGATGCTCATCGTCACCGACGAGGAATACGCCTCCGATGCGACAGAAGCGGCGGTTCTCTCCGCGCGTCAGCACCCGATGCGCATCCTGACCCTCATTCCCCGACCGGGCCGCGGTCCCGACCAGATCGACGCCCAGATAAAAGTCGGCGGCGATGACGGTCCGGGTGAAGTCGCCATCGTTCGACTGCGCGGTAACAGGTCTGCCCACGCCAACTCGGTTGTCATACCGCTGCTGCTACCCGATACACCCGTGGTGGCATGGTGGCCTGCCGACGCACCGCCTGTGCCGGCCGACGATTCTATCGGCCGCTATGCCCAGCGCCGCATTACCGACCTCTCGACGTCGCCCGATGTACCAAAAGCACTCGCTGAGAGACGAGCCGGTTACGTGCCGGGCGACGTGGACCTGGCCTGGACCCGGCTGACCTCGTGGCGCAGTGCGTTGGCGTCGATGCTCGACCTGACGCAAGGCCCGATTCGGTCAGCCGTCGTCTCCGCCGAGCCAGACAACGCCAGCGCCATCCTGCTCGCGTCGTGGCTGCGCGAATGCCTCAACGCCCCTGTGGAGTTTCGCACGAGCGAGGGGCCGGGCATCACCGAAGGGGTGCTCATCACGCCTGCCGGCGACCTTCGCATAGCCCGACCCGACAACAACGTGGCCAGTCTTTCCCGGCCCGGCGTGCCCGACTCCACGATCGCACTTCCCCGACGTCCCCTTCCCGAACTCCTCAGCGAGGAGCTGCGCCGCCTGGACCCCGACGAGATCTATGGCGAGGCGCTTTTGGGCACCGCATCAGCGAGTTCCATTTGAGCGACCTTGACGTGCGGGTGTATCCGGATGCCGACTCCCTTGCGGCTGCGGTCGCAGCCGCACTCGTTGCCGCGATCCATCAGGCACAGGCCCGGCGTGGGATGGCCGACATCGTGCTGACCGGCGGCGGCGTAGGCATCAAGTCCCTCGCCGCGGTTCTGTCGGCTCCTGGTGCCGATGGGGTCGACTGGAGTCGTGTCAACGTGTGGTGGGGCGATGAGCGCTTTCTTCCTGCCGGCGATCCCGACCGCAATGAGACCCAGGCAAAGGCTGCGCTGCTCGACGCTTTGCCACTCGACCCGGTGCGGGTCCATCCGATGCCGACCGACACGCAAGATGCCGACGACGCTGCCAGGGCCTACACAGACCAACTCTGCGTTCACGCGGGCGACGCACTGGACGTGCCCGCGTTCGACGTGCTTATGCTCGGGATGGGACCTGAAGGCCACGTCGCATCGCTATTCCCGAAATCGCCGGGCATTCATGCGGCGGCTGCGGTTATCGCCGTTCACGACTCGCCGAAGCCCCCGCCCGTGCGGCTCAGCCTCACCCTTGCAGCGATTCGGGCCGCGCACGCTGTCTGGCTCATCGCCGCAGGCGAGGAGAAGGCCGAGGCCGTGGCGCAGTGCGTGGCAGGAGCCGATCCTGCGCAGGTCCCGGCCGCTGGCGCGCGCGGTCAGAAAGCAAGCGTGCTGTGGGTCGACGCGAAGGCGGCCACCCTGCTGGGGTGAGGTCAGGCCTTGCGCAGCTTGCTGAGGGCCTCCTCGAGAATCGCCGCGCCATCGGCGTCGCTGCGACGCTCCTTCACGTAGGCGAGGTGTGTCTTGTAGGGCTCCATCTTGGGCGGGGCGGGGGGTGCCTGCTCGTCTTGGCTCGCCGGCCATCCGCACCGCGGACAATCCCAGGTGTCGGGAATCGGGGCGTCGGCTGCGAAGCTCGGTGTGGTCTGGTGAGCGCGGGCGCACCAGAAGGTCACCCACACGCGCGGGGCTGTCTCGCCACGCTCGGCCTCCCCCATGGGGCCTGCACCGACTCGGCTTCCACGAATCGCGCTTCCTCCGGCCAAAGCTGTCCTCCAGGAGAGTTGGGTGTCAGGAACCGGTGCGAACAAGTAGCCCGACCGCGACGATGCACGCGGTCCAGACCAGGCCGATGCCGATCGTCAGGCGATCGAGGTTCTTCTCGGCCACCGACGATCCGCCGATGGATGAGCTCACGCCGCCGCCGAAGAGATCCGAGAGTCCACCGCCCTTGCCGCGATGAAGCAGGATGAGGACGACGAGGAGCACGCTGGTAATCGTCAGCAGAACCGACAACCCGATCACCAACGCGGTGGTCATGAGCTCTAGCCTCCCGGGGTGACGTGCGGCGCGCCCGCAACGCGCTCAGACGCTACCACGAAGGTCTACGATACCTCGGCTGGCTCGGCCGGAACGAGGCGATAGCGGACCAGCCCGACAAACTCATCCGGATCCAGGCTCGCGCCGCCGACAAGGGCGCCGTCGACGTCGGGCTCCGCCATGATACCGGCGACATTGGCCAGCTTCACCGAGCCGCCGTAAAGCACGCGCAGGGTTTCGGCGGCGGCAGATCCGACGAAGTCGGCCACCCACTGCCTGATTGCGGCGCACACCTCCTGGGCATCCGCGGGGGTGGCCACCTCGCCCGTGCCGATGGCCCACACGGGCTCATAGGCGACGACCATGGCACCGACCTGCTCCGGCGACAGGCCGTCAAGGGCAGCGGCTACCTGGGCTGATGTGTAGGCGACTTGATCGCCCGCGCGTCGAATCTCAAGGCTCTCGCCAACGCAAAGGATGGGCACGATTCCGTGACGGAATGCCGCGCGCACCTTTGCGCCGACAACGTCGTCACCCTCCCCGTGGTATTGACGTCGCTCACTGTGACCGGCCAGGACGTAGGTGCATCCCAGTCTCGCGAGCATGGCACCGGAGATCTCCCCGGTGAAGGCGCCGAAGTCGTGGATGGACAGGTCCTGGGCTCCGTAGGCGATCCGGTAGCCATCGCCGTCGATGAGCGTTTGGATGGAACGCAGGTCGGTGAACGGAGGTATGACGCAAACATTCACGGCATCGAAGTCCTGGTCGGTGAGCGCGAATGCGAGCTTCTGCACGAGGGCAATGGCCTCGAGATGATTGAGGTTCATCTTCCAGTTGCCTGCCATCAGCGGCTTGCGGGCATCGGTCACGGTGTCTCCTCGAGAACGGCCAGGCCAGGTAGCGTACGGCCTTCGAGAAGCTCCAGGCTGGCACCACCGCCGGTCGAGATGTGGTTGAACGCCGACTCATCGAGGCCTAGCTTGCGAATGGCTGCCGCGGAGTCGCCCCCTCCGACGACGGTGAATGCCGCGCTCCCCGCGATCGCAGCGGCCACGCCACGTGTGCCCTCGGCGAACGGGGCGACCTCGAAGACGCCCATGGGTCCGTTCCAGACGATCGTCCGGGCATGTGCGAGGTCATCGGCAAAGGCAGCCACGGTCGCGGGCCCGATATCGAGGCCCTTCCACCCGACTGGAATGGCCGATGGCTCGACCACCTCGGTCCTGGCCTCTGCCGAGATTTCCCTGGCAATGACGACATCCAGGGGCAGGACGGTCTCGACGCCGCGGACACGCGCGTCGGCCAGGATCTGCTCAGCCACGGGGATCATGTCCTCTTCCAGGAGGGAGTCGCCCACCTGCAGCCCCTCGGCCCGCAAAAAGGTGAATGCCATTGCGCCGCCGATGAGGATCCGATCGACTCGGTCCAGGAGATGGCCGAGCACCGCAACCTTGTCGGACACCTTGGAACCACCCATGACCACGACGAAGGGACGCTCCGGATCGGTTAGGACTCGGGAGAAACTGGCGATCTCTTGGTCAACTAGGAGCCCCGCGGCGTTGGGCAGGAGGCGGGCGATGTCAGTCACCGATGCCTGCTCGCGGTGCACCACCCCGAAGCCATCGCTGACGAATGCATCGGCCCACGTCGCCCACTCGCCGGCTAGCGACTGGCGGTCGGCGGCATCCTTGCTGGTCTCACGCCGATCGAATCGGGTGTTTTGGAGCATGATGATCGAGCCAGGCTGCGCGGCATCGACTGCCCGTTGAACCGCTGGGCCCGAGACTTCATCGGTGAACGAGACGGGAGCGCCAAGGAGTTCGCCCAGACGAGTGGCTACCGGCTCCAATGAGAGTTCCGGGACGCGCACTCCCTTGGGTCGCCCGAGGTGCGACAGCACGACCACGCGCGCGCCGCGCTTACGAAGGGTATCGATCGTGGGAACGCTTGCGACGATACGCCTTTCATCGAAAATCGATGCGAGCCCCTCGACCGGGCCCGACATCGGGACATTGAGGTCGCTTCGCACGATAACGACGCGTCCATCGACGTCGAGATCGTCGAGGTGTCGTGTCACAGACGCGCGCCTACGTATTGGGTGAGGTCGATCAGTCGATTTGAGTAGCCCCACTCGTTGTCGTACCAGCCGACAACCTTGGCGAGCGTGCCCATGGAATTGGTGAGGTCTGCGTCGACGATGACCGAGGCCGGATCGGTCACGATGTCGGTCGAGACGATGGGATCCTCGGTGTATCGCATGATGCCGGCCAGCAGCCCCTCGGCCGCCTGTCGCATCGCAGCATTGATATCTGCCGCCGTTGCCGAAGACTTCAGCTTGACCGTGAGGTCGGTCGCCGAGCCCGTGGGCGTCGGTATGCGCATCGCATAACCGTCGAGTCGCCCTTTGAGCTGCGGTAGGACAAGACCGATGGCCTTGGCTGCTCCCGTGGTGGTGGGGATCATATTGATGGCGGCAGCGCGGGCACGCCGCAGATCCGAGTGCGGGAAGTCGAGAATGCGCTGGTCGTTGGTGTAGGCGTGGATGGTGGTCATCAATCCGCACTCGATGCCGAAGGTGTCGTCGAGCACCTTGGCCATGGGGGCTAGGCAATTGGTGGTGCATGAGGCGTTTGAGAGCACGTCTTGGGTCGCGGGGTCGTATGACGTCTCGTTGACGCCCATGACGATCGTGATGTCCTCGTTCTTGGCGGGAGCGGAGATGATCACCTTGCGGGCTCCAGCGTCCAGATGCGCACGAGCCTTGATGGCATCGGTGAAATGCCCGGTCGACTCGATGACGATCGACACGCCAAGCTCCCCCCAGGGAAGGGCGGCGGGATCCTTCTCTGCGAATACGCGGATGCGGCGACCTCCCACGATGAGCTCACCATCGGCATGCTCGACGGGCAGCGGGAACCTCCCCAGCACGCTGTCGTACTTGAGCAGGTGGGCCAAGGTTGCCGTATCGGTCAGGTCATTGATCCCCACCGCCTTGACGTCGCCTGCCCCAGACGCTACGAGGGCCCGGTAGAAGTTGCGACCGATGCGGCCGAAGCCGTTGATGCCGACGGTGATTGTCATGTGAACCCCCGCGATTGCTGGTCGAGGGAAGCACTCTACCGAACGCGCTTACAGACCCATCCCCCGGTCAATTCGGTCAATGCCACGTACACGTTCCGGATACACGGTGCCCCGGTTTCTGAAAAGCATTGACGCTAATCCAGTGCGAGATCGGCTTCCAGCGCTGATTCGGTGCTGGGGATTCCGAGGTCGGCGGCCTTCTTGTCGGCCATCGCCAAAAGGCGCCGTATGCGACCGGCAACAGCGTCCTTGGTCATGGGCGGATCGGCGAGGGCGCCAAGCTCCTCCAGGCTGGCCTGGTGGTGGTCCAAGCGCAGGCGCCCCGCCTCGGCGAGATGGTCAGGGACCTCGTCGCCAAGGATCTCCATGGCGAGGCGCACGCGAGCACCTGCCGCCACGGCCGCACGCGCCGAGCGCCGAAGGTTGGCGTCGTCGAAGTTAGCGAGCCGGTTGGCGGTGGCTCGCACCTCACGACGCATGCGCCGTTCTTCCCAGACCAGGACCGACGAATGGGCGCCCATGCGGGTCAGCATCGCGCTGATGGCATCACCATCGCGGATGACCACCCGATCCACTCCGCGCACCTCGCGCGACTTGGCGCTGATGCTCAGCCGCCGGGCGGCCCCCACGAGAGCCAGTGCAGCCTCGGGCCCGGGGCAGGTGATCTCGAGGGCGGCAGAGCGTCCGGGCTCGGTCAGCGAACCATGCGCCAGGAACGCGCCGCGCCATGCTGACTCGGCGTCGCACGCGCCGCCGCTGACTACGGCCGGTGGCAGGCCGCGCACGGGTCGGCCGCTCCCATCGACGAGTCCGGCCTGGCGCGCCAGATTGTCGCCGCCGGTGATCACTCGGACGACGTATCGATTGCTCTTGCGCAAACCGCTCGGCTGGACCACCGCGATCTCGCTGCCTTGGTTGAAGACCTCGGTGAGGTCCTTGCGCAGCCGGCGGGCAGTGGCTCCGGTATCGAGATCGGCTTCCACCACGATCTGGCCCGCCACGATGTGCAGACCACCGGAGAATCGCAGGAGTGCTGAGACCTCCGCCTTACGGCAGCAGTTCTTCGTGATGGCCAGTCGGCTGAGCTCGTCCTTCACCTCAGCGGTCATGGCCACCGCGCCATCCTGCCATGCACCCCCGGCCCTACCGAGTAGCTGCCGGGAGCGCGCCGCCAAGGGCGGCCGCCAGGCGGTCCGGATGGTGCGCGTAGCCATCGACGACCAACAGCTGTCCCAGGTGCACCTCAGCACCCACGCGGCTGGCTGCGGCCGCCAAACGAGCCGTGTCGGCGACGGATCGCGGATCGGCGAGGACGACATCAAGCCCGATCCCGGGGAAGAGGCCGTCCCAGGCTTCGAGATAGGCGTGCGCCGCGAAACCCTCGGTCTCACCCGCCTGAGGTGCGGCATTGAGCACCAGGATCCGTTTTGCCGAGCTGCGCTTGAGCGCGTTGCGGATGCCGGGCACCAGGAGATGAGGCAGCACGCTCGTATACCAAGATCCCGGGCCGAGGACGATCGCAGAGGCGGCCTCGATCGCGCTGACAGCCTCGCAGCATGCACGCGGATCCTCGGGCACAAGGCGCAAGGACTCGATCTCGCCTCGCGTCGCCGTGAGACGCGCCTGTCCGACGACATCGACAACGCCGTCATCCGTGCGGACACGAGCCGCGACCACCACCGGATCGATGCTGTTGGGAAGGACCCGCCCCCGCGCCTCCAGCACTCGTCCAAGCCGATCGAGGCCTGTCACGATGTCGCCGGTTTCCTCCCAGAGGGCGACGAGCAGGAGATTGCCCAGGGCATGCCCCTCCACGTCTCCTGTGCCGCCGAATCGGTGGTGGAGGACCCGCGGCCACAGGGCGCTGCCGGAACCGTCGCCCACCAATGCGACGAGTGCCATGCGCAGGTCGCCGGGCGGTGGCACTCCCAGGTGCTCGCGTAGCCGACCACTCGAACCTCCGTCATCGCCGGTCCCGACGACGGCTATCGGCTCGATATCGAGCGTGCGCAAGGCGCGGAGCGTGGCAGACAGTCCATGCCCGCCACCGAGCGCCACGATCGAGGTCACTTGCGGTGCTTCACTCTCGGCCGAGGTCGCGGTGCACCACCAGTGTCTCCACTCCCTGCCGCACCAAGCGTGCGGCCAGGTTTTCGGCCATCGTGACGCTGCGGTGCTTGCCGCCGGTGCACCCCACGGCGATGGTGACGTAGCGCTTGCCCTCCTGGAGGTAGCCCGCGGCCATCAGGTCGAGCAGGCCCGTGGCGCGATCCAGGAATTCGCGAGCCTGTGGGAACTTCAGGACGTAGTCGTTGACGTCGGCATCCAGGCCGGTCTGGGGCCGAAGCTCGTCGACCCAGTGTGGATTGGGCAGGAACCTCGCGTCGAGTACGACGTCAGCATCGATGGGGACGCCGTATTTGAAACCGAACGACAGGACGGTAGCCCGAAGCTGGGCCTCGCCGCCTCCGAATGCCGCCTCGACCTTGCGCCTGAGGTCATGCACATTGAGCTGGCTGGTGTCGATGACGAGATCGGCCTGGGCGCGCAACCCGGCCAGCACCGCCCGCTCCCGCCGCAGGCCATCGACGAGCCGCTCCCCGTTTTGCAATGGATGGGGACGCCGATTGCTCTCGAAGCGACGCACAAGGGCACCGTCGGCAGCTTCGAGGAAGCAGATGCGGACCTTGGCACCGGACTCACGCAGTGCCTGCACGGCGCGCTCGGTGTCGTCGAAGAAGCGTCCTCCGCGCACGTCGACCACCACTGCGACACGCGGGATGGATCCGTCCTCGGCCAACTCCTCCACCGTGGCGGGGATCAGACTGGGCAGCAGGTTGTCGATCACGAACCAGCCCAGGTCTTCCAGCGCACGGGCCGCCGTCGACCTCCCGGCCCCGGACATGCCGGTGACGAGCACAACCGCGGGCGGTTGGGTCACGAACGGTCCTCCCCTGCTGGCGGATCCAGCATCTCATCCGGCGCGCCCTTGAGGGCGGCGACGATGGCGGCGGCGGTCTTGGGCCCGATCCCGGGCGCCCGTGAGATCTCCGACTCCTCTGCCTCGCGCAGCCGGGCCATGGAACCGAAGTGGGCGAGCAGGGCCTTCACGCGCGATGGGCCCAGGCCGGGGATCTCGTCGAGGCTGCTTCCCTTCACACGCCTGCGAGAGCGACGTCGCTGGTATCCAATGGCGACGCGATGGGCCTCATCGCGCATACGCTGGAGCAGGTAGAGGCCTTCGCTGGAGCGGGGCAGGATGACCGGCTCATTGCGTCCCGGAAGCCACACCTCTTCGAGCCGCTTGGCCAGGCCCACGACGGTCAGGTCGCGGACTCCCCGGTCGCGCAGGGCGCGCGCGGCCGCGTCGACCTGGGGGCGCCCACCGTCGACGACGAGCAGTTGCGGTGGATACGCAAAAGCCCGTCGACGCTGCTGTTCTTCATCCGGGGAGGTACCCGGTCGGAAGCGACGCGACACGATCTCCTCGATGGCGGCCGTGTCATCGCGCGCGCTCAACGCGAAGGTGCGCTTCTCGCCTGGTCTCAGCAGCCCGTCCTCGAACACGACGAGCGAGCCGACAACATCCTGTCCGGCCAGGTGCGACACGTCGATCGTCTCGATACGCAGCGGTGCGCTCGGCAAGTCGAGCGCTTCCTGAATGTCCTGGAGAGCGCGGGACCGTGCGGTGAGATCGCCGCTACGCCGGGCCTTGTGCAGGTCGAGTCGCTGCCGAGCGTTGCGGGTAACCGTCTCGGCGAGGGCGCGTTTTGCGCCGCGTTGGGGCACGCGAACGTTGACGGCACCACCGCGACGCCGCTCCAGGAGCGAAATGACCCCCGGCTCGGGGTCGGCGGGCACAAGTATCTCCGGGGGGATCTCATCGGCATCCTCAGCCAACGACAGCAGGAGTCCCCCGACCAGGTCACCCACCGTGGAATCCTCCACTCGCTCCACGACGTAGCCGCGCTCTCCGCGTATGCGGCCGCCGCGAACGTGGAAAACCTCGAAGGCGGCTTCCAATTCATCGTCGGCGATGCCTACGACATCGGCGTCCACCGTCTCGTCGAAGACGACCGTGTTGCGCTCGAGTGCCCGATCGAGGGCCTGGAGGTCGTCTCGCAGCCGGGCCGCCCGCTCGAAGTCCTGCTCGGCCGAGGCCTCCTGCATATCCTCCCGAAGGCGTCGCATCACCGGCCTGGTCTGACCGCCAAGGAACCCGCACAGGTCCAGGGCGATGTCTCGATGCTCTGCCTCGCTGACACGGCCGACACAGGGCGCGCTGCACTTGCCGATGTCCGCGAGCAGGCAGGGTCGATTCGACCTCTTGGCCCGCTCGAAGACGCCCGCACTGCACGTGCGCACGGGGAAGACCCGAAGGAGCAGGTCCAGCGTCGCCCTGATAGCCCAGGCATGTGCGTAGGGCCCGAAGTAGCGGGTGCCCGTGCGTTTGGCGCCGCGCGTCACGAGCGCACGCGGGAACCGCTCCCCCAGCGTGACGGCGAGGTAGGGGTAGGACTTGTCGTCGCGGTAGCGGACGTTGTAACGAGGGTCGAACTCCTTGATCCAGGAATATTCGAGTTGAAGGGCCTCTACCTCGCTGCCGACCACGATCCAGTCCACGGAGGCGGCTGCGTCGATCATCGAGCGCGTACGAGAGTGCAGGGTATGAGGATCGGCGAAGTAGGAAGTCAAGCGACTACGAAGCGACTTGGCTTTGCCAACATAGACGACTCGGCCCTCGCTGTCACGAAAGCGGTAGACACCTGGACCATTAGGGATGCTTGACGTCTCCGGCCGGAAGTCAGCACCCATGGGGCCAGCCTAGGGCGGGGGCGAGTGCTGCGAGCGTGAACCTTCAGCAGCCGCGTATGCTGACGTCTTGCAGGTCCACCATGGTGCTCGCCATCATCGAAACCTTGTAGGGGTCATCCCCTATCGCGATCAACTGCTTCAGGAGCACCTTGGTCTGTCCCGTCGAACCCTTGATCGCCTTGCGCGCCGAAGCGACCGCCTTGCGCATGAGGGCAGGGGTCTTATCGGGATCCCCCCCGTGAAAGGCGTCGTAGGCCGCGTTGACCGCCTTCTCCACCTTGGGGAAATGAGCAATGAAGCTAGCACTGCAGGCAGCCGGGGCCGCGATCGCGTTAGGGACTGCGCAAACACCGGACAACGCCAATGTGCAGGCGGCGGCAATTGTGGCAAAACGCAATCCCATGACCCCTCAGTCGGTAACGATGGCCCCATCCTTAACCATCACAGCCACGGGCGCAAGGCCCGATGTCGCAGGACCCTGTATGACCGCACCGTCTTCAGCCGAGAAGAGGGAGCCGTGACAGGGGCAAATGATCTGGTTGTCGGCCACCTCATTGACCAGGCACCCCTGGTGCGGACACACCGCCGTGAAGGCCTTGATCTCACCCTCGACCGGTTGCGTGACGACCACCTTTGGGCCGTCAAACACCGAACCCCCACCGACGGGGATCGCGGCCACGGTGGTGAGGACTTCCCCGCCGCTGGCGGATCCATCTGTCGAATCCGTCGACGCGGACGGGGAACTAGAGGAGGGTCCGTTGGAGGACCCGCATGCGGCGAGTACGCCAGCGCCGGCTAGGACGCATCCGGTAGCGAGGATGCCGCGACGGCTTAGGGACATGTCATCGGTCACGGCAAGAGCCTAGGATGCGGAGCGACGGTCCGCTCGCTGGCGCGCAGGCGCCGGGCGCTCCCTCTTGCTCGCAGACGGCGTCAAGATGCCGGCCAGGAAGCGTCCGGTGTGGCTCGCGTCCACCGCGGCGATGTCCTCGGGGGTGCCCTCAGCCACGATGGTGCCTCCCCGAGACCCGCCTTCCGGTCCCATGTCTATGACCCAGTCTGCGGACTTGATCACGTCCAAATTGTGCTCGATCACGATGACGGTGTTGCCCTTGTCTACCAGCGACGAAAGGACGCCCAGGAGCTTGCGGATGTCCTCGAAATGCAGTCCGGTCGTGGGCTCGTCGAGGACGTATACGGTGCGACCCGTCGAGCGCTTCTGCAACTCAGCGGCCAACTTCACCCGCTGTGCCTCACCCCCGGAGAGCGTTGGCGCGGATTGCCCCATGCGCACGTAGCCCAGCCCAACGTCGACGAGGGTCTGCAGGTAACGCGAAATGGCGGGCATCGCGGCAAAGAACTCCAGCGCTTCCTCGATCGGCATGTCGAGAACCTCCGCGATGCTCTTGGCCTTGTAGTGGACCTCGAGTGTTTCGCGGTTGTATCGAGCGCCGTTGCACTCCTCGCAGGGGACGTAGACGTCGGGAAGGAAGTTCATCTCGATACGCAAGGTGCCGTCGCCCGCGCAGGCCTCACAGCGGCCGCCCTTGACGTTGAAGGAGAAGCGGCCCTGAAGGTATCCGCGGATCTTGGCCTCGGCTGTCTCGGCAAAGAGCTTGCGGATGTGGTCGAAGACGCCCGTGTAAGTGGCCGGATTGCTGCGCGGGGTGCGGCCGATGGGGCTCTGGTCGACGTGCACGACCTTGTCGACGTGTTCGAGGCCGGCCACTCGGCGGTGCTTGCCGGGCACGGTGCGGGCCCCATTGAGTTCGCGAGCCAGAACGTTGAACAGGACGTCATTGACAAGAGTCGACTTGCCCGATCCGCTCACTCCGGTGATCGCGACGAAGCAGCCGAGCGGGAAGTCAGCGGTGACGTCCTGGAGGTTGTGCTCGCGTGCTCCGTGGACCGTCAGCTGGCGATTGGCGTCACGTGGACGCCGCACCAGCGGGGCCTCGATCTCAAGCCGGCCGGATAGGTAGGCGCCGGTCACGGAATCCGCAGAGCTGATCAGCTCCTCGTAGGGCCCCGAGACGACGATGCGGCCGCCGTGCTCCCCGGCTCCCGGGCCGATGTCGACAACCCAGTCGGCGGTGCGGATCGTCTCCTCGTCGTGCTCGACGACGATGAGGGTGTTGCCCAGGTCGCGAAGGCGTACGAGCGTGTCGATCAGACGCTGATTGTCGCGCTGATGCAGGCCGATGCTCGGCTCGTCGAGGACGTAGAGCACGCCGACGAGTCCGGAGCCGATCTGCGTCGCCAGCCGGATGCGCTGTGCCTCCCCGCCCGCGAGGGTGGCCGACGCGCGATCGAGCGAGAGGTAGTCCAAGCCCACGTCGGTGAGAAAGCGCAGCCGCTCGTTGACCTCCTTGAGCACCCGGGAGGCGATCTGGGCGTCGCGGTCCGACAGCGTGAGTCCGGCCAGGAATTCCGCGGCCTCGCCGATGGGAAGGGCGGCGATCTGCGCGATCGACCGGTCGGCCACCGTGACAGCCAGGCTTACAGGCTTTAGGCGAGCACCACCACACGAGTCACAGGCCACCTCGCGCATATAGCCGGCGAAGCGCTCGCGACTGGTGTCGGTCTCGGCTTCATCGTGGCGTCGCTCGATATAAGGCACCACGCCCTCATATGTCGTGTAGTAGCTGCGATGCCGCCCATATCGATTGCGATAGCGCACGTGGATTTCATCCGGATGGCCATTGAGCAAGGACTTGCGGGCCTTGGCCGGCAGTTTCGACCACGGTGTCTCGGTGTCGAAGCCCATCTCGTCGGCGAGGGCCTCGACGAGACGCTTGAAGTAGTCGGTGACGTGGCCGCCAGCCCATGGGGCGATGGCCCCCTCGTCGAGGGTGAGTGAGGGATCGGGCACCACGAGCTCAGGGTCGACCTCCATACGGGTGCCGAGTCCCGTGCATTCGGGGCACGCCCCAAATGGCGAATTGAAAGAGAACGACCGTGGCTCGAGCTCTTCGAAGGACAGATCGTCGACCAGGCAGGCCAGGTGCTCGCTGTAGACGCGCTCTCGGTCGGCGTCGCCCTCGGCCATGTCAACGAGTTCGGCAATAACGAGGCCACCGGACAGCCGCAGAGCCGTCTCAACGGAGTCGGTGAGGCGCCGGCGCGAGGAGTCCTTGGCCACCAGGCGGTCGACGACGACCTCGATGGTGTGCTTCTCCTGCTTCTTGAGCTTCGGGGGTTCCTCGAGCGGGTAGACCACGCCATCGACGCGCACGCGCGCATAGCCCTGCGACTGCAGTTGTCTGAAGAGTTCGCCGTACTCCCCCTTGCGCTCGCGGACGACGGGGCTGAGCACCTGGAAACGTGTGCCGTCGGGCATCTCCAGGAGGCGATCGACGATCTGCCCGGGCGTCTGCCGCGCGATGGGGCGGCCGCACTCCGGGCAGTGCGGCTTGCCTATGCGGGCAAACAGCAGCCGCAGGTAGTCGTAGACCTCCGTGATGGTGCCGACCGTCGAGCGCGGATTGCGCGAAGTCGACTTCTGGTCGATGGAGACCGCGGGCGACAGGCCCTCGATGAAGTCGACGTCGGGCTTGTCCATCTGCCCCAGGAACTGGCGGGCGTAGGCGGACAGGCTCTCGACATAGCGACGCTGGCCCTCCGCGAAGATCGTGTCGAAGGCGAGGCTGGACTTGCCAGAGCCCGACAGCCCGGTGAAGACGATGAGGGCATCGCGAGGAAGGTCGAGGCAGACATCCTTGAGGTTGTGCTCCCGCGCCCCACGCACGATCAACCTCTCCGACACTGGGACAGGCTAACCGTAGGCTATGACAGTGACCTACACGGGCGATGTGCGGGTGGGCGGACCCGCGGACGTGCATGAACTCCCCCGCCTCATCATCAGCAAGCTGGCCGTTGGGCCCTATGACAACAACAGTTATCTCCTGAGGTGTCGTGAGACGGGTGAGCAGGTGCTCATCGATGCCGCCGCCGAGCCCGAGCGGCTGCTGGCTTTGGTCGGCGAGTCCGGCCTGGGGGCCGTCATCACCACGCACCAGCACGGGGACCACTGGCAGGCGCTCGGCGACGTAGTGGCAGCCACGGGCGCCACGACCTTCGCGGGGCGCCGGGATGCCGAGGGCATCCCGGTCGCCACCGACGTCCTCGTCGATGATGGCGATGACATCACCTTCGGGGCCATCACCCTCACGGCCGTGCATCTCGTCGGCCACACCCCCGGATCCATCGCCCTCGTGTACGACGATCCCGAGGGTCAACCGCAGGTCTTCACAGGCGACTGCCTGTTCCCGGGGGGCATTGGACGGACAACACTTCCCGACGAATTCGACTCGCTCTACACGGGGGTCGTCTCCAAATTGTTCGACCGACTCCCCGACGAGACCTGGGTCTACCCCGGCCACGGCCGTGACACGACTCTAGGCGCTGAGCGCCCCGACCTGCCGGAGTGGGCAGCCCGACGCTGGTAGCCCGGGCTACGGGGCGACGTCCCACCAAATCTTCGTAGAACCCTTCTTACAGGACCCCTTGTATGCTCCGTAGTCACCGTATTCTGAGACCTTGCAGGTGAAGCCATCCACCCTTGCAAGTTCCCCCCCGGCACTTCCGCGGTAGGCCTGCTTAACAATCTTCCAGGCTGCGCTACAGGAGACTCCCCGCGCCGCCATCATCGTGGCTCCGAAAAAAACTTGTCGTGTACCGCAGTCCTGTCGTTCCAATGCCTGGCCAGGCCCCGCTGATAGACCCCACGAGGCGACGCCGAGGGCCGCAGCCAGAGCCGTCGCAACTAAGCGAAGTTTCCTCACGATGTCCTCCATGAGGCGGCTTGCACTTTCCTGGTGGGCCGATGGTAGCCCAGTGTCGGCGCGGCACCAAAGCCTTGGAGGGCCTCGGGGGATTTCGGACAGCGATAGGGCGCCCCGGTTGGGGGAAACCGGGGCGCCCCCTACGCTCAGAGCATGGGTGAATGATCAAGCGATTCGTGGTTGAAGCGCTACGCAGTGGACGTACTTTTCGGCGGCTTGTTCGTCGCCTGCGCGCTTCTGATGGGTGCTGTTGTCGCGGGTGTACTGGCAATCCCCGTAATAATTGTCATCGGCATATTGGTGGCGGTTACGCCGCTGGACAACACCTATTGGGAGCCAGCATCGTGGTCGGTCTTCATATCGGTGGGGGCGCAATACTCACCCACTGGCATGCATCACATCCCGCCTGAGGAGGAGTCATGGCCGTCCCGCCGCGGTCAACGGGGACTTCAGCCAGATCAACCACCTGGCTATCGCCCATCGCGCGTGAGCCGCACAACAGGCAGGTGGAGTCCGCCCTCACGTGAGCCGTCAGGCGTGAATCCGTGCCGGGCGTAGAACGCCTGGGCGCGAACGTTGCGCTCGGCGACCCACAGGCTCACCGTCGTGTCGCGAGACACTCCCTCCATAAGCGCGGATCCGACGCCCTTGCCCCACGCCTCGGGTGCGACATACAGCGTGTAGATCTCCGCCTCACCACGTCGATCGGCATCACGTGATGGTCCGTAGGCGATGAATCCAAGGATCCACGCGACGTCGGCGACTTGGAGGGTGCCCTCTCCGGCCGCAAGGTAAGCGGCCCACCTCTCTCGGCGCACTTCGATCGTGCGCCGGGTCGGGAGGTCGAGACCCTCCTTGGCTGCATCCCAGGAGGCCACGTGGACCGCGGCAATGGCATCGACGTCGCAGACCGTGGCGTGGCGGATAATCATCGTTGGCTGCGTGGCGCGCGACTAGGGGGTCGCGTCGCCCTCCTGGTGCTTCGGCTTGGTCACGGTCCCCGCGTGGGCGATAGCCGTGGGGTCGCGGCGCACCTTGATCCATGAGGCGACCGTGACGATCACGAGGATTGCCGCGATCACGCCGAGTGAGAAGAGCGTCGGGATCTTCGGCACCACGGGGTAGGTCTCATGGAAGAACGTGAGGATGAGTTTGACGCCGATGAAGATGAGGATGAGCGACAGGCCGAGCGAGAGGTAGATGAGCTTGTCCAGGAGTCCGCGAAGCAGGAAGTAGAGCGCGCGCAGGCCGAGCAGGGCTGCGGCGTTGGCCGTGAAGACGAGATAGGGCTCCTGGGTGACCCCGAATGTCGCGGGGATCGAGTCGAGGGCGAAGAGCAGGTCTGTCGAGGCGATGGCCACCATGACCAGAAGCAGCGGCGTCGCCATGCGCTTGCCGTCGATGCGGACGAAGAGCTTCGTCTCGTGGTAGTCCTCCGTCACCGGGTACCAGCGCCGGAAGGTCCGCACGACGAGATTGTCCTTCGGCTCGGGATCGGCGTTGCGGTGCCGGAAGAGCTGGACGCCCGTCCAGATGAGGATCGCCCCGAAGATCACGAAAGTAAAGGCGAAGGCTGCTAGTGCGGCCGCTCCGACGGCGATGAAGATGGCCCGCAGCACCAGTGCCAGCACCACACCGACCAGGAGCACCCGCTGGTGATAGATGCTCGGCACCGCAAATTGCGTCAGGATGATGACGAAGACAAAGAGGTTGTCGACCGAGAGCGACTTCTCCACAAGGTAGGCGGCAAAGTACTGCGTGCCGTAGTCGCTGCCCGACATGCACCACACAACTACGCCGAAGGCGATCGCGACCCCGATGTAGAAGATCGACCACCAGGCGGCCTCCTTGAAGGAGACCTCGTGAGGCTTGCGGCTCACCGTGAGGAAGTCCAGGGCGACGAGCACGAGAATGGCGCCGATCGCGACGAGCCAGAGCGTCAGCGAGACATTCAAGGAGTCCTCCGGTGTAAGAGCCCTGCCACGCTAGCCGGAGGGGGGCGGATCCGCCCCCCGGGGCTCCTCGGGAAGTTCCTCCAGCGCGAGGCCATGATCGGCCGCGGCCTGCGCGATCGACTCCGGATTCGTGGCAATGAGATCCGGATTACGCCGCACGGCGATGAGGCTCGTGACGGTCGTGATAGCGAGCACTGAGATGATGACGCCAAGCGAAACAACGATGGAGATGTGCGGCACGGCGATCGAGGTTGTTTCACCGAGCGCTTCCAGGATGAGCTTGACGCCGATGAAGGCGAGGATGATGGCGAGTCCCCTGTTGAGGTAGACCAGACGGTCGAAGAGACCATGCAGGAGAAAGAACAACTGGCGCAGCCCCATGAGGGCAAATGCGTTTGCCGTGAAGACGATGTAGGCCTCGCGGGTGAGCCCGAAGACAGCGGGGATCGAGTCGATGGCAAAGAGCAGATCGGTAGTGCCGATCGCGATCATCACCAGGAGCATGGGGGTGATGTGACGCTTGCCGTCGATCTTCACGGTCAGGCGCGTGCCGTGGTACTCGCGTGTCGCCGGCACCCGACGTTCGACCGCCCGAACCAGCGCGTTGCCCTCAGGGTCAGGCTCCTCGTCGTGTGACCGCCACACCTTGATGGCGGTGTAGATCAGGAGGGCCCCGAAGAGGAAGAACGTGGCGGCGAACCTAGCGATCGCTTCGGCCCCGATGACGATCAGGACCCCGCGGAGCACCAGGGCGATCACGATGCCGACGAGCAGGACCCGATGACGATGCTCAACCGGCACCGCAAACGACGACATGATCACCAGGAAGACGAACAGGTTGTCGATGCTCAGGCTGTATTCGGTGATGTAGCCCGCCAGGAACTGCCCGGCATAGGTCGGCGCGAAGTAGACGTAGACAAATGCCGCAAAAGCCATGGCCAGCGCGATGTAGAAGATCACCCAGCGCGTTGCCTCACGCGGCCCGAAGGTGTGCGGCTTGCTGTCGACCAGGAGCAGGTCGAGCACGATGATCCCGATGAGCCCGCCGATTGTAGCCAGCCACAGCCACAGGGGAATGTTCACGCTGTCCCCGCCTCTCGCATGCCTCTCAGCTCGCGCTTGAGCTCTGAGATCTCGTCACGATAGCGGGCCGCGAGCTCAAAGTGGAGTTCGGCAGCTGCCTGGTGCATCTGGTCCGTCAGGTCGCGGATCAGCTCGGTCAGGTCCTGTCCGGCTAGAGTCGACTCTCGCCTCCGCGCGGGCTCCTCTGCCAGCAGGGACTGGGTGTCCGCATCCTCTCGAGCGAGCATGTCGGTGATGTCGCCGATCTTCTTGCGTAGCGGAGTCGGATCGATACCGCTGGCCTCGTTGTAGGCCACTTGCTTGGCGCGGCGGCGATTGGTCTCGTCGATGGCGCGGGCCATCGAGGGGGTGACAGATTCTGCATACATGTGGACCTCACCGCTGACATTGCGGGCAGCACGGCCGATCGTCTGGATTAGCGAGGTCTCCGAGCGCAGGAAGCCCTCCTTGTCGGCGTCGAGAATCGACACTAGGGACACCTCGGGCAGATCGAGTCCCTCGCGCAGGAGATTGATGCCCACGAGTACGTCGAATTCGCCTAGGCGGAGCTCCCGAAGGAGTTCGACGCGCCGCAAGGTATCCACTTCCGAATGAAGGTAGCGCACCCGAACACCGTGCTCTTCGAGGTAGTCGGTGAGGTCCTCGGCCATCCTCTTGGTGAGGGTGGTGACAAGGACTCTTTCGCGTCGCTCGGCGCGATGTCGGATCTCATGCATGAGATCGTCGACCTGCCCCTTCGTGGGCTTGACGACGACTTGGGGGTCCACGAGGCCCGTGGGGCGGATGACCTGCTCGACGAACTCCCCGCCGCTTTGTCCCAGCTCGAAGGGCCCTGGCGTGGCCGAGAGGTAGACGGTCTGGCCTGTCCTGTCTCGGAACTCCTCCCAGCGCAGTGGTCGATTGTCCATGGCGCTCGGCAGGCGGAAGCCATGGTCGACGAGGGTCCGCTTGCGGCTCATGTCGCCTTCGTACATGGCGCCGATTTGCGGCACGGTCACATGCGACTCGTCGATGACGAGGAGGAAGTCCTCCGGGAAGTAGTCGAGCAGGCAGTTGGGGGGCGAGCCCTCCTCGCGGCCGTCGATGTGGCGGGAGTAGTTCTCGATGCCGGAGCAGGATCCGACATTGCGCATCATCTCGATGTCGTACGTGGTCCGCATGCGAAGTCGCTGCGCCTCCAGCAGCTTGCCCTGCCGCTCCAATTCGTCGAGGCGCTCGGCCAGCTCCACCTCGATGCCCTCGATGGCCCGCGCCATCCGCTCCGGGCCGGCGACGTAGTGGGTGGCCGGAAACACGTAGAGCTCCTCGTCGTCGGTGAGGATCTCCCCGGTGATGGGATGGAGGGTCATAAGTCGCTCGATGTCATCTCCAAACATCTCGATGCGCACGGGATGGGTTTCGTAGACGGGGAAGATCTCGAGGGTGTCGCCACGCACGCGAAAGGTACCTCGCTCGAAACTGACGTCATTGCGAGCGTATTGGATGCCAACGAGCTGCCTCAGGAGGCTGTCACGATCGTGCTGCTCGCCGACTCGCAGTCGGAGCATCCGGTCCACGTATTCCTGCGGTGTGCCAAGGCCGTAGATGGCGGATACTGTGGCAACGACCACCACGTCGCGACGAGTCAGCAAGGCATTGGTGGCGGAGTGTCGAAGACGCTCCACCTCGGCGTTGATCGACGAGTCCTTCTCGATGTAGGTATCGGTCTGCGGCACGTATGCCTCGGGTTGGTAGTAGTCGTAGTACGACACGAAGTACTCCACCGCGTTGTTGGGCAGGAGCTCCCTGAATTCGTTGGCAAGCTGTGCCGCCAAGGTCTTGTTGGGTGCCATCACGAGTGTGGGGCGCTGCACGCGCTCGATGAGCCACGCTGCCGTAGCGCTCTTGCCGGTGCCAGTGGCTCCCAGCAGCACGATGTCGCGATCCCCCCCGACCACGCGGGCCTGCAGGTCTTCGATGGCGGTGGGCTGATCGCCGGAAGGACTGAAGTCGGATACGACCTCAAAGGGGGCGACGCGCCGCACGAGGTCGGTGACAGGTCTCACCTTCCCAGCCTAGGTGTCCGTCGAAGTGAGTGCGCACCACAGGGAGTCGACCTGCTCCTGCAGGCCCAGTAGATCCCCGGCGTTGTCCACAACATGGTCAGCGACTCTCAACCTCTGCTCCCGCGCTGCTTGGGCATCCATGCGCGCGCGGGCATCCTCGGGGACCATTCCCCTAGCGATGAGGCGTGCCAGGCGCGCTTCATCGGAGGCATCGACCACCACGATGGCGTCCCACCCCTGCAGCGCCTCGGCGCCCTGCTCGACCAGCAACGGCATGTCGTAGACCACTATCGCGTCTGGTGGCGCGGCGGAAAGGAGTTCGGCACTGCGTGCGGCGATACGTGGATGCGTAATCGCGTTGAGCCGCGCCCTGGCCTCTTCATCGCTGAAGACCAACGCCGCCAGTGCGGGGCGATCCAAGTGGCCGTCCGACGTCAAGACAGAGGCCCCGAAGGCACGAGCGATCTCCTGCAGGGCTGGCTGGCCGGGCTGCACGATCTCGCGGGCGATCGCATCGGCATCCACGACGACCGCACCGTGGCGAGCCAGGAGCATGGCGACCGTCGACTTGCCGGAGCCGATCCCACCGGTCAGGGCAATCCTCACGGGAGCGCCCCATAATCCACCTGGGCGAGGGTTAGTTGGGTCACGCACAGGCCCACCCCGGCCGGTGGCGTCATGACCACCGTGTCGCCAGAACCCTTCACCACAAAGGTGATGTCGCCAAGACCGTCGTGGATGGGAACCTCGGTGGGAGGTCCCGCCAGGGAGACAGTGGCCACGCCACCTCCGGAAGCGATGTAGTCCATGTGTGCCACCCATATCCACTCGAAGCTGGTGGTGTCCATCTCGATATTGGTGGGAACATCCTTGACCGCCCAGCCGCATTCACCCGAAAGACCCGGTACCGACGTTGAACTCGTGGCCAGGATCGGCTCAGCCAGTGAGCCGTCGTCCTTGAGCGCAAGGACCGTGCTCCCCGCCTCATTCCACCTCACCGGCAACCGCAGCCCACTGAGCACGTACGACGCGTTCGCCCGCTCGAGGAAGAGCGGGGCCATGACCTCGGGTGGCACCTTCCGATCGAACACGGGGGTGCTGAGATTGGCCTCGAAGGACGCCTTCGCCTGAGCGACATAGCGCTTCGCAGCGCTGTCATGCCACGACGAACCCACGGCGATGCTTGTCAGGATCAACAGGTTGACCAAGACGACCATGCCTGCGCACGCCACGACAACCGGCACACGCCTTGGAAGCCAGTCCAAACCGCGTGACTCGGCCAGAGGCGAGCCAGCCGGCCTGACGAAGGCGAATGGCAGCACCAGGGCACCAACGATGAAAAGATCCTCGACGTAGCGGGGGTCGTAGGCCAGCACCAGCCCGAAGTCATTGATGCGGCCGAAGGCGAAAAGTGCCACCGTCAGCAGCGCGTAGCCGGCTATGAGGAGCCAGGCATTCCAGGCCAATCGCCATCGCAGCAGGGATACGGCGACGAGGGCAGCAACGACCTGCCAGACCAGCAGAACCGCCCACCACGCGGCCGCCGTGCCAGGTGAAAGACCCGGGGTGAAGCCCGCCCAGGGTCCACCCAGGTAGGCCGGAAGCCACACCTCGCCGAGGCTGATGCGCATCGAGTCGATGAATTGCTGCAGGGTGGGATCGGAGCGGAGTACCTGCTCAGGCTGAGATGCAAAGTAAATCGCCATGAAGGGCAACGTGACGCCGACGGAGGCGGCAGGAAGCAGCCATCGGCGCCCTAGTCCACGAAGCCCCCAGCGGCCCTCGCCAGGCCAATAGCGCCAAGCGATCCAAAAGACGACCGGCAGGACGAGCACGGTCTTCTGCCAAAAGGCCAATCCGACCAGGTAGGCGACCAGGCCCCCCATCGCAAAGACGATTCGAGGGGTCTGAGCGTCGCGAACCGTGAAGTAGAGCATCCACGCGAGAGTCGCCCCCCAGGGCAAGACCTGCAATGCCGACGCGTACCACGTCGTCACCGTCGTCAGTAGGGGCGAGAGGGCGAGGACGGTCACGATCACGGTGGTCCACGGACGCTCGCCGAAGGCCGCCTTCATGCACATGACCACACCGGCCAAGAAGACAGCCCACAGCAGCGTGCACACCAGCACCGCCAGCGGCCAAGACATGGGAAGAGCCGCCTGGCTGAGCCAGACGATCGCAAACCCCAGGGGCATGAGGTGGCCGTTGTAGATCTGGGTGACGTAATCCCCGAAGGGACGACTGGCGTCGGCCAGGTAGAAGAAGTCGTCCATGTGGAAGAAGCCCCCCCACATGGCCCACAGGTGCATGACCAGACCGAGGGCAGCCACACCCCATGGCAGGGGGCGTGGCCACCGCACGGTGTCGCGGGCCGTTTCGACGCTCACGAGGCTGTCCGCGAGCCGGCGGGTTGGCCTAGTCCTCTGCGACTAGCTCGTCGCGAAGAGCCTGCAGGGACTGGTCGGAAGCTAAGGTCCCGTCAACAGCAGGCGAGGCCTCGGATGCGTACTGTGTCGCGGTGCCGTCCTCGACCGCGGACTCGGCGTCGGCAGTGCGCATCTCAGCGGCCTGCTTGCGGTGCGCCTCCCACCTGGCGTGAGCCTCGGCGTATTCGCGCTCCCAGTCGGTTCGCTGCCCTTCGTAGCCAGCCTTCCACTCGCCGGTCTCGGGATCGAAGCCGTCGGGACCGATGTAGTTGCCGGCATCATCGAATGCGGGTGCCATGCCGTAGAGGTAGGGGTCGAACTCGACCGAGACTTCGCCGTCGCCGGACTCGTTGGCCTGCTTGAGGCTCAGCGAAATGCGTCGGCGCTCGAGATCGATGTCGATGACCTTGACAAAGATCTCGTCTCCGACCTGGACGATCTGCTCAGGGATCTCGACATGACGCTCAGCCAGCTCGGAGATGTGCACGAGACCCTCGATGCCCTCCTCGACGCGCACAAAGGCGCCGAAGGGAACGAGCTTGGTCACGCGACCTGGCGTGACCTGGCCCATCTGATGTGTGCGGGCGAAGTGCTGCCAGGGGTCTTCCTGAGTGGCCTTCAGCGATAGGGAGACGCGCTCGCGATCCATGTCGACGTCAAGGACCTCGACCGTGACCTCCTGGCCCACCTCGACCACCTCGGACGGGTGATCTATGTGCTTCCAGGACAGCTCCGAGACGTGCACCAGGCCATCGACTCCCCCGAGGTCGACGAAGGCGCCGAAGTTCACGATCGACGACACAACGCCGGAGCGGATCTGCCCCTTCTGGAGCTGGTTGAGGAAGGTCTGGCGCACCTCGCTCTGGGTCTGCTCAAGCCACGCCCGGCGGGACAGGACCACGTTGTTGCGGTTCTTGTCGAGCTCGATGATCTTCGCCTCAAGCGTCTTGCCAACATAGGGCTGCAGATCGCGAACACGGCGCATCTCCACCAGTGATGCCGGGAGGAAACCGCGCAGGCCGATGTCGACGATGAGGCCACCCTTGACGACCTCGATGACGGACCCTTCGACGACGCCGTCTTCCTCCTTGATCCGCTCGATCGTCCCCCATGCCCGCTCATACTGGGCGCGCTTCTTGGAGAGGATGAGGCGGCCTTCCTTGTCTTCCTTCTGAAGCACGAGAGCCTCGACGGAGTCGCCCACGGCAACGACGTCACTGGGATCGATATCGTGCTTGATCGACAGTTCACGCGAGGGAATGACTCCCTCGGTCTTATAGCCAATGTCGAGAAGGACTTCGTCGCGGTCGACCTTGACGATCGTGCCCTCGACGATGTCACCGTCGTTGAAGTACTTGATAGTCGAATCAATGGCCGCGAGGAATTCGTCGGAAGTGCCGATGTCATTGACGGCCACCTGGGGCGCGTCGAAGGTCTGGGAGGTCACGGAGACTCCGGTTGGATAGGTGTCGTCGAATGCCCGTCGAGTCCGTGAACTGCGTGGGTGGGAGCCGGGATACCGGACCCTAGGCCGCGAAGGTCACCACGAGTCCGCTCTGTCTGGAACGCGTGCGGGCTCGGCGCGCCCGAGAAGGATAGCGCAGGGCCCCAGGGCCCATCGGGGCCACCTACGCGGCGGTGTAGCCCCCCGCGTGCGAGCCACCCGAGCGACGCTTCGACGTGAGCACGAGGATCACTCCCAGGATGAGCAGGATCGCACCAAGGACGAATGCGACGAGTGGGACGGTGTTATTCAGTAGGGCCAGAAGGGCCGACTGGGTCTTCGCGTATTTGATCCCCGCCGAAGCCTGTTCAGGAGTGGTCCCGATGACGGCATCCAGGATCGTGACCTGGTCGGTCCCGTCGGGGCCGCGCAGAGTCTGCAGCTGGACGCTGTCGCCCTTGACGATGGCGCCGGTCTGCGGCTCGACGTAAAGCGTTAGCACATTCTGGTAGTACCGGGGGGCTACGAACGTCGGAAGGGGCGACCCGACCAGATCGCCGGGCACCTCGATCGTACCGACCTGGGAGGGCTCAACCGTGACCACGAACTTGTAGACGGGCAGGCCATCGGCATCCTCCTGCCCTTGGTAGACGGCCTGGACCGTCTCATTGATCGAGGTATCGAAGTAGGGGTAGTCCTGCGGCTGCGTGAACATCGGAAACTTCAGGGGCACGATGCCCGACATCTCGACGTTTTCGCCGTCGATATTCGCCCCGCAGCAGTTGGTCATCTCAGAGGTCACTCGGTTGAAGGCGAACCGCGCGGTGTTGGCCAACACGACCACTCCCGCGTTATCCTCAACGCGCTGGAAGGTGTCGTAGATCGCCAAATCGCCTGCTTTTGCCTCGTCGGTCTGGCTGGCGGGCACGTCACCACGCGTGTAGCGCGTCACTGTCAAAGGGACGTCCCTGCGCTCGGTGAACGTTGCCGGGTCGAAGAGCTTAGCGGCGACGCCCGCCTGGTTGGTCTGGGTGACGCCACCATCGGACTCGCCGGGCGATAGTGGCGCCTTCGCTAGTGCAGGTACGACCATGAAGCGCATCAGTGCTCCGAGCACGACGAGGAAGACGCCGAGCCCGACGAGGACGAGCCCAATCCCGCGGTTCATGGGGACCTCCGTGGCCACTGCCCCGACGGGGCAACCAGCACCCCAACGTACCGGATACTGGGGGCAACCGCTTGGATCTTTAGCCTCGAAGGGAGTGACATGGCCGCTCGATCGTCTTCGACCGAGGACTTCCTCCTCCTCAACGGCTATCGGGCCATCGCCGTCTTCATGGTGCTCACGACCCATGTCGCCTTCAATACCGGGGAGATCCTCACGCCCGTGATCGGGCCCCTCCTCGGACGCATGGACCTCGGTGTGACCCTGTTCTTCCTACTCTCGGGGTTTCTGCTCTATCGCCCCTGGGCCCTGTCAGCCATGGCTGACACCCGGGGTCCGGCCCTGGGGACCTACGCCCTTCGCCGTGCTGTTCGTATCCTGCCGGCGTACTGGGTCATGGTGGCGTTCGTCCTTCTGCTCCTGCCGGAGATCCAGCCGGTGCGCTGGCAAGCGTGGCCGGTGCACCTTGGGCTTCTGCACATCTACATCCCGGGCTTCACCATCGAGGGGCTGACCCAAACCTGGAGTCTGGCCACCGAGGTCGCGTTCTACGCGGCCCTCCCCCTACTCGCCTGGCTCGCCGGCTGCCGCCACCGTGGGAATGCTACCGCCAGCGCGCGATGGCAGTTGATCGTTCTCGCGGTTTGCGTGCTCGCCGGTTGGCTCTTCATCGTTCTGCGCGTATCGGGAGCCATCGGCACATCGACCATGCCCGGCTACTGGCTTCCGGGCTTCATCGATTGGTTTGCGCTGGGCATGGGCTGTGCTGTCATACAGGCTCGTCTCACCATGGCCGGTGCGCCTGCCTGGATGTGGCGCATCAGGCAGATCGCCGAGTCGACACCCTGGTGCCTGCTCATCGCTGCCGGTCTCTTCGTGATCGCAGCCACCCCGCTCGCCGGTCCGCTCACCTTCGACCCCGCGCAGCCCAACAGCCTGGTTATCAAGCATGTGCTATATGGACAAATCGCCGTGTTCCTCTTGTTGCCCGGCTTCCTCGGTCGCTGGGGTGGCGGTTCCACCTGGGCGAAGACTCTGCGAAGTCCACTAGTCGTCTACCTCGGGACCATCTCCTACGGTGTCTTCCTCTGGCACCTAGTGCTCCTGCGTTTCGTGCAAAACGGCCTTGGCTTTCCGATCTTCGGCGGCGGGTTCTGGATCATCTTCCCGCTCGTCGTCGCGATTACTATCGCCTTCGCGAGCGCCTCCTGGTTCGCTATCGAAAGACCGCTTCAGAATTGGGCGCATCGCCAGCCTCGGCGTGACGCCGGCGTTCGGGAGTCGCTGCCGACGTGATGGCGGCGATCGCCAGAAGCGCGGTCAGCGGCATCGCGAGCTCCGGCAGGCTGTCCGGTCCCACAAGCCGAATGCACGTGGCTCCCAGGGCCGTGGCACCCCCGCAGACCGCGACCACACCCGGCCTCCCGACCGCATAGGCGATTGCCAGGGCCATGAGTCCGACACTCACCCCCGGGCCTCCCCCGACCAGCAGCGCCGTGAGTACGCCCGCCCCGGCGAGCAGCCATTGGCCGCGCATCCCGAACCCCGGAGCGGCCAGGGCACGGCCCGGGCGACTTCCTACCGCCGCCATAACCACAAGACCCAGCACCGCCAGTAGGCCAACGCCCAGCCCGAGTCGGTAGGTGCCCGCCGGCTCGAAGGTCAGCGCCGCCGATCCGCCGACCCCGGCCGGCACGATCCATCCCTGGCGCCATCCGTCCACGCGCACGGGCCGCAGCTGCTGCCCGTCGATCGTGGCCACCCAGCCGTCGTTGGCGTTCTCACTTGTTTCGAGTATGCGCGGTCCGGGAGCTTGCGGGATCACCACGGTTCGTGACGCCGCATCCCATTGCTGGACATTCGGCGAGAAGGGTGGCGACCAGGGCGCCTGGGTCCCCAGCGGCTCCAGCGCGATGGATTCGATCGCGAACTCCTCCGTCGACGCCACCTCGATCGTGTGCTCCCCCGCGTCGAGTGACACCAGCCTCCCTCCACATGGGACGGCGGACAGGCGGTCATCGATCAAGACGCGCGCGACTGTGGCACTCACTGACGTCTCCAGCGCTGGTGCACCGTCGACGACTACTTCGGGACCGAATCCACACGGCAAGGCCACATTGTCGAACAGGCGCGGGCCGGGCAGGATGTCCTGAACGCCGAAGACCCGCACCTCGTTCACACCCACCGGCAGGGCTGTGAAGACTCCTGTGACTGGATTCAGGCTGCGGATCGCCGATGTATTGTCGAACCGGAGTCGGATTCGGTCTGTGGTCACGGCGGGCACCGTCAGGACCCCTGAGCCCGTGACGACGCTTGTGGTCTGAAGTCCACCCGCAAACGCCGTGACGGTCAACGGTCGTGATGCCGGCAGGTCCGGGCTCACCGCAATGAGGACCCCACGCACCTGACGGGGCTCATTCCACCTGATGAGGAGTTCGGGTCGCTCGTCCAGGGGTGATGCGATCCACGCCGTGGACTCGACGCCATCAATCGCCGCCTGGGGGCGAGAGGCCGGGTCGCTGCTGGCCACGCTGGAGGCAGTCGCCCGAGGGGAACCTTCGAAGATGGGTTCGAGGACCGCGTCCAGACCGACTCCCGGACGGGGCCGGACGGCAACACGCACGCGATAGGTACCCGACTCCGCCACGCTGAACACGCGCGAGATCCCCGCGCGCTCCTCGCCGGCCCTGCCGAGGACGCCTGAGCACACGAGTTGCCCCTTAACGCCCACACAGGAGGATGACTCGCCGCGGCGGGCGGTGAGCACGATGGGACCACCTTGAGCCGACCCTGTCGTGCGGATGATTCTCTTGATGTCGACGGGTAGATCGACCTCACGGATACCGAATGCCTCACCCTGCCCGCCACCTTCGACACCTTCCAGCGTCAAACGCACGTGCCTTGTCGGCCCCTGCGGCAGCGCGAGTAACTGACGTCGGTCGGTGGGCTGCACCGGAACGGTCAGCTGTCCGGCGTCAGTCGTGACGGTCACCTCGGTGGGCGGCGTACCCGCGACGCCCCCGACCACGAACCGGACTCCGATTCGGTCAGCCGTGAACTCTTGGTCCGTCTCGACCTGCCACCACTGCCCTACGCCGGGCTCCAGATCGCCGGAGACCCACGCGGTGAGCAGGTCGCCGTCGGTTGCCGACCACGGCGAGGCGGCCGGATATCTCGCGCGAAGCGCCGTGGGATCGCTTCCGCTCGACGATGCGGTCGCGACACCACCGCTGAATTCGACGACGGCCTGGCGTTGGGCGGGATCGAGCGGATAGAAGTCGTGGACGAGGCGCTCCTGTCGGAAGGCCTGCTCGGCCGTCAGGGCCTCCGACCGGTTGTCACGGGACCGTCCGACGCCTACCTCGGTCCGCAGGTATCCGTCGGTGACGCCCGCGTCCACCGCGATCGTGGCCTCAGCGGCCAGGGGCGCATCGTCTCCCGCAATGACGACGGGTCGGCTTCCGAGCACTCCGGCATCGGCAAGATCGATGACTGACTCCGACGACCCACTCGCCACCAGCACCCGATCGGCGTTACGGATCCAAACGCGCGAGTCAGCAGCGGCGTAGGGGCTGTCGACTCGCCATATCTCCACCGCGGCGGTGGTGTCCTGAAGGCCGTTGTCAACCACGGTCGTCTGAGTGCGATAGGGATTTAGAGTTGGCCCGAACCCCGCCACAGGCGTGAAGCCTCCCGATCGGAACAGCGACTGACGCACGAGTGCGGTGCGCGGAGCCTCGCTCCGCCTGGCGTCGATGTCGTTGCGCAAGACTATGTAGCGAACTCCGGCCCTGGTCAGTGCGTCCGCGAGGCCCGGAGTTCCTCGGCCACTGTCAAGGCGCTCTTGGACGGCGTCGAGCCACCGGATGTTTCCAGCGCTCGACAGCGGGACCGCGTCGCGCACAGCCCAGGGGGTGGTAGCTAGGGGTTGCAGTGGCTCGTCTTGGGTGCGACCCCACGAGAAGATGGCAAAGGATGAGCCGGGAACGATGAGTGCGCGCCCCGCCGGGTCGGCCGTTGCCAGCCAGTCCGCAACCTGCTCCCAGTACGCCGGGATCCTCTCAAATGATCGGTCGCGCGTCAGTGCGCCGGTCATCATCGGCCACGCGCCAACAAAGACGAACGCGGTCAGGACCGCGATGCATGAACGACGCCAAAGGTCGCCTCTGCTGCGCTCACCCGCGACGAGCCATTGAGCCAGGAACCCCAAACCGAGGGCCAAAGGCAGCCTCAGCAGGGGGTCGAACTTGTGCGTGTTGCGAAGGGGTGCCAAGGCGCCGTCAAGGAGCACCCTGAAGGACTCGGCGAAGATGCCATTCACATCGCCGACGTGCCCGAGGGATACGAGAACAAAGCCGATGAGCAGCGATCCCACAAGGAAGAGGCGTTGAGGGTTCGTCCGCAAGGCCACGCCGACAAGCCCGAGGCTTGCCACCAACCCCGTGGCCAGGATCAGCAGGGGCATCGTGACCAACTGGAAGCCACCCGGCCACGCCGGTCCACCCGTGTCCGCGACGTACGCCACCCACTGGGAGGTTCCGCGAAGCACCGTGTCCGCAGTCGTGACGAGAGTCGTGACGGACGACGACTCGATCCAGTCGAGGAACGGCGGAGAGTAGCGACCGAGCACGGCGAGCGGTAGGGCCCACCACAGGCTCGAGAGGACTACCGCACCCGCCCACCATGCTCCGATGGCGACCCGATCTCGACCACGAAACCGCGCCACGATCCACCAAGCGCCGAGCGGGAGAATCGCCAGAGTCGCAACCGCGTTGACGCCACTCGCGAAGAGCACGGCGATGCCGCTGAGTGCGGCGGCCCTGCGCGGGCCGAGCCGACCGTCGGCGGCTGCAGCAAGGGGGATGAGCAGCCACGGGGCCATGGCATAGGGAAGTACCTCGACGGAGACCACGCCGATCTCCGTGATCATGCGCGGCGCCAGCGCGTAGGCAAGGCCCGCCACGATGCGCGCAGCCGGAGCGCTGACTCCGAGGTGCCGTGCCAGTCGGACAACTCCGAGGAATGATGCAATGAGCAGGAACGACCACCACAGACGCTGGGTCACCCACGGCGGGAGCCCGGCAAGGTCGCCCACCACGAAGAAGGGGCCGACTGGGAAGAGATAGCCGTAGGCCTGATTCTGCAATTGCCCGAAGAAGCCCAGGGGCTCCCACAGATCAAGCGCACGGGCCAGGAAGCCTGCGGGGTCGACGCCCAGGTCGAGCTTCGTGTCGGCTGCCACGCGCCCCGGGTCCTGCACAAACGCCAGCGCTGAGAGCACGACACACACGGCCGCCAGACGTAGCCGATGTCCGAGCCGGGGATCGGGAGGCGGCCGCTCGATGTCGGCCGATGGCCCTGTCCGGGAGGCCTCAATCAGGGCCATCGACGCTCCTGCGGCGCAGCACCATCATGAGGTTCCAGCAGGCGATCTCGCGCAGGCCCGGGACTCGCGCGGTCCACGCCAGGCCCCTGGGCAGATAGCGCGGGACGATGTCGATGACTTCCGCCGAGCGGCACTCTCGCGCCCACTCGATGCCTGCCGCTGCGGTGATCGGAAACAGACTCTCGCCGAAGACATTCTTCGGAGGCCGGTGGTGCCGCTTGTGGTAGCGGCGTGCTGCCAGCTCGCCTCCGGCCAAGTGCCAGGGAGCGGTCTCGTGTCCACCCCAGGGTCCCCACCACAGGGTGTAGGAGCAGATCACGGTGCCACCCGGCCGGGCTACCCGCACCATCTCGTCGGCCATCACCCACGGCTGTGCCACGTGTTCGAGGACGTTGGAGGAGTACACGACATCGAAGCAGTCGTCCGGGAAGGGCAGCGCCGTACCGCTTCCGAGCACCGTGCGCGGACCTGGCTCGCGTCCGTGCAGTCGCATCTCCCCGGCGTCGGCATCGAGGGCGACGTAGGTGGCGCCACGGCGTTCGAAGGCGTCGGCGAAGAACCCCGGACCCCCTCCGACGTCGAGGAGGAGGGCGCCCCGCAGCGGATGCCAGTCATCGACCTGGGCGGCCGAGTCGGCGGCCAGGTCGCCGTAGAACCGGTCGGGATCGGACTGCTCAGCCAGGAACGACTTGAACAGGTGCACGGATCGGCCCCAGGTCGCCCGGAAGGCACGGGGCGTCACGGCTGACTGGCCGGTCGAGGACACCGAAGGACGGTACCTCAGGGCGGGGGGTCGTTCCCTGCCACGCGGATCCCGAGCGGTCCGGCATTACCGTGTGGGAGTGCGCATAGCCTTCCTGAACTGGCGGGATACCGCCAACCAGGAGGGCGGTGGGTCCGAGGTCTACGTCCATGAGATCGCCCGGCGCCTGGTGGCCCGCGGGCACGAGGTCACGCAGGTGTGCGCCGAGCACCCACACGGTGGCCGACTCGAGGTGCTCGACGGGGTTCGGATCGTGCGGCGAGGGTCGAAGTTGACCGTCTACCAAAAGGCACGACGGCTTCTGCGCTCCGGAGCACTCGGGCCGCTCGATGTCATCGTCGACACCCAAAACGGCATTCCCTTTTTCTCGCCGTGGGCGGTATCGACCCCATCGGTCGTTCTGTGTCATCACGTGCACCGTGAGCAGTGGCCCGTCGTCTACGACCCCATTCGCGCTCGCATCGGCTGGTGGATCGAGTCGACGCTCGCCCCGTGGGTGTACCGACGACATCGCTACGTTGCGTGCTCCCACGCCTCCGCCGGCGAACTGGCGCAACTCGGAGTAGACCCCGCAAGGATCACCGTGGTGCACCCCGGGGTCGACCCATCGATCGGCTACGACCCTCTCGATCGTGACCCGAAGCCGCGCATAGCGGTCATGGGCAGACTCGTCCCGCACAAGCGCTTCGAGCACGTCTTGCGCTCCGCGGCCCAGCTTCGCGCAAGGTTCCCCGGCCTGACCGTCGCCGTCATCGGTGACGGCTGGTGGGCTGATCGGCTGCACGCGGCGGCCGAGGAGACCGGTGTCGCCGACATCGTCGACTTCACCGGGCACATCTCGGAGATGGAGAAGGCGCGTCAGCTTGCGCGCGCGTGGGTCATGGCGCTGCCCTCGCTCAAGGAGGGTTGGGGAATCGTGGTCATCGAGGCTGCAATGGCCGGCGTGCCTACGGTTGCCTACCGAGCAGCGGGCGGGGTCACGGAATCTATTGTCGACCACCAGACCGGCATCCTCGTCGACGGCGGTGAGGCCGCCTTCACGCGCTCGATCGAGCTGCTGCTTGACGATGACGCCCTACGGCAGCAGTACGGCGACGCCGCGCGGACCTATGCCGAGCAGTTCACATGGGACCGAGCAGCCGATGCCTTCGAGAACGTCCTTCGAGCGCATATCGCGAGCGGCTAATTTTTGCTGCCGTAGACGACGTAGGGCGCGTCGACGGTGGGCGGGACGGCGGTCTGCGAGGAGATGATGCCGAACGACGCACCGCCGGCAATGACAGCGCCGACGGCCGCCGCGATGATGATGCCGATGATTGCGCTTATGACCCCTCCAACGTCGGGCCTTACCGTACCAAAGGTTCACCCGGTGTGCGCTCATCTTCGCGGCGGCGAGCGCGTGCGGTGCGAAACCCCCCGATACCCGCGGCCCCGGCGAGCGCCGATAGGACTAGGCCCACGATCACGTCGACGGCAATCACCCACCGGGCGTAAGCCGGGGCCTCGGGTTGGCGCACGGGCCCTTCAAGGGCGAACAGGGCCAGGTCGGGCCCCGCACGTACCTGCACGAGCCCGGACAGGGCGCCAGGGGCCAGCCCCGGGGGCTGGCCGAGCTCGACCAGCGCCCAGCCGATGCCCAATTCGCCCATAACTCGGCTCAACGGCTGGCCGTCAGCGAGGGCACGCCCAATCTCGCGAGCCCGGGGATCCTCCCCCGCAATGGTGACCATGCCCGAGCGGGTGCTCACCGACAGACCGTCGGCGACGACGGTCGTGCGCGTCAACCAGCGAGGCGCGGGGTCCAGCACGGTCCTATCGGCATTCCACGCAAAGCGCCGGAACGCCGACCACGGAAGCACCACGACGTCACCGGGTCGGGGATCAGCAGCGATCACCTCGCGCACTTCTCCCCATGCGCCGGGGTAGTCGACTGCCTGGAGCCGACCCGCGGCACCCCAGGCAAGATCGGGCAGCGCTGCCACGGGCACCAATGCCACGAGAACGAGAAGGGCCCGGCGCACTGCAGTGTCGCCGATGTGCGCGAGCAGACCACCGATGAACACACCCGCGCTTGCTCCCACCAGGAGGGCGAGCGGGCCGAGCCACTTGTGCGCATCGCGCAAGATCCCCGCCCCCGGGATCGACTGCAGGAGTGCGGCCCATGCCCCGGGCAGTAGCGCGGATGCCGCGGCCGCGACAAGCCCCGCAAGCGCGACGGCGGCCCACCAACCCACCACAGCCCGTCCTAGCGTGCGCGTCATTGCGGGTAGGCCTGCAATGCAGAGCACGATGAGGACGACCGCGAGGACGGGAGCAGTCGGCCACGACCGCGAGGGCAGCGTCACGTCGGCGTTCCAGATCCCGCCGAGGCCCAGAATCGTCGGCAGCACGCCCGGGCCCTCGTCTCGGACCGCGAACACCGTGGCTCCCTGCGCATCCACCTGCCCGAGCGCGGGGTTCGCCAGTGCGGGGACGAGCCAGGGAAGCCAGCACAGCAGCAGTCCCGCGGCGGTGAGCGCGCGGGCACGCAGCGATGCCTGGCTTCGGGGGGCCAGCACCAGCGGAAGCGTGAGTGCGACGGCAAGGACACTTCCGCTCGGGGTGAGGCTCGCGGCAGCCACGATGAGGATCAGTGCGATACCAGCGCAGGCACGGCCGCGCCGCATGTCGAGGGCGGTGGCCAGCGCCCATGGAGTGAGGGCGTAGGCAAGGACCAGGCCCCAGTGGCCGATGACTAGGCGCTCGGCAACGTAGGGATTCCACACGACGATGGTGGCGGCGATCAACCGACTGCTGAGGCAGCAGTGCCGCAGCAGCCGGAGCATCCCCAGTCCGGCCAGCAGCGGGACGGCGAGCAGGATCGCCTTCTGCAGCCACTCCCCCGGAATGACCGCCTCGGCGAGGGCGACCACGGCGTCCTGCGGTACGGCGCGCGGCAGCGACCCGCCGATCCCCAACGTCGCGGGTAGCAGGTCCTGCCGCGGGGTGAAGACCATGTCGTAGCTCAGCGTGAACCCAGGCCGCAGCGTCGGCGCGACCATGGCGAGGGCGAGCACGCTGATCCACGCGACCGGCATGACCCGAGCGCCGTGTCGGCGCCAGCCTCTCGAGTGCCTCATGGGCGGTTATCGTGGCACGCGTGACCGGACGCCGCGCCATCCTGTCGCACACCTTCATAGTGGCAGCGGCACTCGGCGTCGGCCAGGTCCTCGCCTACATCGTCAGCGTTGTCGCCGCGCGAGCCCTCGGACCCGAGCAGTTCGGCGTTTTCGCGGCGCTTTTGGGTGTCATTCTCATCGGCAGCGTGCTGGCGCTCGGGATCCAGGCCGTGGCGGCTCGGCGTCTCGTGCACATCGACAGCGCCGACCGCGAGGGTGCCTCACGCGACATACTGCGCGACGGCCTCATCGGCGGTGCGGCCGCTGCTGCCGCGACACTCGTCATCAGTCCGCTGCTCATGTGGCTCCTGCGTCTCCAGGGCTGGCTGCCCCTGCTCCTCGTAGCGCTCACACTCATTCCGTTGACATGGGCGGGGTCCCAGTACGGCGTCGCCCAGGGTCGCGAGTCCTATCGACGGCTGGCCGCCGTATACCTGGCCGTGGGCCTCGGACGCGGTGCCGGCGGTGTGGTCGGGGCGATCGCCAGTCAGTCGGTGCTTGGAACCATGGTCGGGCTCACTATCGGGACAGCGGTCGGGGCGCTCATCGGACGCTGGTGCATCGCTCCCCTCGCGCGCGCCCATCCTGTGCGCGTATCGGGTTTCTTCGGCGAGACGGCCCATGCCACGCATGCGCTGCTCGCCCTCTTCGTCCTGACCAACGTCGACGTGCTGCTCGCCCGAGCACTGCTGACTCCCTACCAGGCCGGGGAATACGGAGTGGGCGCCATCATCGCCAAAGTCGCGTTCTGGCTGCCCCAGTTTATCGGCGTCGTCCTCTTTCCCAGGTTCGCCGATCAGCGCAGGGCGCGGGCCACCCTGGTGGCCGTGGGCGCTGTCGCCGCCATGGGCTTCGTCGTCCTCGGCGTCACCGCCGCCGTTCCCTGGCTCGTGGTCAATGTCGTCGGCGGCGCGGCGTACGCCGAGCTGATCCCGATCGCGTGGATGTTTGCGGCCATCGGGGCCCTGTTCGCGCTCGCCCAAGCGCTCTTGCTCACGCGCCTAGCGCTTGACGATCGTCGCGCCGTCATCGCCGTGTGGGCGGCCGCAGCGCTCCTGGTGATGCTCGCCACGCTGGTGATTGCACACAGCGTCTCCGGCATCGCCAGCAGTGCCCTTCTGGCCGGCGCCACCCTCTCGGTCGCCGGAGCGGTCGTCGCTGGCGTCGAGATCCGCGCGCTGCGTCGGCCGCCCTCGCCTACTTCGTAACGACCGCCAGCGGATTGGGCCACGGGCCCGGTGCGTAGGTCGCGCTGTATCCGCTCAGCGGGCCCATGGCGTCTTCGATTGCGGCCGTGCCGGGGTAGACGCCGTTCTTCACCCAGTTGTCGAGAAGGTCGATGACCGCGATGCGCGACTCGGGCGTGAAGTTGCAGTGGCCGGCACCGTAGGGCGCACCGGCCTCCTGGCTGTAGCGGCCGGGGGCCACGGTGAATGTCTGCACGAGCTCTGCCCTGGCGTTGCCGGCCGCCACCTGCGCGTTGTAGCGGTCGCGGAAGAACGTCTGGTTTTGAGCGATCACCAGCGGGTCGGCCCTGGTGTGCATGGTGATCGTCGGCACCAGGACGGCCCCGCTGGGATCGCCGCCACGCCCCAGGGCCGCGGCCTGGGCCGCGGGATCGGCGGCGACCCGAGTGCCGGCATCGAGGATGGCTGCATTCCTGGCGGCCGCCCCCTCGCCTCCGATCGCATCGATGGCCTCGGCCTCCGACTCGCTGATGCGCGAGGCGTATTCGGAGGTCTCGTTGCCTACGACGTTGCCGCCGAATCTCGTATCGATTTCGTAGCGCCCCACAGTGCCGTAGGCCACTGCCGTAAGCAGCGCCTCGATGGTGCCGGAGACCTTGCTCACGATGTCGGAGCCGTCGAACCGGTAGGTCTGCTCCGGGGCGTCCACAACTGCCGCGATGGTCAAGATCTTGCCGATCGCCTCGGTGTCCTGGTCGCGCGCTGACTCGATCAGGCGAGATGCCGCGCCCTCCCAGGCCTGGACCGCCTCCTCGTAGGTCGCATAGCTGTCGATTTTCATGTCGGGGTTGAGCAACTGTTGGGTCGCATAGACCGTGTCGAGCGCCAAACCGATGTTGGGAAGCAGGCCGGCCATCACGCCGCATAGCGGTGCCGCACCATCGACCCACTCGGCCTGCTCGGACAGCTCTTGGGTGATCAGGCCACCTAGCGAATCGCCCCAGACGTAGACGCGATTGGGCGTGCCCACGTTGGCGGTGAAGAAGTCGTAGATCTCCTGGCCGGCACGCACGCCATCTTCGACCGCCCAACCGTTGGTGCTGTATGACGAACCAGCCAGCGCGTAGCCCTTGGCTAGCAGTGCCTTGCCGAGCGCCTTGTCGTCGCTCTCCCAGCCCGGCACGGGCGTGGCGGAGGTATTGACCGGATCGAACGACGGCGGGAAGGGCTGTGCGGGACGGTAGCCATGCGAGTAGAGCAGCAGGGTGCCGTTCCAGTTCTCGGGCATGACAATCTCGTAGGCGGCGCCATTGATCGTTCCGGTGCACTCGACCTGATCGCAGCCGTTGAACGGCACGTCGGTGGACTGGTCTCGGGTCGGGGTCGTCGCCGAGGCGCTGGAGCACGCAGCGAGCAGCAGGCCAGCGGAGGCAGCAAGGGCAAGTCGGCGAATCATGGGTGCAGTCTGCCACGCCCGGGGTTCCCCCAGACCCTTCGGCGGAAGGCCTAGTGGCCGGCTGCCTCCCACGTGGGACCGACCCCGAGGGAGATGTCGAGGGGCACGCGGAGTTGGGCGGCACCGGACATGCCGGAGGCCAACAGGTGGCTCACCGCCTCGAGCTCACCGGGGGCCACCTCGACGACCAACTCGTCGTGTACCTGGAGGAGCAGCCGGGATCCGAACCCGCCCGCGGACAACGCTTGGGCGACCCTCAGCATTGCCACCTTGATGATGTCGGCCGCCGAGCCCTGGATCGGCGCATTTAGCGCCATGCGCTCGGCCATCTCCCGGCGTTGACGGTTGTCACTGGTGAGGTCGGGTAGATAGCGGCGCCTGCCCATGATCGTCTCGGTGAAGCCGCGCTCGCGTGCATCGGTCACGACTCCCTGGAGGTAGTCGCGAATACCACCGAACCGAGCGAAGTAGTCGTCCATCAAGACCCGGGCCTCGTCGGGCTCGATGCCCAGTTGCTGGGATAGACCGAAGGCCGACAGTCCGTAGGCGAGTCCGTATGACATGGCCTTGATCCGCCGTCGCATCTCCGTATCGACATCACCCGGAGCAACACCGAACACGCGCGAGGCCACTGTGGTGTGGAGGTCCTCACCCGCGGCGAAGGCGGCGATAAGGCCGGCGTCCTCAGACAGGTGGGCCATGATCCGCATCTCGATCTGGCTGTAGTCCGCCGTGAGCAGGGTTTCGAAGCCCTCCCCCACGACGAAGCACCCGCGAATGCGTCGACCGGCCTCTGCGCGAATGGGGATGTTCTGCAGGTTGGGGTCGGTGCTCGACAGACGACCCGTCGCCGTCGTCGTCTGCTGGAACGTGGTGTGGACGCGTCCGTCGGGGGCAACGAGGGGCAGCAGCCCGTCGACGGTCTGGCGCAGGCGACTCCAGTCGCGCCATTCCAGGATGCTCTCGAGCACCGGATCCTGCGTACGCGCGAAGAGCGATTCCAGCGCCTCCGCGTCGGTGGTGTAGCCGGTCTTGATGCGCTTGGTCTTGGGTAGCCCGCGCTCGCCGAAGAGCACCTCCTGCAACTGCTTGGGCGAGCCGAGGTTGAAGGAGCGGCCCACGATGCGATGAGCCTGGCTCTCTGCCGAGCGCGCCGCCTCGCCGAACTCCTCGGAGAGCCGGGCAAGCGCGACCGTGTCGACGGCTATGCCGACCCGCTCCATGGCCGCTAGCACGTATTGGAGGGGGAGCTCGACGTCGCCCAGGAGTTGGCCGGCACCCCGCTGCGCGACTTCGGCGGACAGGACGGCGTCGACCTCGCGCACGGCCACCGCGCGGCGCGCAACCGCCTCATCCCCCGGGCCATCGAGGGCCAGTTGGCCGTCGTCATCGGCATCGAGGGCACGGCCGAGGTAGCGCTGGCACAGGTCGTCGAGCGCGGGGCTGCGCTGCCCGGGCTGGACCACGTAGGCAGCCAGAGCCGTGTCATCGCGCAGCCCCCCCAGCTCCCAGCCCTGCGCCCACAGGGCGAGGAGGGGCCCTTTGGCGTCGTGCACCACCTTGGCGTGATCGGTGTCGGCGAGCCAGGAGCGAAGAGCGGAAGAATCGGCCGCGCCGAGGCCCGCGAGCGTGGCCGCGGCGACCGATCCGTCGGGTGACGCAATGCCGATGGTGACGATTTGGCCGGTGCCACCTCCCCACGATCCGATGAAGGCGACTCCGGCATCTTCCAGGGCATGCTCAGTGAGCCACGCCTGCCAGTCGCCAGCATCGATGTCATCGATCTCGGTTGGCTCGGACGGCGCCGCTGCTGGTGATGCCGTGCCCAGGCTCTCGAAGAGACGATCGCGCAACACACGAAATTGCAGGGCGTCGAAGACCTCGTGCACGGGCTCCGAATTGATGGGCTCACGATGGAGATCCTCCAGTGTCAGGTCGATAGGCACATCGCGGACGAGTTCGGTCAGCTGTCGGTTGACCAGCACCTGTGGCAACGCCGTGCGCAGAGAGTCGCCCAACTTCCCACCGATCTCATCGACATGCTCGACGAGCCCCGACAGGGACTCAAATTGCTGCAGCCACCTCGTTGCCGTCTTCTCGCCGACGCCGGGGATTCCCGGGAGGTTGTCGCTGGGATCTCCACGCAGCGCCGCGAAGTCGGGGTACTGACGCGGCGTAAGGCCGTATTTGTCGTGAACCGCCTCCGGGGTCATGCGGGCCAGGTCTGACACGCCCTTTTTCGGATAGAGCACGGTGATCGCATCGGTCACCAGTTGGAAGGCATCGCGGTCACCGGTGATGATGGAGGTGGACATGCCGGCATCCTGGGCGCGTGTTGCGAGGGTGGCGATGATGTCGTCGGCCTCGTAGCCGTCGTACTCGATCCACCTGATGCCCATCGCCGTGAGCACGTCGCGAATGAGGTCGACCTGTCCTTTGAACTCAGGTGGTGACGCCGAACGCGTGGCCTTGTATTCGGGATAGGCCTGCGTGCGGAAGGTCGTGCGCGATATGTCGAAGGCAACGGCGATATGGGTGGGATCCACGTCACGGAGCGCGTTGATGAGCATCGACGTGAAGCCGTAGACGGCGTTTGTGGGCTGTCCACCCGCCGTGGCGAAGTTCTCGACCGGCAATGCGTAAAAGGCCCGATACGCCAACGAGTGCCCGTCGAGCAAGAGCAGTCGATCTGCTGACACGGGGCGATCCTAGGCTGGGGGCATGAGCGGCGATCCGCGCGAACTGGCGGCACTCATCCAGGCCTCCGAGGCAGGTGGCCTCGGGCCGCGTATGGGCACAAAGTGGCTGGAGGTCTCGGCGGAGAGGGTCTCGGCCCGGATTCCCGTGGAGGGCAATACCCAGCCCTTCGGCCTCCTCCACGGCGGTGCGAGCGCGGTCCTGGCCGAGAGCACCGGCTCGGTCTTGGCCAACGTCAACGCCGGCGAGGGTCGATACGCCGTGGGCATTGAGTTGTCGTGCACCCACCATCGCAGTGCACGTGAGGGATTCGTGACCGCAACGGCCGTACCGCTCTCCGTAGGCAGAACCCTGATCACCTGCGCCATCAGCGTCGTGGACGACGCCGGGCGGCTGATCTGTTCGGCTCGGCTCACCTGCTTCGTCAAGGAGGCCTGACCTACCCGGGAACCATCGGCTCTCGATCTGGCCGTTGACTCCCCCCGGGGTCCGCCCCGCACTATGCTCCCAGCACATGGCACCCCCGTGGTGCGCCCGGATTTCCCACCCGTGGATCCGATCGTCGAGGGAGGCTGAGTGCTCCGAGCATTCGCCCGGCTTCTCCTGGCACTCCTGGGGCTCATGGCCGCTTCCGTTGCCCTCACGGGCGTCGCTGCGGCTGCCGACCCGGCCGTCGTCGCCGTCGTCACGGATGCCAACAAGGCCCCCATCGCCGGCGTCACCATTAGCGTCACGGGGCCAGATGGCTTCACCGGAACGGGCACTACCGGCGCGGATGGCATCGCGACCATCATCGTCCCCAAGAGCGGCAAGTACGTCGCGACAATCGATGAGGCCACGATCCCAGGCGGAGCCACCGTCAAGGACGGCACGGAGCGCACCGTCAACGTCCTGTCCGGCAACAAGAAGGTCCTCTTCCCCGTGGGAATGCCCGATGACGGCGGGGGTAGCCAAGATGGAGGCGGTGGGTCGGGAATCACCCTCGACCGCGTCATGCAACTCATCCTGGATGGTGTGATCCTGTCCCTGATCATCGCCCTTGGCGCCCTTGGGCTCAATCTCATCTTCGGAACCACGGGACTCTCCAACTTCGCCCACGGCGAACTGCTGACCCTGGGAGCCTTCACCGCGCTGGTCCTGAATACCAGCCTCGGCCTGGACCTGCTGATCGCAGCCCCTCTGGCCATCCTGCTCAGCGCCCTCCTGTGGGGCTGGGGCCAAAACCAGGTCCTGTGGAAGCCCCTGCGCAAGCGCCAGACGGGCCTGATCGCCGCCATGATCGTGTCGATCGGCCTGGCAATCATGCTGCGGTACGTGATCCTCTTCCTCTTCGGGGGCGCACCCAAGAGCTACCAGCAGTTCGCCGGTCAGCCCGGCCTCGAACTCGGGCCCATCTTCATCACGCCCAAGGCGATCGTGCTGTCGATCATCGCCATCATCGCCCTCGTCGCCATAATCCTCTGGCTGAAGAGCTCGCGCATCGGCAAGGCGACCCGCGCGGTCTCGGACAATCCGGCGCTCGCGTCAGCCTCGGGTATCAACGTCGAACGCGTTATCTCAATCGTGTGGATCCTGGGCGCCATGCTGGCGGCCTACGCGGGCGTCTTCCTAGGCATCACCCAAAACGTCGTCTGGACGATGGGGCAGTACCTCCTGCTCACCCTCTTCGCCGCCATCGTGCTGGGCGGCCTGGGCACGATCGGCGGCGCCATCGTGGGATCGTTCGTCGTCGGCATCACGGTCCAGCTGAGCACCCTGATCGTGCCGACGGAGCTCAAGACGGGGGCCGCCCTCCTGCTCATGATCCTCCTGCTTCTCGTACGGCCACAGGGCTTACTTGGTCGACCGGAGAGGGTGGGCTGACATGGACATGGGATTCGTCCTCACGCAGGCCATCACCCAGGCGATCGGCGTCACGGCGATCATTTACCTGCTCGCGACCATGGGCCTGAATATCCAGTTCGGCTACACCGGCCTGCTCAACTTCGGCCAGATCGCATTCGTGGCCGTGGGTTCCTACGCCATCGGCGTGTTTCTGATCCAGTGGCAGCAGGACCCCTGGCCCAACTGGATGCCGTGGCCGACCCTCGTCCCCAACCTGTGGGTCGCGATTCTCTACGCACTGCTCCTGTCCGTAGCGCTGGCCCTGATACTTGGCATACCCACCCTCCGCCTGCGCGCGGACTACCTGGCCATCGTCACGATTGCCACCGGCGAGATCATGCGCCTGGCCTTCAAGTCCACCGATCCCCTCGGC
>VGBL01000001.1 GCA_016870515.1 Actinomycetota bacterium | reverse complement strand
CCGTGGCAGCGCACCGACCTTCCGCAGTTCAACCTCACGCCCGAGGAGTGCACTCAGGCGGTGCAGTTCATCGATGCTGATCGGCGCGTGACCTCCGGCAGCCGGGCGGTGATGGCGATGCTGCGCACCGCCCCCGTGCCCTGGCCGGTCGCAGGCGCGATCGGCGACCTGCCGGGCGTGGCGTGGGTGGCCGATCGCACCTACAGGTGGATCGCCGCCAACCGCGACAAGCTGCCTGGCTCCACGCCCGCGTGCGCCCTTCCCGCGGCGTAATCGATCCCACGGCGACGCGCACCATCTACGCGCACGGCCTCGGTGGCTCATCGCTCAACTGGACCGACCTCATGGGACTGCGCATGCCGACATCGCCGGGTATCGCCATCACTACCCATCAGGACAAGATCAATGACCTGCGCGTAGAAGGCTGCGGCCGTATCCGGGTCTTGTGATCCATGGTGGAACCACTCGGGGCGTCCGGGCGCGATCGAGTCGGGGAATCCGGAGAAGAGATCGCGCTGCCAGAGGCTGAGGACGGCACGGGTCGGCTCAATGGACATCGGGATCGTGTCGGCCCGCATCACCGTGCGGGGGCCCATGATCACGCGGCTGCCGTTGTCGGCGACACGGCGTGCGCTGACTGAGATGTCGTCAGTGGACAGGTAGGTTTTCGGCCGGGTGATGCTTGCTCCTGTTGCCCAACCGCACAGACGTCGAGGCGTTGCTTCGCAGCATCGTGTAGTAGTCGGTGTCAGGACCGTTGACCTCGGCGGACCAGTCGAAGAGATCACACAGGAAGGCGACGAGACCTTCGCGCTCAGCTGATGTGGTGACGGTGGTATCCATCCAGCACGGCCTTTGGTGAGCGGCCACAGCCGCACTCTATCCCTGCGTGACGCGGCGAATGATGGCGCTGGCCACGTCATTGGGCGTGCTGATGAGAAGTCGCCGATAGGGCGCGCCGTGGAGTTCGAGGATCACTCCTGGTCGGTCCATGTAGATCGCGCAGAAGTCTCGACCGTCTCGATAGACCGTGCGGCCGATGAGCACCACATGAGGAACGCCGAGACCGGGCCAGCGCCATCCCAAGATATTGCGCCACATGTCCTTGATGACGCGCGCCGAGTCGATGAGATCCCACGGAATGGCGAAGTCGCGTTGGAATGTGCCCAGGCGCTCCCATGCGCTCAGTCGCACCTGGAGTTCATCCGGCTTCAGCACGAGGGTCGCCACCCCGTCAGTGTGCCGTGTCGTAGCCCTCGGTGTCGGACCCGCCTGACATGCTCGGGGCATGGCCGGCAACCGCAAGACCGCCGAGGTGCGTGTCGACGGCGCGCCTGCACCCGGCCGCCCCTGGTCGGCCACCGCGATCGGCCAGTTCCACGACTGTCCGCTTCGCTACTGGTGGCAGAAGGTCGAGCGATGGGAGACGCCATCGACGACCGCGCTCGTGGTCGGTCGTGCGGTGCACGAGGCGCTTGAGCAGTTGCTCGCCCTGCCCCCCGAGGAGCGCGTTCCGGTTCGGGGCGATGAGTTCCTCGCACGCTCGCTCATCAACGAGCTGGCCCTCGTCGAGGACCAGGGGCTCGACGAGGCAGAGATCCGCGAGGGTGCCGCTGCCTCGATGACGGCGTACTGGCAGACCGAGGCACCCGCCGAGATTGAGGTCGCTCCCGACGGCCTCGAGCGGCGGGTCGATGCCGACCTGCGCGGACTGCCCTTCCTGGGCCACATCGACCGCATCGCGGTGTCCGATGTGGGCTTGCGCATCACCGACTACAAGACCGGCGCCCCTAAGCCGCGCTTCTGGTGGGGCTACTGGCGCCAGCAGTTGCTCTATGCCGCTGCCTTGCAGGAGCTCGACGAGCCGGTGGCCGAAGTCGAACTCCTCTATCTCAAGGACCCGCGCCAAGTGACGCGGCCGGTCTACCCCGCCGCCCTGCACCGGGCGCTCGATGATCTCGAAACCGCCCACACCGAGCGCGACCGCATGTCGACAGCAGGATTGTGGGAAGCGCGCACCGGCCCCCTGTGCAACTACTGCGACTTCCGTGCGGCCTGCCCAGCGCAGCGGTCCAACTGTCCGCCGCCCGGCGGTGAGCAGAGCAACGACATCCTGCTGAAGGCAGGACTCACCCGCCGTGCTAGCGAGCCCAATGGCGAGTGAACGCCGCGCCCAGATACCGGCCTGGACACCACCGTGGCCGACGCGCGTAGGTGAGGACTTCCTGCGCATCAGCGCGGCCCACCTGCGTGGCGACGATCGCTGGGAGTGCCCAGCGCAGATCGCCGCGAAGGCGCGGCCCGGCACCCGACCCGACCGTGATCCCAACCTGCGCATCACCTACCCGCCGACCGCCAGCTTCCCTCTCGGGCTCGTCCGCGATGCCGCCCTGCGCGCCTTGGCGCAGGGCATAGACCCGCAGACGGCCCTGTCATCGGTGATTTCAGAGTCCAAGAGCGCGGTGCCCGATGCCATGCGCGAAGTGGCATCAACCGCCCTGACTTCCTATTTCGCGATGCTCGACCAGTTGCGCGCATCTGGCGATCTTCCCGCCCAGACCGTCGTTCGCGAGTTCTTCGCCGTCGACGAGGCTGTCGGTGAGGAGCCACGCGTCGAATGGTCCGGCTGGGGCCTGCTTCACGTCGCCCAAGACAGCACCGTGCGCGAATTCCACATACTCACGTGGGATGACGCGGGTCGCCGGGAGCGCAGCGATGCCTACGTGGCCGTCTATGCGCGCGTGGCGGCGGAGGCCGTGGCACGCACCGATGGCCAGCCGTGGCACGTTTCATGGCAGCCGGCGCTGGGCCAGCCTCGAGCCGGTACCACCGTGCGCGTTCGTGAGATCGGACTTCTCGACTCGACCCAAGCGCTGCTGCACGACTCACCGCTCGATGATGCACTCGAAGCGTTCACCGAGGCCGTGAGCGGCAATCTCCACGTGCTCGGCGGCGCCGCATACAACCCCGGCTCCCGCTGTGCGTCGTGCAGTTTGCGCTGGGAATGCCCGGGCATTGCGCGGCTGCCCGGTGTGCTCGGGGTTGCCGGTCCCTCCACCTGGACGCGCGCGGTGAGCCCCCACGACCTCGTCGCCAGCCGTGTGTGCACGTGGCAGACCCACCTGTCGCGCGACCTGGGGCTGCCGCGCGTTCGACGCGAGTCGACGTCGGCCATGACCCGCGGTGTCGCCATCCATGCGTGGCTCGAGGCCGCTCATGGCCGGCTCATGGGCTGTGCTGCTGATGACCTGCCTGTGGCGACCGATGGCGTGGGCGATGTGGCCGAAGGCCTGGGCTGGAGCAGGGAGCAATACGCCGCATGGCGGCCCTACCTCCTGCAGCACCTTCACGAGTGCCCCCTGGCACGCACCGACGTCATCGCTGCCTATCCCGAGCACACGCTCACCGCATGGGATACCGACATCGACATCGTTGCGAGCACGCGCACCGACCTCGTGGTGGAGTTCCCCGAGGGTGTCGTGGTGCGCGAGACCAAGACGGTCGCCGAGGCGGCCGTCGGGGGCACCGCCGCCGACGTCTTCGAGCGCTATCCCCAGGTGGCCATGTCGCTGTGTCTCGTCGCCGATGGCCTTGACCCGGTGTCAGGAGCGGTGCGTCCTGCGCGGCCCGCGCGTATCGAACTCGAGCTGCTGTCTGCTGAGGAATGTGAGGTCCGCACCTTCGATGCGGGTGACTCAAGCACGGTCCTAGCAGCGCGAGCGGTCCTCGCAGACGCGATCGATCGCATCCTCTACACCGAGCCGACCCCCCACCCGGGGTCCTGGTGCACATGGTGCCCCGTGTCCACCTGGTGTGTGGCCCGACAGACGGCCGTCATCACGCCCGACGAGGGGCCAAGCGATCCCGCCGGGCCGTCGCGCGTGGCGCTGCTCTCCTATGCAGAGGCGGTCATCGTCGTCGATGACGACATCCCCTTCTAATCGACGTTTGCCAGCCCTACCGTTGAGTTATGGGTGATTTCGTCGGGTGCGCAGAGATCGTGCGCAAGCAGGCGGAGACGCTGTCGATATTCCGGGCAGCCACCGCATCCCATCAGTGGATGCGCATTCACGACGCGCACTACGACTGGTGGATGTTTCCGATCGATGTGCCCAGCAGCTTCGGTGATGCCTACGCCGTGGGCCCCGCCGAGGTCGCCGAGCTCAAGGCGACGCCCGGTTACCTCCCCGACTATCTCGATGGTGCGCGGATTCTGGTTCGGTCGTGGGGATGGGATCTTGACACCCGACGCTTCATCGAGGAGATCGATCCAGACCAGGTCTGGCAGAAGTGGCCGATCCGGCTGGAGAAGTGCGGTCGGTCCCTGTGGCTGTTCGACGAGCACGAGGCCTACCACTCAGTGCGCGACTACGCCCTCGCGCTCATGGCCGATGGCGTGTCCATGAGTTATCGCGATCGCGACTGTGGTGACTTCTTCCGGCAGCACTCCTAGCGCGCGCGGGCACAGCGATCTTCGGATTGCCGCAGGCCGTGGCGATCACGCGCAGGGCCGCCTCCTCTTGCGAGTCGATGCTGAGTCGCCATCGGTATTTCACCCCGATCCACGACGAGACGTAGGTGCATCGGTAGCTCGTGCGGCTAGGCAGCCACTCGGATGGATCCTGGTCGCCCTTGGAGCGGTTGCTGGACGCCGTGACGGCGATGAGGGTCTTGGCATAGCCGAGATCGTTGGCAAACTGCTCACGAATCGCCGTCGACCAGGTGCGTGCCCCGGAGCCCCATGCCTCGGCCAGAGGCACGAGGTGATCGACGTCTAGGTCGGAGGGGTTGCGGACACTCACTCCGTCGAAGGCGGAAACCCAGCGCCCGGCTCCGACAGGGCAGGAGTCGCCGGTCTCCGGCCCGCTGCGGGCCTCGGCGATGAGCACGGCATCGCGAACGTCGCAGTCGTCGCCGAGGTAGTCCCAGTGGGGAAAGAGGTCGCGGTCGTAGCCGGAGTTCGCCTCCGGCGCGACCGTAAGGGCGCGTAGGAGGGAGAGCACGTCGCGCCTCTCCACAGAGGCCGATGCCGTTTGCGCGACCAGGGTGAGGCTGGCCGTCACGGCAGCGGCCGCGGCGTACACGCTCCAGCTACGCATGTGTCTCCCAACGTCAGCGTGCGTCGAGGGTAACCCGCCGGCTCAGCCGGATCCCCGGGCAGGACCGAGGCGTTCTGCGCATACCTCCCGAGCAATCTCCGCGAACCATTCGGCCGCCGGAGTGCGCAGAGGCTTGCGGGGCAGCGCCAGCACGATGAAGCGTGGTGCTATGGCGGGAGTGGTCGGCAGGATCACCACGTCGGGGTCGTGGGATGCGATAGCGAGCTGCGGCATCATCGCCGCCCCGAGGCCACTGCGAACCATCGCCCGCATCGCGCCATTGTCGTTGGTCCGGTAGACGTAGCGCGGCGCGATGCCGTGCTGATGCAAGGCATCGTCGATGTAGCGTTGTGCACTTCCGTGGTGCTCGCCGATTAAGCCCATCTGCTCCACCTCGCGCAGTGTCACGCGGCCGCTCTCGGTGTAGGGGGAGCGTCGAGGCAGGACCGCCAAGAATGGATCCGTGCCCAGATCAACGGTGTCGAGGAGCGAATCGTCGACTCCCCCGTGCCCGTTGAGGCCCTCGTCGACCCGGCTGAGCCGGTAGCCGCCCGCGAGCGAGCCTTCGCGCTCGTCGCCTGTGCCGTCTCTCCATGGGGAGCGACTTGGCACAGCTGCACACTCGGCGCTGAAGATTTTGAGACTCTGAGGGAGTGACCCTCGATCCCGAGATTGCCGCGTGGGTCCAGGCATACCCGGCCCCGGACGTCGACCCGCGCGACGTCGACGCTGTGCGCGCCATCTATGCCGATTACATGGCGGATCGTGGCGGTCCCCAGCCCGTGCGGACCCACCCCGACGTGCGACTGGAGTCAGCGCGCATCAACGGCATCGACGTCCTCGTCTGGTCGCCACCGCAACCTCGTCGCGCCCCCGTGGTGATTGCGATGCATGGCGGCGCCTTCATCGTCGGACATCCCCTGGGGGCCGAGCACATCGCTGTCCCCCTGGCGGTCCAGCACGGCATCATCACCGTGAGCGTGGCCTACCGGCTCTCACCGGAGCATCACGCTCCGGCGGCGCTCGACGACTGCATGGCCGTGCTCGATGCGGTGGTTGGCACCGAGACCGACCGGGTCGCCGTGCATGGCAGCAGCGCGGGCGCGTGCCTCGCTGCGTCGCTGGCACTGCGGGCTCGTGACGCCGGGATCCCGCTCCTCCTGCAGTCCCTGAGCTGTCCGGTCGTGGACCCACGGGCCATGCATGTCGATGACCCGGACCACTCGGCTCACGGGGCCTCGCCGACGCTGTCGCGCGAGGCGGTGATCGCCATGTGGGAGCACTATCTCGGCGAGCAGCTCAGTGATCCGCCCGACCACGCGGCACCGGCGCTGTCGCCCGATCATCGCGACGTTGCACCCGCCCATGTCGTGGTGGCGGAGTACGACGTACTGCGCGATGAGGGCACTGCCTACGCCTGGGCATTGTCGGCTGCCGGAGTCCCGACGACCCTCCGGCGCTTCGGCGGAACCGTGCACGGATTCGACGGACTTCTGCCCGACTCGTCGGTAGGCCAGCGGGCAATTGCCTCCCAGGTGGAGGCACTGGCTTTCGCCTTGCGCTGCTAGCCGTTCGGCCCCTGGGTCGCCGCCTCCTGCGGGCACTGCTGGCGGTAGAACGCTTCGATCGCATTGGCGCTCTGGACGAAGTCGGGCTCGGCGAAAAAGGTCTGGGCCTCCGCTGTGAGGGCAGGCAGATCGCCGCCGCCCCCGACGACGTCCTTCACTCGCTCGGCGAAGTCGCGGGAGAGCGTGACGAACGGCTGAGCCTCCGGAGGCAGACCCGGCAGCGAGTCGGAGACAGCGTCAGCCGAAGTGGCGAACTGATCCGCTGCCGTGCTTGCGGCGCCTCCATCACTGTTGGTTAGCGCAGTGATGAGGCTTTGAAGGGACGTACCGAAGTCGCCGATCGCCGCTGATGCGGCGGTGCAGTCGATGACGACGTTGTCCCCGGGTGACAGTGTGGATGACGGCGATGAGCACGCGGCAAGAGTCAGGGTCAGTATCGCGGCGCCCAGGGCAATGCGTGTGCGCACTTCGACCTCCCCTTATCGCCGCTTTGGTCCACACACTAAGTGTTCCCGCCCTAGTGTGGCCACGCGACCTGGGAGGCACCGTGCTCGATCACCTGACGCTGGCGAACGGCGACCGACTCGACTTCTTCATCGAGGGGGAGGGCGATGCCCTCTTGATCTATCACCACGGCACGCCCGCTGCCGGGCCGCCGTCTGCCGACATGGTCGAGGCCGCTACGAGCAACGGCTTCGTCCTTGCCGAACTCGTGCGGCCTGGCTATGGCCAGTCAACTCGGCAACCAGGGCGCACCGTCGCCGACATCGCGCCACTTGTCGCATCGCTCGCCGACCACCTCGGACACGACCGGTTCGTGACGATGGGCTGGTCAGGTGGCGGCCCACATGCCATAGCTACCGCGGCGCTCCTTCCCGAGCGCTGCCTGGCCGCGAAGAGCCTTGCCGGCGTCGCGCCGTACGGTGAACCTGACCTGGACTTCATGGCCGGAATGGGGGAGGACAACATCTGCGAGTTCGGCGCCGCGCTGCAGGGCGCAGCCCAACTCGAGGCATTCCTCACCGAGGCTCACGCGCAAATGCGCGACGTCACGGCAGATCAGGTGGTGGAGGCGATGATCAGCCTGCTTCCCCCGGTGGACCAGGGCTACCTCTCAGGGAAAGAGGCCGAAGAGATGGCCGCTGAGCTGAGGTGGTCGCTCGCCCACGGCATCTGGGGGTGGTTCGACGACGACGTGGCGTTCACCCTGCCGTGGGGTTTCGACCTTGCCGCCGTTACGCGCCCGGTGCAGATCTGGCAGGGCTCAGAAGACCTCATGGTGCCCTTTGCCCATGGCCAGTGGCTGGCGGGCAACGTTGGAGGGGCCCAGCCCTACCTCGTCAACGGCCACGGGCACCTCTCTCTCGCAGCGACCTGCTTCGGCCCTGGCTTCGCCGCCCTGCGCGAGGCCCTCTAGAGGTTGGTTGTTTTCCCGCGGAGCGGGGTTGGCTTCCCCTAGGGTCCAGGAGACCGATTCCCGGCCCTAGGAGTTCCTGTGTCCGACGCCCCTCCCCCTCCCCCTCCCCCTCCCCCTCCCGCGGCGCCGCCGCCTCCGCCGATGCCTTCGCAGCCGGCCGGGGGTGCAGGGGCACCCAAGGACTACTTCGTCCTGGCGCTTGTCGGCACGATCCTGAGCGCGTGCACGTCGTGCATCGGGATCATCACCGGCATCATTGCGATCGTTCAGAACAACAAGGCGAAGGCCCTCTACGCTGCTGGTGATGTGGCGGGCGCCAACTCGGCGGCCAACACCGCCAAGATCCTGGTCATCGTGACCTGGGTCCTGATTGGTGTCGCCGTGCTCATCAACCTCGTCCTGCTCGCGGTGGGAAGCAGCCCGCTCATGCAGACGGGCAACTAGTCGGCCCAGGCTCGCCGAATTCGGGGAGTAGCGGCACGATGGTTCCGTGACCTCCCGTCAGATCAACCTTCTCGTCGTCGGCGCCGGCCCCGCGGGGTCGGCGTCGGCGGCGTGGGCGGCCCGCGCGGGCATCGACACCCTTCTGGTCGACGCGGAGACCTTCCCGCGCGACAAGCCCTGCGGCGACGGACTCACCCCGCGGGCCATCGCCGAACTAGACGCCCTCGGCCTTGCCGGGTGGCTCGAGGGCCGCGCTCGCAATCGCGGGCTGCGGGCCGCGGGCTTCGGTCAACTCCTCTACCTGCCGTGGCCCGGCGGCAACCTCCCCGACTTTGGCGGCGCCGCACCCCGCCTCGAGCTCGATCACGCCATTCGCCAGGTCGCCCTCGACGCCGGGGCGCAGCCGCTCGATGGCGCGAGGGCGGTCGACGTGGAGCGCGACTCCGCCGGCCGCGTCGTCTCGGTGACCGTCAAGACATCGACAGGCGTGGAGACCATCGCCTGCCGCCGGCTGGTGGTTGCCGATGGTGCGCGTTCGCAACTCGGGCGAGCCCTCGGGCGCGAATGGCATCGTGACACGGCATACGGCGTCGCCGCCCGCGGCTACATCAAGTCCGGTCGCAGTGACGACGAGTGGATTTCGTCGCACCTGGAGTTACGCGATGACGCCGACCGCATCCTGTCCGGATACGGCTGGATCTTCCCGCTCGGCGACGGCGAGGTGAATATCGGCGTGGGCACCCTTGCCACCGCCAAGCGAACGGCCGACATCAACCTCCGCTCCCTGCTCAATTACTACGCCGACACGCAGCGCGATGACTGGGAGCTGCAGGACGACGTACGCGCCCCCTGGTCGGCACTGCTGCCCATGGGTGGCGCGGTCAGCGGCGTGGCAGGGCCCAACTGGCTGCTGGTCGGCGACGCGGCCGGCTGCGTGAACCCGCTCAATGGCGAGGGGATCGACTACGGCCTGGAGACCGGACACCTTGCCGCGCAGGTGCTGTCGTCGCGGGGTCCCAGTTACGACCTGTCGACGGTCTGGCCCGGCTTGCTGCGCGAGCGCTACGGCGAGGCCTTCTCGATCGCCCGGCGCCTGGCCGGTCTCATCACGGTGCCCGGGCTGCTGGCCAGCCTCGGGCCGGTCGGCATGCGCTCGACGTTCCTTATGACGATCGCCCTGCGCGTGATGGGCAACCTCATCACTCCGGAAGATCGCGATGCGACTGCTCGTCTGTGGCGCGTTGCCGGTCGTGCCTCATCTCGCTTCGACGGTCGCCTTCCCTTCAGCTGATGCCCACGGTCGGGATCACGGGCGTTTCCGGGTTCATTGGCGACGCCGTCGCCCGTCGCTACGCCGACAACGGCTGGAGCGTGCGCGGCCTCGACCTAAGGCTGCCCGACCCCGCCGATCCACTGACTCCCCACCCAGATTCCCGCGTCGACTATCTCGTTGGCGACGTGACCTCGCCCGCTGCTATCGCCGAACTCGTCTCGGGTGCTGATCTTGTCGTGCACACGGCGGCCATCGTGGCCGAGTCCGGCGACTGGACGGACTTCGATCGAATCAACGCCCGCGCTCCCCGCCAGGTGGCCCTTGCGGCACGCGATGCCGGGGCCACGTCGTTCGTGCACCTGTCGAGCGTCATGGTCCACGGGTTTTCCTTCCCCCACGGGGTCGATGAAGCCGGGCCGCTCGATCATGCGGCCAACCCTTACTGCGCGAGCAAGATCCGATCGGAGCACATGCTCCGCGGACTCGACGTACCCGGGGAATTCCACGTTCATATCTTGCGTCCGGGTGATGTCTACGGACCCATGTCGATGCCATGGATCATCCGGCCCATCCAGCACATCCGCAGTCGCATCTATCTCGTCATCAAGGACGGTGTTATCAACCACGTCTACATCGACAACCTGGTGGACGCGATCGAGGTCGTTGCGGCAGGCGGGGCGACTTCTAGCGGGCGTGCCTACATCGTCACCGACGGCATCGCGACGCCCGCGCGGGACTTCTGGGGTTGGTACGCCGATCAGATGGGTCGGAGTTTGGCGCCGACTCTCCCGGGCTGGCTCGCTGAGCCACTCGTGGGTGGCGCTGCTGCAATCCTTCCGGAGTCGTGGCGACGCCGCTTTGACCTGGATCGCCAGTCGATCCGCTACCTCCGGCGTCGCGGTGCCTACTCCAATGCCGCCCTTCGTTCGCTGGGCTGGGAGCCAAGGGTGGCGCTCGAGGTCGGCCGCGAGAATACTGCGGCGTGGCTACGCGAGATAGGGCTGCTGCCGTCGGCGTAGGCTGACGCCATGGCCGACCTGGTGCAGGCGCTACCGCCCGGCCATGTGGGAATGCTGGTGGGCCTCACCGCTGCGCCCCCCGGGATCCTGCGGCTCGCTCCGCTGCGCATGTCGTTGCAGGAGGGCGTGCTGCACGAAGACCTTGCGCTGTAGCGCACACTGGTCATGTGAAGCGGATCTCCCTGGAGCAGTTGTCCGGCGTGCTTGCCGAGCTACCCGCCAATCCGCGCATTGTCGCCTCGGGCAACTTCGCAACCCCGCACGCCATCCTTGATCTCGCCGACCGCACGTTGGAGGTATTTACCCTCCACATGCTCAATGCCCAGCCGGGAATCCCCGATCGCGAGGGGATTACCTACGAAACCTGTTTCGTAGGCCCAGCCATGCGGCACTCCGAGCGCCTCGTCTATGTGCCCAGTCGCTTGAGCCTTGTACCCGCGCTCTTCCGCCGGGTACTGCCCCCTGATGCGGTCTTCGTGCACACCTCCACTCCGCGCCACGACACCGTGAGCCTTGGCATCGAGGTCAATGTCCTGCCCGCCGCCATCGAGGCCGCCCGCGAGCGAGGTGCACTGGTGATAGCGCAGGCGAACCCCCGCATGCCCTACACCTACGGCGACGCGCAGATCTACGAGCACGAGATCGACTACCTCGTCGAGGTGGATGAACCCCTCGTGATGCACAGGCCGAAGCACCCGGGGCAGGCCGATAAGGGCGGCTTGGCCGACCCGCCGGGGCAGCCCGATAGGGGCGGCTTGGCCGACCCGCCGGGGCAGCCCGATAGGGGCGGCTTGGCCGACCCGCCGGGGCAGCCCGATAGGGGCGGCTTGGCCGACCCGCCGGGCCACATTGAAGCCGCCATCGGCGAGCTCATCGCCGCGCAGATCGGCGATGCATCCACGCTCCAACTCGGCATTGGCGCCATCCCCGATGCCGTGGTTGCCCAACTACGGCAGCGGCGACGACTGCGAATCTGGAGCGAGATGATCTCCGACGGCGTGCTCGGCCTGCACAATTCAGGTGCCCTCGACTCTGATTTCCCATTGGTCGCCTCCTTCCTGTTTGGTAGCCAGGAGCTCTACGACTTCGTGCATCTCAACAGGCAGGTTCGACTTCTGCGCACCGAGGTCACCAACTCGCCCGGACGCATCGCCCAACAGCCCCACATGGCGAGTGTCAACGCGGCCCTCCAGGTGGACCTCTTCGATCAGGCAAATGCAAGCCGCATCCATGGGCGCATCTACTCCGGATTCGGTGGCAGCGTCGACTTCATCGTCGGCGCCATCCATGCCCGCGGCGGTGCGAGCTACATGGCGCTGCCCTCCTGGCACCACAGGTCCGGCACGTCCACGATCGTCCCGCGTCTCGAGGAGCCGGTGACGTCGTTCCAGCACACAGCCGTGGTCACCGAGCAGGGACTTGCGCGCGTGTGGGGACTCAGCGAGCGCGAGCAGGCCCAGTGCCTCATAACTCACGCGGCTCACCCTGACGCGCGAGACGGGCTGCGTCAGGCAGCAGCGCTCATGGGTCTGGCCTAGCAGACTTCGGGAAACGCCGTAGCCCAGCGCCCGAATCCCTAGGATGCGAGCGTGCGCTACCTCGTCACGGGAGGAGCCGGTTTCATTGGCTCGCACTACGTGCGCGGCCTCCTAGCAGGCGAATTGGCAGCCGATGTGGAGCGTGTCCACGTGCTCGACAAACTCACGTATGCGGGCAACCTCGCCAACCTGGCCGATGCCGCCGATGATCCGCGCTACTCCTTCGTGCACGGTGACATCTGCGATGGGGAACTGCTCGACGGGGTCATCCCGGGTCACGACGTCGTGGTCAACTTCGCTGCGGAGACGCACGTCGATCGGTCGATCCATGGCCCGCAGGACTTCGTCCTGACCAATGTCGTCGGCACCCAGACCGTGCTGGACGCCTGCCTGAGGCACTCCATCCCGCGCGTAGTCCACATCGGCACCGACGAGGTCTACGGCTCGATCGACGTGGGCTCGTGGACCGAGGACTCCCCACTGCTGCCGAACTCGCCCTACGCGGCGTCCAAGGCTTCCGCCGAGTTGCTGGCCCGCGCCTATCACCGCACCTACGGCCTTCCGGTCTCGACGACTCGCTGCTCCAACAACTACGGGCCCTACCAGTTCCCTGAGAAGGTCATTCCACTCTTCGTCACCAACCTCATCGACGGGGCGAATGTGCCTCTCTATGGCGACGGACTGAATGTGCGCGACTGGCTGCACGTCGACGACCACTGCCGAGGCATCCAGATCGTGGTAGAGCGCGGAGAGGCGGGTGCGGCCTACAACATCGGCGGTGGCGAGGAGCTTACAAATCGTGAATTGACCGAGGTCATCCTGCGCCACATGGGCAGGGAGTGGGACTCGGCGGTGCAGCAGGTGCCCGATCGCCTGGGCCATGACCGTCGATACAGCCTCGACGACAGCCGCATCCGCGCCCTGGGCTACGCGCCTACACGCACCTTCGACCAGGGCATCGCTGAGACCGTCCGCTGGTACGTCGACAACCCCGACTGGTGGCGGCCGCTGAAGACGTCTGCATGAGCCTGTCGCCTCCCACCGAGAAGACCATGGTCGGTCAGCCGCGCGCTCGCGCCACACTCTTTTCACCGAGATGTGGGAGCGCTTCTCCTACTACGGCATGCGCGCCATCCTCGTGCTCTACCTCATCACCCCGCCCGACGGTGCGTCTCCGCCCGGTGGCGGCCTGGGATTCTCCGACGCCGAATCGGCGGCGATCTACGGCACGTATGCCTCGCTGATCTACCTGCTGCCCCTCCTCGGCGGCTGGGTGGCGGACCGCACCGGCCCGCGGCGCGCCGTCCTCTTCGGCGGCATCGTCATCGCCGCGGGCCACTTCGTCATGGCCGTCCCGGTCGAGGCGCTCTTCTGGACTGGCCTGCTCGTGATCGCCGTGGGCACCGGGCTGCTGAAGCCGAGCGTGAGCGCGATGGTCGGCGGGCTCTATGCCCCTGACGACACGCGCCGGGACGGCGGCTTCTCGATCTTCTACGTGGGCATCAACCTCGGCGCCCTCATCGCGCCGCTCATCGTGGGCTACCTCGGCGAGGACATCAACTGGCACATGGGCTTCGCGGTCGCCGGCGTCGGGAGGCTCATCGGTCTCGCGCAGTACCTCGCGGGCTACAGGGGCCTGGGATCGGTGGGGTTAGCGGTGCCAAATCCGGCGTCGCCCCCGGAGCGCCGGAGGGCCGGCATCCAGGGCATTGCCGGACTCCTCATCGTCGTGGTCGTCCTCGCCGTGGCCTTCGGCGTCTTCGGCATGGGGATCGCCGACATCACCGTGCTCTTCACCTTCGTGGTGATCGGCATTGCCATCTTCTGCTTCTGGCGGCTCTTCAAGCAGCCTCAACTGACCCCGGTCGACCGCGATCGCCTGTGGGCCTTCCTCTACCTCTTCCTCGCCGCGGTCGTCTTCTGGGCGATCTACGACCAGGGCGGCTCGACCATCAACGAGTTCGCCGAGCAGTACACCGACATGGATGCGGGCGTCTTCACGATCCCGATCAGCTGGCTGCAGTCCATCAACCCGGTCTTCATCATCATCTTCGCGCCGATCTTCGCCGTGCTGTGGACCAAGCTCGGCTCGCGAGCGCCGTCCACTCCGATCAGGTTCGCCATGGCGATCTTCGGCGTCGGCATCAGCTTGCTCATCATGGTGCTGGCCGCCATGCAGGCGGAGAATTCCGAGAAGTCCGCCATCTGGTGGATCGTCGCCGTGTTCTTGACCCAGACGTGGTCCGAGCTCTTGCTGTCTCCCAACGGCCTGTCGGTCACGACCAAGCTCGCTCCCGCGGGACTCCTTAGTCAGATGCTCGCCGTATGGTTCCTGGCCACCGCGGTGGGCGACTCGGTGGGCGGCCAATTGGTGAGGTTGATCGACGTGGTGGGCTGGACCGGCTACTTCGTCGTGTGCGGCCTCGGCACGATCGTCCTCGCCGGCCTATTCCTGCTGGTGGTGCCGAAACTCAAGAAACTGATGGACGGGGTGCACTAGCCCCGCTTGACCGGAGCCGCGAGGTAGTCGGCGAGGTTGGCGGGCCGAAGGCCGGCTGCTCGGATCGCGGTGACCGCGACCTTCAAGTCCCACGCCAGGTTGCCGGTGTAGTGCAGTAGGACCACCGAGCCCGGCACCAATCCGCTGCCGGTGGCTGTCGACAGGCGACCGTTGTCGACGACGGCGTCCCACACGACGACGTCCGTGATGCCGCACTTGCCCACCACCTCATGCATGGTCGTGTTGCGCGGACCAGCGCCGTAGGGCGGACGGAGCATCCAGGGCTTGGTGCCGAAGGTGCGGCGGAAGTCGACCTGCACCGGGCACACCTGAGACTTGATGAGGGATGCGTCGCTCGTCGCGAGGCTCGCGTGAGTGGTGGTGTGATTCTGCACCGAGCCCCAGCGCGAGATCCGCTCGAAGTAGCGCACCTTGCTGTCGGTCACCTGCGACGAGATGAGGAAGCTCGTGATCGGGATCCGGTGCTTCTCGACGTAGTCCAGGGCTGCCTTCGGCGTGATGATGCCGTCGTCGATGGTGATGAAGGCGACCGGATCCTTGGTCTTGACCTGGTAGGTCACCCTGGGATCGTCTGTCCGGGTCGACCTGGTGGCGGGCTTGGGCCTGGTGGTCGTGGTGGTTTCGACGAGGCGCGTCGTGATTGTGCCCAGCGTCTGGCCCGGGCTGAATGCATATGCGCCGAGAGCGCCCTTGAGTGTGAGCACGGTCGCGGTGTCGCGGGTCAGGCGCAGCACTCCCGTGTATGTGGTGGTGCGAATTACGGTGGTGACCCGGCCCTTGACCGTCTTGCGTGTGGGTAGTGCCTTGGTGACCACGGATTCCGTGCGCATCAGATCGAGCTTGCCGACGAGGGTTGTCACGTCGATATCGCCGGCTTCGCCCCGCCTGACGACCACGTCCTTGACCTGAAGTTTGCTCCCCGTGGGTCCAACCAACACGAGCGCTCCGTCGAGATGGAACGCGGAGTCCGTCGCCTTGGCAAGCCTCAGGCCGATATCGCGACCCGCTCGAGTGGCAGGGGCCTTGGCAGAGAAGCGCACGCCCCTCTCATTGAGGGTGTCGATAAACGTGTCGTCGAGGGCGAGCACCGTGGTGCCACTCACCGTGACCGTCGTGGTGAGTCCAGGAGGGGTCGATTGCGCGGTTCCCACCGGTAGCCCGATGAACACCCCTGTCGCTACTGCCATCGCAACTGCAGAGATTGCGAGTCGGGTCCAGTCGCGCATGGCATCCATCATGAATGCGCCGCTTGCTCCATTGCGCGCCGGGTCGGGTGCTCAGTCATCTAAAGGGGGCCCGGGCATCAGCCCGGGCCCCCTTTAGCGTGATGCGTCAGGCTCCGGCAGCCTTGCAGGCCGCAGTGGTGTTCTTCTTGCAGGTGCGGATCTCAGTCACCGTGGTGCGCGTCGTGCCCAGGCCCAGGTCGGCGACAAAGGCCGTCGTGCCCAGGGCGTTGTTGAGCAGGTCGACGATGGCCTGGTTGGTGGTCAGGTGCACGTCGCCGGCGAGGGCAACGGTACGCTTGACGACCCACTTGGAGTGGCTCTTGTCGATCTTCCACGATGAGTACTTCACACCCTCGTGCTTGGTGTAGAGCAGCGGAATCGGGCTGCCGCTCACTGACAGCGTGATCGTGGCAGTCTTGTCATCGTTGAGGGTGATGATGGGGTTTTCGCCGGTGACGCCGGTGGTGTTGGCCCCCGAGTAGAACGTGATGGCGCCCGAGTGGCTGATGCCGTTGCCCTTAACACCGGTCACGGGGAAGCCAATCATCACCTTGGGGTTGGTGACGAAGGTCGCCGGGGCGGTGGCCCTGATACCGATGCCGGCGCCAGCCAGGGCGGCAGCGATCTCCGGCTTCAGGTCGATGATGGTCTTGCCCGTCGTCTTGGGCAGAGCCTTGTGGCTCGAGGCCGAGACCGGGGAAGCAGCAATGGCTCCGGCGCCAGCGACAAGGGCAACGCCAGCGGCGACGCTGACGATCTTCTTAGTCAAACTCATGAATCCTCCGTGGTGGACTTCATCAACCCCCCGAGGGGGATCGCCGCCCACCTCGGGCGGCGTCAGCATCCTCACAAGGAACGGGCCGCCACGCATGCCGAACGGACGATTCAAGGGCAATTCCCTAGAATTGGCCCCGCCCTCCATGGGGCAGGATGGGCCCGTGACTGGCCGAGCCCCCCTCCTCGACCGGATCGCGGCGGTCGTCGGCCCCGACCACGTGCTCACCGACCCCGCCCTGACGGCCGGCTACCTCACCGACTGGGCTCGGCGCTGGAGCGGGCCAGCTCTCGCGGTCGTCCGACCCGCGTCGACCCAGGAGGTCGCTGAGGTGGTCGCGGCCTGCGCCGACGCGGGTGTGCCGGTCCTGCCCCAGGGCGGCAACACCGGACTGGTCGGAAGCTCGGTCCCCGCGACACACCCGGGGGCAGCCGGACCGCCAATCGTCGTGTCAACGCGCCGACTCACGCGGATGGATCCGGTCGACACGCTGTCTGGGCAGGTGACCGTGGGTGCGGGAGTGACGCTGGCCGAGGCCCAGCGCCATGCAAGCGCAGCGGGATGGGAATACGGCGTCGACCTCGCGGCCCGTGACTCGGCCACGATCGGTGGCACCATCGCCACCAACGCCGGAGGCATCCGAGTGATCGCACACGGCATGACGCGCGCTCAGGTGTCGGGCATCGAGGTCGTGCTGCCGGACGGGAGCGTTGCCTCTCACCTCGCGGGCCTGGCCAAGGACAACACCGGATACGACCTCGCCGGCCTCTTCACCGGCAGTGAGGGCACGCTCGGCATCATCACGGCGGCGCGCCTGCGGCTGCACCGGCCCCACGCTCCGTCGAGCGTCGCCATCATCGGTGTCGCGACGTACGACGAGGGGTTGGACCTGCTCCACACCGCCGCCGTGAGCGGCATGCCGCTCCTTGCGGCCGAGATCATCGACGAGACGGGTATGGACCTCGCGATGCGGGTGTCGGGGCTGCCGTGGCCGCTGGCGCAGAGGCATCCCCTGGTGCTCCTGCTGGAGGTTCCCGACGGCGGCGCGGGCGACGGCTTCGATCCCAACGTGCTGGGGGAGCGGGACGTCGTGCTAGGTCTCGATGCCACCGACCAAGCGCGCCTGTGGTCGTATCGCGAGCTCCAGTCGGAGGCGTTTTCCTCGTATGCCACCGATCACGCCGGCGGTGCCGCGCACAAGCTCGATGTTTCGGTGCCGCTCACCCACCTGGCTGCTTGCTCCGATGAGATCCGCCGCCGACTCGATGGCTACCCGGGGATCGTGGCTTTCGGTGTCTTCGGCCACCTTGGCGACGGCAATATCCACGTGGAGATCGTCGGCCCGCCGGCCGACGATGAAGGCGTTGACCTCCTGGTGCTCACCGCCATCGGCGACTACGGCGGCAGCGTTTCGGCGGAGCACGGAATCGGCCGCGCAAAGGCCGCCTACCTATCCCTCTCGCGTAGCCCGGCCGAGATCGCCGCGATGCGAGCTATCAAGGATGCGCTCGACCCGCAGGGCCTCATGAGCCCGGGCGTGCTCTTCATCGACTCCGCCGCGGGCTGAGACGGCGCAGGCATCGCCGTCGCAAGTCACCTACCCTGACGACGTGACGACGACGGGTGTGCCGCCACTGTCAGGCTCGGCCGCAGTGGAGCGCGGGCAGCATGTGCCGGCACTCGACGGCGTGCGCGCGCTCGCCGTTGCCGGTGTCGTCACCTATCACGTGGGTGCCGATTGGCTCCCCGGTGGCTTCCTCGGTGTGGACCTCTTCTTCGTGCTTTCCGGCTTCCTCATCACGGGGATCCTGCTCGGCCAGGTGGATCGTTCGGGTGGCATTGCCTTCGCCCAGTTCTTCACGCGGCGCGCCCGGCGACTGCTGCCAGCGCTCTACCTAATGCTGATCGCCGTATGCGGTTGGGCATTCTTCGTTGCGGCACCGGAGGAGATCGGCGATCTGCGCGGCGCGGCCCTGGCAGCGCTCTTCTACGTGGCCAACTGGTTCTTCATCCTCACGGGCCAGTCCTACTTCGCCGACATGCAAGGGCCCTCGCCCGTCGAGCACACGTGGTCGCTCTCCATCGAGGAGCAGTTCTACCTCGTCTGGCCGCTTCTGCTGCTCCTGCTCATCCGCAAAGCCAGCCCGCGCGTGATCGCCGTGGTCATCGCCGTCCTGATCGTGGTCTCCGTCGCCCTCATGGCCTGGACGTATGACGCCGGCGATCCCTCGGTGGCCTACTTCGGCACGTTCACCCGCATCCATGAGCTCCTCGTCGGCGCCCTGCTCGCGTGGTTGGTGCACCGAGGACTATCCCTGCCCGCACACATGCGGCGGACGGGCTGGGTTGCCCTTGTCGGCGTGCTGGCGATGATGGCGACCGTCTCGGACATGTCGTCGTTCTACTACCGCGGCGGGTCACTCATCTTCAGCGCGCTCGTCGCCTGGCTCCTGCTGTCGCTGGGCTCGCCATCGTCCGCGAATGGTCCAGCACGGCTCTTCGCGCTGCGGCCGCTCGTGTGGATCGGTCTCATCTCCTACGGCATCTACCTGTGGCACTGGCCGCTCATCCTGTGGCTGACCCCCGTGCGCACCGGTCTCGATGACCTCGCGCTCGCCGCACTGCGCATTGGCCTCACGGTCATCGTCGCGGCGGCGTCGTACTACGTGATCGAAAGGCCCATTCGCCGGGGGAGCATCGGCGGATTCGCCCTGACCCCGAAGCGGCTCGCCGTCATCGTGCCGGCGGCCATGGCCGTCATGGCGCTGCTCATCGTCGGGTCGACGGCACGGGCCACGGCGCCCTCCGTGGAACCTGACGAGACCGTCGCTCCCACGCAGGTCATGGGCGCAACGTCGGCGGATGCACCCGTGGTGGCCTTCGCCGGCGACTCGATCCCCAAGGAGCTCATGCCCGCGCTCGAGACGGAGGCCGCGGACCGTGGCTGGGGCGTCGTTCCCCTGTCCTTCGGCGGCTGCAGCATCACGGGGGACTACCAGGTTGATCTCGTCGGCGACCGATTCACCTGGTCGAAACGCTGCTCGGAGGGCTTTGCCGACCTGCAGTCGAAAGCAGTCAGCGATTTCGACCCCGATGTCGTCGTCTGGTACTCCAACCGCGAGCGGTTCCCGGTCAAGATCGGCGAGCAGGTGCTCATGCCGGGTACGCCGGAGCACACGGCCCGGTTGGATGCCGCTCTCGACGAGGCATATGAGCGCTTCACCCGCGGTGGTGCCTCGATCGCGATCGTGCTCCCCGTGCCCAAGGCTCCCCCGGTGAGGGGCACCTGCGCGGCTGGACCTGATGCATCGCCCGATTGCGCGCTCGATGAGGCGTATTACGCGAGCTTCGCCGATCTCACGGCAGCGTTCGAACGACTGGCGGCCGCGCACCCTGGTCGCGTGACGCTCGTACGCATCGACGACCTGCTGTGCCCCGGCGGTCGCGACTGTCCGCTTCTGGAACGCGATGGCGAACCAGTGCGACCGGATGGCATCCATTTCTCAGAGCCGGGTGCGGCCTGGTTTGTGCCCCTGCTCTTCGATCGGTCGGGTCTGGCACCAGTAGGGTCATCGGGTGGCTGAAGACATCACTGTCGTTGGATTGCGCGAGCCGTGCCCCTGTGGATCCGGCCGTCGCTATAAGGCCTGCCATGGCAAGGCGCGCGCACGCGAGTCGATGGCCCGGGTCGGCCGACCATTTGAGGGATTGGCCTCGGAGTGCGACTGGGTGGCCTTCCGCGAGATCGTCCCGGCAGCCACCGCTCCCCTCACGCTGAAGGATCCCGTCGACCACAAGGTCATCCTCACCACGGTGCTACCGCTCGCATGGCCGGCACTCGTGCGCGACTCAGGCGATGTCTATCTCGCGCTGCAGGTGACCACCGGCTCCGGCGACCCCAGCCGCGACGCGGCTGATGCGCTGCTGCGTGCACTCAAGGCTGATCCCGGCACGCCGATCCCGCCGGCCGGCTTACCCGGTCCTGGGCCGCGGCTGCAAGACCTCATCGCCGACGTACCCCTCGAGGTCACCGTCCATGAGTTCTTCGACTACTGGATGGCCGATGACGCGAGCGCTGGCGAGGCCGACGTGCGCGAGTCCCTCGAGCGGGCGAATAGCAAGGTCATGCCTACCGTCCGCCTCTCGTCGGTCGAATCGGCCTACTGGGTCGATATGGGCGACAAAGTCTTCCTTCGCTGGGTACTCCCCTTCGACGAGGAGAAGCTCCTCAATGCCTTTGCGCGCCTGCATGCTGCCGATCGCGACACGCTGCCTGGCACTCCATCGCGATTCGTCGGGTCCTTCCGCGCTGATGGCTTGCTGGTGCCCGTATGGGAGCTCACCGATCGCGTGGGCGCTGCAGGCTGCGAGGAGGCCATTGCCGCGTATGCCGTGACGCTGGACGCCGCCTTGGCCGACACGGCACCGCTCACCTCCGGGGAGCGTCGGGCTCGAGCCGGTCTGCAAAATCGTCAGATCACACTGCGCTAGCCGCGCATGGACTCCACTAGCGTCCCAGTGGCCAGTGCCGCGAGGATTGCGTTGGAGAAGAAGCGTATGCGCCGCAGGGCGACGCGTTGCTGGAGTTAACCGCCGACCAGCACGGCGATTCCGGCGATCACGATGAGCGCCACCCACGCTCCGATGAAGACCGGCATGAGGATGAACGTCAGCCAACAACACCCAGATCGAGCCACCCCACGCAGGAAGCCTAGCCATCGATTCCCACTAGGCTGCCGGGATGACCTGGGACACGCAGACGAGCGTGATCGCCATTGCCGCTGTCGCGGTGTTGTCCCTCCTCCTAGGAGTTTTCCTGCTCACGCGCACGCGTCGCATGCGTCAGCAATACCGAGTCCTCGATGCGGCAGACGGGCGCGAGTCTTTCGTCGAGGTGGTCGCACGCAAGTCCGAGGAGGTGGAGGCGCTGCGCGACGATGTTGCCGCCTTGGCAGCCTCGATACGAGCAACGCAGTCGGAGCTCAATCGGGCAATCCGCCATATGGGCCTCATCCGCTACGACGCCTTCGGCGACATGGGCGGTCGTATGTCCTTCAGCGTTGCCTTGGTCGATGACTGCGGCAACGGATTCATTCTCACGACCGTGCATGCGCGCAGTGAGTCCCGCACCTACATCAAGGAGATCCGCGGCGGCATGGCTGAGGTGACGCTGTCTCCCGAGGAGTCCCAGGCTCTCGAGGACGCCATCTGTCAGACGCCCGGCAGTCGCTCCTAATGCGACGAGGGGGTCGCTCGATGAGCAACCCCCTCGCGCGTGTCAGGTCCACGCCGACGGAGCGCCAGGCGTAGACGACCTCGGTGGCCGGCTGGGCGGCAGAGCCGCCCGTTTCGGGCGGCTGAACTGCCCGATGAGGGCCGGACCGCGGGGCCGCGGTCCTCCTGGTCGTGGTGGTGCTGGCCAGGCCGTGACACCGCCGATTCGGCGGGGGTAGCGGGGATTCGCCCTCGACTTGCCGAAGGGCAAGTCAGGCGGGGCGCCGGAAGAGGACGACCATTCGCTCGGGGCGCATGCCGACCCCGTCGTAGAGGGCGGTCGCCCCGGTGGTGTTGTCGCTGTCCACCGTGAGCGTCATCGCCGTCCGCCCCTCGACCGCGGCCTGGGCGAAGGACCGCTGGAGCAGCCAACGCGCGATGCCCCGGCCGCGAGCCGTCGGCACCACCCCGAGCACGCGCACATGCCCCGCATTGCGTTCGGTGCGTGAGTCGTCCTGCATGCACAGGCCTACGGGTTCACCGTCGTACCACGCTAGCCACCACAGATCGGGGCGAGTGTCGCGACGGTCGCGGAACCAACTGATCCAATCCTCGTAGGGATGCGGCACGAAGCCGAAGTGCGCGGCGAAGGACATCTCGTCGATCTGATGGAGCATGCGTCGATCCGCATCGGACTCGACCACCGTCATCGTCACCCCGTCGGGTGGCTCGGGATCGGCCAGGTGGTCGGGCCCGAGCTCGATGTGCATGTGCCAGAAGCGACGGATCTCGTGGAAGCCCGCCGCCTCCAGGGTGTCGACGTAGACCTCATCCTGCTCGAAGGCCCCGGCCTCGATCTTCCAGTCGTCTGACTCCCGCAGACGGCCCGCGACCTCGATGCCCATGTCGAGCAGCGGTGCCAGGAGAGCGCGGCCGTACCGGGGAGCGGCGTACGAATCGATGTAGAACGTCTTGGCGGCGGGGTCCTTCTCCATCATCAGGAGCCCGACGGGAGCGTCATCGGGGGAGAAGACCAGTCGGTGCTCGGCGACGAGGGCATCGGGGTTGGCGAGGTTGGCGCGGGTGGATTCGCGGCTCGCCTCCGCGATCGCCAGAACACCGATGTCGGCCGCCTGGACGACGGAGTGGGCAAGGTCAACGTCGGAGCCATCTAGGAGACCGTCGACCTCGACGAAGTCGAGGGGACGCGCGGTGTAGCCGTCGGGGAGCACGCTCCCAGGCTACGGGCTGCCTCTGGAGTAGGGCGGCGATACGGCTGACGAGGTAGGGCGAGATCCACCTGTCGTACTTCGCCTGGAGCTCCTGGTTGCGCCCGTTTGAGCCGGTCACCACGCCGCGGCACGTGCCCACGCCGCACAGGCAGCGGAACTCGTGGCAGTAGCTGAGATCGCCGAGGGCGTAGTCGAAGTTGATCTCCCCGCCAGGCGCGATATCGCGCATCGCGACCAGGGGCTGGGTTCCGGCGCGGCCGCAATTGGACTCGCAGGAGTAGTTGAACATGTCGCCGGGCTCCGGCATCTCGTCGGAGACGAGGCAGAGGTCGGCATTGATCTGGATGGACCGGTGCTGGAGGTCGAGCGTCATCTGCTCGAGCTGGGCCAGGGTGACGACCCAGCCGCCGAACGCGGCGACGGTCTCGCCCTTGGAGATGGACTCAGTGGCGAAAGCGCCCCAGGACTTGTCGCCCGCAGGTCGAGCCTGCGCCTTCTCAGTCAGCCAGCAATAGTCCAACGGAAGCTCCTCGGTGCCCGCGGGGATCGGGCACAAAGGGGCGAGGGTGCCATGACCGAAGTGCAGCGCAGACTTGTTGGTCCTGTCTGATTGTCCAGCTCGGATACTGCGACGCGACGTCGCCGCCGCGATCCAGGCAGGCGCCCCGGTACCGATCAGGGTGGGAACGGCCACTACCCCTAGCCTTGACGCGTGATCGACCCCAGAGTGCTGCGCGAGACGCCCGATGTCCTGCGGGAGTCGCAGCGTCGCCGGGGAGAGGACGTCGCCCTGGTCGATCGGCTGGTAGCCCTCGATCAGCAGCGCCGCCAGGCCCAGCACACTTACGACCAGCTCCGGGCGGAGCAGAAGCAGCTCTCCAAGCAGATCGGGCCCCTGCAGGGTGCGGCCAAGAAGAACCCCGACGATGCGCAAGTGCGCGCGGAGCTGGATGCGCTGATGGCGACGGCGGGCGGGCTGGCCGAGCGCGTGAAGCAGGCTGATGCCGATGCTGCGCGCGCCACCCAGGAGACCGACGAAGCCTGGCTGCTGGTCTCCAATGTCGTAGACATGCGGTCGCCCGTAGGCGGCGAGGAGGACTTCGCCGTACTCGAGGTGGTGGGGACCCCGCGTGACTTCGGCACCGAGGGCTTCGCGCCACGTGACCACCTCGAACTCGGCGAGATGCTCGGTGCGATCGACGTCGAGCGCGGCGCCAAGGTGTCGGGGTCCCGCTTCTACTTCCTCACCGGTCCGGGCGCGATGCTCGAACTCGCACTTCTCAACCTTGCGGTCGCGCAGGCGACGTCAAATGGCTTCATCCCCGTCATCCCTCCGGTGCTCGTTGCTCCGCGCGCTATGGAGGGCACCGGATTCCTCGGCCAGGCGGCGGAGAACGTCTACCGCATCGAGTCCGACGACATGTATCTCGTCGGCACGGCCGAGGTGCCACTCGCCGGGCTGCATTCTGACGAGATCCTTCCGGGTGATGCGCTGCCGCTGCGCTACGTCGGCTGGTCGTCGTGCTTCCGCCGCGAGGCCGGGTCCTACGGCAAGGACACCCACGGCATCATCCGTGTTCACCAGTTCGACAAGGTCGAGATGTTTGTCTTCTGTCGCCCGGAGGCCGCCGAGGCCGAGCACGAGCGCATCCTCGGCTGGGAGCGCGAGTTCATGGACAAGCTCGAGATTCCCTACCGCGTCATCGACGTCGCCACCGGCGACCTGGGCTCGAGCGCGGCGCGCAAGTTCGACATCGAGGCGTGGATTCCCACGCAGGGCACCTATCGCGAGGTGACGTCGACCTCCAACACCACGGAGTTTCAGGCTCGCCGCCTCGGCATCCGCATGCGTGACGGCGATGACACCCGCGCGCTAGCGACGCTCAACGGCACCCTGTGCGCGATGCCCCGCATCATCGTGGCGCTGCTCGAAAACCACCAGCAGGCCGACGGATCGGTCACCGTGCCCGCAGCCCTGCGGCCCCTCCTCGGCACCGACGTCCTCGAGCCATCCTGATGCGGCGGCTGGTCGCCGCGATGAGCATCGTCTTCCTCGCGGCATGCTCGCCCGCTGGCAGCGCTGATCCCACGCCGAGCTCCGCGTCGTCCAGTGCAGGTCCGTCGCCCTCACCGACGGGCACTGCCATGCCCGCACCCGTACGCCCCGGATCTGCCGGCAGTCAGGTGATATTCGTGCAGCGCGCGGAGGATGCGTCGCTGGTGTCGGGCGGTGACCCCATTCGACTGACGCTTGCCCGCACGCAAAACGAGATCTCGTGGTTTACCGGCGCGCCACAGCGCCTCGCGGGAACGATGACGACCGAGCAGGCGCTGCTGAGCCTGGGCTGGCGCCCGGCCGAGGACGGCACGACGGCCGAAATGCCCCAGCCGGGCCCCAACGGCTTGCTGGCTACGCCGACCGGCGACATCGCCTTCGGCGTGCTCAGAGTCAACGTGCGCCCCGACGGCACGCTGGCGCTCGATATCCGCCCCCTGGGCCCTGAACCAGCGACCAATTCGTCGCTGGGCGCAGTTGCGCTCACCCTCGATGGGGTTGCGGGCGCCGTCGAGGTTATCCGCGATGTCGCGCCCGGCATCTCGTCGAGGGTCATCGTCACGGGACGTCGCAATCAGCAGGCGGTCGTGCAGTTGGTCGGCGCCGACGGCCTCGTGCAGGAGTCGACGTTCGTCGCGATCGATCGTCCGAGCACCGGAATCATCGGATCAGTGACGGGCACCGGCAATGAGCTCAGCGATGTGGTCGTCACGCTGTTTCCTCCGCGCGAGGAGCGGCTGGGCACCGTGACCCTGACGGGCAAGCTGGTGACGGGTGACGCTGAGGTGACGGTGACCCAGGTGGTTGCCCGGTGGAGCCTGCCGGTCAACGGCTGAGGGGCGCCCCGCTCGTGCGGAACGCCCCTCAGCCTCGGATCGGCTTTAAACCTGCGGCAGGTTGGCCAGTGCCGGGGCGAAGCGCTCGTCGGAGAGTGCCTCGTCGACCATCGTGCCGGCGAGGAAGTTCTCGTAGGCCGCGAGGTCAAAGTGGCCGTGGCCGCAGAGCGCGGTGAGGATCACCGTCTCCTCGCCCGTCTGCTTGGCCTGCTCGGCCAAGCGGATCGCTTGGGCGATGGCGTGCGTGGGCTCGGGCGCGGGCACGATGCCCTCGCTGCGAGCGAACTTGACCGCACCGGCGAAGCACTCCGTCTGCGAGATGGCAACGGCGTCCATCAGGCCGAGTTCGTAGACGTGCGAGATGAGCGGCGCCATGCCGTGGTAGCGCAGGCCACCGGCGTGAATGGGGTCGGGGATGAACTGATGCCCCAGCGTGTGCATCTTCATGAGCGGTGTCATGCCCGCGGTGTCGCCGAAGTCGTAGGCATAGACACCGCGCGTGAGCGATGGGCATGAGGCAGGCTCGACCGCGGTAATCTGCGGGTTGATCTTGCCGGCCAGCTTCTCGCGCAGGAACGGGAACGACAGGCCCGCAAAGTTGGATCCGCCACCCGTGCACCCGACGATGTGGGTTGGCGTATCGCCGGCCATCTGCAGCTGCAGCAGGGCCTCCTCGCCGATGATCGTCTGGTGCAGCAGGACGTGGTTGAGCACCGAGCCCAGCGCGTAGCGGGTGTCGTCGTTGGTGGCGGCCACCTCGACGGCCTCAGAGATCGCGATGCCGAGCGACCCGGACCAGTTGTTGGGGTCCTTCGCCAACTCGCGGCCGATCGCCGTCACGTCGGAGGGCGAACGATGCACCTCGGCCCCGAAAGTCTCGATCATGAGGCGGCGGTAGGGCTTGGCGTCGTACGACGCGCCGACCTGCCACACCTCGCACTCGAGGCCGAAGAGAGCGCACGCGAAGGCGAGTGCCGTGCCCCACTGTCCGGCACCGGTCTCGGTGGTGAGCTTCTTGGTGCCTTCCTTCTTGTTGTAGTAGGCCTGCGGCACCGATGTGTTGGGCTTGTGCGAGCCGGCGGGCGAGACACCCTCGTACTTGTAGTACATGCGAGCGGGGGTGCCGAGCAACTTCTCGAGGCGATGTGCACGAAAGAGCGGCGACGGACGCCACTGGCGGTAGACGTCGAGAACACCGCCAGGAATCTCAACGTAACGCTCGCCGGTGACCTCCTGCATGATGAGGTCCATCGGGAAGAGCGGCGCCAGATCGTCAGGGCCGACCGGATCCATGCGGCCAGGATGCAGCGGCGGCGGGGGCGGCGCCGGTAGGTCGGCGATGAGGTTGTACCAGGTAGTGGGCATCTGGTCTTCGCTGAGCACGTATTTGTGCTGCTGCACGGTGTCGTCCATGGACCTGCCTTTCGGTGTCAGGCTGCCCGGGGGAAGCACCGGGTGCTTGCGACGATACCCGACCTGACAGCATGGGGTTCGTGGAATCGGAGGCTTCGTCAGCGATCCCGGTCCCCTCAGGAGTCCGACTCGTCGCCTCCGATCTCGACGGAACCCTCCTGCTCCCCGACGGCTCGGTCGGCCGACGCACCTGCGACGCCCTCGATGCGCTTCGCGACAGCGACCTCGACCTGGTGATCGTGACCGGTCGCCCGCCGCGGTGGATCTCCCCCGTCGTTGAGATGACCGGCCACCGGGGGGTGGGCATCGCTGCCAATGGGGCCGTCGTGCTCGACCTTGCCGACGGGCATGTAACCGAGGTGTTTCCGCTCTCGCACGATCAGGCCCTGGAGACGGTCGATCGCCTGCGCGCTGCGATGCCCGGGGTTGCCTTCGCCGTGGAGCGCGCTCGGCCGGGAGGCAGGCTCGCTCCGACGGGCGGATCGTCGTACGACGATCTCGATGCCACGCTGGCCGATGCCACGGAGTTCGCCCTCGCCGATGGCTACACGCCTCGCTGGCCGGTGCCGCGCGAGACCCACGTCGCCCCCATCGAGGAGCTCATTCGCTACGACGACGTCGTCAAGATTCTGGCGCGACCCGGTGATGGGTTCGCGATCGATCCGAAGCGATTCATCCTCGGCGGTCACGACATACTCGACGGATTGGTGGAGGTCACGCACGCGGGGTTCGATGACTCGTTGCTTGAGATCAGCGCTCCGGGGGTGAGCAAGGCGACGACCCTTGCGAGAGTGGCGGCCGCCGAGGGCCACGGTCCACTGCACGTGGTGGCTGCGGGTGATGGCCCTAACGATCTGCCGATGCTGGCCTGGGCCGGTACGTCGTATGCGATGGCCAATGCGCATCCCGAGGTAATCGAAATCGCCACTCACGTGCTCCCGCCCAACAGCGAGGAGGGCGTGGCTCAACTCATCGACGCGCTGCTCGTCGAGGAGAGTAGGGATCCTTTCAGATCCCGGGCGTGACCCTAAGCACAATCTTGCCGGTGACCTGGCCTGCCTCGAGAGCATGGTGAGCGCTCGCTGCGTCGGTGATCGGCATCACGCGGTCTATGACGGGCTTGACGATTCCCGCGCCGATCCACGGCCACACGTGGCGCTCGACCTCCTGGCAGATCTCGACCTTCTCGGAGGTCGGCCGGCCGCGCAGGGTGGTGGCATGGACGGCGGCATTGCGACGGAGCAGCGCCGTGATGTCGACCTCGGATCGGGTTCCACCCTGCATGCCGATGATGACGATGCGGCCGTTGCGGGCGAGGGCCTCGATATTGCGCTCGAGGTAGGCAGCCCCCATGTTGTCGAGGATGACGTCGACTCCGCGGCCGCCGGTCTCGACGCAGATGGCCTCGACGAAGTCCTGCTCGCGATAGTTGATGAGCACCTCGGCACCCAGTGCCGCGCACGCGTCGAGCTTAATCTGCGATCCGGCGGTCACGGCGACACGGGCGCCGAGTGCGCGCGCGATCTGGATCGCCATCGTGCCGATTCCGCTGCCACCCCCGTGCACCAGCAGCCAGTCCCCGCGCTGGAGGTTGGCAACCATGACGAGGTTTGACCACACCGTGCAGGCGACCTCGGGAAGCCCCGCGGCTTCCACCACGCCGATGCTGGGCGGCAGTGCCATGGCCTGCCCGGCGGGGACGACGACCCGTTCGGCGTACCCACCGCCCGAGAGGAGGCAGCACACCTCATCGCCGACGGAGCGCGACGTGACTCCGTCGCCGAGTTGGGCGATGACACCTGAGCACTCCAGGCCGGGCCAGTCGGGTGCGCCCGGTGGAGGGGGGTAGAAGCCCTGGCGCTGGAGGAGATCGGCGCGGTTCACCGCTGTGGCGACGACGTCGACCAGCACCTCGCCGGGGCCGAGCGCGGGCTCGGCGACCTCTTGCCACGACAGCACATCCGGGCCGCCGGGCTCGGTGATGACGATCGCGCGCATGTCAGGGGTCGGGTCGCTCGGGGGCGGAGTAGCCGTTGCCCTCGGTGTGCCGGATGACGACGAGCTCGTCGCCCTTCTGCAGGATTCGGATGTCGGAGGTGTCGAAGCGGTGGACGACGCCGCCGCGGATAACGGCGAGCACGATCTCGCCGCGCGAGTCGATCTCGGCGGGTGAGATGCCGAGCTCCTCCTTCGTGATCTCCCGCTGGATGACCTCGAGCCCGCGTCCTGAGTCGAGCAGGTCTTCCATCAGCGTGCCGGCCACGGGGGAGATCAGTGAGAGCGCCATGAGATGGCCGACTGACTCGGCGCTGGGGATCACGCTGGTGGCACCGGACTGCCGCAGGATCTGCGCGTTGGCTGCCTCGCGCACGGCGGCGACGATCTCCGCCTTGGGGGCCAGGCGCCGTGCGGTGAGCGTGACGAGCACAGAGGTGTCGTCTTCGTCAGTGGCGACGATGACCTTGGCGGCGCGCTCGGTGGCCGCGTCACGCAGGACGTCTTCGCGCCGCGCGTCGCCGGTCACGCCGGCGAGGCCCATGCGGTTCGCCTCCTCGATCTCCGAGCGTTCGCGAGCGACGACGACGATGGACAGTGGCGGCACTCCGCTGTCGAGGAGCATGCGAGCCGCAGAGCGGCCCTTGACGCCGAAGCCGATGATGACGGTGTGATCTTGCACGTGCTGCCTCCAGCGGGTTGTGCGGAGTTCCTCGCGCGTCCTGCGCGTGAGTACCTCGATGGTGGTGCCGACGAGAACGATGAGGAAGAGGAAGCGCAGCGGAGTGATGACGAAGATATTCACCAGGCGCGCGGATTCACAGACCGGGGTGATGTCGCCGTAGCCGGTGGTGGAGAGGCTGACCGTGGCATAGTAGAGCGCGTCAACCCACGTGATGCCGCCGATGCCGCCGTTGTCGGCGTAGCAGTCACCCTCGGCGTAGACGATACTGGCGGCGACAAGAAGAGCGCCCACAGCCAGACTGATGCGGACGAGGATGTTGCGGACGGGTCCCCACGACTTGGACGGGAGTTTGATCCGGGCAACGAGCGCCTCAGCCTCGGGGCCACTGGGCAGGTCGAGGGGGGTTGTGCGCTGCCGCTTGGGGGCCACGTCTAGAGACGGTATCGCCCGGATCAGGGGATCGCAGGGAGCGGGAGTACCTGGACGCGCGTGCCGCGCTCGCCACCACCCGGGGGGATCACCGCCATGCCGTCGGCGAGGGCGAGCCCGCGCAGCATGGCGGGGCCGCCGAAACGGAGGCGTCGGGCGACGACATCGGTGTCGCCGTACTCCAGTCGCACCGGCACGAGCCGGGTGTCCTCGGGGTGGGGTGTCGCACCATCGAGCAGGAGCGCCTCGGTGGTGGCGAGGCCGCGCGCGGGCTGCCCGCACAGTGAGGCAATCAACGGGGCGGCCAGGGTGAGCAGGCCGGAGACGGCGGCGAGTGGGTTGCCGGGCAAGCCCACCACGTGGCGGCCGTCGGGCAGAGCGGCGAGGAGCATGGGATGCCCGGGGCGCACCTGCACGCCGTCGACGATCCACCGTGCGCCCAGGTGATCGAGTACGTCGTGCAGGTGGTCGACGGGTCCGCTCGCCGTCGATCCGGTCGTGACAATGACGTCGGCTGTCGAGTCGTCGATCTCATCGAGGAGCGCTTGACGGGAGTCGGGCACGCGGATGGGCGGATTGGCACGCGCACCGAGCGAGGCGAGCCACGGCGGCACGAGCGGTCCGAGTGCGTCGCGCACGCGACCGGGGCGGGGGAGCCCGCGGTCGAGCAGCTCGTCGCCGACCACCAGGACCGCGACGTTGGGTGGCGGGATGACATCGAGGTCGTCGTAGCCCGCGGCGGCGGCAAGACCCACGGCCGCGGGTCCTACGATGGTGCCCGCGTCGATGAGAGGCTCGCCCACGCAGCATTCCTCGCCCTGCGGCCGCACATCGGTCCCCTGCGGCACCGCCGCTCCCGTGTCGTCCGGGATGCCCGTCAGCGGATCGCGCTGATAGAGCCGACCGCCGTGCAGGGCGGTCTCGACGTACGCATCCTCGTGGCGCAGCACGGCGTCGGCGCCGGGAGGGAGCGGTCCGCCGGTGGCGATCGGCACGGCGGTGCCTGCGCGGATAGGAGCGTCATTGGCTGCGCCAGCAAGGCGCGTGTCGTCGGTGTCGAGCAGCCATGGGCTCGGTCCGGATACGGCGTAGCCGTCCATGGCGGCGGATGCGAAGGGCGGCAGGTCGCTCAGCGCGACGATCGGCTCGGCGAGCACGGCACCGAGAGCCTCATCGAGACGCGCCGTGCGCGCAGGCAGCGGTGATGCGGCGGCCGATGCGACACGGCGGGCCTGGTCCCACGGCAGCGCCGGCCGGTACATGTCAACAGGGTGCCACCGCCCGCCCTCCCCGGTCAGTGGCGGGTTGTGCGGTGTGCGTCCGGCGTGTCGCGCCGCCTCAGCCGCCACTCAACGCGGGAGGTCGGCCCCGCGGGACACGACGACGGGGCAGGATGAGCCCCATGAGCCGAGATTCCCTGACCCAGTGGACGGCCGCAGCCACCCACGCCCTGCAGACCGAGTTCGACATCACCATCCCCGAGGTCGATGTCCATCTCCTCCTCGACGTCGCCCGCGACGCCGCCCACGCCGTCGACCGCCCCGCAGCCCCGATCACCACGTTCCTTCTGGGGTACGCCGCGGCCCTCGCTGGCGCCGACGCAGTCGGCCAGGGCGCCCACACGCTCAACCGCCTCGCCGCCGAGTGGGATCTGGGGCTGCACCAGTCCTGAGGCGGCAAAGACCCTCTCGTCCGCTGCCCAGCCTGATGGCAGGCTCCTCATTGACCGGGGATCAACGACCCGCTCCGCGTACCGCTAAAAGCGGCCCGGCACGTGGTCATATCCCGATAGGCACCATGACAATGTCGAAGCGCATGAGTGGGTGCAGGCTCGGCCCTGCTGCTCATTCAGGGTGCGATCGAGGGGCGCGCACGCGGCACTGCACGGTGGCCGGCCTCCGCACCGTCCGCGCGCTCGCCACGGGATTGCTCACTAGGACGGCCACTGCGGTGACCAGCCCCAGGGTGAGGGCAGAAAAAGAATGCACGGCGCCTCCTGGGTGGCGCACGAGGCGTACCAGCGTGTCACGCGTGTGGGCCAGGTAGTAACCCGCGGTGGCCTTCTAGGTTCGGGGTTCGAATCCCGGGCGACCCACTGACCGCGCGTTAGCGCACGACACTCACCACCTGTGCCTTGCGCGCGAGGCTGTTGAGGTGATGTAAGAGGAGCAGGCGCGGGTTGTCGCCCACCCGAGCCGGATCCATTGTCACGGTGAGTCGCGTCCCCCGTGCCGACGATGCGGGCATCGTCCCCGCTGACGTAAAGGCAGTCAACGCCGGCGCTAGGATGTCGCTCCGCAGCGGGACCGTGGGGTAGCCGATGGCGTCGATGACGCTTCCGGCCCTGTCGAGTGCCGCAATCCAGTAGGAGATGGTCGATGTCTCGGCCGTGATGTACGGCGCGATCGGATTGCCTTCCGCGTCACTGGGGTTGGCGAGTGACGCCAGGTTCACCGGCAGGGTCATCACGTTGCCGTGGAGCTTGGCTGTGTCTTTGTCACCCGCGACGTTGTTGATCAATTCCTGTGAGGGGAATGCAATGCCGTCGCCTGGTCGCAACCCCATGGCCATCGCGACGAAGACATCCTGTCCCAGGTCGAAGTTTGCGACCAAGAGGTCGGCGGTGCCTTCGTTATCCGTGTCCAGGAAGACGACGAATTGGGCGATGTTGGCCGCACTGCGCCAGGGCTGCCAACTCGCAATGCCGAAGAACGCCTTGCCTGGGGTTTCGGCGGACAGCGGATCGCCACCGTCTGCAGCGATCTCGCGGGCGTCGGAGGTGAAGCCGACGTAGCGCATGTCCGCCGATGCTTGATCGGGTGTGGTCACGCAGCCGGTGCTCACTCCTGGCACGCATTGCGGCAGGCGTGGGCTCTCGCCCATGAGCTGCATCGCCGAGATGCGCGACCGCTCGCGCTCGTAGCCTTTCGACCCGCGCACATCGACGCCGTTGCCGCTCAGGGTGAGGGAGCCGGTGAGGAGGTCACCTGCGCCGCCGACCCGGACGCTGGACGAAGCGGTCAGCGTCGAGGCCGGACGTGGTGCCGCGAAGACCGGCACGCGCAGTGACGATGCGCTCCCCGCGGGAGTCACCAGCAGATGCGAGCTGATGTCGGTGAGGAAGTCGCGCATGATGCCGTTACCCAGCGGATAAAGTGAGATCGTTGGATCCGCCTTGTGGGTGAGTTTGCTCGGGTCCATGGTCAACGTCACGCGCACGGTGGCCGACTTGCCTGGCGCGAGGGTGACGCTGCTTGGCGATACGGCGTACGACGCCCCCGCGAGGGCGTTGATCGCCTCGAGGCTCGTGGAGTAGGCGCGCGCTCCACCGCTCGTGCGCAGGTCCTTGATGCGCACCGTCTTGGAGGTGGAGGTCGCGGACGCGACGTTTATGACGCCGAAGGACACGCTTACCGCGCCTGGATCGTCGACGACGTAGGCGACCGCGTCCGTGGATACGGCGGCCTCCGCGTCGATCCGCCCTGAGCCCATGCGCAGGTTGTCGTAAAGCGGACCCGTGCGACCCGAATTCAGGAAGAGGTCATGGTCGGCGGTGTTCATGATGGCCGCCTTGACCTGCTGAGGGTTCCACGTCGGGTGCGCCGCAAGCACGAGCGCAGCGACCCCGGCGGTCGCCGGAGCAGCCATGGAGGTGCCGCTGTAGGAGGCACCGCCCGATCCTGTGCCCACTAAGGCGCTGAAGATCGTGCCTCCGGGAGCGCTGACGTCGGGCTTGGCGTTGCCTACAAGCGCGTTGCCGCGCGAGGTGAAGTCCATGGCGGTGTCCGTCGGATCCTGCGGCCCCGTCACGATCACCTTTTCGCTGTTGCGCAGGTTCCCGTCGAGAGAGGCGGTGACCGAGCGACCGGCGAGCAGTGCCGAGTGGAGGGCATCGGTCGTCGGACCGAGGGTAAGAAGCGAGGGGATGCGCGCGTCTCCTGCGATTGCGGAGGTGAAGAGCCTCTCGGTGCCGCCGAGGATGGCGCCGATCGCTCCCGCGTCGGCGGCGTAGCCCACGCGTGTGGCAGATCCGCAGCGACGCTGGATGTCGTTGGCGTCCCACCACAGGAGCACGATGCGTCCGGCGACCTTTGCAGCATCGGTAGCGCTGAGCGCCTCGCAGCCGTCGGGGTTGTTGCCATCTGCCAGAGGCGCGGACCAGTCCCCGATCTCGACAACCGTGCCGCTTGCGGACTGGCTGTTCCAGTCATTGGCGTCGGCAAGCACTCCGGGGTAGGTCGCGGACGTGCCCGCGATCAACGCGGTGAAGCCGTCGGTGATCTGAGCGTTGTCCTCACTCGCCGCGACCGAGAGCACCTTCACAGCGTTGCCCGGCGAGCCCGTGATCTCGTAGGTGTCGCCGGAGTTGCCCGCCGAGGCAATCACCGAGATGCCCGCCTCCACCGCGTTGTTGCTCGCGACCGAGTCCGGATCCTGCGGCGAGCCGTACTCCCCGCCGAGAGACATGTTGACCACATCGAGATGGTCAGAGAAGTCCCCATCGCCATTGGGATCCATCGCCCAGTCCAGGCCCTCGACCACGACGTTGGTCGAGCCCTCGCACCCGAAGACCTTGATCGCGTAGAGGGTGGACTCAGGCGCGACGCCCGGGCCGATGCCCATCGTGGTGAAGGGTGTGGTGGCGTCCCACGGGCCAGCGTAGGTGCTCCCGTCGGCGGCTACGCCATAGCCCGCCGCGGTGCCGGCCACGTGCGTGCCGTGGCCGTCGCAGTCGAGGGGGTTGTCGTCGGGCTGAGGGGTGGAGGTCGCTGGATCGGCGGCGTTATAGTCGTCGCCGACGAGGTCGATGCCGCCCGCGACCTTGGCCGCGTCGGGATAGACGGGGGACTGCCCAGCGTCCTTGGCGGCGAGTGCGGCTTGGAAGGCCGCGGCCGTGCCGGGGCCGCCGAAGTCCGCGTGCGTGTAGTCGATGCCCGTGTCCATGATGCCGATCGTCACGCCCTTGCCCGTGCCCGCGGATCCGGTCCACGCAGCGGGCGCCGAGATGAGCGGCACGGCCGCGAAGTTGTCACGCTCCTTCGGCACCAGGAGATGGACGGCCTTGACGCCGGGGATGCGCGCTAGGCGATCAAGATCGTCGACGTCAGCGCGCACGGCAACGCCCGCATAGACGTTCGTCGCCTCGAAGAGGACGTCCTGCTTCCTTACGGCTCGGCGTACACCGGCGGCCAACGCCTCCACGCGCGCGATCGCCACACGTGCCGATGCGCGCTTCGATCGCGTGGTAGGCGCTTGCGCCCATGCCACCGCGGCTGGTGTCGCGTCGAGCTCGAGCATGACGCTCACCGAGGTGGCCGGCTCGGGCAGCAGGGCACGGTCCGCGACGGCGGGCCCTTCGGGTGCCTGGGCACCCGCGGGCACGGCAAGTGCCGAGAGGGCGAGGACGATGATGGATGCAAGTGCTGTGGGTCGCGTGATCGCTGCCATGGGTGAAGGCTAGACCCGCCTGCTGCACCTTCAGACGGCTGAGCACCGGGCGAGGCTCCCCGCATGAAGGCCCTCGATGTCGCCCGCGCGGAGCGCCGAGAGTTGTGTGATCTGCTCCTGGGGGTCGGCGCGCGGGTGCATCACGGAGAAGCCCTCAGAGGGCTGAGCCCTCATTCTTCGAAGGAAAGAGGCGGGAAATCGCCCTCGATCTCCCGAAGAACACCGCGAGACACTTGACGCACGTATCAACTTGACACTAATGTCAAGTCCATGGCGCCCGTCCTGCGCTCCCGCCTTGACCCAACCATCCGGCCCGGCGGGTCGGCAGAGCCGCCCCTGTCGGGCTTTGGGTCCAACCGCGCGGCCATGCTCGAGTCCCTCGCCGAGATCGACGGCCTGCTAGCCAAGGTGATCGCCGGCGGCGGGAGCGGCGATCCAGAGAAGAACGCCAAGACCGTCGCGCGGCACCGTGGCCGCGGCAAACTGCTCCCGCGCGAGCGCATCAACCTCCTGCTCGATCGCGACTCGCCGTTCCTCGAACTCAGTCCGCTCGCGGGCTGGGGCACCGACGATCCACTGGGCGGCGGTGTCGCCACCGGCATCGGGCGCGTACACGGCACCGAGTGCATGATCGTGGCCAACGACCCCACCGTGAAGGGCGGATCTCAGGGGCCGACGTCGGTCGCCAAGGGCCTACGCGCGATGGAGATCGCACGCCTCAATCGCCTTCCGCTCGTGAGCCTCACCGAGTCAGGTGGCGCCGACCTGCCCAAGCAGGCCGAGATATTCGTGCCCGGCGGCGCTAGCTTCAAGAAACTCACGCAACTGTCTGCGATCGGCATCCCGACCGTCACCCTCGTCTTCGGCAGCAGCACCGCGGGCGGTGCCTACGTGCCGGGCATGAGCGATTACGTCGTGCTGCAGAAGGACGCCGCACGCGTCTACCTCGGCGGGCCGCCCCTGGTGAAGATGGCCATAGACGAGGACGCCGACGAAGAGGAACTGGGCGGCGCCGAGATGCACGCGCGTACATCGGGCCTCGCGGACTACCTCGCGCTCGACGAGCTCGATGCGCTGCGCATCGGCCGGCAGATCGTCGAGCACCTGCGCTGGCGCAAGGCCGGCCCCGGCCCCGACCGCGCCCCTGTCGAGCCCCTCTACGACCCCGAGGAGCTGCTCGGTATCCCGAGCGCCGACGTGCGCGCGCCCTTCGAAGCACGCGAGGTGCTCGCGCGCGTCCTCGACGGCAGCGAGTTCGAGGAGTTCAAGGCGCTCTACGGTTCCACGCTCGTCACCGGCTGGGGTCACATCGGCGGCTATCCGGTCGGCGTGCTCGCCAACAACGGCATCCTCTTCAGCCAGGAGAGCGAAAAGGGCGCGCAGTTCATCCAGCTGTGCAATCGCATGGGTGTGCCGATCCTCTTCGCCCAAAACATCACCGGCTTCATGGTGGGCACGCGCTACGAGCAGGGCGGCATCATCAAGGATGGCGCCAAACTCATCAACGCGGTCTCTAATTCCACGGTGCCGCACCTGACGCTGATGATGGGCGCCTCCTACGGTGCCGGCAACTACGGCATGTCGGGCCGCGCCTACGACCCACGCTTCGTCTTCTCCTGGCCCAATCACCGCATCGCGGTCATGGGCCCCAAGCAGCTCGCGGGCGTACTCACCATCGTCGCCCGCCAGAAGGCCGAGAGCACGGGCATCGAATTCGACGATGCCGCCTTCGCGCCCATGCGCGACGCCTTCGAGCAGCAGGTCGAGAGCCAGTCGACGGCACTCTTCGCCACCGGGCGCCTCTGGGATGACGGCATCATCGATCCGCGCGACACCCGCAACGCCTTGACCCTGTCACTGTCGGCTGTGCACTCGGCCCCGATCTGCGGCGCCGAGTCATACGGCGTCTTCCGGATGTGATCGCCATGCGACGCATCCTGGTGGCCAACCGCGGCGAGATCGCGCGCCGCGTCTTTCGCACCGCGCGTGCCATGGGTATCCAAACCGTCGCGGTGTACTCCGAGCCCGATGCCGATGCGCCATTCGTGCGCGAAGCCGACATGGCGGTGGCGCTGCGCGGGTCGACGAGCGTCGAGACCTACCTCGACGTCGACCAAATTCTCGAGGCTGTACGCCGCTGCGGTGCCGATGCGGTGCATCCAGGCTATGGCTTCCTCTCCGAAAACCCTGCCTTCGCCGAGGCGGTGACGGCCGCGGGCGTCACGTGGATCGGTCCGACGCCCGACTCGATCCGCGCCATGGCCCTGAAGGTGGAGGCTAAGCGTCTTGCGGCCGAGGCAGGCGTCCCGCTCGTGCCAGGTGCGGAGCTCCCCGACAGCCTCGGTGACGCCGAGGTCGCTCGCATTGCCGCCGACGTGGGCTATCCGCTGATGGTGAAGGCGAGTGCGGGTGGTGGCGGCAAGGGTATGCGCATCGTCGAGTCAGCAGACGTTCTCGCCGAGGCATTGGCGTCAGCACGACGCGAGGCCCAGGCGTCGTTTGGCGACCCGACGGTTTTCCTCGAGCGCTATCTCAAGCGATCACGACACGTCGAGGTGCAGGTGTTCGGCGACACGCACGGTCATGTCGTGCACCTCGGCGAGCGTGAGTGCTCCATCCAGCGCCGCCACCAGAAGATCGTCGAGGAGTCGCCATCGCCAGGGCTGGCCGCGCGTCTCGCCCAACCAATGTACGACGCGGCCGTGGCACTGGCCCAGCGCATCGGCTACGTCGGTGCCGGCACGGTCGAGTTCATTGTGGCCGGCGAGGGTGACGATCAGGATTTCTACTTCCTGGAGATGAACACCCGTCTGCAGGTGGAGCACCCCGTCACCGAGATGGTGACCGGACTCGACCTCGTGGAGTGGCAGATCCGAGTGGCACGTGGCGAGGCGCTCCCGCGCGCCCAGGAGGAGATCGTGCCGTGTGGTCACGCGATCGAGGTGCGCCTGTATGCCGAGGATCCGGCACGGGGCTACCTGCCCAACACGGGAATCCTCCACGCCTTCACCGTGCCATCGGTCGCCCGTGTCGACAGCGGCGTCGAATCAGGCTGCGAGGTGTCGGCGTACTACGACCCCATGCTGGCGAAGGTCATCGTGCAGGCGGTCGATCGCACGACCGCCGCGCAGTCCCTAGCACTCGCGCTGCGAGGCGCGACCATCCATGGCCTCATCACAAACCGCGACTCACTCGTCGCGATCCTCGAGTCCCTACGCTTCGCCATCGGCGATACGACGACGGCGTTCCTCGACGAAGAGCCGACCACCCTTGACGCCGCCGTCCCTGGGATCGTGCTCGACCGTCACTGCGTGGCTGTCGTGGGCGACGCCGGGCCGACTCCTGACGGCGTGGCCGCCGGCTGGCGCAATGTGCCGGCGGTGCATGAGCTACTCGGACTCCAGCGACTTGGCGGCGACTCCCGAATCGTGGCCTACCAGCGCACGCGCAATGGTTTCGCCGCCGGCGTACTCGACGGCGGTGCCGATCCCTTCGCCGACGAGCCGCGTGACCTCGGCGACGTGGGCGTTCGAGGCGCCGACGATGCAGTCGACATCACCCTGGGGGGCATCCAGGCGCGGTGTCGAGTGACGCGCTACGGCGACCTGATCTGCGTCGATGACCCGCTGTGGTCCACGCAGTGGCGCGAGCAGCCGAGATTCGCCGACCGCGAGGCCGACGCCGGCGCCCGTGGGCCGTCCACGCCGGTCCCCGGCACGGTTACGGTCGTCGACGTAAAGGCGGGTGACCGGGTTACCGCCGGGCAAACCCTCGTCGTGCTGGAGGCGATGAAGATGGAGCACCGCATCACCGCTGACAGTGATGGCGTGGTGATCGAGGTGCTCGTCGAGCCGGGGCAGGCCGTCGATGCCCACGCGATCGTCGTCGTGCTCGACATCAAGCAGGAGCCCACATGAGCCGGCCGATCATCATCGCCAACGGCAGTGGATTCTTCGGTGACCGCCTCAGCGCCGCGTGCGAGATGGTCGATGGCGGTCCTATCGATGTGCTAACCGGAGACTGGCTCGCCGAACTCACCATGCTCATCCTCGCTCGGCAGCGCATGAAGCATGGACCGGGTGCCGGATACGCACGCACCTTCTTGGCGCAGATGGAGCAGGTGCTCGGCACCTGTCGTGACAAGGGCATCCGCGTCGTGAGCAATGCGGGAGGACTTGATCCCCAGGGGTGCGCCGACGCGCTGTCGGAGATCATCGCGCGCCTCGGCATCGGCCCGGTGAGCGTGGCGGTCGTCACGGGCGATGACCTCATGCCCCGCATGGGCGCGCTCGACGAGGAGTGGCGCAACCTCGATACCCGCGAACTCCCCGACGGCGTGCACTTCATCACCGCCAACGCCTACCTCGGTGGCGAGCCGATCACGGCGGCGCTCTCCGCAGGTGCCGATGTCGTCATCACTGGGCGCGTTACCGATGCCGCTCTCGTCGTCGGCCCGGCGGCGTGGTGGCACGGCTGGTCGTACGCCGATGCCGCGGCCGGAGATCCGTCGGCACTGGACCGCTTTGCCGGAGCGATCGTGGCCGGGCACGCCATCGAGTGCGGCGCACAGGTCACTGGCGGCAACTACTCCTTCTTCCAGGGCCTGAACCTGCTCCATCCCGGCTTCCCCATCGCGGAGGTCGCCGACGACGGCTCGAGCATCATCACTAAGCATCCGGGCACCGGCGGCGTGGTGACCGTGGGCACCGTCACCGCGCAGTTGCTCTACGAGATCGGCAGCCGCGCCTACGCAAACCCGGATGCGACCGCGCGCTTCGACACGATCCAACTCGCGCAGGAGGGGGACGATCGGGTGCGCATCTGGGGTGTGCGCGGCGAGAGCGCCCCCGAGCGGCTCAAGGTCGCTGCCAACTACCTCGGTGGCTTCCGCAACTCCATGACGCTGGTGATGACCGGGCTGGATCCCGACGCCAAGGCCGACCTGGCACTGCGCACCATTACCGGCCTGTCCCTGGCCGAGGCCCTGGAGCCGGGCCTCTCCGCGTCGACGCGCGCAACTCGCTCGTCGCTGTCCGTGCGCGAGCTCGATGTCGACTGGTCTCCCACTTCCTACATCGATCCGGCGACGGCCGACCAGGCGCAGTCCTTCCTGCGCATCACGGTGCGCGACAGCGATCTGAAGGCGGTGGCCAAGCCCTTCACCACCGCGGTGATCGAAGCGACGCTCGCCTCCTATCCCGGGATGTTCCCGACGGCGCCGCCCGGCGAGGGCAGCCCCTACGGCGTCTACTGGCCCACGACGGTCAACCGTGCGGCAGTGCCGGCGAGTGTAACCGTCGACGGCCAGGCGGTGCCGGTCGCGAGCTACCTGCGCAGCGAGACGTCGGTGCTGGTCGACGCGCCAGCCGTGGCCCTGCCCGAGGTGCGCGAGAGTTCGGTGCTCGGCGTCCCTCTCGGAGTGGTCGTGGGTGCGCGCAGTGGCGACAAGGGCGGTGACGCCAACATCGGCGCGTGGATTCCCGCCGCCATGCCACTTCGCGATGAGGTCTACGCCTGGCTTGTCTCGCTCCTGACGCCCGATCGCGTACGCGAACTGCTGCCTGAGGCGGCCCTACTTGCCATCGACGTGCACCCCCTGCCCAACCTGCATGCCGTCAATATCGTCATCCACGGACTGCTCGGCCGCGGCGTGGGGGAGAACGCGCGCAGCGACCCGCAGGCCAAGGGCCTCGGAGAGCACCTGCGATCGCGCATTGTTCCTGTCCCCCGCCATCTTCTCCCGGACGCAAAGGTTGATCTCGCATGAGCGCCGTCCCGCTCACCGACCGCGGTCGTCGCACCCGCGATGCGCTCGTCGCATCCGCTCGCGGAGTCTTCGAGGAGCGCGGCTACGACGGCACGCGCATGAGCGACCTTGCAGAAGCGGCCGGGGTCAGCCACGGCACCGTCTACACCTGGTTCTCCACCAAGGAGGCCGTGCTCATGGCCGTCGTCGAGTCTTTGGTCGGCGAACTCTATGCCTCGCTCAGCGCGCCGGACGATTCCGATCCGGTATCACGCATCGAGCGCGCCAATCGGTCCTACCTCGACGCCTATCGAGCGAACGCTCGACTCCTCGAGGTGGTGGAGCAGGCGGCGACCACCGATGAGTCCTTCCGCTCTGTGCTCACCGGCCTGCGCAAGGCGCACGTCGATCGGGTGGCCGCCACACTGCGCCACCTGCAGGACGAGGGCATGGCGCGCACCGATCTCGATGCGCATGCCGCCGCGGCGGCGCTGTGCGCGATGGTCGAGGGCTTTGCCCGTCACTGGTTTGGCCGCGGCGAGACCCACGATGAAGACATCGCGGTCGCGACACTCACAGCACTGTGGGCCGGCTCCCTCGGCCTGACACCGGTAAGAAGGGGATGAGATGCAGTTCACCGAGGAGCATGAGCACTTCCGCGAGTCGATGCGGCGGCTGGTCGACGAGGAGATCAACCCCTTTGTCGACGAATGGGAGGAGGCGGGCATCTTCCCCGCCCATGAGCTCTTCCCCAAGCTCGGCGAGGTCGGTGCCTTCGGACTCGAATACGACCCGGAGTTCGGGGGTGGCGGGGCGGACCACTCCTTCACCTACGTGATGGCCCAGGAACTCGGGCGCATCAAGTGCGCGGGCGTGCCCATGGCCATCGCCGTGCAGGCGTCGATGGCGACTCCCGCCCTCGCGCGCTTCGGATCGGATGAGCTCAAGAAGACCTACCTCGAGCCGACACTGCGCGGCGAGATGGTGTGCTCGATCGCGGTCAGCGAGCCCGACGCCGGATCCGACGTGGCCGGGATCCGCACGCGAGCGGTCCGAGATGGCGATGACTGGGTGATCAACGGGCGCAAGATGTGGATCACCAATGGCACTCAGGCCGACTGGCTGTGCCTGCTCGCCCGCACCGATGACTCGCAGCCCGGCGACTACCACGGCATGAGCCTCATCGTCGTCCCCACCACAACGCCCGGCTTCAGCGTCGGCCGCAAGATCGAGAAGATGGGCAATCACTCCAGCGACACCGCCGAGATCGTGCTCGACGACGTGCGTGTTCCGATCAGCAACACGGTGGGCGAGGCCGGTCGGGGCTTCCAGCAGCAAATGGCGCAGTTCCAAGATGAGCGACTCGTCGGCGCCTACATCGCGGCGGTGGGGGCGCGCAAGGCACTGGACCGCACCAAGGACTACCTGCAGCAGCGCATCGCGTTTGGCAAGCCCCTGCTCGCCAACCAATACCTGCAGTACAAGCTGGCCGAGCTCTACGCCGACGTCGACACCGTCGAGGGCTTCCTTCAGTACGCCGCCGACAAGTACCTGGCTGGCAACGACGTCACCCGCGAGGCAACGGTCGCCAAGCTCAAGACCGGCCGCCTGACGCGCGAGGTGGCCGACGCGTGCGTGCAGTTCCACGGCGGCATGGGCTACGCCGAGGAGATGTGGGTGGCGCGCTACTTCCGCGACGCCCGACTCGCCTCCATCGGTGGAGGCGCAGACGAGGTCATGCTGCGTGTCATCACGATGATGGAAGGCATGGGCAAGAAGTGAGCGACACCGCGGTCGCCTACATCGTCGCCGGCCCGCTCGCCACGATCACGCTCAACCAGCCCGACGCCAAGAACCGGCTCGACATCGCCGCGATGCAACTCATGGTCGAGCACCTGCGGACGGCGGCCGAAGACGATGCCGTGCGAGTGGTCGTCATCACCGGCAGCGGATCGACGTTCTGCTCGGGTGCGGACCTCGCGGCCTTCGCGGTGGCCGAGGGTGGGTATGCGCAGGGCGGCACGAGCGCCCTCGCCGACCTGCTGACCGCCATGGTCGATCACCCCAAGCCGCTGATCGCCCGCGTGCAGGGGCACGTCGCCGGTGGCGGCAACGGTCTTGTGGCCGCGTGCGATATCGCGGTGGCGTCGACCGATGCGCGCTTCGCGTTCTCTGAGGTGCGGGTGGGTGTGGCGCCGGCGATCATCTCCGTTGTCTGCCTGCAGGTCATGCATCGTCGTGATGCCCAGGAACTTTTGCTCACCGGCGAACGCGTCCATGCCGACCGTGTGCTCTCGGCCGGTCTCGTCACGGCAGTAGCCGAGCCGGATGGCCTCGATGCCGCCGTCCAGGGTTACGTCGACGCGCTGCTCCTGGGTGGCCCCGAGGCACTGCGCAACACGAAGGCGCTGCTGCGACGCGTGCCGACCATGGAGCGTGCCGAGGCGTTCGCCTGGACGAGCGAGATGTCGGCGGGACTCTTCACGTCCGCCGAGGCCCGCGAGGGCATGTCCGCGTTCCTGGAGAAGAGGAAGCCCGAGTGGGCTCCGTAGCCGCGATTGTCATTGCCGGGGGTGAGTCCCGTCGATTCGGCAGCGACAAGCTTGACCTGCGCGATGCCAGAGGCCGCACCTTGCTCTACGTGACCGTCGAGGGCGTGGCCCGCGTTGCCGATCCCGTCATCGTGGTCGGTCCACAGCGCGAGTTGTCGACCGACGTCACCTGGGTGCGCGAGATGCCCGTGGGCGGCGGCCCGTGCGCTGCCCTCATTGCGGGTGTCGCGGCACTGCCCCTCGACGCCACCCACGTCGTCGTGCTTGCGGGCGATGCACCGCGCGGTGCCGACGCGGTGCCGGCCCTCCTGACGGTCATCGACGATGGCGCGGTCGCCACGGTGCTGGATACCGCCGGGCGGGAGCAGCCACTGACGGCCGTGTATGCCGTGCCCCACCTGCGCGAGGTGCTCAAGCCCTTGGGAGACGGCGCGAATCAATCGGTCCGCGTGGTGCTGGATGCCCTGCGGCCGCGCACGGTCATCTCCCTCATCGACGCGTGGGGGGCAAGCGATGACATTGACGTCGCCGAGGACGCCCAGCGCCTGGGATTCGACTAGGGAATGGGATCCGAACGCGGGTGTGGCGCGTCAGAAGGGGCAGACTGGACCTGAGGAGGCGTCATGCCGGAGGTAAGCCTGGAGTCGATCTTCGACTCCTACGCCGTGCCCGTACGCCGCTACCTGCACCGACGCCTCACCAATGCCGCGGATCCGGCGGCCACTGCCGATGACCTCACGGCGGATGTCTTCCTCATCGCCTGGGAGAAGCGCCAGGACATTCCGGCGTCCGAGCCCCTTCCTTGGCTGTACGCCGTCGCGCGACGCGTGCTCGCCAATCACCGCAGGCGCCGCACCGAAGTGCCCGTGGCTGATCTCGGTGACCTTGACGCGATCGACGAGGGCGATCCGGCCGTCCTCGTGTGTGACGACGCCGTACTGGTGAGCGCTTGGCAGCGCCTCTCGCCGCGCGATCGTGAGGTCCTCCGACTGGCCGCGTGGGAAGGGCTGTCGGGCGATGAGCTCGCCACAGCCCTCGGCATCGGGGTGGGCGGAGCGGGGGCCGCGCTCTCGCGCGCCCGGACCCGTCTCGCGGAGGAGATTTCCGCGGCAGACGTGCAAGAAGCGCCCGTTCGCTGACATAGGCAGGGTGGAGGTGTCCACCATGACCGATCAGACCCCGCAGGACCCGCAGGAGCGGCTCGCCGCTGTCGACCCCGCAGCATCGGCCCCCGACCCTGACATTGCCGCGATTCGCGCCAAGGTGCTTGCCGCACCGACGACCAATGTCGTTCCGCTACGACGCAGGCGCACCGCCTACGTCATTGGCGCAGTCGCCGCCGGAGTGTGCCTCCTTGCAGGCACGACCGTGGCGGGCGCCGCTGTCGGACGAGTGACTGCGCCGCAGACTGACACTGTCACGGCGGCCGTACCGACTCCTCAGGAGTCGCTCCCTGTGATCGGCGCGGCACCGAACTCACCGCAGATGGCCGCCGTGGGTGCACAGAACGCCGGCGGCGCACCGATGGGCGCGCCCGAGGCAATGTCGTCGCAGCCGGCCGATGCCAAGATGGCGATCTGGCCCGGGTGGGGATCGACGTTCGAGCCCGACCCGTCACTGCCAAACGAGTCCGGCACCGCCACCGGCTACCGCCTGACCTCCGAAGGAATCGACGCCGCCGCCCTTGCCGCGCAGCTCGCCAAGGCCTTCGGCATCAAGGGTGAGCCTCGCGAGGAAAACGGCTCAATCGTCGTCGGTCCTAGCGATGGCACCGGACCGATGATCTACGTGGCCAATGACGCGCTGGTGTCGTGGTCTTACTACGATCCGACGAAGAACCCGTGGAACTGTGGGGTCACCCCGCTCCCCGAGCCCGCCCCCGCGGAGGCGAGTGGATCAGCGGGCTCTGTTGACCCCGGCGCTCCCGAGGTGGCCGAATGCGAGCCGACCAAGGAGGCAGTGAGTGAGCAGGACGCCGTGCGCGCGGCCCGCAAGATCCTCTCCACCATCGGCGTAAGCGAAGATCCGGCCACTGGCATCGACATCGAGTGGGAGGCGGGCACCGACGGCATCACGACGTGGGCTACTGCTTGGCAGCGAGTTGGCGGCAATCGCACACAGCTGAGTTGGTCCTTCACCTTTGACCACAAGGACGTGCTGTGGGCCAACGGGTTCGCCGCAGGCCTGGAGCCGGTCCCGGCTTACCCGATCGTTGGTGCCTTCACGGCGGTGCTGCGCTCGCAGGACCCGCGCTTCACCGTCTTCGGTCCGACTCCCCTGGACTACGGCGGCGTCGTGCCGATGGCCAAGGCCCGGGGCACCGTGGCGGGCAGTGCGGTGTCGAGCGATACCGTGGTCTCGCCATCGACCAGCGATACGCCGAGTGTGCCCGCTGGCGATCCAGGCAAGGTCCAGGTGTGGTGGGACCCCATCACGGTGACGGGCGCCGAGCCCACGCTCGCTCAGTATTGGCAGTCCGACGGGACGCTGCTGATCCTCCCGGCGTATCGACTGATCACGGCTGACGATCGCGGCACGTGGGCGGTCATCGCTGTCGACGAGTCCGCCGTCCAGTGGGTCAATCCGAACGCCGGATAGGGTGCTGGGGCTGCGACCGCAAAGTGGCAGCAAGGAGGGATGGCCGAGCGGCCGAAGGCGACGGTCTTGAAAACCGTTGAGGCGTAACCCGTCTCCGTGGGTTCAAATCCCACTCCCTCCGCCGAGTGGGCTGCTGGCGCGCTTGCCTAGTGGATGCGTTCGATGACGCCACGACGCGTGTAGATCTGACGTGCGGCGACAAGCACGGCCAGGACCACCACGCACGCGACCTCCCCTCTCCCCTTCCGTAGCATCACCCCGGGAGGGGTGGGAGAGCGACATGGACGCGGGATCGGCAGCGCTGCTGCTGCTTGTCGACTTCCTCGTGCTTGTCGCCATGGCGATCACGATCGGGTTCCTCGCCCCACGGTGCCCTGATTCGTGGTTCAGCCGCGATATCGGGCCGTTGAGACTCACCCGCTTTGACACCGTACGCAGGTATCGCCGCATCGGAATCTCTTGGTTTTCCAAGTGGCTTCCCGAGGGTGGGTCCTGGATGGGTGGGGAGAGCAAGTCCTCGCTCTACGGGATCGACGCCGCCAGCCTGCAGGCCTATCTCGTCGAGGTCAGACGCGGGGAGTGGGTGCACTTCCTATCAGCCTTCACGTTCATTCCTCTCATTTTGTGGAATCCATGGTGGACGATGCTCATCTGGTTTCTCATCGTGGGCGTCGGCAACACGGTGTTCTTCCTCGTCCTGCGCTACAACCAGGTGCGGATAACCCAGTTGCTTCGGCGCATGCAAGGGTGAGGGCCATGGACTACGGCGTCACGTCGATGGTGGCACCGCTGCGACGGGTGGCTGTCCGACCGCCGGCGCCGGCGTCCGACTTCGCCAGGGCTCATTGGGCGCAGCCCCTCGACATCAAGGTCCTCCTCGAGCAGCACGCCCAATTCGTCGCGATCCTCCAGGGCCTCGGCTGCGATGTAGCCGTGCTGCCGCCGCTCGAAGGGCTGCCCGACTCGTGCTTCGTATACGACCCTGCCTTCGTCGTGGCCGATGGGGTCATCCAGCTGAGTGCGGCCAAGCCGGTGCGTGTGGGCGAGCCGGAGCGACTGTGTGCGGATCTTGAGGATCTTGGCGTGTCTGTGACCGGTCGCCTCGAAGGCACTGCGACGGCTGATGGCGGAGACATGTTTTGGCTCGATGACACGACACTTGCGGTCGGTCGCAGCTATCGCACCAACGCGGCGGCCGTGAGCCAACTGCGCGCGATCCTCACTCCGCGCGGCATCGATATCGAGGTGTACGACGTGCCCCATGACCAGGGTCCGGAGTGGTGCCTTCATCTGATGTCGGTGGTATCACCGGTGCGCGAAGACCTCGCGGTCGTATACGAGCGCCTTGCGCCCGTGGCGATGCTGGAGGAATTGCGCCGTCGCGGCGTGGAGTTGCTGAGCGTGCCCGAGGACGATTGGGTGACGCTCGGCGGCAACGTGCTTGCCGTGGCACCCGGAGTCGTGGTGCTGGCCTCCGGCAACGACGCGACCGCCGAGGCGTTGTCTGCGCGGGGCTGCGACGTACACGTCTACGCGGCCAGCGAGATCACCAAGGGCGAGGGCGGGCCTACCTGCTTGACCCGCCCGATCCTGCGGGGCTAGTCGACGGTCAACTGCCAGGCACGCGCGCCACCCACGAGGGCGGCCGCGTTGGGCACGATGACCGTGTCGTCGCCGAGTTTGGCGATCTGAGAGGGCGTGATGTGGCGCGAGTTGCCACCGCCGAGGTAGAGCCGGTCCCACATGAACATCGGACGCAGGCCGTCGATGCAGCGAACGACGCGGCGCGACCAGAGGCTGTCGCCTAGGCGGCGGCGTTCGTGCTCGCCGATGTAGGTGTCGTAGGACAACCCCCAGCGCACGGGAGCCTGCGAGAGCTCGAGGTGGGGAGCGAGGCGGCCGCCGTCGAAGAGGGCGCAGCCGAGTCCGGTGCCCAGGGTGAGGACGAGTTCTAGTCCCTTGCCGGCAACGACTCCGGCGCCGTGCACCTCGGCGTCATTGAGCACGAGCACGGGGATGCCGAGCGCCTCGCGCAGGACCTCTCGCGCATCGAAGCCGTTCCACTGCCTGACGAGGTTGGGATCGATCCGAGTGCGGGGCCCACGCACGGTGATGTAGTGCGGGGTCGCGACGACGACGCCGTGGCGGATCATCCCCGGCAGGCCCACCGTCGCATGCGTCGCATGCGGCATGCGCTTGCTGAGGTCGACGAGCGTCTTGACGAAAAGCTTGGTCGTCAGGGGGTACGGCGTCGGCACGCGCTCGGGTTGGGCCCGCATGGTGCCGGTCTCGTCGATGACGGTCGCCTTGATGCCACCGCCACCGCAATCGATGACGAGGGTCGACGTCGCGGGTGAATCTGCGCTCACGCGACATCAGTGTGCCGTGTCAATCAGCCACCGGGTAACCTGACCCGACCACAAAGGGGCTCAGGCCCCAGGGAGGCGTCGCCTAGTCCGGTCTATGGCGCCCGCCTGCTAAGCGGGTTTGGGCCTAAATGCCCATCGAGGGTTCAAATCCCTCCGCCTCCGCGCCTCGACGGGGTCGTCCATGCGGGCGGCCCCGTCGGCGTCTAGCCGATGATCAGGTCTTTGCCCGATCGGACGACCTTGAGGCGGGTGAGCCCGGTGGTGGCGGGTCCGTCGATGAGCGTGCCCGTCGTGTTGAAGCGCGAGCCGTGGGCACTGCACGTGAAGCCGCTCGCCTCCGGCTTGGCTAGCGAGCCGGCGTGGGGGCAAACCAGCGACACGGCGATGTAGGTGTTGGTCCTGGTACGGCGTACGGCAGCAGGAGTGCCCTTGACGGGAAGGATGGCGGTGAACCCACCGACCTTGGCCAGCGCAGGAATCTTGCTCGGTGTGATCTTGACGCGGCCATCGGGCAGGAGCACCCCGGTGCTGCCGGGCGCAGCGGCTTGGGCCTCGGAGATGCCCAGCGACAGCAGGCTGAGGCCGCAGAGCACCGCGGCACCGCGAAGCGCGTCGCGGCGGGTGAGGGCCCGAGGGGAATCTGAAGTCATTGCCGCAGTCTGACGGAAGTCACCTCGGAACGCTCGCTGAGCGACCAGGGCGGGGGCGTCGACACGCTGGGCGCTGGCTAGACTCAGGCCCCGCAAGGCGCCCGTAGCTCAACGGATAGAGCATCTGACTACGGATCAGAAGGTTAGGGGTTCGAATCCCTTCGGGCGCGCCCAATCTGGCCATATCGGACATGTGCGTGGCGACAATGCCGTGGATACGACGGTCACCTGACGGAGGCAAGCAGTGGCTGACAACTCGACGGTCGACGTCACGACGGACGATGCGCTCGGATCGCACGATGTCATGGACCTGCTTCACCTGCTGCGCAAGCGCGAGGTATCGGCTGCCGAGCTGCGCGCTGCGGCTCAGGCACGCATCGACGTTGCCAACCCATCTCTGAACGCCGTCGTCCGGACGCTCGATGTCGAGGGCAATGCGGCGGGTCCCTTTGCCGGCATCCCTACCGTGCTGAAGGACAACGAAGACCTCGAGGGCTACCCCACGCTCCACGGCTCGTGGGCACCGGCGGACCGGCCCGCCACCGGTTCCAATCCGTGGGTGGCGCAATATCTCGGCCTCGGCTTCGCTCCGTTGGCTAAGACCACGCTGCCGGAGTTTGGCCTGACGGCCACGACTGAGTCATCGCGCTATGGCGCGACGCGTAATCCCTGGAACACCGGCCACTCCACAGGCGGATCGAGCGGTGGGTCAGCGGCGCTCGTCGCGTCGGGAGCGGTGCCCATCGGTCACGCGAACGACGGTGGCGGATCCATCCGCATCCCCGCAGCCCTCAACGGGCTCGTGGGCCTCAAGCCCTCTCGCGGCCGGCTCATCGACCTGCCCGAGTTGGATCGCCTCCCCGTCAATCTGGTCACGCAGGGTGTGCTCACGCGCAGCGTGCGCGATACGGCGTACTACTTCGCGGAGGCTGAGCGCGTCTACCGCAACCCCGACCTGCCACCCATCGGCATGGTCGTGCGACCGGAGCGCCGTCGCCTGCGCGTCGGACTCCTCGCCGAAAGCCTCGCGGGCACGCCCCTCGATCCGCACACGCGCGATGCCGTGATCGACGCTGGCCGCACGCTGGCGGATCTCGGCCACGAGGTCAGCGAGGTCACCCTCGACGTCGGCGAGCAGTTCGGTCGCGACTTCCTTCGCTACTGGGCCCTGCTGTCCTTCATGCTGCAGAGGGCCGGCGGTCGCTTCATCGGCGAAGGATTCGACGGATCCAAGACCGAGGCATTGACGAAGGGCCTCAGCGCGATGTTCGTGCAGCAAGCTGTGAAGACTCCTCTGAGCATGCGTCGCCTCGTCCGTGCATCTCGCGAGCCAGAGCCTGTCTACCAGGATGTCGACATCGTCGTCTCCCCGGTGGTGAGCCACCCGGCTCCACCCATCGGCTATCTCGGTCCCGACGTGCCCGTGCGCGAGCAACTTGTGCGGCTGCTCCGCTTCACGTCGTTCACCCCTCTGCAGAACGTTTGCGGCTCACCGGCCATCTCACTGCCCCTTGCACGCAACCCGGAGGGGCTGCCCATAGGTGTGCAGGTCGCCGCTCCCGTTGGCGAGGAGCGCCGATTGCTGTCGATCGCCCTCGAGCTCGAAGAGGCGATGCCTTGGCCGCGCACGGCCACCGCCTAGCGCAGCGCGCCGACGAAGAGGAGTACCGCGAGGAGCACGCAGATTCCCGCTGTGATGAACCTGCTGTTCTTCGTCACGAAGTGATTCAGCGCCTTCAGGAAGTGGTCGGCGCGTCGCCCGAAGAGCGTCGCTAGTGCGACCGGGAGCAGCGCGGGCATCAGCGTGAAGACGAGGGCGATGATCAGGGCGATCGCCTGCAGTGCGAAGGCGGCCTGGGTCTCCTGCACGGCTCGTACGCCGGGAACGAGGATGATGAGCGATGACAGGTCGGTGGCCATCACGGCCAGGCCGACGATGAAGAACGACCGGGGCTTGGCGGTCTGCACCATGTGCTGCATGCGGGTCTCGTGGTCGTTCCTCGGCCGATGCTTGTCCAGGAGCACGCGCACGGTGAGGACGAGAAGCAAGATCCCGATGGTGATCTCGATAGCCCTGAGCACGGGACTGGGCGCGGTGTTGCCGGGGGCGACCCTGCTGAGGCCGGCGTAGACCGCGACGATGAACACGATCGTGAATGCCGTGCACCCGAGGGTGTAGAGCCATCCGCGCAGCTTGGGCTGAATGCCGCTGGCGAGGATCAGCGCTTGCACGATAAGCACGAAGGGACTGATCATCGCGCCGACGGCGAATGGAAGCATCGTGATGATCGGGTTGCTCACGCGGCTACTCTCGCACGGACAGCATGAGGGCGGGAGAGATTGCGCTCTCCCGCCCTCATCTCAGCCTTGGATTAGCGCAGTGCGCAGAGCTGGTCCTTCAGTTGCGCGGGGATGTCGTCGTCGGAGCCGTCGCCACAGATGGCGTCCTGCTGCTTGAGTGCCCAGTTGGGGCCCTCGGCCTCGAAGGCAAACGCGCTGGTCTGCTCGATGTCGCCGGTCTTGGTGATGCCGAAGACGAGTGCCCAGCCGTCGACGCACTCGACGCTCTTGCCCGAGACCCAGGTGGATCCCGAATCGGTGGTCGCCTGCTGTGCGAGTCCCTCGAGGGTGGCTTGATCGCAGGACGCCGAGCCGCCTCCGATGGGGCTCTCGGATGCACTCGAATCGGATGAAGAGGAGCCGCCGCATGCTGAGAGCACGAGGGCGCCGGCAGCGATAGTGGCGACAAGCGCGTAGCGCGCGGTACGTGTAGTCATGCCACAAGGCTAGGTCGCCGAGGAGCGGATGCGCCGACGACACGCCAGGCACTAGGCGCTCATCAGGCTTTCAATCACGATGCTTCGGCACTTCCCCCGGGGGTCCACGGCATTCACGAGGCCCCGAAAGTCGTCAATGTGGGGATACGCGGCCACCAATTGAGCGGGTGTGGCGCACGTCACCTTGCCCCAGTGGGGGCGGGCACCCAGCGGCAGTAGCGCATCTTCGATGGCAGGAAGCACGTCGAAGATGCGCTCGTCCTTGTGCCACGTGAAGTGGATGCCGACGGTGTCATGCCCGTATGCCGGGCTCATCCACAGATCGTCTGCTCGCATCGTGCGAATCTCGGTGACGTGCAGGAGCGGCGTGATCCGGTCGGCCATGGCGCGCATCGCCCGGATGCCCTCCACCGCACGCACACGCGGCAGCAGGTATTCGGCCTGGATCTCATCGCCCGAACTCGGGGTGAATTCCGCCTTGAAGTGCGGGAGCCGCTCGTGCCACGGACCTGCGTGCCCCAACTGCTCCGTGCAGTGCACCGGATCGAGGTCTTCCAGCGGGTGCATCTTGCGCTCGCTCGCCTGCGCCCCAAAGTTTGGCGCGCCCGTCCACGCGCCCTCCCGGTCGACGCGCCTCTTGAGCCACAGTTGCGCGTCGGGCTCGGGGCGCCATCGGGTGAAGACACTCACCGAAGTGGCCGCGCCGAAGACCGCGTCGAAATTCGACTCCACCTCGTCGAGGTCGAGGCCGAGTAGCACGCTCTGTGCAACTTCGTATGTCGGCTCAACGGCCAGGTTGACGCTTGTGACGATGCCGAGTGCGCCGAGGGCGACAACCCACCCGGCGAAGTCCGCATCGGAGCGCCGTACCTCGCGCACGTCACCGTCAGGCGTGACGACCTGGAGTGCGGTCACTGCGGACGACAACGTGCCTATGGCGTCTCCGGATCCATGGGTGCCCGTGGCGACGGCGCCGCCTACGCTGATGTGCGGAAGGGACGCCATGGCGGCGAGGGCAAGGCCGTGCACGTGGAGTGCACGGCCGAGTTCGGCGTAGCGCATGCCGGCCGAAACGGTGACTGTCGAGCGATCAGTCGCCACGGCGACGTCGGCGGGTAGATCTTCGGTGCCGAGGTGAAGGCCGCTCGACACCGCCGCGCGACTGAATGAGTGCGCCGACCCGACGGCAAGCACGCGTTCCTGCTCGCGGACCAGCGACCGGACCTCATCGAGGCTCGTGGGCAGCACCAGTGGCTGCTCGAAGGCGACCGTGCCGGACCAGTTGGTGCGCACCCCACGACCGTAGCGACCGTGGGGCTCGGGCGCAGCCACGGGAGGTTTTCCGGCGAATGCACACTGCTACAGGACAATCGTCGTCATTCGGTAGTATAGGATGCTTGTTCTTCTCTAGGAGGCCCCCTTGCGTCCGCTCAAGAAGGTCATGGTCGACGAGAGCCACCGCCAGGCATGGTCGACCCGGCCTGAGGTGGCCGCACGCATGAGCCCGGCCAACCCCGCCGATTCGTCCTATGCCGAGGCGGCTCGCACCCTCGTCGTGGCTGGCTTCGACGTCGCGGTCCATGTCGACGGTCCGCTCACGGCGGGGATTCTTGCCGATGTGGATGTGCTGGTGCTGCCCCATTGCTCCGATGATGCGTGGGAGTCGACGGTCGGCGTGGGGTCTTGCGTCTACACCGGTGATGAGATCGCCGTCATCGATGGTTTCGTACGACGAGGTGGGGGCCTAGTGGTCCTCGCTGAGACAGAGCAGGCGAAGTACGGCAACAACCTAGGAGCCATTGCCAAGCTCTTTGGCGTGGGCATTGTCAATGCGACGGCGCAAGACCCGGTTGCTCGATTCAACGACGTATCCACATGGATCATGCTGGAGGCGCATGATGCGCATGGCTACAACGTCTTCGCCGACGTCCAGGCAGCCTGCTTCTATCGATCGGGAGTCCTAGAGCTTCAGGCTGACCAATCCGACGCCTACGCCTTCGCGACCAGCTCACCCACCGCGTCACCGGCGAATGCTCCGGTGCTGGTCGGCGTGTCAGTGGGTGCCGGGCGGGTCGTGGTGGCGGCCGACTCCGACTTCGCCGGTGACGACTCCATCGACGACGTGGACAATCGGGCCCTGTGGCGAGCGCTGGTCACCTGGGCGGCTGCGGGTCCACGGTTGAGCGCGCCGACCGCCGCGGTCAGTGCCGTCATCTCCAGTCCCGCATGGGAGCGGCTAACCACCGCCGTCGAAGCTCTGCGCCCCCTGCAGGCCAAGGATGGCTCGATCGTCGGCGACCCTGACGTCGCATCGGCTCGCGTCGAAGAGATCGTGGCGGCGCTGCACGAGCTTGCTCCCCACGTGCTGCACCAGGCCGAATACATCGAGGCGGTGACCAATGACTTCCGGGCATGGCGCGATGGCGGATTCGGCGTGCCTGACTTCCTCGACTCGCTGATGACCTTCCACCCGGAGTCCGTGCGTCGCGATGGCATTGAGCATGTCGTCGTGTTTCCCATGTACACGCAAAATGGCAATCCCAATCGCAATGTCGAGGCTGTCACCATCCGCACCGTGTGGCCCGACTGGATCGCCGAGCTCGAGGCAACGTCATACGACAATGCCGCCTTCGTCCCGATCGAGTTCATGGGGTTCACATCCGGCTATGACACTCACTCGGCGGTCCTCTTCCCCGAGACGGTCGCGACCCGCGAGGTGGTGCCTTTCAGTTGGGGCGGGATCTTCTGCGATCGGGAGGCGGCCAGGTTCCGTCGGGTGTCCCGGGCGGCAGCCGACCGGCTTCGGCTCGCCCTGCCGCCGGAGGCGGAGATGCTCCTCAACCACCAGGCGCTGGCGCAGGAGACCTTCGTGCTGTGGGACCTCGTGCACGATCGCACCCACAGCCACGGCGATCTGCCCTTCGACCCCTTCATGATCAAGCAGCGCATGCCCTACTGGATGTATGGCCTCGAGGAGCTGCGCTGCGACCTCTCGACCTTCCGCGAGACCGAGCAGTTGGAATCTCAGGGAGTCGTGCTCGCGCCCTATGTGCGCATCGCCATCCTCTTCGACCGGCTCTTCCGCTTCCCCACCACGGGCGAGCGAGTGCGCAACTACGACGGCCTCGCCGGTCAGATCATCTTCGCGTGGCTGCACAAGAACGACGTGATCCGATGGACTGACAACACGTTGCGCATCGACTGGAGTCGCGTGCAAGACAGTGTCAACTCCCTGTGCATAGAGGTCGACACCCTCTATCGAGAGGGCATCGACCGCTCCCGGCTCGGCCACTGGGTCGCGGCCTACGAGTTCGTCAGTTCCCTCGTGCCCCCTCATCCGCAGTCCACTTGGGCGCAGGGGCCGCAGGCGCTGCCGGGCGACCTCAAGGAGGCGGTGGACGCCGTCCTGCCCGATGAGTTCCCCCTCAATGTCTTCTACGAGTCGCTGAGCAAGGCCCTGACCCCGACGATCGACTCGGCCAGGGGCATCACCGGGGCGGCCGTATGAACGGGTCCGTTGCCGTCGTGCTGGGCGCGGGAATGGGTGGTCGCGCCGTGGCGAAGGCCCTCGGCGCCACCCATCTGGTGATCGTCGTCGATCGTTGTGAGGACCTCGCACAGGCAGCGGCCGATGTTGTCGGCGGCGAGGCGGTTGTCGTTGACCTGCTCGACGTCAATGAAGTGATTCGCTTCCGCGACGATGTGATCGCTCGACACGGCCGGGTCGATGCCGTCGTGCACCTCGTGGGTGGATGGCAGGGCTCCAAGACGGTTGACCTGACCGCGCTCGAAGCCTGGAATTCGATCGCACCGGGAGTCTTCGGCACCGTCCGCACGACGAGCGTCACCTTTCGTGACGCGCTCGTTGCGTCGGGTGGTAGCTATGTCATGGTCTCGAGCACGTCGTCGGCAAAGCCCACGGCGGGCAATGTCGCCTATGCCACGGCTAAGGCGGCCGCCGAGACCTGGGTGGGCGGGCTCGCCAACTCCTTCAAGGACACTCAGGCGCGGGCGGCGATCGTGGCAGTCATGGCGCTGGTCGACGAGAGCATGCGAGCCAGCGACCCCGACAAGGCCTTCAAGGGCTACTCGGATACCTCCGACCTCGCGGCGGCCATCCGTGGGATCGTCGACGGTGACGTGCCCAACGGCACGCGTATGGATCTCACGGAGGCCTGAGATGTCGACTTCCTGGCGCGGCTTCGCCAGTGACAACTACGCCGGGGCACATCCGGAGGTCCTCGATGCGATCGTGCGGGCCAACGCCGGGCACGCTGTCGCCTACGGCGAGGACGACGAGACCGCGCGCCTTGCCGACCTCGTGCGCGAGCACTTCGGTGCACAGGCAGAGGTCTTCCCGGCCCTCAATGGCACGGGAGCCAACGTCGTTGCCCTGTCGGCCATCTGCCGCCCGTGGGAAGCAGTCATCTGCGCGGAGACCGCGCACATCAACGTCGACGAAGGCGGGGCGCCCGAGAAGATGGCGGGCCTAAAGCTATGGACGACACCGACAGTGGATGGACTGCTGACGCCCGACGCCATCGATGTGCACGCGGTGAGATCCGGTGACGTCCATCGTTCTCAGCAGGCGGTAGTCACGGTGACGCAGTCGTCGGAGTTGGGCACTGCTTACTGCCCCGAGCAGCTCGGTCGGCTCGCCGATCATGTGCACGGACTGGGCATGAAGGTCCACCTCGACGGGGCACGCCTGGCAAATGCGGCTGCCGGGCTCGACGTGGACCTCCGCGCCATCACGACCGACGTGGGCATCGACATCCTTTCGCTGGGAGGCACGAAGAACGGTGCGCTGGGAGCCGAGGCCGTGGTCGTGCTCGATCCGGGTCTTGCGCATGCGGTGCCGTTCCTGCGCAAGTCGTCCATGCAGTTGGCCAGTAAGATGCGCTTCGTCAGTGCCCAGTTGTGCGCTCTTCTCACCGACGATCTGTGGCGCCGCAACGCTTCGCATGCCAATGCGATGGCACAGAGGCTCCTTGAAGGCGTGAAGCAGATCCCCGGCATCACGATCGCTCGACGAGTTGATGCCAATGCCGTCTTCGCCTACCTGCCACGCGATGTCACGGCCCGGCTGCAGCAGCACTATCGCTTCTACGAGTGGGATGAGCGCACCGGTGAAGTTCGGTGGATGTGCTCATGGGATACGACGCCCGCAGACGTCGATGGGTTCGTGGCGGCCATCAGTCGCGAGATGGGCGCCTGAGCTACCAGTCTCCGTCAAGCACCGCCAGGGGGACGTAGCGCCAGCGCGGCAGGTAGGTCGTGGCGTAGACCGCCTCGTGCAGGGGCGACAACGTCTCGAGGGCGCCTAGCACCGACTCGTCGAGGGCGGGAACGCCCGGCTCACGGCGATACGCCGATAAAGCCCTGCCTCGCGCATCGCGGGCCCACTCACGGGCTGGTCCCAGCGCCGCCGACTCGCCCGTGCGGTGGGCGGCCGCGATCGCCACGTGATCGAGCCCTCGCAGGATGCCCGCGACATCCTGCGCGGTGGGTCCTCGAAGGGTCCGTAGGTGTGCGGGAAGAGTGGGGTTGCCGTCGAAGTCGCAGATGGCAATGCCATCACGCCATCGGAGGAATTGACCGGGATGCAGGTCTCCATGAATGGGTATGACTTCGACGTCATCTGCGGCAGTCAATGTGTCGCACGCATCAATGAATCGCGGACACCAGCGCTCGACCGCCACCCGCAACTCGTCGTCGAGGGTCGAGTCAAGAAGCGCCCGGTAGTGGTGAGCGAAGGGGGCCAGCGAGCGGCGCTCGACCGGGCGATCGATGACTCGGGTCGGGCGAACGGCGGCGGCATGCATCCGAGCGGCTAGTTGGCCGACTACCTCCGGCCACGAAGGCGCGGGTGCCTCCCCGGCAAGCATCCGGCCGACATCGTCGAGCATCCACTCCCACCCGTCCTCGGCTCCCGGGAGGAATCTCGCGAAGGACACCAGGAGGTCGTCGTTCCAGCACACCGTGGCGAATGGCTCCGGAAGGTCGCCGAAACCAGCGGCCCACAGATGTGACACCACGCGAGGACCGATGAGTGATCCCGATTGGCGCAGGAACTGCCACTTGGCGACGACCGAGTCGGCGATGACGCGCACATCGTTGGTCATGTCGACGTCGACCGCGCGCTCACGGCCGGTGGTGACGACGGGCAACGGATTGAGGCGCTCCACCACGATCGGTGCCGGTGCATCGAGGGCGGCCAGGCTAGCGCCGTCGCCGGACTCGGCCCTACGCCAATGCCGGTCGCGCACGAGCGGCACGAAGAATTCGCGGGAGTCCGTCAGCCGGACGGCAGCGACAGCAAAGCCAGGTGCCAAAGCGGAAACGTCGGTGATCTCTACGATCGCCGGAAGCTGGCCATGCCGGAGGACGGGGACGAGGGCATCGGTCGAGGCTCGGCCCAGGTCGGATCGGATCTCGTCCAGGAGGGTCATGCCGCCTCGATGGGGTCTCTTCGCCACCATCGCAGGGCCAGAAGCTCGGCGATGAGGGTCTCGCAAAGCATGCGCGCGAAGGGATTGCCCGGCATGGCCACGTTGAACTCGCCGGGCACCCCGAGTGCGTCGCCGATGCTGACCACATGCGAGCCGCGCTTCGTCAGCCAGTCCACGGCCTGTGAGTCCCAGCTCGATCCGGTGAAGACAACGCATCGGTACTCGGTGGTCAGGGTGAGATAGACGTCGACGTGGCTCCAGTCCCCGGTCTCGCATCCGACCGCCGGGCGTCGGGGTACCTCTCGCATCATGAGCGCTGACTGCAGCGCGGACCCGATGCGATTCTCCGGTGCGATCCAGTACGTCGTCTGCGTGGGCGTGAGGATCTCGTCGATTGCATCGAGCCATGAAGTGTCGGCGAGCAAGGCGCTCGTGTGCTGCGCAGCGGCACGACAGGCGGTGGCGATGTCTGATCTGGGGAAAGCCAGGGCGAGCAGCAGGGCGATCGTGTGGCGGTAGGTGCGGCACGCGACCTCGCCCGGCTCAGGACCCGCGTGCATCGTGATCAGCGCATCCGACCGGCGGGCTAGGGCCGAATCCATGGTGTTGACGAGCGCAACACGTTGAGTGCCCTCGGCAAGACGGCTGGCGCGGTCGAGTGTCTCGGCGGATCCGCCGGATGCGGAGATGAGGATCGCGCTCGTGCCGGGACCGCCCGGCCAGCCGGGATCGGTTGTGGCGATCTCGTCGGTGACGGAGGCTCCGCGGTGCCGAAGCCAGCCGGCAGCCGTCCGGGCGGCGTACTGCGATGACCCCATGCCGGTCAGCAGTGCGCCGTGCGATGCCAGGGGCGCCCACGGGTCATCGACATCGAGTCGATCCGCCAGCTGGTTGAGCCGTGCGGGGATGTCGAGCAGATCCTGCTCGAACAGGTCAGGCTTCATCAGCGTGCCGTTGACTTCCCCAGGTCGGCGATGATCTCGGCTTCGCGCTTAACTCCGTCTTCAGCCCGGATTTGACGAGAGATCTCGGACATGCGTTGGCGAAGGGCAGTGTCTGCCAGGAGCGTGTCGATTGCGGAGTTGAGCTCCGCCTTCTCGACACGGTAGGTGTCCAGTCGCCTTCCGAAGCCGGTCTCGTCGATGCGCTGGGCGTTGTCGTATTGGTCCCAGAAGAGCGGCAGGACGACCATGGGCTTGCCGAAGTGAAAGGACTCGCACGTGGTGTTGTTGCCTCCGTGCGTGATGACGAGGTCGACCTTGTCTAGAAGCGTGGTCTGCGGCACCATGCCCGCACCCCACATGTTGTCGGGCAATTCCCACTCATCGGCACGCGGGCCCTTGCTGACGATGAAGCGGTGGGGGCTGTCGGCCAGGAAGCCGGTGAGTCGCTTCATGAGGTCGATGTCTGCTCCGCCGAGCGAACCGAGCGAGAGGTAGACCAGGGATCCCTCACCCTCGAGGATGTGAGCGGGCACGTCGATCGGCAGCTCGGTGCGGCGCACGGATGACTGCACCCGATGCCAGGTAGCGTCGAGCGGTCTCCGATCGACGTAATCCACGACCGAGGGGTAGATGTATACGTTGGCATCGCCGACGTAGTTGAACTCGCCCGCGGGCAGAGGCCCGGCACCTGAGTCCTGCGAGAACTCGTTGTATTCGGCCCACACGCCAGCATTGATGCGCGCGTATTCATCGCGCCACGCCTGCCATTGGCTTGAGTCGTCGGCGGGGAGTCCGGCCAGCGCGGGAGGGAGCTTGGGACCGGTCATCTCGAGCGGTTGGCATGACACGAGCCGCACGAAAGGCCGGCCGGTCGCCATGAGGGCGGGGAAGGCCGACACATTGTCCTGCACGATGATGTCGGGGGCAATCTCATCGACGATCGCGGCGAACTGCGGGTTTGCGTATTTCGCACCATCCATGAGGCTGCGCCAAACAGGCTCGATGAACGTCGTGATCTGGTCGAACGTGCTCTTGCGGAACTCCGGAGAGGTATCGCGTATGAAATCGATCCAGAACTGGCCGGCGGCTGCCTCCTCCTCGGGCGGGGGAGCCATCGAGACCAGCCGCTCCTCGATGCCGAGTGGCTCGATCTTGCCGGCCCAGGACTCCTCGGCGGCAAAGACGACTCGGTGCCCCATCTTGATGAGCTCGGCGCCGATACCGATGCAGTTGTTGGTGGGGCCGTAGGCGCTCTCGGCGGCTAGGAGCACAGTGAGGGGTCGATCAGCCATGGTGCCTCCGCGGTCAGTCGTCGATCTGATCTAGCGGGATCATGCCCCGCCCGGCAAGTTCGGTGAAGAAGAGGTCAAGGGGCATGGTGAGCTCGGGTCCGTGGACGCCGGTGCGCAGGGCTCGGCCCGAGGCCATGATCTGGGCGGCGATCGACGGCGGTACGCCGGTCACCCAGGCGCCACCGGAGAACTCCCCGGACGGCGGGTCGGTCACCTTCACGTCGCATGTCACGGTGACCTGGGCACCATCGCGCGAGCCTGTGGTGATGACCCGGAACCACTCCACCGCATCGGGATCAGGCGTTGGGGCATCGGCACGTGCCTGGCGGCCCAACACAGCGATCAGCACGTCGGCAGGACGGACGCTCACGCCGTCGACGACCACCGGCTCCTCACTGGCCAGCCCCGAGGCCACGAAGGACAGCAGTCGCACGTGGTCGGCCGGGGCGAGGCCTAGTCGCCATTCGACTCGCTTGATCCCGCGGTCGGCGTAGGACCTCGGCAGGGTGGCCGGCTCGGAGTGGATCGTGTAGACGCACTCCACCTCTCCGCCGGGGAAGGCGTAGGTGCGGGCTCCCGACCCTGCCGGGAAGAAACCGATGGCACCATCGACGAATTGCGGCGCGGGAGCGGTGTATTCCTCGATGAGGGTCAGCGCGGCATACGGCGGGCCGTAGGGCTCCGAGGGGTGGTACTGCCGGCCGGGTACGACGGCATCGGCAATCTCGATGGACTCGACGGTGTCGAGTTGCCCGAGTTCGACTCCGCGCGCAGCCATGAGGTTGGTGAGGCCGGGAGCCGAGCCCATCGACAGCGTGGCCGTCAGCCCAGCATCGACAAAGCGTTGATGCCAGTCGTATTGACGCACAGCGACGTGGAATAAGCCGCCGAGATCGGTGTAGTGCGCTCCCATTTCGAGACAGGCCTCCATGACCGCGATGTTGTGGGCATGGCCGGAGGCATTTACCACGGCAGCGCAGTCGGCGAGGCTGACGGCGAGGGGTGCGTCGATGCCGCGCGCGACGAGCGCTGCCCCACGTTCGTCGAGACGCTCGGCAAGGGCGCGGGCGCGCTCGATATCGGGATCGACGATGACGACCTCGGTGATACCGGGGGAGCCCGCTAGGTCGGCAACCGTGGCCGAGCCCATGGCCCCCGCGCCGCCGACGACACCGATCCGCATGGGGGTCCTTTCCCGGTTTCTGGTCCCAACTGGACGTCCAGTCAGTACAGTCCCAAGGTATGGCGCTCATGGATGTGTCGGTGGCCATTCCGCCGAATCTGTCGGCGGATGATGCCCTCGACCGTCGTGAGCACCTCATGGCCGCAGCAGCGCGGGTCCTGGTGCGCGACGGCTCGGCGGGCATGCGCGTGCGCGACGTAGCCGTCGAGGCCGGGGTGTCGACCGGCATCGTGCACTACTACTTCGGCAGCAAGGACGAGATGCTCGTCGACGCCCTGCGCTGGGCGATCGGCAGGCCCGCGGAGCGCTTCGCTGCGCTTCGTCGCGATGGCGACTACCTCACGGTGCTGGCCACGCTCCTCGAGGTCAGCCTTCCCCATCCGGGCGTGCTCTACGACGAGTACGTCCTCTGGCTCGAACTCTGGACGGCGGCGACGCACGATGCATCGCTGCAGCCACTTTGCGAGGAGCTCGCCGCTGACTACCGCGACGAACTCGTGAAGCTCGTCCAGGAGGGCACGCGCGCAGGTGTCTTCACCCCCCTGAGAGAGCCAGAGGTGGTGGCCGAACGCATCAGCGCCATGGTCGATGGCCTGTGCTTCCGCACGGTCGTCGGCTACTCGTGGACCCCTCTTGGGCGGGTTCGCGGCCTCATTCGCTCGTTTGCGTGCGAGCAACTGGGAGTCGATCTCAGGCACCTCCCCGAAATCCAATTGAGTCGTCGCGAGCAGTCCTCGTGACGCAGCGTCACAGGAGAGAAGGAGAAGAGATGGCAACACAGCGGACACGGGCCCGTCGGGCCTCCGTCCTCGGCATCGCGGGAGCGGTCTGTGCCGTCCTCCTGGCCGCATGCGGTGGCGGATCCTCAGGCGGAGATGCAAGTCCCTCTCCGTCGCTTGACCCCAGCGCCGATCTGAGCAAGCAGTCGATCGTCGTCAGCAATTGGGATGCCTACATGGATCCGGACGTTGCTTTGAAGTTCACTGACACCACGAAGGCCAACATCACGGTCGCCAAGCATGCGACCAACGAGGAGATCGTCGGCAAACTGACCGCGGGTGGCGATCCGGGCATCGATGTGGCCTTCGTGTCGGGCCAATATGCCCAGGCGCTCAATGAGGCCGGGCTGCTCGAGCCGATCGATCCACGTCTCGTGCCCAACATGGCCAACCTCTACCCCGAGAGCAAGAACCTGTCGTTCGATCCGGGCAGCACGTTCAGCGTTCCCTACGCCTGGGGTACGACGGGCATCTGCTACCGAGAGGACCTCATGGCCGCCGCGCCCACCTCGTGGAACGACTTGCTCAATCCGGCGCCCGAATACGAGAAGAAGACGCTGATGCTGGCGACCCAGCCGTGGCTGAACCTGCCCGCGGCCAAGGCACTCGGCTTCAGCGCCAACACCACGGACGAGGGTGAGCTCGAGCAGATCAAGCAGCAACTGCTCAAGACCAAGCCCACTCTGCTGGGCTTCGATGACGTGACCTTCTACAGCCGCCTGGCTGCTGGTGAGGTCGTCATGGCCGTTGCGTGGGATGGTTGGTGCAACTACTCGGGCGATCCCAACGTGAAGTTCGTGGTGCCGTCCGAGGGTGCCGACCTGTGGGCCGACACGATGGTGGTGCTGAAGTCCAGCAAGAACAAGGAAGCTGCCATGGCCTACATCAACTTCATGATCGGCGATGAGATGCAGTCATGGATGACCAACAACATCCTTTACAAGAGCCCCAACAAGACGATTGCCGAGAAGGCGGCGGCGGAACTTGGGGCGGACTTCCCCAACATCGCCATGACGCCGGCAGATCTGGCCAAGGGCGAGAGCCTGATCGACCTCGGCGCCGCGTCGAAGATCTACCAGCAGATCGCCACCGAGGTTCAAGCGAGTTGACCTCACGCACGTCAGCAGGGGTCCGTCGCCACGGCGACGGGCCCCTGTTGCGTGCACTCTCCAGCGTGCCGGCGCTTGTCTACCTGCTCGTTCTCATGGTCATCCCGCTCGGCCTCGTCATCGCCTACGCCTTCTTGACCTCAGGCCGCTTCGGCGGCGTGCAGGGCCCGGCGACTCTTGACAACATCACCCGGCTCTTCCAGCCGCTGTACCTTGAGGTGCTGGCGTCCAGCGTGGTCAATGCCGGGCTCGCGACATTCATCGCGTTCCTCATCGGCTTCCCGGCCGCTCTCGCAATCACCCGCCTATCGCTGAGCTGGCAGACCGTTGCACTGATCGCCGTGGTCATGCCCTTCTGGACCAACTTCCTCATCCGCACCTACGCCTGGATCCTGCTTCTCAATCGCGAGGGGATCTTGAGCGATGGACTGGCGCTCATCGGTCTCGGGCCCATCGAGGTCCTCTACACGCGCGAGGCGGTGATCCTCGGTCTCACCTACGCCTACATCCCGCTGATGGTCCTGCCCATCTACGCCTCCCTGCAGCGACTCGATTCAATGCTCCTCGAAGCTGCCTGCAACCTCGGGGCCGGGCCGTGGCGTCGATTTCGCACGATCCTCCTTCCGCTCACGATGCCGGGAATCATCACGGGCTGCCTCTTCGTCTTCATCCCGAGTCTGGGCAACTTCGTGATCCCCGAGCTCCTCGGTGGCGGCAACTCACAGATGATCGGGAATCTGATTCGCGATCAGTTCCTGAAGTCCCGCGACTGGCCGTTCGGTTCTGCCCTGTCTTTGCTCGTACTCGCGCTGCTGGTCATCATCGTCATGTTGCAGGCGAGCGCGGCGCGCCGTTCGCGCAAGTGGGGTGCCTGATGAGGCGCGCAATGGGTGTTGCTCCGCTGTGGGTGCTCTACGTCTTCCTCTACGTGCCCATCGCCGTCGTGATCGTGATGAGCTTCAACGCCTCCGACAATCCGTTCCTGTGGAGCGGCTTCTCGCTCGAGTGGTATCCGGCGCTTCTCCAGGACGCCGACATCATGGGAGGCCTACGCACCACGCTCATCGTGGCGTCGGGCACGACGGTGATCTCCGTGATTCTCGGCACTCTTCTCGCCCTGGCCCTCGAGCGCTACTTCCCGTCTCGGTTCCTCGACGCTGCAGCAGCCGCACCCGCTGTGATGCCCGACATCATGCTTGCGATCGGCTTGCTCGCCTTCTACACGCTGGTCAACTTCACCCTCGGGGCCTTCAGCGTGATCCTCGCGCACTCCGTCTTCGGGATCGCGTTCGTCGCCGCCGTGGTGCGCGTGCGCCTCGCAGGCATGGACTCCAGCCTCGAGGAAGCCAGTCGCGACCTGGGGGCGTCAAGCCTGAAGACCTTCTGGAGCGTCACGCTTCCGGGCATCCGTCCGGCGATCATTGCCGGTGCGCTCCTGGCCTTCACGCTAAGCCTCGACGAGTTCACCGTCGCGTTCTTCACCGCGTCACCTGCCGACCCGACGTTGCCCATCGTCATCTACTCCAGCGTGCGCTTTGGCGTGACACCACAGGTCAATGCCCTGGCCACCCTTCTGCTGCTCGTGTCGTTCATTGCCGTTCTGCTCATCCAGCGAACGTCCCGCTTGGGAGACTCGCTTCGTCGAAGGGAGGCGCGACCGTGACCGCCGGCACCCCGCTGCTCAACATCCACGGCGTCAGCCGCTCGTTCGGCGATATACGTGCTCTCGACGACGTCAGCTTGGAGATCCACGAAAACGAGTTCTTCGCGCTGCTCGGTCCATCGGGCTGTGGCAAGACGACGCTGCTGCGGGTGATCGCCGGCTTCGAGCAGCCCGATGAGGGCATGATCACGCTCGATGGCGTCGACCTGCTGCCCATTCCTCCCGAGAGGCGGGCCGTCAACCTGATGTTCCAGTCCTACGCGCTCTTCCCGCACATGACCGTCGAGCGCAATGTCGCCTACGGCCTCGTCTGCGAGAGGTTGCCGCGCGATGAGATCCGCGTTCGGGTCGACGAGGTCCTTCGGACCGTGGGTCTGACCGACAAGCGTTCATCGCTGCCACGTGAGCTCAGCGGTGGGCAGCGTCAGCGGGTCGCCCTCGCCCGCGCCATCGTGAAGCGCCCGCGGCTCCTGCTTCTCGATGAGCCGCTCTCCGCTCTTGACCGCAAGATCCGTGGCGAGATGCAGGTCGAGCTCAAGCGACTTCAACATGAAGTGGGCATCACGTTTGTCGTCGTCACCCACGACCAGGATGAGGCCATGAGCCTGGCCGACCGGGTGGCTGTGATGGACGAGGGGATCGTGCGCCAGCTCGATGCACCCCTCGACCTCTATCGTCGTCCGCGCAGCATCTTCGTGGCCGACTTCATCGGGTCGAGCACCATCCTCAAGGGCACATACGCTGACGGTGCATGGCAGGCCGTGGGCGTTGGAGCCATCGCTGTGGGCGCTGACTGCGCAGGGGCCATAGCCATTGCCCTCAGGCCCGAGGCTGTCCGCCTGACCGCGACCGAAGACGCTGCCGCTGTGCGTCTCGGGACGGTGCAGGAGGTCTACTTCCAGGGGGATCACGCCCTTGCGCTCGTGAAGGTCGACGAGGTGGCCTTTCTCGCCAATGTGCGTGACGACGTATTGCCATCACGAGGCAGTGACGTGGGAGTGGCCTGGGACGCGACCTCGGTGATTCCGCTTTTCGAGGAGTAGGTGCGCCTAGACGTTGGGTGCGCGTCCCTCGAAGGGTGTGGACAGCACGATTGTCGTGCGCGTCGACACCCCGGCCGTGGCGCGAATCCGGGCAAGGAGCTCCTCAAGGTCTACGGGTTCGGCCACACGCACCTTCACGACATACGACGCTGACCCCGCCACAGACCAGCATGACTCGATCTCGGCGATGTCGACGAGGCGCTCGGGGATGTCGTCGGGTGCTGCCGGGTCGAGTGGCGTCAGGTCGACGAGAGCGGTGAGGGGAAGCCCGATCAGTCGGTCGTCGAACTGGGCGCCGTAGCCGGTGATCACGCCGCGCTGCTCGAGGCGGCGTACTCGCTGATGGACGGCGGAGGTCGACAGGCCCGACTCGCGGGCCAGGTCGGCAAACGACATGCGCCCATCGGCCGCCAGGAGGCGGATCAGGAGGCGGTCGGTCTCGTCGTCCACGGGGGCAGCCTGACATGCCCCGCGCCCCCACCGCGTTTGTCCCACAAAGTGGGACGAATGGTCGGTTTTGGGCCCCAGGGAGGCGCATATCGACCACCTCTCCCACGACGTGGGACAAACGGTGGGAGGGGTGAGCGAGGGATGGGGCGAGTCCCACCCCTTAGGTCACGGAAGGATAACGCCCACGGCGCCACGCGCGCCTCGTTCGCCCCATTCGACCCGGCGTGTCTCACCATTGTGGGCGTGGCAGGACGGCATGCCCGGCCCTCGGATATTCACCGACGGCCGGGCCTACGTTTCGCTGGCCTCGCGGTCGGCGCGCTCGTCCTTGCCCTCGTGGCGGTGGCGGGGGGGCTGGCCGTGGGACTTCGCGTCCCGTGGGCGCCAGCGCTTGACCTCGCCGTTGCGTCGATCGTCACCCCGTCGCCCACCGACGAGGGTCCGGCACCCGACGCCGGCAGCGTGCCCGCCACGCCGGTGGTCACCCCCGCCTATCTCGGAGCGGAGGGGACCCGCGACTACACCGCTGACGTGGCCGAACTTGAATGGGACCAAGACCCCGCCATCGTGTCGACGGTCTACCCCAGCACGGTGAAGGGCGTGTACGGCGTCGGAATCGTCATTCGCATTGACTTCGCCTACGCCGTGCCCGATGAGCTCAAGGGCCTCCTGGAGCGCTCGGCCAGGGTTATCGCGAGCAAGCCGCTCGAAAACGCCTCGTGGAGCTGGTTCGACGACAACACCCTCGCCTTCCGTCCGGAGACCTTCTGGCCCGCCTACACCGATGTGAAGGTGGACTTCTCCTGGAAGAAGCACGGCTTCGCGACGTTCAATCCTGACGTGAAGTTCCTCGTTGGACGCTCGCAGACGCTCGAGGTCTCGGCCGATAAACTCATAGGCAAGGTCAAGCGTGATGGCCTCACCATTCGCAAGGTCCCGGTGTCGCTTGGCAAGCCCACATGGGAAACCACCTCAGGCATTAAGGCGATCATGGAGCGCTACGCCATGAAGCGCATGGTCAACCCCGGGCCCCGCGAGCCTTACGCCGTCGACGTTCCCTACGCGCTCCGTCTTACTCCTAGCGGTGAATTCCTGCACGCCGCACCGTGGAACGAACACAACCTCGGCCTCTACTCCACATCGCACGGCTGCACCAACGTGTCCTACGAGGACGGCATTTGGCTCTTCGAGCGCGCGCTCGAGGGCGACCCGGTCATCACGACCGACACCGGGCTGCCGATCGATCCGTGGGAGGGGCCGGGGGCCATGTGGAACATCGACTGGGCCACCTGGATCGACAACAGTCACGCCCTGGACGCCCCAGACATCTGACCCCGCCGTGCCCCCCGCCGCCGGATGCGGCATGATCGATCCTCCCCCAAATCCGGGAGGCGATATGTCGGCCCACGCTGCCGAGCACAGCGGCTCAGCCGCTCCTGCGGCCGCGCGGCGCGAGCGCGAACTCGCGACCGAGCGTGAACGCGTCGCCGCCCTCTATGCCCGACTCGATCACCTGCTCGAGCGCACTCGCAAGGATCTTCGTCGCACTCAGCGCGAGCAGACGGCCGGCACTCCCGCTGCCGTGACCGAGCAGGAGGCGTTCGTCCGCCTCTACACCGAGCGACTCGAAGCACTCGCCGCCGCGCAGACTCGCCTGTGCTTCGGCCGTCTTGATCTCAATGACGGCACCGTCAGATACATCGGGCGCGTGGGGCTGGCCGACGACGACCAGCAGCCACTGCTCACCGACTGGCGGGCACCTGCTGCCGAGCCGTTCTACCAGGCGACATCCGCACTTCCCCGCGGCGTCGTTCGACGTCGGCACATCGTGACGGAGGGCCGCGAAGTTTCCGCCCTCGAGGACGACGTGCTCGACCTGGAAGCCCTGGCAGAGGGCGGAGCAGGCATCGGGGCCGACGACGTGCAGGGCGGCGGAGTGCTGATGGCCGCACTCGCGGCCCGGCGCACGGGTCGCATGCACGACATCGTGGCAACGATGCAGGCTGAGCAGGATGCCATCGTGCGCTCCCCGCTGCCCGGAATGCTCGTGGTGGAGGGGGGTCCGGGGTGCGGCAAGACGGTGGTGGCCCTGCATCGGGCCGCCTACCTTCTCTACACGCACCGGGAGAAGCTCTCACGCAGCGGCGTGCTGATTGTCGGACCCAATCGCATCTTCCTGCACTACATCGGCCAGGTGCTGCCCGCACTGGGCGAGACATCGGCGGTCCTCGCGACGCCGGGACAGTTGTATCCCGGTGTCGATGCGCGGGCGTGGGAGCCTGACGAGATCGCCGTGCTCAAGGGTTCTTCGCGCATGGCTGATGTCATCACTCGGGCAGTGCGGATGAGGCAACGAACCCCTGATGGCCCGCGAACCCTAGCCGTCGGGAGCGCCCGAGTCGTCATGACGCCAGACATGGTTGCGGCCGCACGCGATCGTGCACGCGCGACACGGCGCCCCCACAACGTGGCCAGGCGCACATTTGCCCTCACCCTGCTTGAGACGCTGGCCCAGGCCCTGGCCCACGAGACGCGCGTCGATCTCGACAACCACCGAGATGTGCTGATCTCCGACCTGCGCGACTCGCGCGACGTCCGCCGTGAGGTCAACCTTGCATGGATGCCGCTGACACCGGAACAGGTCATCGCCGACCTATGGGCGCGCCCCGACCTGCTGGCCGCGGCGGCCCCTCACCTCAGGCCCGATCAGCGCGAACTGCTCCAGCGCGACCGAGGAGCCCCGTGGACCCCGGCGGACGTTCCCCTGCTCGACGAGGCGGCGGAGGCACTGGGAGTCGACGACGAGGCGGAGCGGCTCGCCCAGGCCCATGCCAGCGCTGACCGCCGAGCCGAGATGGACTATGCGCAGTCGGTGCTCGAGATGACCGGCACTCGAGGAGTCTCGGCCGACCAACTCATCGATCGCTACGCGACCGCGGGCGAGAGCATCTCCTTGGCTGACCGAGCCGCCGATGACCGAGAGTGGGTCTACGGCCACGTCGTCGTCGACGAGGCGCAGGAGCTATCGCCGATGGCCTGGCGCCTCCTTGCACGACGCTGCCCGTCGTTGTCGATGACCGTCGTTGGCGACCTCGATCAGTCGTCATCCTCGGCCGGTCCAGCCACTTGGTCGCAGGCCCTTGGCGACATTGCGAAGGCGCGACCCGGTGGCGAGCAGCGCTGGCGGGTCGAGCGGTTGACCGTCAACTACCGGACGCCGCGTCCTTTCATGGAACTCGCGCAGGACGTCATGCGCGCGCTGGGGCGCGAGCCGAGCCAGGTCGAGTCGATCCGCGACGGGGTTCCGCCCGTACTCGCCCGCCTCGTGGGCATCGACGACGTGGCATCGCTCGTCAAGGATATCGTCGTCGACCCCGATCTCGGGCGCCTCGGCGTGATCACCGCGCCGAGCCTCGTGGGCCGTGTCGAGGAGGCCCTGCGCGGGGTTCTTCCTGCGGGCTTCGTCGGTGATGGCGACGCCCGACTCGATGCGCCGGTGGTCGTACTGACAGTGCAGCAGGCCAAGGGATTGGAGTTCGACATCGTGGTGGTCGCCGAGCCGGGGTTGATTGAGCTCGAGTCACCCCGACCGGGGAGTGATCTGTATGTCGCCCTCACCCGAGCAACGCGCGAGTTGATCGTCGCCTACACCGGCGATCTGCCCCGCGTGCTGGAGACAAGCGCCGCTGCGGTGGCGTGAGCCCTATTTCAGCGCGTCGAGCACGCACTGACCCGTGCTCACCAGGGCCGAGAAGCCGTCCTCTTCGGGGAGGAAGGTCGTGACCACGCCCTCGTTGATGACCATGGCATAGCGCTTGGAGCGAATGCCGAGTCCGCCCTGCGACGCGTCGACCTCCATGCCCACAGCGCGGGTGAATTCGGCGTTGCCATCCGAAGCGAGCACGATGTCATCGCCCACACCCGAAGATGCGCCCCAGGCAGCCATCACGAACGGGTCGTTCACAGACAGGCACACGATCCGATCGACGCCGGCGGCGGCGAGGTCAGTCGCGGTGTCGACGTAGGAAGGCAGGTGGACCGTGGAGCAGGTGGGGGTGAATGCTCCCGGAACGGCGAAGAGGACTACGTGTCCGGTGCCGAGGAGTTCGGCTGCGGGTACGGGTTGGGGCGCGCCGTCGTTCATGACACGCAAGGTCGCGTCGGGGATCCGATCGCCAACGGAGATGGGCATGGAACTCCTCGGTCTTGTCGTGAAGCGCGGTCAGTGACCGGTGGGTTCACCGGTGACAGGGCGGCCACGCAAGAGTACGATAGCAACCACCACGCCGATCAGCGAGGCGATGATGGCGGGCCACATGGCGAGCCCGATGGCGTTGTCGAATACATCGCTGATGAACTGCTGCGCATCTCCGGGCACGAGCTGGGCAATGTCGTTGACACTGATACCCCCCGAGAGGGCAGACATCACCTTGGTGAGCGTTTCGGCCGTGGGGGAGGAGAGCAGGCTCTCGAGTTGGCTGCGCGCGGTCGCCTGGAAGACGGCGGTGCTGATGGCCACCCCGAGGGTTCCGCCGATCATGGATGCGGCCTTGAACACCCCGGAGACGACGCCTTCGCCGGCCTCGCCCGGATCCTCTACCGCGGTCGCCGCGCACGGGGTGATCTGCAACCCGATGCCGATGCCGATCAGGACGAAGGGAGCGATCAGGTCTGTGTAGGAGCCGCTGAGTCGCAGCAGCAGGGTCGCCGCCACGGCGAGGAAGACCATGCCTGCGGCCGTGGGCAGGGCGGGACCGAATCGCTGCCCGAGCCAGTTGCCCAGCGGATTGACCAGCAGGATCGGGATGGTGGCCGGCAGCAGTAGTAGGCCCGCCGTGAGGGGGTCGTAGCCCTCGACGACCTGCAGGTAGAGGGCCATGAAGAAGGTGACGGCCCCGAAGACCATGTTGGCGATGAGGTTGGCCGAGACCGCACCGTCGAAGCGCCGCTTGCGAAAGATCGACAGGACCACGATGGGGTTCTTGGACCGACGTTCGACGAATATGAAGAGCACCAGCAGGATCACCGCGCCGGCCAGCATGCCCAGGAAGCCGATCACGCCGATGTCATCGGCGAAGACCAATGAGCAAGACAGCAGGAAGATGCCGCCAACCAGAGTGGTGACTCCCGGCACGTCGATAGACCTCGCAGCATTGGTATCTCTGCTCTCCGCAGTGCTCCACAGGAGAAGCACGATTGCCACGAGCGCGATGGGCAGGTTGATCCAGAAGATCCACCGCCACCCGAGTCCGTTGATGATGACTCCACCGACCAGCGGCCCGAGCGCCTGAGCTCCCCAGCACACCGCGATCCACGCGGCGATCGCGGTGTTGCGCAGCTTGCCTGAGAATGTCAGCGCGATCATGGCGAGGGCCGTGGGCAGAACCGCTGCCGCTCCGAGGCCCTCGATGACACGGCCCACGATCAGCATCCACGGGTTGACGGCGAGGCCGGCGACGATGGAGCCGACGAGGATGAGCAACGTTCCGCACACGAAGATCAGGCGCCGACCGAAAAGATCACCGATCCGGCCGCCGACGATGATGAAGGCCCCGGCCAGGAAGTAGCCGTTGACGGCCCATTGCAGGACGTCCATGCTTCCGCCGAGTTCGCGACCGATCGTCGGCAGGGCGATGCTGATGTCGCTGGCTGTCACCCACACCAAGGCCGTGACGAGGCACAGGGCGATGAGCGACCACCACGGACGCGTGACGGGGGGATTGAGAGTGGGCACGCTTTAACCATAGATGGCCCCTGCCGGTCGGGTGTGTCGGTATGCCCGGCGTAGACATGGGGATTTGCATGGGCGACTATCGACACGTGTCATCCACTGTCGTGCGGGCAGGAGTCATCTCCCTGGCCCTCGCGTGCCTGGGCCTGGTCGGCCTCCTGGTGTGGGGAGCGGTCCAATACGACGACGCCAGTGCCGTAGATGATCTCCCGACGGTCGCCGACATCGTGGCGGCGGAGGCGCACCGCCATGGCATCGGCATTCCCGAGCTCAGCGAGGACGACATCGCTCGGCTCTCAGCACCCCCGGTGCCCGGATCGAGCCTGGATCCCTTCGACCAGGTCCGGATCCAGCTCGAGGCCGTGAAGTCGGCCGGCGGGCTTGACGAGGCGCTTGTCATCCTCCGGGATGTCGCACAGCAGAGCGAGCAGGTGAGTGCTGACTGTGCGCGTCTTTACGCCACCCTCGTCGGTGCGGAGTCCGGGGCGCCCCCGCTTGACGACATCTGCCTCGCCTAGCGCAATCCTCCGGGCACTGGCAGCATCGCATCATGGGCGCCCGAACCAAGGTTGTGATCATCGGCGCCGGCTTCGGGGGTCTGGATGCGGCCAAGGTGCTGCGCAAGTCGCCCGATGTCGACGTCGTCATCGTCGATCGCCATCCCTACCAGTTGTTCAGCCCCCTGCTCTATCAGGTGGCCACGGGGGCGCTTCCCGAGGACGACATTGCCTATCCCGTGCGTGCGGCGATCCCGGGCGTGGACTTCGTCCGTGGAGAGGTGGTGCGAGTGGACCCTGAGGGTCACCGCATTCGGCTGTACGACGGCACGCAGATCTCCTTCGACCAGTTGATCATTGCGACTGGGAGCGTCGGCACGACGTTCGGCATCCCCGGAGTCGACGAGCACGCCCTGCAGATGAAGACGATCGTCGAGGCCCGCGCCATCAAGAAGCGCCTACTGGTGACCTACGAGGATGTCCAGGAGGGGCGCCTGTCGCGAGACGCGCTCAAGGTGGTCGTCGTGGGCGGTGGCCCCACCGGTGTCGAGGTCAGTGGAGCCGTCGCGGAGCTGCAGTCGACCATGAAGAGGGAGTACCCCGATATCGCGTCACGCGCGAGCGTCACACTCGTCGAAGCGGGCCCGCGCCTGCTCCCGTCCTTCACGGAGAAGTCCAGCGCCCACGCCAAGGCCGAACTCGAACAGCTCGGGGTCATCGTCAAGGTCGACACGATGGTCGATCGGATGTATGCCAACGATGTGCACCTTAGGTCGGGTGAGATCCTCCCGGCCGGCACCGTCGTGTGGGCGGCGGGCGTCGCCGCTCCTGAGATGTGGGGGCAGTTGGCGCCCACCGGCCCCTCGCGTCGACTGGTCGTCGATGAGTTCCTTCGTCTGCCGGGCGTGCCAGATGTCTGGGTCGTCGGTGACACGGCCGCTTTCACCTCTGAGCCGGGCGATGCGCCGCTACCGATGGTGGCTCCCGTCGCCATGCAGATGGGCCGGCATGCGGCGCGAAGTATCGCGGCCATGACGGCCGGCAAGGAGATCGAGCCGTTCCGATACGTCGACAAGGGCCAGATGGCGACCATCGGTCGCCGTCGAGCGGTGGCGGAGACCCCGCAGGGCTTGCGCCTGCACGGCACCCTGGCGTGGCTCGCGTGGCTGGGCCTGCACGTGGTCTACCTCGCGGGTGGTCGCAATCGCATGAGTGTCCTTGCGGACTGGGCGTGGAACTACGTCCACTGGGGGATCGGCCCGCGTCGGGCAATCGTCGACTAGCGACTAGGGTCGGCGCTCGTGACCGTGCGCGATTGGTGGCGTCGTATCGTTCCTTCGCGCACGATTCCCATCACTCGCTGGCGAAGCGAGGGCTCGCGGTGGCGCAGCGGCCCCGCGACATTCGTCGTCCTCGTCGTCGGACTCTTCATGTTTGGCACCGGTGAGGCCATGCTGGTCGATGCTGCGCTCGGAAATGCGCCCTGGACGGTATTAGCCCAGGGCATCTCGGTGCGGTCGGGCCTGGAGATCGGCGTCGCTACCTTCATGACCAGCGTGGTCGTGCTTCTGCTGTGGATTCCGCTTCGCGAACGCCCGGGCCTGGGCACGATCGCCAATGCGATCGTGATCGCCACGGCCCTCCAGGTCATGGTGTGGGTGCTGCCTAAACCCGATGGCCTGGGCTTCCGCCTGATCCAGGTGGCGATCGGCATCCTCCTCGTCGGAATCGGCAGTGGCCTCTACCTGACCACCAATCTCGGGCCGGGTCCTCGCGATGGTCTGATGACCGGGATTCACGAGCGCACAGGCATCGCCGTGACTCCCATCCGGCTGAGCATCGAGGTTGTCGTGCTCGCCACGGGTTGGCTCCTCGGTGGCACGGTGGGCATCGGAACCCTCGCTTTCGCTGCGTTGATCGGGCCCTGTGTCGGCTACGGATTGAAGTTGGTCGGCTGGCTGGCTGGTGCGCGCTCGGTCGCGGAGGAGCCCGACAATGGTCTACACCCGGAGCTGGAGGCGTGAGGCGCTAGCCTGCGACGCATGTCGGACGAGCTCACGATCCCACTCCACCTCGCTGCGCGACTTAGGGAAAGAGGCGTGGAGTTCGGCTTCGGCATCGTGGGCGACTATGCGCTCCGGCTGTTCACCGACCTCGAGCAGGACGGATTCCATATCAAGGTCACCGCAGACGAGCAGGGCGCCGCCTTCGCTGCGGACGCCTACGCGCGGCTCAAGGGGCTGGGCGTGGTGGCGGTGACCTATGGCGTCGGCGGCCTGAAGATCACCAACACGGTGGCGGGCGCGTGGGCCGAGCAGGTTCCCCTACTAGTCATCTCCGGAGCTCCTGGACTAAGTGAGCGAGCCGGTGACGTGATGCTCCACCACAAGATCAAGAATTTCGATTCCCAACTGGCTGTCTTCGAGGAGCTGACGGTCGCGCAGGCCGTCCTGTCGAATCCGGCCATCGCCGCGGACGAGATCGACCGAGTGATTGCCGAGATCCTTTCCGAGCAGCGTCCGGGCTACCTGGAAATACCGCGAGACATGGTGGAAGTGCCGATCGCGCCCCCCCGGGGCAGGTTGCGCCAGCACCTGCCCACGGTCAACGAGGCCCACCTCGAGGCCGCGGTCGAGGACGCGCTCGAGCACCTGCGCGACAGCGATTCGACGATCATGCACATCGGCGTCATGGCCTGGCGTCGCGGGCTAGGTGACGAGTTGATCGAGGCCGCCAAGTGGGCCCACGCTCCGGTTGCTACCAGTTCCCTGTCCCGCGGTGTGCTGTCTGAGAGGCATCCGCTGTCGCTCGGTGTCTACATGGGGGCGGTCTCCCCCGCAGAGGTCGTCGACAAGGTGGAGAACGCCGCCATGATCCTCAGTGTCGGCGTGCTCAATACCGACCTCACGATGGGTGCCTTTACCGCGCACCTGGATCCCAGCCGACGCATCGACGCACACGACGCCGAGGTCACCATCGGCATGCGCACCTACCGCGACGTGCCCCTGTGGGCCTTTGTCCCGGCCCTGGCAGCTGCGGCGCAGAAGGGTGGGCTCAAGCCCAACCCGATGCCCGACGGTTCGATGCGCGAGCGGCACCCCTTCGAGGCCAAGCCGGGCGAGCCCCTGTCGGTGGCACGCTTCATCACGGCGCTCGATGCGCACCTCGATGAGCGTCACGGCCTGATCGTCGACCCGGGTGAGTGCCTCTTTGCGTCGGTCGATCTGACAAGCCCCAACTGGTGCCTGGCCAGTGCCTACTACGCGACCATGGGCTACGCCGTTCCCGCATCCCTCGGTGCCGGACTTGCGCATCCAAAGCTTCGTCCTGTGGTCCTCGTGGGAGATGGGGCCTTCGCGATGACCGGCCTCGAGGCGGCCTCCGCTGCCTACCACGGCGTGAAGCCGCTGATCGTCGTGCTCGACAACGAGGGCTATGGCACGCAGCGACCGATGATGGATGGCACCTACAACGAAATCCCCCACCTCTCCTCGGAGAAGTTGACCGAGGTGTTTGGTGTTGGCAAGGGGTGGTTGGCGACCACGGAAGACGAGTTCGACGATGCCCTCACCGAGGCGCTCGCCACCGACTCGCTGTGCATCATTCGCGCGGTGGTGCCCAAGGCCGACCGCAGTCCGGCGCTCACGCGCCTGACCGATGCGCTGAAGAAGCGCGTCTAGCGCTTCAACTCGATGACGGCCACGCCGGGCTCGACCAGGCTGCCGAGATAGAGCTTGCCGTCGTGCTCGCGGACCCCGGTGACGTAGTGATAGGCGGTCCCCGGTCCTTGCAGGTTGCGAACGACGGTGCCTTCACCGTTGATGCCGATGACCCAGGTGATGCGGGACGCATCCGGCTGCAACCTGTCGGGCATCGCCCAGATGGCCTTGCGCAGGAATCCTGGCCTGGGCAGGAGTAGGTCGAGGAGCTTGTTGCGGACGGATGGCATCGCGATCCAGAAGACGCCATCGGACCCCGTAGACATGTTGTCGGGAAGCCCCGGAAGATTCTCGATGATGACTGAACGACGGCCCGCGGAGGGACCGGTCAGGTCGAGACGCACCACGCTGTAGCCGCTGGTCTCGGCGACAAGGACGAAGGACTCGTCGTCAGCCAGGGCGACACCGTTGGCGAAGTTGAGGCCGTCGAGCAGCACCTCGACCGTGCCATCGGGCTGCCTGCGCAGCAGTCGGCCGCTGCCCGTGTGGGCGATGATGTCGCCCTTGAACTCAGCGAGGCCGAAGTGTTGGGATGAGTCAGAGAAGTAGATGGTCCCATCAGATGCGATCGCGCAATTGTTGGGTATCCGCAGCGGGGCTCCGTTGACCTCGCTGATGAGAACCTCGACCTCCGCGGTGTCGGGATGGATGCGAAGAAGACCGCGATGCGCGTCGCACACGATGAGGTAGCCGTCGGGGTGGATCTCGATCCCAAGGGGACGCCCGCCCGTCTGCACGATGCGTTCGACGGGGCGCCCATCGGCGGAGATACGCAGGATGTAGCCCTCGCGGGTGCCGGTGTAGATGCGCCCCCGGCTGTCGACAGCGACGTCCTCGGCCCCGGTGCCGAGGATGGGGATGACGTCGATGCCCGCCAGCGCGGCGTTGGGCGCGAAGGGACCACGGAGGCCGACGTCCTTGGGGGGATGCCACTGTCGAGGGCTGAGAGGTGTCTTTGCCATGCGGATATCCTGCCGCGGGGCGAGCGGGCTCGCCGGACTTCCTGCCTAGCGCGTGCCCACGGCCAGCAGCCTTTCGAGGTCACCATGAACCTCGAGGCCGGCCGTGGTCGCCGTCGTGTCGAGGACGACGCGTCCGTCCGGCGCGACGTACCGCACGGCGATGACCGCATCGAGGGTCTCCTCGACACGTTCGTGCATCCGCGTGCGGATGGGCGCGCGGAGAAGGCCGCCGCGCTTGCGCTCCGCGGATAGTTCGAGCGATCCGGAAGGGCCGTCGATGGCCCAGCGGACGTGGGTTTCGTCGAGCTCCAGCCAGCGCTCGCGCGAGCCGTTGTAGGTGGCCCAGGTGTGGAGGTCGGCTCCGAGTCGCAGGCCCACGATGAACCCGCGAAAGGACGAGCGCAGCCACGGGATGATGGCAACCGATGCGACGAGGCACGCGGTGGGTTCGCCGACGAAATGCTGTGAATGCATCCAGACGTAGCCGGCCGGGAATGCTCGCCCCCAGTCCTTCTCGATGTAGCCGCGCCCGCCATCGAAGTCCTGGCGTTGGCCGTTGACCGTCAGCACGCCGCGCAGATCATGGCCGAAGGACACGACGCCGTGGTAGCACTCCATCATGGGCACCCACGCGTACCAGCCCATGATGCCCGGACGACGCCACGTCACGGGCCAGGGATCCATGGGCGTCGTGAACTCGATATCTCCTTGAAGATGGGGGAGTCGCACACTGAGTCCATCGCTGGAGAAGTGGTGCGGGCCCACCCAGACGTCGAAGCGATCCGTGGCCGCGGTGAAGTCCTGTGCGTCGTAGCGGTAGTAGGCCGACTCGCCGGTGGCACCGTCGAGCACCTGGAGGAAGGCCTCGTCGGTAGCGGTGGTGCCGTCGTGCCCACGGAAGACTCCGGGGATGAACGCCCAGCGAGCGATCTGATGGGCATCCGCTACTTTTACGTACCACCCCTCGAAGAATCCACCGTTGAGCCCGGTGCCGTGAAAGGCCTCGGGATGGCGGATTCCGCGGATCAGGGCGAGGGGTCCGCGCACGTCACCACGGTAGCCGTAGGCTCCTGCCCCGGAGGTTCAGATGAGGCTTCTCGTCCCCGGAGAGACACGTCCGGGCGAGCGACGCGTGGCGGTCCTCCCCTCCGTCGTAGGCAAGTTCCGCCAACTCGGCTATGAGGTCGTCATCGAGTCCGGTGCCGGCGTTCTGGCATACGCCAACGACGCCGACTACGCGGCTGCTGGAGCGCTGGTGGTGCCGACGTCGGGCATGGACGACGCCTTGGCGGCCGCTGATGTCGTCGCGAGCGTTCGCCCCCTCGACTACGGGCGTGCCAAGCGCCTGCGCCCGAGGGCAGTCGCCGTGTCGTTCCTGTCGCCTGCCATTGACCTCGACACGATTCGCGGTCTCCATGATGCGGGCGCCACCGGGCTGTCCTTCGACCTCGTGCCACGTATCTCGCGGGCGCAGTCGATGGATGCGCTGACGTCTCAGTCACTGGTCACCGGATATCGCGCGGCCCTCGTGGCTGCCGACCGCCTCCCGAAGTTCTTCCCGCTCTTCATGACGGCCGCTGGCACGATCCAGCCCGCACGCGTGCTGGTGCTGGGCGCGGGCGTGGCGGGGCTGCAGGCCATCGCTACGGCCAAGCGGCTCGGCGCGCGGGTCTCCGCCTACGACGTACGCGCGGCCAGCGCCGACGAGGTCCGCTCGATGGGCGCGACGTTCATCAGCCTCGACCTCGATGCCCTCGAGGGATCGGGTGGATACGCCCGCGAGATGTCCGATGACCGCGCCGCTCGACAGCGCGACCTGCTCGCGCCTCACATTGCCGAGTCTGATGCCGTGATCACCACCGCTGCGGTGCCCGGACGGCAGGCGCCGCTGCTCGTGACGCGCGCGATGGTGGAGGGCATGCGCCCCGGGTCAGTCGTGGTTGACCTCGCGAGTGAATCCGGTGGCAATGTCGAGGGCTCGCTGCCGGGCGAGGAAGTGATGTTTGGCGAAGTGGTGGTCTGGGGGGCGCGCGACGTGCCTAGCGAGATGCCCATCCATGCCTCGCAGCTCTACGGCATGAACGTCTACTCCCTGCTCACTCTCGTCTCTGAGGATGGTGCGGTGGTTGTGGATCCCGATGACGAGGTCATCGCCGGCTGCTGCGTGGTGCTGGACGGCAACGTCCACAATGACGCCGCCATCTCCGCCCTGCAGGGAGGTGGGTGAGCGTGGATGGCGTAGCGCTCCTCACGATCTTCGTGCTTAGTATCTTCGTTGGATTCGAGGTCGTATCCAAGGTCTCGACCATCCTCCACACCCCGCTGATGTCGGGTGCCAATGCGATCCACGGCATCGTTCTCATCGGTGGAATCACCGTGACGGGTGCTTCCACGTCGCTTGTGCAGACGATCATCGGCGTGATCGCCATCCTGCTGGGAGCGATCAACCTGGTCGGCGGCTTCGTCGTAACCGACCGCATGCTCGGGATGTTCAAGTCCAAGAAGACCGCCAAGGGTGAGGAGGTGCTGTGATGACTCCCGTCTGGGTTCCGCTCGCCTACCTCGTGGCTGCCGTGCTGTTCATCCTGTCGCTCAAGGGCCTGTCGTCGCCCAAGACCGCGCGTCTTGGCACGCTCTCGGGTGCGGTCGGCGCGCTCCTGGCGACGGCGGTCCTTTTCTTCAGCGGCATAAAGCTCAACAACCTGACCATCATCATCGTCGCGGTGATCGTCGGTTCGGTGATCGGCCTGATCGCCGCTCGACAGGTGAAGATGACCGCGATGCCGCAGCTTGTCGCACTCTTCAACGGCGCAGGCGGCGGAGCTGCAGCCCTCGTCGCCGTCGTCGAATACCTCGAATACGGCTCCGGAGCCGAGCTGCTCTTCCTGATCGCCACCGTCTTCACCGTGCTGATCGGTGGAGTCTCCTTCAGTGGATCGATCGTCACCTATCTGAAGCTGCAAGAGCTCATGACCACGCGGCCCGTCGTGCTCCCCGCAGGTCGCATCATCACCATTCTAGTGGCCGTCCTGACCGTCGCTTCCGCGGTCGCACTGATCGTTAGCCCCTCCACGTTACTCCTGGTTGCACTGCTGGTGCTGTCGCTGATCTTCGGCGCGCTGTTCGTATTGCCGGTTGGCGGTGCTGATGTCCCGATTGTCATTTCCCTGTTGAATGCCTTCACGGGCCTGTCGGTGGCAGCCTCCGGATACGTGCTGAGCAACGTCCTGCTCATCGTGGCGGGCACTCTCGTGGGTGCTTCGGGCACGCTGCTGACCAGCTTGATGGCCAAGGCGATGGGTCGCCCGTTGACGTCGACGCTGTTCGGTGCGTTCTCCGGCACCACCCAGGGCGGTGGTGGCACGGGCGAGGAGCGTCCGGTGCGTGCGGCCGGTCCTGGCGATGTCGCCATCATGCTCGGCTACGCCAACAAGGTGATCCTGGTGCCGGGATACGGGCTCGCGGTCGCCCAAGCACAGTCCACGCTGCGTGAGCTCGCTGACCTTCTCACCGCTCGGGGCATCGAGGTCGACTACGCCATCCACCCCGTGGCGGGCCGCATGCCCGGCCACATGAATGTCCTGCTCGCCGAGGCGTCGGTGCCCTACGAGCAGCTCAAGGAGATGGAGGAGATCAACCCCGACTTCTCCGCGACCGATGTCGTGCTGGTCGTCGGTGCCAACGACGTGGTCAACCCGGCCGCTCGCTCGGACACCACGGCGCCGATCTACGGCATGCCGATCCTCGACGTCGACAACGCGCAGCAGGTGGTCTTCCTCAAGCGCTCGATGCGCCCGGGCTTCGCCGGCATCGAGAACGAACTGCTCTACGACCCCAAGACCACCCTGCTCTTCGGCGACGCCAAAGACTCCCTCACCAAGGTGGTCACGTCCCTGAAGGGGATGTAGGGCTAGACGACACCGTAGAGGCGGTCACCGGCATCGCCCAGGCCCGGCACGATGTAGCCCTTCTCGTTGAGTTGCAGATCGAGGCCGGCGGTGACGACGGTGACATCGACCGGGCGCCCTGCGTAGGTCTCCTCGACGCGGCACAGGCCTTCGGGTGCCGTCAGCAGCGTGATCGCAGTGACGTCGCTCGCGCCACGCTCCAGCAGTAGATCAATGGCGGCGACGAGGGTGCCGCCGGTCGCGAGCATGGGGTCCAGCACGAACATCTGACGCCCACTGAGGTCATGGGGGATTCGGTCGGCGTACGTCGATGCTACAAGCGAGGTCTCATCACGCACCATGCCGAGGAAGCCAACCTCGGCGGTCGGCATGAGTCGCATCATCCCCTCGAGCATCCCGAGTCCGGCTCGCAGGATCGGCACCACGAGCGGGCGAGGACGCGCCAGGTGAACGCCCGTCGTCTCGGCGACCGGCGTCATGATCGTGACCGGGGTCGTGCGCAGTTGGTGGGTGGCCTCGTAGGCCAGGAGGATGACGAGTTCCTCCACCAGCAGGCGGAAGGTCGCTGAGTCTGTGGTCTCATCACGCAAGGTGGTCAGCTTGTGGGCGACCAGGGGATGCTGGATGACGACTGTTCGCACGGGCGCAGCGTATCGGGCGAGGCGGTCTGTCCGCACCGCCCTCGTTCGGCAACCTGGGTCGAACTCGACACACGAGACGGGTTGTCGTGCCACGATGCCTTCGAGGCAGTGGAGAGGAGGTGCGACGTGGCAGACGATGAGGTCGACTTCGCCGTCGCCGCGTGGCGAGAGGATGGCCGCTGGTCGGTATCCGCTCTTCCGCCTCGGGCCACGACGTCGCTCAATTCCTTCACCGCGGCCCTGCGACAGCTCACGGCCGAGGGAGGTGCGCTCGGATTCCTCGCCGTCGACGAGGAGTTCTTCATCGCCGTGCGCGTTACTCCCGATGGGGCCACGCGACTGGTGCTCTCCGATCTCAATGCCGCCTACGAGTGGCCGATCGCCGAGGAGGCAGCCGAACTCCTCGAGGTCGACCTGCCCGATGACGAGGAGGAGATAGACGAACTCGAACCGACTGGTGATATCACGCTCTTCGCCGACCTCGGCGTGACCGTTGACGAGATGGAACTCATCCTTGGCGATCCTGATCTGTACCCCGATGAGCAGGTGACCAGCATCGCCACCCGCATCGGCTTCGGTGAGCAGTTATCGACCGTGCTCGAGTCCCTCGACAAGGACTGACCGGGCGTGGAGTTCCGGCCGGCCGATCAGGCGGCAATGCGTGAGGCGATTGCCCTGGCCCGGCGATCACTCCTCGAAAGAGACGCGGACGTACCCGTAGGCGCCCTTCTTATCGATGACGCGGGACGCGTGCTTGCGGCTTCGGGCAATCGCCGCGAGGCCCTGTCTGATCCCACAGCACACGCAGAGGTCGTCGTGCTGCGCGAAGCCGCGGCAGCGCGCGGTGACTGGGATCTTGCAGGCTGCACCCTTGTTGTCACCCTCGAGCCGTGCCCGATGTGCGCGGGCGCGGCCCACCTTGCACGCGTGGACCGTGTGGTGTTCGGAGCCTGGAACACGGACTACGGCGCGGCGGGGTCGTCGTGGGATCTCCTGCGCGACCGCCGTCTGAGTCACCGCCCGGAAGTGGTTGGCGGCTTACTGGCAGAAGAGTGCGGCAGCGTGGTGCGGGAGTTCTTCGAGCGTCGCCGCGCAAATTAATCGAGCGGTGGCACGAGCTCGACCCGACGACCGCGAAGTTGGGCACTCTCCGAGGACGGTGCTCCTTGGACTCGCACGCTGATGCGCGTGCGATCGGATCTGAAGAGGTCGCGCGAGAACTCAAAGAGTCGACCACTGGCGTCCTGCGTGGTGCGAGTGATAGAGAGCAGTGGTGAGCCGACCTCCACGCCGAGAATGGATGCCTCAAGGGGTGCTGCGCCGACGACCTCCATTGTCTCGGTCGCTGTGTCGGGGCGCAGCCCGTAGGCGTTGTCGATGAGTTCGTAGATCGACCCGCTCAGGTCCCGCTCGGGCAGGCCGGGCACGAGATTGGCGGGGAAGCGAGCGTGCTCGAGCGAGATGGGGGATCCGTCGGCCAGTCGAATCCGCACGAGGTCGACAACGAAGTCGTTCGCATCGAGACCAAGGGCACCGGCAGCCTCGGGGCCAGCGGGCATCACGGCGACACTCACCACACGCGACCCTGCCGTGAAGCCCTGATCTCGCAGCAGTGTCGGCACGCCGACGATGCGGGACAGGTCGCGATCTACCTTGCCTGGCGCGATGAAGGTGCCGCCGCTGCGACCAGGCACGCGGCGGACAATGCCGGAAGCCTCGAGCGACCCCAGTGCCTGTCGAAGCGTCGAGCGACTGACACCGAGTTGCGCAGCGAGGTCGCGCTCAGCGCCCAGGCGCTCGCCGGGCTTGAGCGCACCGCGCTCGACCATGGCCATGAGGCGCTGGCGTACGCCTTCGGCGGTGGCGCCCATGCCCGACGCTGCAGCCTCGGCCACTACATGGCCTCGAGCGCAGCCAAAGACTCCGGAAGGACCTGGCCGCCATCGATCACGAGTGCCTGACCAGTGATGTATGCGGCCTCGTCGGTGGTAAAGAACAGCGCGGCATTGCCGATGTCGGCGACACTGCCGAGGCGCCGCTGCGGGATGGACATCTCCATGGCCTTCAGGTATTCCGCGCCGAGGTCCTCCAGCCCCTCCGTGATCACATTGCCCGGCAGCACGGCGTTGACCGTGATGCCCATCGGCGCGAGCTCAATGGCCGCGGTCCGCATGAATCCGAGTTGGGCCGCCTTGCTCGCACCGTAGTGGGACCAGCCAGGAAATCCGGTAATGGGTCCAGTGATCGACGACGTCAGGATCACGCGACCCCGGCCACTCTTGGCGAGTTCGGGAATGCACGCCTGCACGCTCAGCAGCGTGCCCTTAATGTTCGTGTCCAGGACTCGGTCCATGTCGGCCTCCGACATCGACGTGAGCTTGGCATCGGGGAATATCCCCGCATTGGCGCAAAGGATGTCCAGGCCACCGTGTGCGTTGAGTGCGGCTTCCACCATGCGGGCGCAGGCTGACGCGTCAGCGACATCTCCGAGACAGTAGGCGACGGTGCCTCCACCGAGGTCCGACAGCTCGGCGACCGTGGCCTTGGCGTCGTCCTCGTTGCGTCCGGTGATGAGCACATTTGCGCCGGCAGACACCAGCACGCGTGCGATGCCCTTGCCGATGCCCTTCGTGGCACCGGTCACGATGGCCGAGCGGCCGGCAATCGACGTGAACATGGATCCTCCTAGGTCATTCTGGTGAGGTAGTCGTCGGCGAGACGACAACTGGTGGCGGCATACTCCGGCCCCATCTGCTGGGCGGTCTCGGTCTCGGCGTGCGAGCCGATCCAAGCCACGAGCAGCAGACGCCGAAACATGATGAAGGTCGGGAGCTCGGCCTCGTCGGTGGGGTCCAGATCGGTTGTCCGCCGGTAGCCGCGAGTCCAGGCGTCGACGAGTTCGGGCACGTAGGGCTCGTGCTCAATGAAGGACAGCGACGATCCCAGGTCGTACATGTACCAACTCAGGCCCGCGTCGTCGAAGTCGATGACGTTGACGCGGGGTCCGTTGACAAGCAGGTTGGCAAGGCGCATGTCGGCGTGCACCAGGCCGAATCGATCCTGGCCCTTGCCGTAGGCATCGAGGCGCTGGCGCATCAGATCGGCGCACCGGCTGAGGATGTCGATCTCTGATGGACCCACGCCCAGGCCGTACTGCCACCGCCCCCAGTGCCCGTTGGGTCCCAGCGCAGTGTCGTAGTCCCACACGAGACGGGTAAATGCCGCTGGCCTTTGCCATGACTTGGCATGCAGGTGGAGGCGCGCGGTGATCGAGCCGAGCTCCTCGAAGTCCTGCGCGAGACGGTCTTCGGTGGGTTCGACCCCGTCGACCCACGCGAAGCGCACGACATAGCGCTCACGACCGTCGCCTGTGCGAGCAGTCGCGACAAGCTCTCCGTCGACAGCGGGCATGAACGCGGGGGTGTCGACGATCTGCTGGGCTCTGAGCGCATCGATCCACGCCAACTCACTGAGGATGGCCTCGCGGGAGTGGTAGCCGGTGCGATGGATACGCAGGACCGAGCGACCCTGCTCGGGGTCCTCCACCAGGAAGGTGCCGTTTTCGGAGACGTTCAGCAGCGTGAGCCGCGTGGCATCGGTGAGCCCGTACGCCGGCAGTGCGGCGTAGGCGAACTCCTCGAATGAGGCCACGGGATCGGTCACGGTGCTTCCTCCGGGCACAGACGCTACTGATCCCGGCCCGCCACCGCAGCAAGGGCTGCCCCGATGGCCTCGCGTGCGCGCTCGACCGACTCGGGACTGCCGGCCATGTAGACCCGTCCGGCTGCGCCGATCATCTGGACGTCGACCAGGGTGGCGTCGGGCGCCGCCTTCTGCGCCTCGTTGGCTGCTACGGCTGCGAAAAGCGCCGGCGTCATCTCGAAGACCAGCAGGCTCTGCCCGGGCAGCACCATCGAGGCCTGGCGCACGCGGTTGAGGATCACCGCGTGCTGGTCGGTGATGTCGTGGATGACGTCATGGAAGAGCACCTGCGGCCTGAGTTGATCCTCCGGTCGCGCGCCCAGGCCGGCGAGGATCGCTGCTCCCGCCGCCTCGACGTGCTCGCGTGCATCCGCATGCACCTCGAGTACGCCGAACTGCCTCTCGACGAAGAGGATGCCCAGTTCGGCCTCCGGCACCTGCCGGAGCGCGAGGTCCGTCACTCGCTCGATCGCCAGCCCAGGCGCGACCTCGACGATGAGGGCGTGCTGCCCCGCATAGGGTGGGTAGCCGCGAGCGCGCGTCGGCGTACCGAGATACGCCGCGAACTGAGGCTGGAGATCGAGCAGCTGCAGGTAGACCCGGAGTTCCGGTGCGGCCGAGGCGGGAAGTCCGCCTTGGCTCACTTTGCCGATACCCCGAAGTTCTTCGACAGCTCCTGGTGCGGCCGCGGAATCACGTGGACGCTGACGAGCTCGCCCACCTGGCTAGCAGCCTCCGAACCAGCGTCGGTCGCAGCCTTCACGGCGCCGACATCACCCTGGATGGTCACGGCAACGAGTCCGTCGCCGACCTGCTCGCGGCTGACGATGGTCACGTTGGCTGCCTTGACCATGGCATCGGCGGCAGCAAGCGCAGCCACGTAACCCTTGGTCTCGATCATGCCGATCGCGTTGTTGGACATGGTGTTTCCTTTCGTGGTTGCCGAGCGGTGATCCGCTCAGTTCCGCTCCTCATCGATTGAACCGATGATGAGCGCGTCAATGGGGGGTGCCTCGCCGGGCAGCCATGCGGCCGCGACCGAGCCGGTCGCGATTAGCACGGCCTCGCCGACGCCGGATCCGAGCACGTCGAAGGCAACCAGACGGGCACCGCCGGGTTCGACCTCGACCTCGAGGAAGGCGCCGTTGGGGATCGACGAGACCTTCTTCGTCGACCAGACGCTTTGAATGACGCGTGCGCGCAGCATGTCTTCTCCTACCCTTCGACTGAGACCCGGATGATCTCGATGCCCATCGTCCGCGCACGTTCGCGGGCGAGGGGCGTGATGACGACTTTGCTTCCGATGGTGATCGACTTGGCGTCGCCTGCGGATCGCACGTGACGCTCGGTCAGGGCTCCGCGGTCCAGCAGTACGCCGGACGCCGCCGATGCCCGCGGCGCGGGCGGTGTGGCCCGCGTTGAAGCCTGGTTGGTGCCGGAGGCTTGGCTGAGTGCAACCGCTGCCATCTCCTCGGCGATGACCTCGCGGATGACGTCGCGCACGACCTCGCGGATGACCTCGCGAAGCATGTCGGGGGAGGTCATGAGACCACGCTCCGCAGGGCACGCTCCGCCGCGTCGGCGGCAGCGCGCACCTCAGACTCAGTGCCGGTCAGGTAGACGCGGCCCGTGGCACCCACCATGCGGTAGTCCACGACGTTGATGCGCGCGGCCTTCTCGGCCTCGTTGGTGGCGAGGATCGCATAACTGGCGGGCTGCATCTCCAGCACGAAGAGCGACTGCCCCGGCAGTGCCATCGAGCCGAGTTTGTTGCGGTTGATGAGGAACGCGTGCTGACGGTCGATCTTCGGGACCACGCGCGAGGCGAGAATCTGCGGGGCCGTGGCATCCGATGCACTCGCTCCGAGGTGCTCGAGCACAGCATCGGCGGCGCTACGCACTGAACTCGTGGGGCCGTGCATCTCGAGATAGCCGAACTGGCGCTCGACGAAGAGGATGCCTGCGCCTATCTCGGCGTGCTTGAGCGCGATGTCGGTCAGGGGCTCGATGTCGAGGCCGGGAGCCACCTCGATGATCTGCGCCGCGACACCCGCTCGCGGCAGCGAGCCACGGATCCACGTGCCCAGATAGCACATCGTCTGCGGTTGCAGGCGGTCAAGGAAAATGAAGGAACGAAGTTCAGCCACGTCAGCCTCGCAGGATCTCTCGGAGCTCTTCGACGACCATGCGGCGGATCTCGTCGCGGAGTTCATCCTGCGGGTCGTCGGCACGCACGAGGGAAGGGGCCCCTTCCATGTTGGAGGCGATCGGATACGGCGGAACCGCCCCGGCGGGCTCGTGCCAAGGCTGCAGAGCGCTGAAGTCGGGCATCGCTGAACTGCCGTGGGAGGGATAGGCGATCCGCGTCATGTTGATCAGGTGCTTCGGCTCCAGGTTTTCGCCCACCGATGAGCGACCGAAGAACCCGGTGCCGATGGTCATGGTCGGGGCCAGGTGTGTCTCGATACCGGCGCTGCCGAGGCTGTTACCGACATTGACGGCGACGCGTAACACCGGCACGGCTGATGCGAAGGCCATGATGGTCACGGCGTCCTCGCTGTGGATGGCGGCGCTGTGACCGGCTCCGCTGATGCGCAGCACGGCACGGGCCGCATCGATGCCGCGAGCGGCACTCGGCACGACGACCATGCCGAGCACGGGGCAGAGCTTCTCGTGGGCAAGCATCTCCTCGGGCACGACGAGCGGGAAGGGTGCGACGAGGATGCGCGTGTTGGCCGGCACCTTGATGCCCGCGGCCTCGGCGATCTGCTTGGCCGACTTGCCGACCCAGGCCGTGTCGAAGCTGGTGCCGTCGAACATCACGCCCTTCACGGCGTCAATCTCCTCGCCGGCGAGGACGTAGGCACCTTCGCGCCTCAGTGCGGCTTCGAGACCTGCGGCGGCCTTCTCCTCGACGATGAGCACCGACTCGTTGGTGCACAGGATGGAGTTGTCGAAGGCCTTGCTCGCCACGATGCGGTGGGCCGCGGCAGCGATGTCGGCGGTGGCATCGACCATGACTGGCACGTTGCCGGGGCCGACCCCTATCGCGGGGTTGCCGCTGCGGTAGGCGGCGCGCACCATGGCGGTGCCCCCGGTGGCCACGATGACATCGACCCGAGCGTCGGTCATCAGGGCGTTGACGAGAGGAATCGACGGCTCCTCGACCACCTGGATGCAGCCGTCGGGCGCGCCAGCGGCGACAGCGGCCTCAGCCATCGCATGCGCGGCCTCGGTGCAGACTCGCTTGGCGAAGGGGTGGGGGCAGATGATGATCGCGTTGCGCGTCAGCAGCGCGAGCATGATCTTGAAGAAGACAGTCGCCACGGGGTTGGTCGATGGAGTCAGCGCGATAACCACACCGGCCGGGCGCGGCACCTCGACGATACCGCGGTCGGGGTGAAGGACCGGCGATACGTAGTCGTGATCGCGATAGGTATTCCAGATGCCCACGGAGCAGGCGACGTTCTTGAGCTTCTTGTGCTCAGCGACACCGAAGCCGGTCTCCTCGACGGCCGCGATTCCAAGCTCGGCGGCTACTCGCTCGCCCGCTTCGGCCGCGGCCTGCGCGATGCGACGTACGGTCTCGATGTCGTACGTCGCGAAGGCCAGCGAGGCCCATTGGGCGCGTTCGACCATGGCCCGACCGCGAGGGACCCCCGCGGGCTCGAGGGGAATGTCGGCGAGGAGTGCGGTCATGACCGGCCCCCCATCGCCTCGCGGTAGGCGCGGCCAATAGCCACCTCGGTGCGATCGAGCACCTCGTCGACGACCTCTGGCTTGAGCAGGATGCCCGGCTTGAACTGCAGCACGCGCGGATCGAGCGTGGAGAATATGGCCCAGACGCCGTTTTCGTAGAGCTGACGCATGACGTATTTGGCGCCCTGCGGATGGTGGAACTCCAGGCCGAGGATGACGCCGTTCTGGCGAATGCCGACAAACCAGTCGGGGTATTCGGCCTGGATGGCGCGCAGTCCGGTGCCCACGCGGTCGGCGATGTAGTGAACCATCGAGCGCGTTTCGGGCCGCGAGCAGATCTCGAGGGCCTTGATGGCGGCGATGCAGCCGAGCTCGGCGCCCCCGAAGGTGGAGATGTGGCCGAAGCCGTCCTCGGTGAGCCAGCCGGCATGCTCATCGCGCACGAGGACGCAGGCGATGGGATACATGCCGCCGGAGATGCCCTTGCCGGTGACCAGGATGTCGGGCTGGATGCCCTCCTTGGCGATGCCCCAAAGCTCACCGGTGCGCATGAGCCCCGTCTGGACCTCGTCGGCGATATAGAGGGCGTCAAACTCCTGGCACAGTTTTTTGACGGCGTGAAGGTAGCCGGGATCGGGCAGCGGGAAGCCGTACGTCGCGGGGATGGTCTCCATGATCACGGCTGCGACATCGCGACCCCGCAGCGCTTCCTCCATGGCGTTGAGGTCGTTGAAGGGGACGTGAGGGAACTCCTCGGGCTGGTCGGCGAGGAAGAGCTTGGAGAAGCGGTCGTCCCCCGTGCCGACTGCGAGGCCGGTGTGGCCGTGGTAGGCCTTGGCAATCGAGACGATCTTGCGCTTTTGCGTGGCGTGGCGGGCCGTCTTGAGGGCGATGTCGATCGCCTCGCCGCCGCCGGATCCGTAGATCACCTTGCTGAGGCCGGCCGGCGCCGAGGTGACCAGGGCCTCGGCGAGCGCCGTGCGGGCGAGGGCGGGGAAGTGGTGGTTGCCCATGTCGAAGTGCTGCATGGCCACGGTGAGGGCCTGGACCACCTCAGGATTGCGGTGACCGAGGTTGTAGGTGCCGCCGTTGAGATGCAGGTCGATCAGGCGTTTGCCCGACATGTCCCAGAGGTAGTACTCCTCGCGACGGTCGATGACGAGGGGCACGCCCGAGTCGATCCAGAACTGGGTCTTACCCGGGTTCCAGTACTCCTTGGCCTTGTCGAGGACCTCGGCCTTGGAGGCAAACGAGAAGACGCCGTAGTCGTAATCGGCGGAATCCGTGTCGGTCACATGCACCAGCATACCGAAAAACCGGACCAAATCAATACCCATTACCATACCGAAAAGGGGGCAAATCGGCTACCCCTTCCCACGACCCCTGACCCAAATGCGCTGAATTTCCTTTGCCCAGGCCGCTTTCACCCCCATACTGCGTGGCGTGACCCGCGTCACGCGGGCACGTACTCACGGAGGTTTCGTGGCCCTGTCGCCCAACGATCAGCAGGTCAACCCCAGGGAGCAGACTCGCCTCAAAGCCGGGGCCGTCGGTTTCGTGGGCGTGCTCCTCATGGCCGTGGCCAATGCCGCCCCGATCACCGCCATGAGTTTCAACACGCCCATCGCGGTCGGCTATGGCAACGGCATCGGAGCGTCAGCCGGCTTCCTCTTTGCCACGATCGTCCTGACCATCTTCGCCATCGGCTACGTTGCCATGGCCCGCTACATCACGACGGCAGGTGCCTTCTATGGCTTCATCTCCCACGGCCTCGGCCAGGTGTGGGGCATGGCCTCCGGCATCCTCGCCGCGGTGGCCTACATCATCTTCGAGGCCTCCCTTATCGGCGGCTTCTCCTACTTCGCCTCCGAATACGTGCTCAAGCCCTATGGCATCAACCTCAGCTGGATGATCATCGCGATCATCGGCATCGTTGTCATCGGAGTGCTGACCTACTACTCGATCACCCTGGCGGTCGCCGTGCTCGGCATCACCCTGATCTGCGAGGTGGTGCTGCTCCTGGCGCTGGGCATCACCGTGCTCTTCAAGGGCGGCCCCGACGGCTTCATGTTTGGCGAGATCGTACCCCCGCAGAACGCCTTCGTCAGCCTGCAAGAAAACGCGTTCGGCACGGGTGTCGCCGCTGGTGTCGCGGCTATCGGTATCTTCTTCGCCTTCTGGTCGTGGGTCGGCTTCGAGACCACCGCAGTCTACGGCGAGGAGTCCAAGAACCCGAAGCGCAATGTGCCCATCGCCACGCTCGTCGCCGTGGTAGGTCTGGGCCTCTTCTACACCTTCATGGCGTGGATGGTCGTGGTCGGCAACGGTGCGGCCAAGTCGGTGGAGATCTCGGCCGGCGCCGCTCCGGTCGACCTTTGGCTGGGCCTGGTCGATGCCAATCTCGGCGGTGTCATGGTGCTGATCTACAAGATCCTGCTCGTCATCGGATCCTTCGCCTGCGCCATGGCCTTCCACAACGCGGCCTCTCGCTACATCTACGCCCTGGGCCGCGAGACCGCCTCGGGCTTCCTACGCCGCACGATCGGCTCGGTCAACCCCAAGCATGGATCACCGGCTATCGCCTCGATCGTGCAGAGCGTCATCACCCTGGTCCTGTGCCTGGCGTTCCTGCTCTTCACCAACGTCTACATTGAGGGCGAAGCGGTGCCCGAGCTCATCCCCTACGTCAACGTCTACGGCCTGCTGGCGCTGATCGGTACGGCGATGATCCTCATCGTCCAGACCATCACCTCGGTCGCCGTCATCTGGTATTTCTGGGTGAAGAAGGTCAAGAAGGGCAACGTCATCACCACGATGCTGTGCCCGATCGTCGGTGCGGCCGGCATGCTCTACGCGCTGTCCCTGCTGTGGAACAACCGACAGTTCGCCGCCGGCCTTGCTGCCGACAGCCTGGTGTTCCAGCTGATGCCGGTCTACGTCATCGGCCTGCTCGTCATCGGCTTCGGCTACGCCCTGTGGCTGCGGTCGAAGCGACCTGACCTCTACGCCGAGATTGGCCGTACAACTCTCGAGGAAGCGCACGAGCGCGTCTAATCGCACGCAACTACTCGTGAGGGGTGCGCCCGGCCTGGGTGCACCCCTCACGGCTGAGGGGAGGAGGATCCGGCCATGGAGCGCTTGCGGTGGGAGCCTGATGCCGATGCCGACCCCACCACCTACACCTACACCTTCGGTGGTGTTGCTCCCGTTGCCTCCGTGCGCCCGGGCACGGTGATCAGCACCTGGACGATGGACTGCTTCGGCGGGCGAGTGAGATCGACCACCGACATGGCCAGCGAGGTGTGCGATCCGCGCCTGCTCAATCCCCAGTCCGGTCCCTTCTATGTCGAGGGCACAGTGCCGGGCGACACTCTGGCCGTCCACTTCGTCTCCATCAAGCCGCGCGAGGCCTGGGGGGTCAGCAGCACCGTGCCGTTCTTCGGGGCGCTCACCGCAACGCCCGTCACCGCGATGCTGCACACCGCCCTGCTCGAGCGCACGTGGATCTACGAGATTGATCATCACGATGGCGTCGTGCGATACATGGCCGCAGACACGCCGTTCACTGCCGCGCTGCCGCTTGACCCGATGCACGGCACGGTGGGCGTGGCTCCGCCGCTGGGTGAGGCCCGCTCGTCGCTAACGCCCGGCTCGTGGGGCGGCAACATGGATACGCCCGAGATGCGCGCGGGCGTCACCTGCTACCTCGGGGTCAACGTCGACGGCGCGCTCATGAGCCTGGGTGATGGTCATGCCCGCCAGGGTGAGGGCGAGACCTGCGGGGTGGCCGTGGAGTGCGCCATGGATACGACGTTCATCCTCGACGTGCTGCCGGGCTACGCGACCGAGTGGCCGAGACTGGAGAGCGATGACTTCCTCATGACGACCGGATCGGCGCGGCCGCTCGAGGACGCCTTCCGCATCGCGCACCAGCAGATGGTCTTCTGGCTGGCCGAACTCACCGGCATGAGCCACATCGATTCCTATCAGTTCGTGTCGCAGGCGTCCCTCACGCCGATCGCCAACGTGGTCGACACCAACTACACGGTCGTGTGCAAGATCCCCAAGTCGCTCGTGCCCGGCGTCGTCGCCATGGCGGGCATGCACGATCGACTGCGAAGGGCGGCATCGGCATGACCCGCGTGAGCAGGTTCGAGGTCGATCTCGCCCTAGCGATACGCATGTGCGCGGCAGCGACGGAGAGGGCGGGTGCGCAGGGGATCGTCGTGTCCGTTGCGGTCGTCGACGCGGGTGGGCACCTCATCGCCTTCCAGCGCATGGATGGCGCGGAGATTGCCGGGCCCGTGATCGCGCCCGACAAGGCGCACACGGCCGTCTCCCATCGCATCGGCACGCACGAGCTCTCCGACCTCGTCGCCCCCGGTGGCGATCTGGTCGGCATGCATTCCGCCGACCGTGGTCGCTACATCGCATTCGCGGGGGGACTTCCCCTGTGGGACGGCGATCGCGTCATCGGCGGGGTCGGCGTGAGCGGCGGCACCGGCGAGCAGGATCTCGCGTGCGCGCAGGCGGCACACGAGGTCTATGCGCGGGAGAGTGGATGACCGAAAGCATCGGGCGCTTCCGCTTCATGGACGCTCAGCGGGTCAACCTCGACGGCTTCGCCGTCCCGGACCCTGCACTCGGCCTCGTTGCCTTCGATTCCCCCAGCGACCCCGAGCCGTCGCTTGTCGTGACTGACGGCGTGATCACCGAGATGGACTCGCGGTCGCGCACGGAGTTCGACCTGCTCGACACGTTCATCGCCGACCACGGTCTCGACCTTGCCGTTGCGCCAGAGGCCATGGCGATCGACGATCTTGCCTTCGCGCGCATGCTTGTCGACCCGGTGGTGTCACGCGACGAAGTCGTACGCCTTGCCGGCGGAATGACTCCAGCCAAGTTGGCCCGCAGCCTGGCGCTGTTGCGCCCGGCAGAGCTCGTCATCGCGACGACCAAGTGCCGGGCCCGGCGTACGCCGAGCAATCAGGCCCACGTCACCAATCGCTCCGATGACCCGCTGCTCTTGGCGGCCGACGCGGCCACGGCAGCGGCTTTCGGCTTCCGCGAGGTCGAGACCACGGTGCCGGTGCTGGGCGATGCGCCGTCGAATGCCATCGCGGTGAGCATCGGGGCCGCGGTTGGCTCGCCCGGGCTGCTCGTGCAGTGCTCGGTCGAGGAGGCCCTCGAGCTCGAGATGGGCATGCGCGGCCTGGTCTCCTACGCCGAGACCGTCTCGCTCTACGGCACCGAGCAGATCTTCATCGACGGTGACGACACCCCGTGGTCGAAGGCCTTCCTGACCTCGGCCTATGCCAGCCGCGGCATCAAGATGCGCGTCACCTCTGGCGGTGGTGCCGAGGCCCTGATGGGCGGTGCCGAGGGCTGCTCGATGTTCTACCTCGAGGCACGATGCGTCGCCCTGGCTCGCGCCATCGGCGCACAGGGCGTGCAGAACGGCGGCATCGACTCCGCGTCGGTGGCCGGAGCCGTGCCCGGCGGCGTGCGCAGCCTCATGGCAGAGAACCTCATGGTGATGCTGCGCAACCTCGAGTCCTGCACGGGCAATGACGCGCTCATGAGCGAGTCGGAGGTGCGGCGCACCTCGCGCACGCACCCGATCTTCATCGCCGGCACCGACTTCATCTGCAGCGGGTTCGGCTCGATCCAGCGCTACGACAACATGTTCGGCCCCAGCCAGTGGAACGCCGAGGACATCGACGACTACCTCGCGATGCAGCGCGACTGGGGAGTCGATGGCGGGTTGCGCACGGCTGAGGAGCCCGAGGTCGCCCGACTTCGGACGCGAGCCGCGCAGGCCGTGCGCGATGTCTACTCGGCGCTGGGCCTGGCCGACTTCCCCGATGCCTGGGTCGATGAGGCCATCGATGCGGCGGGCTCGAAGGACGTGCCGAGCGCGGATCTCATGGTGCCGCTCAGCGCTGCGCGACTGATCCGCGACTCGGGCATCACGATGCTCGACGTCATATCCGCACTCGATGAGTGCGGATACGAGCAGGAGGCCGAGCGACTGCTGGCGATGCTGCGTGCGCGAGTCGAGGGCGACTACTTGCAGACCGCGGCGATCTTTACGGAGTCCATGGATGTGCTGTCACTGGTCACCGATCCCAACGACTACGCCGGCCCGGGCACCGGTTACGTGCCATCCGCCGAGCGCCAGCGTGAGATCGACCGCATCCGCCAGCAGCGCTCCGTCGAGGACCTGCGCGGCCAGCAGGCGATACACGCCACCGATCGCCTGCGCGACAGCGGCTCGGCCACGCAGAGCAACGATCCCCGCGATGTCGTCATCGCGGTGTCGCCGGCGACGGGTCGCGAGATCTGGCGCACCCTCAGCGGGCTCACGGTTGTCGAGGCCCTCGAGGAGTTGCTCGCCGGGCTCGAGGAGGAGGGGTGCGTCGGTCGCATCGTGCGCGTCAACGACACGATCGACCTGGGGCTGATCGGCCTGACGGGCGCACGTCTAGCCGGCTCGGGCATCGGCATCGGGCTCCAGGCCAAGGGCACCGCGCTGATCCACCGCCGCGACCTCACCCCGCTGGCCAACCTCGAGCTCTACAGCGTTGCGCCGACCCTCGACCGCGCGGCCTATCGCCAGCTCGGCGTCAATGCTGGCCGGCATGCCAAGGGCGCGACGCCCGAGCCGCAGCGCAACCCCTACTCCGATGAGGCGATCGAGGCGCGATACCACACGGCGGTAGTGTCACTGGTCGCGATCGAACGCGAATGCTCGACGGCGGGCGCTGCCCCCGACGCCCTGACGCTGGTGGAGGGGCCATGACCATCGCTCGATCGGGCAGGCCGGTGGATGAAGTAACTCTCGACGCCGTGCGCGCGGGCGAGATCACACCCGACGATGTGCGCATCCACCCTGACACCCTGCTCCATCAGGCGACGGTGGCACAGGAGCACGGCAACCCGCAGTTGGCCGCCAACTTCCGACGTGCGGCCGAGCTCACCCAACTGTCGGATGATCGCGTCATGGCGATCTACGAGGCCCTGCGCCCCCGTCGGTCATCTGTGGCCGACCTGGAGGCTATCGCGGTTGAGCTCGATGCGGCCGGTGCGACGGCGACCGCCGCGCTCGTGCGCGAGGCGGCACAGGCCTACCGTGCGCGCAGCCTCGCGACGTGAGCACCATCGCCGGCATCGATATCGGCAACGCCACCACCGAGATCGTCATCGCCGCCGATGGGCGGCCCGTAATCTGGGATCGCATGCCCACGCGCGGGGTCAAGGGCAGCATCGCGTCGGGTGAGGGCGCGGCCCGACTGCTTGCGCGCATGGAGCGCCGCCTAGGGCACCGAGTGGACGTGGCGGTGATGACCCGGCAGCATCCGGTCGACACCTCCTGTATCGACGTCGGCCTGGCACCCACCGACACTGGTCGTCTCGTCGTGTTGTCGCGTGGGCCGGTGTCACCCGCCGGATCCGGATTCGGCGCGGGTACGCCGACTCCCGTGGATCGTGAGCCGCACACGGTCGACGACCCGGTCGTACTGGTGGCCACCGATCCGCTGGGCTATCGCGAGACCGCTCGACAGGTGCGTCGATGGGTTGCCTCGGGTGCCGATGTCGCGGCCATCGTGCTGGTGGGCGATGAGGCACGACTGGTGTCGGCGCGCATCGACACCGACATCCCCGTGGTCGATGCGATCGATCCCGAAGTCGTGCTGTCATGCTCTCGCGTGGCCGTCGAGGTGGCCGGCGAGGGTCGTGCGCTCGGAGTGCTGAGCGACCCCCTGCGTCTGGGTGCCGCACTTGGACTGTCTGCCGATGATCATGCGAATGCGGTCGCGGCGGTGCAAGCCTTGAGAGGCTCGCGCAGCGCGGTGGTCGGCGTGCTCGCCAACCGGCCCGCCGCCCCCGCGATGGATGAGCAGGCGTGGCTGAGCGAGTTGCGCGGCAGCGCTGACGATGTGTGGACGGTCGACCTGCGCGAGGTGGTGAACATTCCGGGCTGGCGAGCCGACGCGGTGTCGACGACATCGATGGTGCTGGCATCTTTGCGGGCGGCAGGCAGCGATGGGCTGCACGTCGATGGACTGAAGCACCGCTGGGGCGGTGAGGTCAGCGTGCTGTCATCGGAAGTTGCTGCGGGGCGCGCGGGTGCGCTCACAACGCCCGGCGCATCTGCAGATGCGGTGGTGCTCGACCTGGGCGGCGGCACCCTCGACGTGTCGGATCGTGTGAAGCACGCGACCGTGGCCGGGTGCGGCGAGATGCTGACGGTCGCGGTGGCCGACGTGCTTGAGATCTCGCGTGGCGCAGCCGAGTGGGTCAAGCGCGGTCCCGCGCGGCGCATCGACGCACCGCAGTTGGCGATCGAAGAGGACGGCGGTCGGCACTTCCTCGATCCCCCCGCTCCCCCGGGCACGGTCGGCTGGCTGGTGTGTCAGGGCCCCGGCGGGCCGCTGCCGTTCGCGCGTCATCTGGGTGGCTCCGAATGGCGCATGCTCCGGCTAGCGCTGAAGGAGGCGGTGATCGGCGACAACGTCCTGCGCGTGCTTCCCGACGGAACGGCATCGCCGATCGTGCTGGTTGGCGGACCGGCCGGGGATGACGAACTCGTCGAGGCGGTGGGTCGTGCGCTGCCCGGTGCGGTGATCGGCCGGGCCGACGTAGCCGGGCAGTTGGGTCATCGCTGGGCCGTGGCCTGGGGCTTGGTCCTTGCCGCGGTGACCTGAGCCTCGCCTGTACCCTCTTCGGCGGTGGCGTGTCCGAGCGGCCAAAGGAGCACGCCTCGAAAGCGTGTGTGGGGGTAACTCCACCGTGGGTTCAAATCCCACCGCCACCGCCATGTGAATGGGGACACCTCTCGGGGTGTTCCCATTCACATGTTGAGGGTGTGCCGGATTTGGGGGGAGCAAAGCGACGGGCGCCACCACCGCTAGCGGCTCCCTACGTCCGCTCGATCAACTGGATCGTGCGGCTGTCGGGGTCGCTCAGCGTCACGACGGCGCCCCCCGGGATCTCGTGGGGCTCGGAGCACGCGATGCCCAGGGCCGTCAGGCGTGCGCTTTCCTGAGCGAGGGAGTCGACCCGCAGCAGCAGCACCTGGGAGCCGCCCGTCGTCGTCATACCCGGGCGCCATGGTGTGTGCAGGGCCACGAACGTGCCGTCGCCCAGGGGGAAGTTGGCCCAGCCCGCTCCGGCCTCGGCATCCACGCCCAGCAGGTCTCGATAGAAGTCACGGCAGGCGTCAAGTTGCTCGGTCATGAGCATCGTCCCGTCGTACCGCATGGCGCTCATGCTAGTTGACGCGGCGGGAAACTCCTCGTTTGGGCGTGCGCGCAGGCCAACTTGAATGGGATTTTAGGGTGCGCCGACTGCTCACCGCAGCTCTCGTGTCTTGTGTTGTCCTCCTCGGTATTCCCGCAGGGGCGGCAGCCCAGCCGGCGATCGAGGCCGAGCCTCGCGTCAATGCCCAACCCACTCTGAGTTGGAAGCCATGCACCGGTGAGGGATTGAAGCGAGCGCAGTGCTCGTTTCTGACCGTGCCGCGCGACTGGGGGAGCGCTGACTCGGGCACCTACCGGATCGCTGTCGCTCGTATCCGGGCTGAAGTCGCTCCGTCTCGGGGCGTACTCATCTTCAATCCAGGGGGCCCGGGTGGTGGAGGTGTAGAGGCCCTGGACTTCGTGCGGGAGAGACTGCCCAAGCAAGTCAAAGACGTCTACGACGTTGTGGCCTTCGATCCACGCGGTGTCGGTGCGTCCCAGCCCGAGCTGACCGGTTGCCGCACCCCGCAGCCGGAATTCCCGCCGACCGGACCCATCGACTGGCAGGCAGAGACCGCGACATTCCTTGATGCTATGTCGGCGGCACTGCAGAAGTGCCTCGCCGCTGACGAGGTCGATGCGGAGTTCGTTGGGAGCTGGCAGGTCATCCGAGACATCGACGCACTGCGCCGAGCCCTCGGGGTGGAGAAGATCGCCTTCTGGGGCATGAGCTATGGCACGACCCTCGGCCGCGCCTACGCGCAGCAGTTCCCCCAGCGGCTTCGTGCCCTGATCCTCGATGGGACCATCACGCCGACGCCTGCGATCGGCGACTACGCACGCGAGCACATCTGGGACGACGCCACGGCGATCCAGACCATGCTCGGAGCCTTCGGGGCCAAGTCGAAGCGCTCCTATCGCGTCGTGATGAACTTCCTGGAAGACAACGTCCTGTCCACGGACGGCGACGACGAGCTGACCAGGTGGGACGTCATCAGCTTCCTCACGGGCAGCGCGGCCTATCAGAGACGGTGGCCCGATGCCAACATCATCATCAACCAGTTGTACGACGCCGTCCGCCAGTCACGCGCCATCACTCGCGAGCAGTACGAGCGTGTGAGGTCCGAAGTCGTAACAGGTCGAGGCAGGGGTGGCGCTAATCCTGCCTACCACTTCATCAACTGCTCCGACATGCATGATCGTCCTAGCGCGGAAGTCATCGCCGGTGCGGCGCAGCAGGCAGCCAAGGTGGGCGGCACCGCACTCGGTCTTCCGTCCATCAGCGAGGGCACGCAATGCGCAGGCCTACCTGCGCTGGGGAGGTCCGTGCCACCTCTGGCCGGGACGCTGCGCTTGCCCAATCCACCCGTGATCGTCAATTCCATCGGCGACAACCGGACCCCCTGGCTGGGAGCGCGGGCCACCGCCAATGCCTTCACCGGCTCGTCGATGGTCACCTACGCGGGCACGCAGCATGTGACCTACGGCGGGCCGTCACCCTGCGTCGATGCGGCGGTCACGCCGTATCTGCTCTCCGGCACCATGCCTGCGCGTTCGGTGGCCTGCCCGCTGATCTACCCTTAGGGATTGGAGCTCCTAGGAGTTCCCCGGGAAACACCTGAGGCGAGCCGGTCAAGGATGCTGTGTGGCGTGTGGGGCGGATGTGACAGAACTGTGACCTTCGGCTAGGGTCCCATGACCATGTGGATTGACCGGTCAGCCCCGTCGGAGGACCCTCGGGGTCTTGCGCCCTCTCCGCAAGAGCGCCAGGGGCCTCGCCAGGCCCAGCGCATCGCCCAGGCACGCCGCCTGCGCCTGCGCCGCCTGTCGGTCACCGTCACCGTCGTCGTGCTCGCTCTGGTGGGCGCGATCCTGGTCTTCCTGCCCGACGGCGACCCGGTACCCCAGGCTGCGGGTGTGGCGTCCATGGCGACTCCGGCGCCCCCCAGCTCGATCGAGCCCGCCCCGACTCCGGCGACGCCGTCCGCGACGATCGAGCCTTCGGCCGGCGCAGCGCTCGTCGAGCCCTCCGCGTCGACCGATACGCAAGCCCTGCCGGCCGACGACCTGCCCGTGGCGACCGAGGGCGACTACGGCACCGTGATCGAGGCCGCCCAGCGTGCCCTCGACGTCGAGCCGACCGGCTACTTCGGCCCCAAGACTCGCAAGGCCGTGGCGGAATACCAGGAGAGCATCGGGCTGCCCGCGACAGGCAAGATCGGCCCCTTCACCTGGTCGGCACTCGGTGCCGAGACCGTGGAGAGTGCACTCGCCGCGGCCGACACCCCCGATGGCTTCGTCAACGCCAAGCCGGCGGCTCTTCAGGAGACACCCACCACGCGCAAGGCGCGCAGTGCCTCGTCCGAGGAGCCACCCGTGCTCGAGGAGACCGATAGCGGTGAGTCGGTGGCGGTCCTGCAGCGCGCCCTCGGCGTCAAGCCCGCCAGCGGCTACTTCGGCCCGAAGACCGCCCAGGCCGTGAAGTCCTTCCAGTCCGACAATGGCATCCCCACCACGGGCGTCGTCGCCACGTACACGTGGGCCGCGCTCGGCCCCGATACCGCTTCGGCTGCCGCTGACGCGCATGCTGCCTATGGCACGGCGTTCGGCCCCGGCGTGAAGGACGGCAACGGCGGTGGAGGCAACGGCGGTGGTGGAGGCAACGGCTACGACGAGTCCGCGGCGTCTGGCTCGAGCTCGGGCGGCATGGTCTGCCCGGTTGCCGACTTCTACTACGGCGATGGCCTGGGCGCTCCCCGGCCCGGTGGTCGCACCCACGCCGGCCTCGACCTGATGGGTTCACGTGGTGAGCCGATCTATTCGATCACCTCCGGCACCGTCACCCGTTCGGGTTACCAGTCCAACGGCTCTCTCATCCTCGACATCACCGGATCGAAGGGAATGTTCTTCTACGGCCACTTCGACAAGATCCTGGTCGAATACGGCGAGAAGGTGTCAGCCGGACAGCTCATCGGCTACATGGGCGACACCGGCTCACCGGGGGCTGTGCACCTGCATCTGGAGGTACGACCCAACGGGTGGTCGGGCGGCTACGACGATCCGGTGCCGCTGATCCGCTCCCTGTGCGGCTGATCAGGCGCTGAAAGGGTTGATGGTGTCCTGCTGCGGCGGCAGCTCGGTCGTCGACACCGTGTAGGCGAGGTAGATCCACACGACGATTCCCAGGATCATCGACAGGATGACAAAGAGGCGCGCGCGATTGGCCTTCTGCAGCCCCGTCGCCATGTCGCCGCGCTTGACGGCCGAGTTGCCCTGCACCGAGAAGACGATGGCGAAGATCGCCAGGGGCCAGGCGCAGCAGATCAGCGCGATGATCGACGGCACGAGGTAGTTGACGTAGCGCTGACCGGATGGCGCTGCCCCCGGGGCCGGCGGAGGGGGCGGAGTCACGAGGTCGGGTCGAGTGCGCGTCTCCTTGGTCCACGAGTCGCCCGTCCAATAGCGCTGCAGGTGGTCGGTGAACGGATCGTCGTACCAACCGGCAGGCATGGACATGCTGGCCAGACTAGGAGAAGAGCGCGCTGTAGCCGTTGAGGGCCGGCTGGCCCCCCAGGTGCGCGAACAACACGTTGGAAGCCGGGTCGATCTCGCGCGTTTCCACGCAGTGGATGAGCGCAGCCATCGACTTGCCCTCGTAGACCGGGTCGGTGACCATGCCCTCTGTCCGTGCGGCCCGCTTCATCGCGGCCAGCGTGGTGTCGTCGGGGATGCCGTAGATGCCCGCGTGGAAGCGCTCGTCGAGTTCGACGTCGGTTCCCGTGATCTCGCGGTTCAGCCCGATCTTGCGCGCCGTGTCTGCGGCAATGCGCGTGATCTGCTCGTGCGTGGCCGCGGGCTTGGCCGATCCATCGACCCCCAGCACGCGCCGGGGTAGGCCGCCCTCCTGCTCGAGTGCGGCGAAGCCGGCGACCATGCCTGCCTGCGTCGATCCGGTCACCGAGTTGACGATGATCGTGTCGAAGAAGACGCCGAGTTGCTTCTCCTGCTCGGCAACCTCGAACGCCCAGCCCGCGAACCCCATGCCACCCAGGGGATGGTCGGACGCCCCGGCCGGGATCGCGTAAGGCTTGCCGCCCGAGAGGTTGATCTCGGCGAGTGCCTGCTCCCAACTCTCCTTGAAGCCGATGCCGAACTCAGCCTTCACAAGGCGCACGTCGGCGCCGGCCAGGCGGCTGATCAGGATGTTGCCGACCTTGTCGTAGACGGAGTCGGGCCAGTCGACCCAGCTCTCTTGGATGAGGACGCACTTCATGCCGACATGCGCGGCGACCGCCGCCACCTGTCGCGTGTGGTTGGACTGCACGCCGCCGATCGACACGAGCGTGTCGCAGCCCTGCGCGAATGCATCGGCGACGAGGTATTCCAGCTTGCGCGTCTTGTTGCCGCCGAAGGCGATGCCGCTATTGCAGTCGTCGCGCTTGGCCCACACGGTCGCGCCCCCGAGATCAGCCGTGAGCCGATTGAGTCGCTGGATCGGCGACGGGCCGAAGAGCAGCGGGTAGCGCGGGTAGTCGGCCAGGGTTGGCACGTGAACCTCCGGGGTAGCGGTCGCGAGTGACCCTATCTTTCGCAGCCCGTCAGGGGTGGCTGAGCCGGCCCGCCGGGCCAGCCCGTCAGGGGTGGCTGAGCCGGCCTGCCGGGCCAGATGCGTAGATTCCCCGTATGTCACTGACGCTCAGCGGCGCCCTGCTGCTCGACGACGAGGGTGACCTCCGCAGCGGCTGGGTCAGCGTCGATGGCGACCTCATCACGGGAGTCGGATTCGACGAGTCGGTGGCCGGCGATGTCAGGCTCGAGGGCCGCACTATCCTGCCGGGCTTCGTCGATATGCACTGCCACGGTGGCGGCGCAGCGTCGTATGTCTCCGGCGATGCGGAGCAGATCGCGCGCGCCGCGCTCACCCACCGTGCGCACGGCACCACGACGACCAACGCCAGCCTCGTGTCGGCCACCTACGACGACCTCGCATGGCAGATCCGCGCGCTCATCCCCTTCGTCGACGACGGCACCCTCCATGGCATCCACCTCGAGGGGCCGTGGATCTCTCGCGACTTCTGCGGGGCGCACGACCCGGCGACGCTGCGCGACCCGGATCCCGACGAGGTGTCGCGCATCCTGGAGATCGGCGAGGGCCGCATCGCGATGGTCACCCTCGCTCCCGAGCTGCCCGGTGCCGTCGCGTCGATCGAGCGCATCGTCGCGGCGGGTGCGGTCGCCGCAATCGGCCACACGGGGGCCGATGCCGATCACGCGCGTGTGGCCCTGGATGTCGGCGCCACCGTCGCCACCCACCTGTTCAATGCCATGCCGCCGCTGCTGCACCGCGCGGCCGGCCCGGTGGGCGTGCTCCTGACCGATTCCCGCGTCGTCGTCGAGCTTATTGCCGACGGCCATCACCTCGGCCCCGAGGTCGTGTCGCTGACGATGATGACGGCGCGCGAACGATCCGCGCTGATTACCGACGCGATGGCCGCCGCCGGTGCGGGCGACGGCACCTATGTGCTCGGTGACCTGCGCGTGCAGGTCACCGATGGTGTCGCGCGCCTAGCCTCCAACGGCAGCCTCGCCGGCAGCACGCTCTTCATGGACTCCGCGCTTCGCTGCGCCGTGCGTACCGCGGGTGTGCCGCTCGCGGACGCGTCGTACGCCGCATCGGCCGTGCCAGCGCGTGCCCTGGGCCTCGCGGACCGCGGCACTATCGCCGTCGGCCAGCGCGCCGACCTGGTGGTCCTCGACGACGAGTGGGCCGTCGAGCGCGTCATGCGCGCGGGCACCTTCGTCGCCGCTGCAGGCTGACGGAATGTCCCACGAGCCGGTCTTCGTCGACGATCAAACCCCGCACGCCTACCGCTCCAGTCGATATGGCGGCTGCGCTGACCAAAGCCCAGGGTCAGCGCGGCATTCAGAAGGCGCGCAGGGCCCTCGACCTCCTTGATCCGAGGTCGGAATCACCGCGCGAATCGATCACCAGGGCCATCATCGTCGAGGCCGGTATTCCCGCCCCCACTCCTCAGGTCAAGATCTTCGACCGATTCGGCCGGTTCATTGCTCGAGGTGATCTGGTCCACGAGGAAGCGCGCGTGGTCGTCGAGTACGACGGCTTCCACCACCTCACTCTGCAGGGCCAGCGCAAGGATGCGCATCGCCGCGGCAAATTCGGCTTGGAAGTGTGGCTGATCGTCGTAATTGGCCCGGCCGATGTGCATCGACCGTGCGAGCTTGTGGTCATGGTCTCTCGGGCGCTGGCGAGCAGAGGTGCGCTGTAGTCGCCGACCCGCACTACGAGTGTGCGCAACCGCGCACAAAATCCGCGCTTTGCCTGCGCGTTAGTGCACACTCGCGGATGAGCGGGGTGGGGCACACCCGCTTCTGGGTCGCCGAACGGCACGATCGCGATCACCGAGTGGTCCTCATCGATCATGGCCAGCGGATCGTGCATGAGATCGGCGCTCCAGAAGGCATGCGCGGCGAGGGAGGACGTCTCCATGAGTTTCAGTGCCGCCTCGCGCGCGGAAGGATAGGCGAAGCCAGGCCCGGTGGCCACCAGTCGATCGACGAAGCGGTAGCGCGGCGCGACCGAACATCCCTCACGCAAATCCCCCTTGGCATGCGCGTTTTCGGGAATGGACCGTGCCGCCGCCGCGTCGCCACCCACCCATGCGTCAATGATTGATCACAGTGCCAGCAGCTCGCTCGTGTATCTCTTGGTCGCCGCGACGGCTCGCTCCGGGCCCGCGAGTACGTCGACGTGCACGTCGGCCACCGAAGCCAGGGACGATCCCTGCGTGTTGGTGACGGCGATCGTCAGCGCTCCCGCCGCGCGAGCGCGCTTCGTCGACTCGACAAGATCGGGCGAGCCACCCGACTGGCTGACGGTGATCCACAGCACGTCGGCGTACGACGGGCTGCTGTCGTAGACCGACAGCGTCGATGGCGAGACCAGGCCGGCGGGCAGTTGGAGCGGTGTCTCGATGAGATAGTTGGCGTAGATGCCGCGTGGTCGGAGGTGCCGCGAGCGGCAAGGGGCACGAAGCGCGGCTGACGCACGCGAATGACTTCGGCAGCGGCGCTAATGGGTGACAGTCCCTCAGCCGGGAGTCGCGCCAGGGTGCCCGGTTGCTCCTCGATCTCCGCCGCCACGACAGCACCGCGCTGCATGGGTCAGTCGTTTCTGTCGACGATCACGCCGATCTCTCCGGGTGGCGGCACGGTAGGCTCGACGCGCAGCGCCGCGCCCGTCGCTCCGCCGAGATCGCCGAGTGCCGCGCTGAGCACCTCAGGCGCCTTCTCTTGAAGGATCAGGTGGGGCAGCATCGCGTCGCGAATGCGACCGGCGAAGGGCGCGCCGAGCCGGCACCCCAGGCCGCCGCCGATGACCACGGCCTCGACGTCGAGCAGATTGATCGCGCTCGCGCAGGCTAGGCCCAGCGCCCAAACGGCGCGGTTGATGAGGTCCTCGGCCATATGGTCGCCCTTATCGAGCGCCTTGGCCCACACTGCGCTCGACAGCCGCGTGCGCTCCTTCTTCTCCATGATGTCGAAGAGCCGTGTCTTCTTGCCGTGCTCCACTCGACGCCTCGCCTCGGCCTCCATCGCGGCGCGCCCCGCGTAGGCCTCCAGGCACCCACGCCGACCGCAGGGGCACGGCGCGCCATCGGGTTCGACAACCATGTGCCCTACCTCGCCCGCTGCTCCGCGCCCCAGCCACAAGTCGTCGTTGATGACGATGCCGCCACCGACGCCGGTACCGCAGAAGACACCAAGTATCGAGGAGTACGGACGCCCCGCACCCAACTGCGACTCCGCCATCACGCCGACCTGCACGTCGTTGGCGAGCTCGACGGGTACGCCGAGAGCCGTGCGCATTGGGCCCGCGACGGCAACCGTGTTTAGCCAATCGGGCAGGTTGCCCGCATGACTGACCGTGCCGGCGTCATGATCGATCTGCCCCGGTGCGCCCACTCCCACGCCCAGTAGGGATCCCATGTCGGCCTTGGCATCGGACATGGCGTCGCGGACGGACTGCACCATCGCGTCGATGACCCCGGGCGGCCCGTGGTCCTGAGGTGTGGCGATCCGACACTGACCGATGACGGTGCCTTCGGCGTCGACGACTGCGACCTGGATCTTGGTGCCACCCAGGTCGACTCCGGCCCGCAGCATCAGCGGCCCCTCCCAGTCTCGCCCGCCTGCTGCTCCGTCGGCCACGAGCCGCCGTTCTCCCAGAAGGACTGGATCTCCTCAAGCTCGCGCCCTTTGGTCTCGGGCGCCAGGCACCAGACAAACAGCCACGCGGGCACGGCGAGGATAGCGAAGATGCCGAAGGACCACGCCCCCCCGATGGCGCTGAGGATGGTGAGGAAGAACTGGGCGATGATGATGTTGGCGAGCAGGTCGGATCCGAGCATGGCGCTCGAGCCGTAGCCGCGCAGTCGAGCGGGGAAGCTCTCGCTGGAGTAGACCCAGACCAGGGCGCCGAATCCGAATACGAAACCGATGTTGATCCCTGCCAAGCCCGCGAAGCCGAGCACGATCTGCGCAGTGCTGAGGGTGGTTCCCTGCTGTGTCGCAAAGGTCACCACCATCGCCAGTTGAGACACGAACATGATGGTGATCCCGGTGAGCAGGATGGGCCGCCGACCCCATCTATCCACCACCGTCATAGATGCCAGGACCGCCACCAGCGCAATGCATTGCACGAGGGTCGACATCAGGATCGACTCGGTATTGGTGTCAACGCCTATCGCCTGGAAGATCTTCGGCCCGTAGGCCACGGTCGCATTTATGCCCGTGATCTGGATGAAGAAGCCAAGGCCGACGACAAAGATGGTGGCTCGGGCGTAGGGCTTGCGCAGCATCTCCTTGATGCGACCGCCCTTCTCGCTGGAGATGCCACGTTGGATGTCGGCAAGTTCGGCGTCGATATCGGCATCGGGGTCCGTGTGCTGCAGCGATACGCGCGCCTCCGCGATCCGGCCTTTCAGCACGAGCCAGCGGGCGGTCTCGGGCAGTCGGAGTAGCGCCGGGATCAGCAGGATGGCGGGCACCGAGGCAAGTCCGAGCATGATGCGCCAGTTGATCGTCTGGCTCAGTCCGCTCAGGGCCAGGGCGCCGAGGTAGCCGAGAATGATGCCGACGACTGCCGCCACCTGGTAGGCAACGAGTGTCGCGCCGCGGATGCGCGCGGGCACCGACTCGGCGACGAAGATCGGAACCGCGATGAGCGAGATGCCGATCGTCAGGCCCAGGAAGAATCGTGAAGTGCCCAGCATGAGTGGCGTGGCAGCGAGCGCACTGAGGATACAGAAGACGACGTAGCCGAACACAACCCCCACGATGGACGGCCTGCGACCCAGTCGATTGATGACGAACCCTCCAGCCAGGGCGCCAATCAACTCGCCGTAGACGGTTGCCGTGACGATGGTTTCGACCGCGGCCTCATTGCCCTGCAGGCCGAAGTAGTCCTCGAAGTACAACTGGGCGCCGGCCACGTTGGAACCGTCGTAGCCATAGATGACGCCCAGGGTCGCGGCGCTGAGGGCCACGACCAGTGCTGACTTCGGTTTGCGGGGGGTAGCAGCCATGGCGCCTCCCTCCTCGACAGGCGAAGGCTAACGAGCGGCTCCTGGGCGCGTGGCCATTGGGCGAACCTCCTGCCCGGGATGTGGTCAGGGGGCACGTTCGGCGATTGTGCGACATCGGCACGAGTGCCCTCTACGCCTTACCGGAGATATTCGGCGGCTCACACGACATTCCCGTGACCGAAGTCGCGTCTTCGGTGTCCTGTCTTTCGTCCTTTAGACTCTCACGCTCATCGTCTTGGTGAAATACGTACTGATCGTGATGCGCGCTGACAACGAGGGTGAGGGCGGCATCATGGCCCTCGCTGCACTCGCCGTGTCGGCCGTATGCCGGCACCGATCCGCGGCCCTCATCATGGTGTTCAGCGTCATCGGGATTCGGGGGCTTGGCAGCCTGTTGCAGTCCAGCAGCCCGGTGCGATCGTCATGCCCGGAGTCATGGTCTACGTCACTTGGGTTCATGGAGCGTCCTCAGCCGGCTGTGGCCCCGGCCGAGCTGGCAGCCCGCGTGCCTGGACTAGACCCGGAGTCATGCACCTACCCCTTGTATTCCGTACATCCCCGTGTTGAGATCTGAGCTAGCTCGACTCCGGACTCGTGCTTTCGCCTGTGGTCGCGGCGGGGGCTGAGCAACCCGGACCAGACGGCGACGGCGAGGGTGCTGCCATTGCTGCATCGACCTCTGACTGCGCGGCAACCTCGGTAAAGGCGGCGCCGAGAACGGTGTCGATCGTTGCGTCCTTGCGTCCGTCGTCGACGAGTTCGGCGTCCGGAAGGTAGAACGCCATCAGTTGGGCGGCTGATTCACCGGAGGGCCCGTGTCGGATCTCGGCGACTCCGGTGATCGTCTTCGACAGTGGATCGTTATCGATCTTGTCGATCACGAATCCCCTCACCTGGAGCGCCTCAGCCGTGCTTGCGGCGAGACCGGCGCGGTCGGTCGCGTTGTAGACGTTGGTGGTGACCTGCGATGCGCTCGGCAGGCCCGCGCCCGGGGTTACGGTGACCGTCACACACGGCTCCGGCTCGGGCGCGGCAGTCGTCTGGCCACCGGTCGCCGCGGTCGAACTCGCGCTCTCACCGCCGCCGGAGGAGCCCTGGATGATGCGCGAGAGTCCGTAGCCCGCGCCGAAGAGGACAACCATGCCGACGATCACGAGGATGATGCCGACGACGGGGCTCTGCCGTCTGCGGTGCCGGTTGCTGGGCCGAGGGCCAGCGGAGGGGACGCCCATGCTGCGGTGCCTCCAAGGGGCGGGTCAGCGCCGTGGTCGAGAAGCGGACTCCATCAGTTTAGGTTCCGCGAGCGCGTGTAGCCGTGTATGCGCGCGCGACACTCACGCAGTCGTTGGAGTGGATAGCGGCTTGGATACGCTCTCCGGCGGAGGATTCGCCTAGTGGCCTAGGGCGCACGCTTGGAAAGCGTGTTGGGAGAAATCCCTCAGGGGTTCAAATCCCCTATCCTCCGCGCTTGGCCGGGTGCGGAGCCGGGGCGTGCCTCCGGCTCCCGCCGCGGCAGCGCCTAGACTGATGGCGACCCCTCGCGTGGCGATATCCCTCTGAATCCCCCAGGGCCGGAAGGCAGCAAGGGTAGGCGGGCCCTGTCGGGTGCGCGGGGGGTCCCTTCGACTCCTCACGCTGTCACCTATCGGCACTAGGGTGACGGGGTGCCCCTGGCCCTCTACCGCACCTACCGCCCCGGTCGGTTGTCCGAGGTGGTCGGGCAGGAGCACGTCACCGAGCCGCTGTCGCGGGCCCTTGATGCCGACCGAATCCACCACGCCTATCTTTTCTCCGGTCCACGCGGGTGCGGCAAGACCTCCACCGCCCGGATCCTGGCCCGGTCACTGAACTGCGAGCAAGGGCCCACGCCCGAGCCGTGCGGGGAGTGCCAGAGCTGCCGAGACCTCGCACCCAATGGACCAGGGTCGCTCGACGTCATCGAGCTCGACGCTGCCAGCCACGGTGGCATCGACGACACTCGCGAACTTCGCGAGCGGGCCATGTTTGCCCCCGCCTCTTCTCGCTACAAGGTCTACATCGTCGACGAGGCCCACATGGTCAGCACGGCGGGCTTCAACGCGCTGCTCAAGTTGGTCGAGGAGCCGCCCGAGCACGTGCGCTTCATCTTCGCCACCACCGAGGCCGACAAGGTTCTGCCGACGATTCGCTCTCGCACGTTCAATTACACCTTCCGCCTGGTGCCCACGCGCGTACTGCAGGCTCACCTGGCCCAGGTGTGTGAGTCCGAGGGCATTTGCGCCGATGCGGCAGCGCTCACGCTGGTGGCCAGGGCGGCGGGCGGAAGCGTGCGCGATGCCCTGTCGATCCTTGGGCAGTTGGCGTCCGGTGCCGGTCCGCAGGGCCTCGACTACGACAGCGTGGCCTCGCAGTTGGGGGTCACCGATCACGCGCTCGTCGACGCGACCGTTGATGCCATCGCATCAGGTGAGGGTGCTCGACTCTTCACGGTCATCGATCAAGTGGTCGACGCCGGGCACGATCCGAGGCGCTTTGCCACGGACCTCCTCCAGCGACTGCGAGATTTGATCGTGCTGTCAGCCATGTCCTCCGACGATGCCGTGGGCCTCCTCGACGCATCCGATGCCGAGCTCGATGCGATGCGAGCGCAGGCGGCTAGGTTCACCCTTGCCGAGCTCTCACGGGCCGCCGACCTAGTCAGCGACGGACTCACCGCGCTTCGTGGCGCCACCGCTCCCCGACTTCATCTTGAACTCCTCGCGGCACGGTTGCTCCTGCCGGGAGCCGACGACTCTCAGGCCGGGCTCTTTGTGCGGCTCGACCGTCTCGAGCGCGGTGGCACGGCGACCGTCAGTACGCCCGCGGCGACCGTTAGCCCCCCTGCGCCCGTTGAGTCCGCACCCAAGCTGTCGCGTCGCACGGAGTCGGCGTCGGCCGAGGCCTCCCCGGCCGTCCCTGCGCCCCGACCCCCTCCGCGCCTGTCCGATGTCGCCGCGGCGGCGCCCGGGTCGGCACCGGAGTCGCGCGAGGCCCCACCCGCATTCGATGTGACGCTCACCGACATCACCACGATGTGGCCTGCGGTCATGGAGGGCTTGAAGTCGATGTCGCGTGTGGCCTGGGCCGTCTTCAGCGACTCGCGACCCCTGTCGGTCTCCGAGGGAGTCCTCGCGGTAGGAGTTCCCGAAGATAGCAAGGCCAAGAACGCGCGCAGCAGCGGACACGGCGAGCGGTTGCGCCAGGTCATCATCGACGTCATGCACGCTGATCTCCAGGTCGATGTCGTACTTTCTGGGGCCGGGCCAGCACCCGCGACGGTTGATGTGCCAAGCCTCGACGACGATCGCGCCGAGGAGATGACCGGAGAGAGACTGGCGCTGCGTGAGCTGGGTGCCACTGTCATCGGCGAGATCGAGCAGGGCTAGCCGTGTACGACGGCGTTGTGGCTGACCTCATCGATGAACTTGGCCGGCTGCCCGGTATCGGCCCCAAGAGCGCCCAACGCATCGCCTTCTACCTGCTCCAATCCGACCCGGCCGACGTGCGACGCCTGGCCGAGGTGCTGGTGACCGTCAAGGACAAGGTTCGCTTCTGTGCCATCTGCGGTCACGTGACCGATGAGGAGACCTGCCGAATCTGCCGGGACCCCCGCCGCGACTCCACCGCACTGTGCGTCGTCGAGGAGTCCAAGGACGTCATAGCTGTCGAGAAGACCGGCGAATACCGCGGTCGCTATCACGTGCTCGGCGGAGCCATCAGTCCGATCGATGGCATCGGCCCTGACGACCTTCGCATCCGAGAGCTGCTGCAGCGCCTTACCGACGGCGAGGTCACCGAGATCATCGTCGCCACCGATCCCAATCTCGAGGGCGAGGCAACCGCCACCTACCTTGCCAGGCTCCTCGCTCCCATGGGCCTGACCGTCACGCGCTTGGCGAGCGGTCTACCCGTGGGTGGCGATCTCGAATACGCCGACGAGGTCACCCTCGGCAGGGCCTTCGCCGGCCGCCGTCGACTCGACGCGTAGCGGGTGCGACGAGGTGAGCGTGGATACGCAAGCTCATTGGCCTCTGGCTAGACTAGTTTCTCCGCCGTTAGGTGCCCGCTCCACTGGGGGGCGGCCGGTGCGCTTGCCCAGGAGCCACTGTGGGCCTCGTCGTGCAGAAGTACGGAGGCTCGAGCGTCGCTGACGCTGCGAGCATCCAGCGCGTCGCGCGCCGCATTGTTGCCACTCACAGGGCCGGTCACGGCGTCGCCGTAGTCGTCTCGGCGATGGGTGACACCACCGACGACCTGCTCGACCTCGCGGAGCAGGTCTCTCCCCATCCGCCAGGGCGCGAACTAGACATGCTCCTGACTGCTGGCGAGCGCATCTCGATGGCACTGGTCGCGATGGCCATCAACGACTTGGGTGAGGAGGCCCGCTCCTACACCGGCTCGCAGGCCGGCCTCATCACCGACTCATCCCACGGGGCGGCGCGCATCATCGACGTGACGCCCGGTCGCATCCAGGAGGCGCTCGAGGCCGATGCCATCCCGATCGTCGCCGGCTTCCAGGGCGTAGCGCAAGACACCAAAGACATCACCACGCTCGGTCGCGGTGGGTCAGATACGACCGCAGTGGCACTCGCGGCTGCACTGGGAGCCGATGTCTGCGAGATCTACACCGATGTCGACGGCGTGTTGAGCGCCGATCCGCGCGTCGTGCCCAAGGCCCGTCAGCTCACGGTCGTCACCTACGAGGAGATGCTCGAACTCGCTGCAGCAGGCGCCAAGGTCCTCCACCTTCGCTGCGTCGAATACGCCCGGCGCTTCGGCCTTCCCATTCACGTGCGCTCGTCCTTCTCTGATCGCGAGGGCACCTTCGTCCTGTCCGAGGCCGCGATTGCGGCCCGCATCGCCTCCGGCGAGGGAGACATCATGGAACAGCCGATCATTTCCGGCACGGCCGCCGACCTCAATGATGCCAAGGTCACGGTCGTCGGCGTGCCCGACCGCCCCGGCGAGGCCGCAGCTATCTTCGGCGCGCTCGCCGACGCGCGCATCAACATCGACATGATCGTGCAAAACGTCTCGGTCGCCTCCACGGGACGCACCGATGTCACGTTCACGTGCCCGCAGGGGTCGGTCGCGAACGCGACGGGAGCCCTGGAGGCGGTGCGCGACCAAATCGGCTTCGAGGAGCTCATCACCGACGAAGGCATCGCCAAGGTGTCGCTCGTTGGCGCTGGCATGCGCTCACACCCGGGCGTGTCAGCGACGTTCTTCAGGTCGCTCGCCGACGCGGGTATCAACGTCGAGATGATCTCGACGTCGGAAATCCGCATCTCCATCGTCACGCGCGCCGAGCTGGCAACGACTGCTGTGCAGGCACTGCACACCGCATTCGGACTCGACGCTGACGGCGAGGCGGTCGTCTACGGCGGGACCGGGCGATGAAGGCTAACCCCACGGTCGCTGTGGTCGGGGCCACGGGCCAGGTCGGTACCGTCATGCGTCGTCTCCTCGAGGAGCGCGACTTCCCCGTAGGCCAGATTCGCTACTTCGCGTCCGCGCGCTCGGCCGGCACGACGTTGCCGTGGAACAGCGCCGACGTCGTCGTCGAAGACGTCTCCACGGCCGACCTCAGCGGCATTGACATCGCGCTGTTCTCGGCGGGCGGGGCAACGTCGAAGGAGTTCGCCCCTAGATTCGCCGAGGCCGGCGCGGTCGTCATCGACAACTCCTCGGCCTGGCGGATGCATCCCGACGTGCCGCTCGTGGTGAGCGAGGTCAATCCCGACGCCGTCGGCGAGATGCGCAAGGGCATCATCGCCAACCCCAACTGCACGACGATGGCGGCCATGCCCGTGCTCATGCCGCTTCACCGCGAGGCAGGCCTGCAGCGCATGGTGGTCAGCACCTTCCAGGCGGTGTCGGGCAGCGGCCTAGCCGGCGTCGAGGAGCTCGACTCCCAGATTCGCGCCGTGATCGACCAAGACGTCACCACGCTGACACACGACGGCTCGGCCATCGATTTCCCTGAGCCCAAGAAGTACGTGCGCACGATCGCCTTCGACGTGGTGCCTGTCGCAGGGTCCATCGTCGACGATGGTTTGGGTGAGACCGACGAGGAGAAGAAGCTCCGCAACGAAAGTCGCAAGATCCTCGGAATCCCTGACCTGCTCGTGTCAGGCACGTGCGTGCGGGTGCCAGTCTTCACCGGCCACTCACTGTCGATCAATGCGGAGTTTGAGCGGCCTATCTCTCCAGGGCGCGCAGAGGCAATCCTCTCGACGGCCGACGGGGTCGTCGTCACCGACGTGCCCACCCCGTTACAGGCTGCTGGCGCCGATCCGTCGTTCGTGGGCCGCATCCGCCCCGATGAGACCGTGTCCGACGGCCGGGGCCTTGCGATGTTCGTCAGCAACGACAATCTGCGCAAGGGCGCGGCGCTCAACGCCGTGCAGATCGCCGAGCTCCTCCTGCGTTGAAGGGCCCAGGGTTGAGACCCTGAGCCCTTCACTGTGTCGGGGTGGCGGGATTTGAACCCACGACCTCTTCGTCCCGAACGAAGCGCGCTACCAAGCTGCGCCACACCCCGTGGAGCCGTAGGAGTCTAGCCCCTCGCAGTGAGGGTGAGCAGCGTGGCCTCAGGCGGGCACGCGAAGCGGATCGGCGCATACGGCGAGGTGCCGAGTCCGGCTGACACGTGCAGCCACATAGGAGGCTGATCGTGCGGAGCGAACTCGGTGAGGGGGCGTTCGTGCGCAGAGATTCCCCTGGCCCGGTCTCTCGGCAGATCGCAATTGGTGACCAGCGCGCCTAACCCGGGTACGCACACCTGCCCACCGTGCGTGTGGCCGGCAAGGGCGATGTCGACGCCATCGGCTGCCATCGCGTCCAGGACACGCAGGTAGGGGGCGTGGGTGACCCCGAGCGACAGATCGGCAGAGGCGTCAGGTGAGCCGGCCACGAGGGCGTAGTCATCGCGCTCGATGTGCGGGTCGTCGACGCCTCGCACGTCTATGACGCGGCCACCCGCAACGACCGTCTTGCGGGCATTCGGCAGGTGATGCCAGCCCCAAGCCTCCAGGCGGTCAACGAGATCGGGCCAGGGCAGTTGCGGGCGGTCGGGGTGCAGATCGGAAGGTCCGGCCAGGTAGGAGAGCGGATTGATGACCCGGGGGGCGTAGTAGTCGTTGCTGCCGAGCACGAATACGCCCGGAACGGCGGCAAGCGGCCCGAGCGATGCCGCCACCGGTTCGACGGCCTCTCGGTGAGCGAGGAAGTCACCGGTCACGACGACCAGGTCGGCCTCGAGAGCGGCAAGTGATGCCACCCAGTCCTGCAGTCCGCGTCGCCCCGGGGTCATGTGCAGGTCGGACAGGTGCAGGACCCGCAAGGGATCGTGGCCCTGTGGGAGCACGTCGAGATCGCGTCTGCGCAGTCGAAACGAGTCGGCTTCGAGGCGCGCGTAGGCCAGGACACCAGCGCCCAGGAGGGCGGCAGCGCCGAGCGCACGCCATGCGCGTGATGACATGACGAAAGTGTGGCACGCGGGGCGCCGGCCTCTATCGGCCAGTCATACGCGAGGATGGCGCCATGGGTGCTCTAAAGGACCGGCTCCAAGGCGACCTCACCACGGCTATTCGCTCCCAAGATCAGCTCACGATGGCCACGCTGCGCATGGCCCTATCGGCCGTGACTAATGCCGAGGTCGCGGGTAAGGAAGCCAAGGAACTCTCCGACGACGAGGTCGTCGTGGTGCTTACGAGCGAGGCCAAGAAGCGCCGCGAGGCGGCCGAGTCGTTCGCGGCTGCCGGTGCCAACGATCGTGCTGAGCGCGAGCAGGCCGAACTCACCGTCCTGCAGCGCTACCTGCCCGAGCAGCTCACCGATGAGGAAATCGGCGCCATCGTGGCCGAAGCGGTCGCGACAGTAGCCGCGCAGGGAGCCACCGGACCGTCGGCGATGGGTGCCGTGATGAAGATGGTGACGCCGCAGACGCGCGGACGCGCTGATGGCGGCCAGGTGGCAGCGCTCGTCAAGGCGGCGCTCGCCTAACTAGCCGGGCGTCGGCTCGGCGGTCGGCTCGGGAGTTGGCGTCGGCGTCGGCGTCGGCGTCGGCGTCGGCGTCGGCTCGGGAGTTGGCGATGGCGAGGGCTGGGCAGTCGGGTCGGGGAAGGGCCCGGGTCCAGACGTCTCGCTCGGCTTCGGCTTGGGGTCCTTGCTTTCGGTGGATGATGGTGACGGGTCTGGATTGCGGGGGATGTAGACCGGTGACAGTCCGACGCCGCGCACGGGCCCGACCCCCCAGGAGTTGAATAGCTCGAAGGCGGTCGGCGGAATGTTGCGGTGGGCCGCGATCATGACCTCTCGCCAAATGGGGCCGGGAATCATGCCGCCAGTGACGTAGGAGTAGAAGGTGCCGTTGATCGTGACATCAGTCATGGGGTAGGCGAAGCCACCCCGTGGATCGCCGACCCAGATGGCCGCGGCAATCTGTGGCGTGTAGCCCGCGAACCAGATGGCGGCGTTGTCATTGGTGCTACCGGTCTTGCCTGCCGCAGGGCGATCTGGCAGCGACATGGCCTGGCCCGTGCGCCCGGACAGCGGACCGTCGATGACGCTCGTTAGCACCGAGGTAATTGTATCGGCGACCTCGCGAGTCACGACCTGCTTGCACCGAGGTGCGGGTACCTCGAGGCTGCTGCCGTAGCGATCAGTTATCTCCAGGACAACGCGAGGACGGCAGGCGACACCGTGGTTGGCCAGTGCGGCGTAGGCACCCGCCATGGACAGGGGCGAGACCTCCATCGTGCCGAGCGAGAACGTCGGAACCCTGTGCAGCGGCTCACCCGTCGCGAGGCGCACGCCCATGTCCTCGGCTATCTCCGCCTGGCGGCACAGGCCGAAGCGCTCAGCCAGGGTCACGAAGTAGGTGTTGGTCGAGAACGCCGTCGCCTGGAACATGTCGAGCACGCCGGCAGAGCCCGAGTTGCGCACGGTGACGGGCTGGAATTCCTCGCCCGTGGTGCAGTTGACGAACCTCTCGAAGGTCTTGGGGTTGGGCGCATCGACCGTCTCGAAGGGCGAGAAGCCGGCCTCGAGGGCCTCCGCCAGCGTGAACACCTTGAAGATCGATCCGGCCTGCATGCCGATGGTGCCGCCGTACTCCGCATCGACGTTGTAGTTGTAGGTGGTCTTGCCGCGGCCCTTCAGTCCCCAATCGCGGTTTTGCACCATGGCTATGACATTGCCGGTGCCGGGCTCGACCACCGTGATGGCGGCAGCACGCTGACTCTGGTCCTTCACCGGGATGTGCTTGGTCACCGAATCGAATGCGGCTGCCTGCAGATCGGGGTCGAGGGTCGTCCGGATCGTCAGGCCACCGCGCCGCAGCAGCGCTTCGCGCTCGACCTGGGTCTCGCCGAAGGCCGGATCCAGCTTGATCATGCGCATGACGAAGTCGCAGAAGTAGGGCGCGTAGGAAGACGTGCAGCCGTTGGGCTGGATGGAGGGCTGCAGGAGTTCCTCGACGCCGATGGTCTTGGCTGCGCTGGCCTGCACCGGGGTGACGAACCCGGCCAGCAGCATCTTGTCGAGCACCATGTCGCGCCGTGTCTGCGACAGGTCGGGGTTGCGGGTGGGGTCGTAGGCCGTGGGCTGCTGGACGATCCCGGCGAGGGTCGCCGCCTCCACCAGGTTGAGTTCGCTGGCCGGCTTGGAGAAGTAGCGACGTGCGGCGGCCTCCACGCCGTAGGCCCCGGCGCCGAAGTAGACGATGTTGAGGTACCTTTCGAGGATCTCGTCCTTGGAGTAGAGGCGTTCGAGCGCGAGCGAGTAGCGGATCTCACGAAGCTTGCGTGAGGGCGTGCGCTCTCGGGCAGCCTCAAGCTCTTCTTCGGTGTCAGCGCTTGCCATCAAGAGGTTCTTGACGTACTGCTGTGTGAGTGTCGATCCACCCTGGATGCTCCCGGCACCCGATGAGTTGGAGACCACGGCGCGAAGCGTGCCGCGCAGGTCGATGCCGGGATGATCGAGGAATCGAATGTCTTCGATGGCGACGATGGCTTGCCGCATGACCGGTGACACACTAGCCAGCGGAATCTCGATGCGATTTTGGTAGTAGATGGTCGCCAGCACCGAGCCGTCCGACGCAAGGATCACCGAGCGCTCCGGCAACTGCGGAGTGTCCAGCTGCGAGGGCAGGCTCTCGAAGCTCTCGACGGCACCACGAGTCACCAGACCGGCGGCCGCGGCCAGCGGCAGCACCATCGCCACGGCCACGGCTCCGGCGAGGAGCGCCACGAGAAGGAACGCGCCCAAGCGTCCCAGAGCCCCCAGGGGCCCCAGGGCTCCTGACGGTCGGGGTTCGGGCACGGGTCCTCCTCACGGGTGCTGCTCCAGGGTAGGCGAGGCAGCCCTGGGAAGCGCAGTGCGCGCCCATCTGGATGAGGGCCAGTACCGGTCCAAATTAGTCTTTTCTTACTATGGATGCTTAGTTACTCTAAGCCTGTCTGGTCTGCTCCGGTAGGCGTAGCGTCCGGGCGCACTAGAGGAGCCACTGGGGCTCCAGAGGCACTCGTGTCACCGGGGAGAACCTCCCCACAAAGGAGGACGGCACCGATGACGATCTGGTCGACGGAGTGGACCGCACGAGCAGCCTGCCGGACCACCGACCCCGATGCGCTGTTCGTCCAAGGTGCCGCCCAAAACCGAGCCAAGGTCATCTGCCAGGGGTGCCAGGTCCGCACCGAGTGCCTGGCAGACGCCCTCGACAACAGGGTTGAGTTCGGCGTGTGGGGCGGCATGACCGAGCGCGAGCGCCGGGCGCTGCTGCGCCGCCGCCCCCAGGTCACCTCGTGGCGCCACATGCTCCAGACGGCGCGCGACGAATACGAGCGCGCCATCAGCGTCGACGTCTCCCGCGCCAGCTAGTTCCCGGCGAGCAAGCCACCGATCTCGCGCAGGCCGTCGAGGTCGTGCACGTCCTCAGCCAGAGCGATGACCTCCGTCACCGGCACGCCGGGGTGCGCCGCCGTGAACCGCGTGGCAAGTCGTCGCTGTCGCTCGGCGTTGCGCAGCCGATCGGCGTGAAGTCGAAGAAGCGACACGGTGATGGGTGAGTCGCCGGCCACCTCTAGTCGCTCGGCCGCCGCAAGGCATTGCTCGGCCGACAGTTCCGGCGCGCGCACTTCCTGCACGCGGTTGAGGATCAGGCCGGCGAAGGGCATTCCGTCCTGTTCGAGGCGTTCGACAAAGTAGGACGCCTCGCGCAGGGCATCGCGCTCGGGTGCCGCGACCACGATGAACGCCGTTCCGCGGTCCTTCAAGAGCGCGTACGTCGCCTCTGCGCGCTCGCGAAACCCACCGAACATCGTGTCGACCGCTCCCACGAAAGCAGCGAGGTCACTGAGCAACTGCGCTCCGAGGACCTTGTTGAGGACTCCGGCGAAGAGACCGAAGCCGGCGCCGATGATGCGACCGATCCCACGTCCAGCACCACGCGCCGGGGCCAAGAGGATGCGGATGAATCGGCCGTCAAGGAACGTGCCCAGGCGTTCCGGCGCGTCGAGGAAGTCCAGAGCCGAACGCGATGGCGGGGTGTCGACGACGATCAGATCCCAGGTGCCCTCGGAGTCGGACTGGGCACGCAGCTGGCCCAACTTCTCCATCGCCATGTATTCCTGAGTGCCTGCGAATGACGACGACAGTGCCTGGTAGAAGGGGTTGTTGAGGATCGCCTGAGCTCGCTCCGGATCTGAGTGCGACTCGACGACTTCGTCGAACGTGCGCTTCATGTCGAGCATCATGGCGTCGAGAGACCCGGGGCTTGCCTTGATGTCGACCACGGGTCGAGGAGTGTTGTCGAGCTCGGTGAGGCCCATGGCCTGGGCGAGTCGCCGGGCCGGGTCGATGGTGAGCACGCACACATGGCGACCGCGCTCGGCCGCGCGCAACCCGATGGCCGCCGCGGTGGTTGTCTTGCCGACGCCGCCGGAGCCGCAGCACACGATGATTCGGGTGGCGGGGTCGTCGATGAGCCCATCCAGGTCGAGTGTGGTCATGCCATGCCCTGTGCTTTGAGCCTGCTACCCAATTCGTAGAGGGCACCCAGATCGATCCCTGATGCGAGGAACGGAAGCTCGTAGACGGGCCGGCCGAGTTCGGCGATGCGCAGGCGCTCGGTGTCTTCGAGGGCGACCCGGGCGGCATGGTCGGCAGCCTCACCGGCCAGTGCGGCGACCACGGAGTCGGTGTCGCGGCCAACCCCGGCCGCGAGGACCGCACGTCGGATCTCGTCGACGGGAAGGTCCCCGCTGCGCGCGAGAGCGAGCTGGTCGGCATCGAGCCGCGGTGGACGCGTCACGTTGACGACGATCCCCCCCACGGGTAGGGCCGCGTCGGACAGCTCCCGCACGCCGTCGGCCGTCTCCTGCACCGGCATCTCCTCAAGCAAAGTGGTCAGATGCACGGCGGTCTTCGGCGACCGCAGTACGGCCATGACACCGTCGGCCTGGCTACGAATCGGGCCGACCTTTGCCACACCGGCGATCTCGGTGTTGACGTTGAGGAATCGAGTGATCCGGCCGGTCGGCGGCGCATCGAGGACGATGGCGTCGTAGGGCTTGGCGTGCATCTTGTCCTTGCGCCGCACGAGTTCGACCGCCTTGCCGGTCAGCAGGACATCGCGCAGTCCCGGGGATATCGTCGTGACGAAGTCCACCGCCCCCATACGTCGCAGTGCCCCGCCCGCCCGTCGCAGGTTGTAGAAGAGCTCGAGGTATTCGAGGAGTGCCTCCTCGGGATCGACGGCGAGCCCCCACACTTCGCCCCCACCGGGTGCAACGGCGAGTTTGCGCTCCTCGTAGGGCAGTGGTGGCGCATCGAACAGCTGTGCTAGGCCCTGTCGGCCTTCGACCTCCATGAGCATCACGCGGCGCCCACCGGATGCCAGGGCGAGTGCCAGAGCGGCCGCGACGGTGGTCTTGCCGGTGCCACCCTTGCCGGATACGACGTGGAGCATCACGTGGGGCCAGTCGCTCGTAGGCACCGCATGAGCCTACGTGGTCGCGGCTGACTCGACCCGGCGTACTAGGGTCGGCCCATGACCACTTGGGAGTACGCGACGGTTCCGCTCCTCATCCACGCAACCAAGCAGATCCTTGATACCTGGGGTGCGGATGGCTGGGAGCTGGTGCAGGTAGTGCCCGGCCCCAACCCCGAGAGCATGGTGGCCTACCTCAAGCGGCCGCTCAACTAAGGAGTGCACATGACATCGGCGACCCAGCGCCTTGCCGAGCTTGGCATCACCATCCCGCAGGTCGTGCCCCCCGTTGCCGCCTATGTGCCCGCCGTCGTCACCGGCCGCTACGTCTACACCTCGGGCCAGTTGCCCATGCGCGATGGCGCGATGATCGCCGAAGGCCTGGTCGGGTCCGATGTCGACGCAGATATCGCCAAGGACTGCGCTCGACAGTCGGCCATCAATGCCCTGGCAGCCGCGCAGTCCATCATCGGAAGCCTCGATCGCGTCACTCGCGTCGTCAAGGTCGTCGGCTTTGTGGCCAGCGCGCCGACGTTCACCGGCCAGCCCGGGGTCATCAATGGTGCGAGCGAGCTTCTACAGGAGATCTTCGGCGACAGCGGGCGCCATGCGCGCTCAGCCGTGGGGGTCGCTGCGCTCCCGCTCAACGCTCCGGTCGAGGTCGAAATGGTCCTCGAGGTGGCCGACTGAGCATTCCGCGCATGCCGTCGCACGTGAGCGAGCGCGTGCATGCGCTTCTCGCCGGAGAGTGGCAACCCCCTCCGCTGCGAGATGCCACCACGGTCGTCCTCCTGCGGGACTCCGGAGCACTCCAGACCTTGCTGATGCGCCGGGTTTCCACGATGGCCTTTGCGGCCGGCATGTATGTCTTCCCCGGCGGCCGCATAGATGATGCCGATCTCGTCAGCGGGATGGCCTGGACCGGTGATGCCCTCGACTCGGCCCGCATGACTGCCGACGAGGGGCTGGCGAGGGGCCTGATCGTGTGTGCGGTGCGCGAGTTGTTCGAGGAAACCGGCGTGCTGCTCGCGGTAGACGCGCACGGCGAGCTTCCTCGCGAGGATGCGCTCTGGGAGGACGACCGGGCGGCAGTGCATGCCTGTAGTGCTGCCTTGCCCGATGTCCTTGCCCGGCGAGGCCTGGCCCTGGACCCCGCTCTCCTGACGCTGTGGACGCATTGGGTGACCCCCGAGATCGAGTCACGTCGCTACGACGTTCGCTTCTTCGTCGCGACCGTCCCGAGCGGTCAGCAGGCCCGAGACGTGAGTGGCGAGGCAGACGACGTGCGATGGGAGACGCCATCCGACGCGATGGTCGCCTACGGCGAGGGGCGCCTGCCGATGCTTCCCCCGACGGCCGCCACGCTGATGGACCTGCTGCCCTTCGCCGATGCTCCCAGCGTGCTCGCCGCGGCGTCGTCGCGCGATGTGCGCCCTCTCATGCCCCGGGCGCGAATCGATGAATCGGGAGACATCCGGTGGGATGTCATCGATGTTCGTAACGGGTCGGTGGTCCTGGCTCTCGACAGCGAGCCCGCGGGCTCTGAAGTGCATGGCACGGGGGCCGCGTGAGTGGCCTGCCGGTCATTGGCTCGGATGAACCCTGGAGCGGGGGAGTCGTCAGTGCACGGCTCCGGTGCGTCCTGGCGCCCAACCCGAGCCCGATGACACTCGATGGCACCAACACATGGCTCGTCGGCACCGGTCCCTACGTCGTCATCGATCCGGGACCCGACGATGTCGGCCACCTGCTTGCGCTCGTCGATGCCGCCGACGGCCGCATCGCCGAGATCCTGCTCACCCACGGGCATCCTGACCACGCGCAGGGCGCCCGGGCCCTGCATGACATGACCGGCGCGCCCGTGCGCGCCCTCGACCCCAAGCAGGTGCTCGGCGGCGAGGGTCTCCAGCCCGGCACCGTCGTCAGCGTCGGCGGGGTCGAGTTGCGGGTGCTCGCTACGCCGGGCCACACTGCCGACTGCCTGTGCTTCTACGTGCCAGAGGATGGCGCGATCCTCACCGGTGACACCGTGCTCGGCCGCGGTACCACCGTGGTTGCGTGGCCCGATGGCGACCTCGGCGACTACCTGCGGTCATTGCGCACGCTGCGCGAGCACGCCCAGATGTGGAATGCCACCGTGCTGCTTCCCGGTCACGGACCACGGCTTGCGAATCCGGTCGCGGTCATCGATGCCTATCTCGAGCATCGTCATGCGCGCCTGGAGCAGGTAAGGGTCGCGTGGGATGGGGGGCGTCGTACGCCGGAGGAGGTGGTCGATGTCGTCTATGCCGACGTGACCGATCACGTGAGGTGGGCGGCACTTCTCTCCACGCGAGCGCAGCTTCACTACCTGGAGGGCGGCGGCTAGGCCTAGCGGGCGCGGCGCGCTAGGCGCTCCATGTCGACGAGCACGACCTCGCGTTGATCGACCACGATCCATCCCCTCTGCGTGAAGTCGGCAAGCGCCTTGTTGACGGTCTCGCGTGATGCTCCGACGAGTTGGGCGAGTTCTTCCTGAGTGAGGTCATGGTGCACCAGGACCCCGTCTGGACCGGGCTGGCCGAACTTGTCGGCGAGCTCGAGCAGCAACTTGGCGACGCGACCGGGCACGTCGGAGAAGACGAGGTCGGCCAGGGTCTCGTTGGTACGGCGAAGTCGCTGGGCCAGCGCCTGCAGGAGCGACTCGGCAACCTCGGGTCGACCCGCGAGCCAGGGGCGGAGGTTGTCGTGACCCAGTCCGATCACCACGACGTCGGTCACCGCCGTGGCGGTGGCGGTGCGCGGGCCGGGATCGAAGAGTGAGAGCTCGCCGAAGACCTCTCCGGGGCCCAGCACAGCGAGGAGCGACTCGCGTCCATCGGTCGAGGTCTGCCCGAGCTTGACCTTGCCGTCGAGGATCACGTACATGCGATCGCCGGGCTCGCCCTCGGAGAAAATGGCGTCTCCGCGCGCCACGCGGAACTCGACCATGGACGCGCGCAGCGCGGTAGCCGCCTCGGTGTCAAGGGCGGAGAAGAGCGGTGCCTGCATGAGCGCGTCGTCCATGTGAACTCCTTCCACGGACAGTCTGTCGCATCCGTGAGGGCTCCGCTGCGTAGGGGGAGCATCGCCGTGGTTGCGCGCGGTGGGGGAGACGTACCCTGGTGCGGTGCCCGCCCGGTCGACCGTCGCGCGCGCGGCGAAGCCCGACACGGCCACCGTGCGCGGTGCCCGCCGCGTGGCAAGGGCCTTAGCACAGGCCTATCCCGACGCGCACTGTGAGCTCGACTTCACCACGCCGCTGGAGCTGCTCATGGCGACCGTGCTGTCGGCCCAGTGCACTGATAAGCGCGTCAACCTGGTCACTCCACCCCTCTTCGCCCGCTATCCCGATGCCGCCGCCTATGCGGCGGCGGATCGCGGCGAGCTGGAGGCGCTCATCCAGTCCACGGGGTTCTTCCGGGCGAAGGCAGCCTCCATCCAGGGCATTGCCCAGGCTCTATGCGATCGCTTCGGCGGGGAGGTGCCTGATCGACTCGACGATCTTGTCACGTTGCCGGGAGTCGGTCGCAAGACGGCCAACGTCGTGCTCGGCAACGCATTTGCCACCCCGGGGATCACCGTTGACACGCATGTGGCACGCCTGGCCCGTCGACTTGGTTGGACGACCTACGACGACCCCGACCGCACCGAGGCCGATCTCATGGCGCTCTTTCCGCGTGATGAATGGACCGACCTGTCGCATCGCATCATCTGGCACGGACGGCGCTGCTGCCATGCACGACGTCCTGCTTGCGGAGCGTGCCCGGTTGCAAAGGCGTGCCCGTCTTACGGCGAGGGTCCGACCGATCCGGCGGAGGCTGCTCGCCTGCTGCGCTCGGAGGGTCGCGGATGACGGTCCAACGCGACGCTCGATGGGGATGGCGCTTCGAGGATGTCGAGGTGCCCTACTGGCTCCAACCTCTCGCCCAGCGCTTGCCGACCCTTCGAGGAGAGGACCTCACGCGCTTCCTCCCTCCGCCCGAGGGAGGTCGCGCAGCGGCCGTGCTCATGCTCCTGGGCGAGGGGTCCGACGGGCCCGACGTGCTCATCATCGAGAGGTCGGCCGACATGCGCGCGCACGCCGGCCAGCCGGCCTTGCCGGGAGGCGCCGTCGACCCCGGTGATGTCGATGCCATTGCGGCGGCACTGCGGGAGGCACACGAGGAGACCGGCCTTGATTCAACTGGCGTCGACGTCTTTGGACTCGTTCCCGACCTGTGGGTCCCGGTATCCGGCTTCGTCGTCACCCCGGTCCTAGCGTGGTGGCGCGATCCAACGCCCGTGAGTGCGGTCGACGTGACCGAGGTGGCGAGCGTTCACCGGATTCCCATCGCCGAACTCGTCGATCCGGCCAATCGCACGCGCGTGCGACATCCATCAGGCTACGTCGGCCTCGGCTTCGCGGTGCGCGGGCTGCTGGTGTGGGGTTTCACGGCTGGTCTGCTCTCCGGGATGCTGGATCTGGCCCGATGGAGTCAGCCGTGGGACGAAAGTCGCATCACCGACCTCGAGCCTGATGCCACCGAGGACCTCGCATGAACGCAATCGATGTGCTGGTCCTCCTGGCGGTCACCGTGTTTGCGTTGACGGGCTGGCGCCAGGGCTTCGTGGCCGGGCTGTTCTCGTTCGCGGGCTTCCTGGTGGGAGGCCTCGGGGCTGCGCTCGTGCTGCCTCGCGTGATCGAGGGATTCGGCATGCCCGGGTTCACCGGTGCCGTGCTGCTTGCCCTTGGCATCCTCGCCTGCGCGCTCGTCGGCCAGGCCCTGGCCACGATGGCCGGCCGCTCCCTGCGTGCGGGCATCACGTGGACCGGTGCGCGCACCATGGACAGTGCTGGAGGAGCCGCACTCAACGTCGTGGCCCTAGCGGTCGTCCTATGGATCATCGCCACCGCGGTCGGCCTTCTACCCAACCTCGGCGTGGCACGCGAGGTGCGCACGTCGCTCATCCTCTCCACGATCGACCGCGCCGTTCCCGATGCCGCTCGCAACGCGTTCTCCGGTCTGCGCAATGCCGTGGACGCGTCCGGACTGCCGCGTGTCTTCTCGGGCTTCGGCCAGTACGCCGGCCCCGAGGTGCCAGCTCCCAACCCGGCCCTTCTGCGCGACCCGGCTGTGCGCGCAGCGTGGCCATCCCTGGCGAAGGTGAGTGCGAGTGCCTGCGAGTCAAATGTCGTGGGGTCAGGCTTCGTCTATGCCACCGATCGCGTGCTCACCAACGCGCATGTCGTGGCGGGATCGATGTCTCCCCGCGTCGTCATCCCCGGCGATCCCACGCGATATGAGGGCACGGTCGTCGCCATCGACTTGCGCATCGACCTCGCGGTGATCCATGTGCCTGGGCTTCCAGCACTCCCGCTGGCATTCGCCGCGCGCGTCCCTGACACCGGAGACTCCGCGGTCGTCGCCGGTTTCCCTGGCGGAGGGGACCTCGTGGCCGAGCCGGCGCGCGTGCGCGCGCGCATCAATGCGCGAGGAGAGGACATTTACGGAAGGTCGGGAGTAGTGCGCGAGGTCTTCTCCTTCCGCGGCACCGTCGTGCCCGGCAATTCGGGCGGGCCGCTGCTCTCACCGAGGGGACGCGTCTTCGGGGTTGTCTTCGCAGCCGGCCTTGGTGAGCCCGATACCGGCTATGCGATCACAGCCGAGCAGGCAGCAGCAGTCGCCGATGCCGGGCGTACCTCGGTCACGCCCGTCGACACCGGCGCGTGCCGCAACTAGGCCGGTGACCGAAGGCCCAGATCGGCGAGGAGTTGGGTGATGTCGATGGGATTCGGGCCGGCGTACGCCTCGATCGCGGCTGCCGCGCGCGTCATCAGGCGCTGCTCGCCGATGGGATTGCCACGTGCCGCATGGGTGGCGCCGGCGGCGGCCTGCGCCAGGGCGCGCCACAGTTCGCGCTCATCGTCGGGGCAGCATCGCCAGCGCATCTCCAGGACCTCATGGGCGTGGAAAGGCAATCCGTCTGCGAGGTATGCGCGCGCCTCCGCGGATGCTTCACCGGCTGAGATCTCAGTGCGTGGCGGGGCAGGAGGGAAGCCGACTGCACCACGGGCCAGCGGTCGGCCGAGCCGATCGCGCGGCCTCTCCGCGGCAGGAGGGCTCATGCGTCGCGCAGTTGCATGAGCCACTTCTGCAAGAGGGCGTCGAAGCGCTCGGGGGCCTCTTCCTGGGGGAAGTGGCCGACGCCGTCGACCACGCAGAATTCGTAGTCGCCACTGACCCATTCACCCGAGCCCTCGGCGCTGCGCAGGAGAATGGAGGAGTCGCGCTCGCCGTGCAGATGCAGGACCGGCACCTGGATCGGGGTCTCCATGCGTCGGGCGTAACGCACGCCGTCGGTGCGCAGCATCGATCGTACGGCCCAGCGGTGGTATTCAACGGCACAGTGGGCAGTGGGCCACAGTGCGAAGGCCGAGCGGTAGGCCAGCGATGTCTCGGCGTCGGGCCAGCCGGGAGTGCCCGACCAGTCGGTCAGGATGCGCTCGATGCGCGCACAGTCGTCCTCCTGCAGCGAACGCTCGGGTAGGAAAGGCCACTGGAAGCCGATGGCGTAGAGAGCGCGACGTCGCTGGATGGCATCGCGCAGGATGGCGCGGCGAAGGCGACGTGGATGAGGCATGGAGACGGGCACTATGCCGTCGACGACATCTGGCTGGAGCACGGCCATGCTCCACGCGATGAGTCCTCCCCACCCCTGCCCGACGATGACGCCCGAGCGCTCACCCAGGCAGCGGATGACACCGGCGACGTCGCTGGACAGGGTCACGGGGTCATAGCCGTGCGGGGTGTGGTCGGAGCCGCCGTAGCCGCGCAGGTCCATGGCCACGACGCGATAGCCGGCGTCGGCCAGCGAGCGCATCTGATGCCGCCACGTCCACCACAAGGTCGGAAAGCCGTGGAGCAGGACGACAGGGGGACCGGAGCCAGCCTCGACGACGTGGAAGCGGGATCCGTTGGCGGATACATCACGGTGTGTCCACGGGCCGGGCGCGTGGATAACGGATTCGGGGTCGAGCAGCACGCTCAGGTGCCCGGCGGTGCCGGGACCTCGGCGACCGCCTGCGCGGCGACCGCGTCACCGGCGGCTGCTCCGCCTCCGGAGAGCATCGCCTTCGTCTTCTCTATCTGCGCCATCGTGCGTTCGGGACCCTTGATGCGCTGGGCCTCTCTACGGCCGAGGAGTCCGAGAACGCCGGCGATAACGAAGAGGAAGAGCGTGACGATGCCGAATCCGGCCCAGACCGGCAAGCCGAGGGCGACCAGGACGTAGGCAATGCTCACGAGGAGGAACAGGCCGCCGGTCGCAGCCATAGAGAGCGCACCCGCCAAGAACACGCTCGTCTTGGCGGCATTGCGCCCGGTCTGCTGGAGTTCTAGCTTGGCGAGCTGGATCTGCGCGCGAATGAGTCGCTGGAGATCGGCAACCGCTGCGGCAACGAGCGCCTTGAGGGAGGTATCGCCTCCCGGCGTGAGATCACCCATCCGATCCTCCTCGACTGCGGGGCCGTGGGAGGAGGCTAGTCGGTCCGGGGTGCGCCGGGGCCCGCATCCCCCGACGAAGGCCGCTGGTAGACGTCTGGGATCCCGTCTCCGTCGGCATCCGCCTCCTCCACGAGGGCGACTCGGCGGTAGTGGCGATTGCGGGCAAGCAGCACGCCGCTCGCGAGCAGCGCGGACACCACCGACGCAGTGAAGACCGCCACCTTCGCCGCATCGAGTTGAGCGGGCGACGAGGAATAGGCGAGTTCGGTGATCAGCAGTGCCACGGTGAACCCGATGCCGGCGAGGAGCCCGATCGCGCCAATATCGCGCCAGCCGATCGCGGGGCTGAGGCTGGCACGCGTGAATCGTGCGACCACCCATGCTGTGCCCACCACGCCGATGGGCTTGCCGATGACCAGTCCTGCGAGCACGCCGATGGCGACGGGCGATGTCAGAGGCTCGATCAGTCCCGTGCTACGAAGGTCGACACCCGCTGCGAAAAAGGCGAAGAGGGGTACGCATAGTCCTGCGCTCCACGGCAGCAGCATGCGCTGCAGGCGATCCACCGGTGGCTCGGTGACGACGCCCATTTCATCGTCCCCCGGACTCATCTTCGCGCGCGTAAGCAATGCGAGCGCGACTCCGGCGACGGTGGCGTGTATGCCACTCAGGAAGACCGCCCACCACGTCACGATGACGAGCGGTACGTAGATCCACGGCGAGCGCACGCGGCGTCGCTGGAGGAGCCAGTAGGCGCCCAGGAGCACGAGGGCAAGGACGAGATAGAGAGCGGAGAATCCCTTGGAGTAGAAGATCGCGATGATCGTGATCGCACCCAGGTCGTCGACGACCGCCAGCGTCAGCAAGAAGGCGCGAAGTGCGATGGGCAGACCACGACCGACTACTGCAAGCACGGCGAGCGCGAAGGCGATGTCGGTGGCCATCGGCACGGCCCAGCCTTGAAGCGCCCCCGGATCGCTTGCCGCAACGATGATGGCGAAGATGATCGCCGGCACGGCCATGCCGCCGATCGCGGCAGCCACCGGGACCGCAGCCTGGGCCGGGCGCGAGAGCGTGCCGCGGGTAAACTCGTGTTTGAGTTCGAGGCCTGCGACGAAGAAGAACACCGCGAGCAGCGCATCCGCTGCCCATGTCGACAGACTGAGGTCGAGTCCTAGCGCCGCGGGGCCGATGGTGTAGTCGCCCAGAGCGATGTAGGAGTCACCCCACGGTGAGTTGACCCACACGATGGCAATGAGGGCTGCGATGAGCAGCAGGACACCGCCGATGGTCTCGCCGCGCAGGGCCCGCAGTAGCCAGAGGCGTTCGCTCAGGGCTGGCCGAGCGAAGAGCTCGCGGTCGGTCACGGGTCCTCCTGGCAGGCGGCTATGTCACGCCGACCAGACTTCCCGGCACACCGGGATCAGGCTACCGCTAGTCCTCGCCAGCCCCGCTGTGCAGTCCGACAGAGATCAGGTGCATGACCTGAGGGTCGGCGAGCGTGGTGACATCACCGAGCGAGCGGTTTTCGGCAACGTCGCGCAGGAGTCGTCGCATGATCTTGCCTGACCGAGTCTTGGGCAGTTCAGACACGATCATGATCTGCCGAGGCTTGGCGATGGGGCCGATCTCGTGAGTCACGTGGTCGCGGAGCTCTCGAATGAACTCCGAGCCGTCGGCACCTTCCTCGACCCCGCCCCGCAGGATCACGAAGGCGCAGATGGCCTGGCCGGTGGTGTCGTCATTTGCGCCGACGACGGCCGCTTCCGCAACGGATGGGTGCGAGACGAGGGCGGACTCCACTTCGGTGGTCGAGATCCGGTGACCGGAGATGTTCATCACGTCATCCACGCGGCCCAGGAGCCAGATGGCACCGTCGGAGTCGATCTTCGATCCGTCACCGGCGAAGTAGTACTGCGGCCAACGCGACCAATAGGTGTCGACGTAGCGCTGGTTGTCGCCCCAGATGCCCCGCAGCATCGACGGCCATGGCTCGGTAAGAACGAGGTAGCCGCCGTGGCCCAGTTGCACCTCGTCGCCGTGATCGTCGACCACTGCTGCCCCGATGCCGGGCAGGGGTCGCATGGCCGAACCGGGCTTGGTGGCGGTGACGCCGGGAAGCGGCGAGATCATGATGGCGCCGGTCTCGGTCTGCCACCACGTGTCGACGATGGGGCACTCGTCGCCGCCGATGACGTCGCGATACCACATCCAGGCCTCGGGATTGATCGGCTCACCGACGCTGCCGAGGAGTCGCAGCGACGAAAGGTCGTGCGCCTCGGGGAACTCGATGCCCCACTTCATGAAGGTGCGAATCGCCGTCGGTGCGGTGTAGAAAATCGTGACACCGTATTTGGCGACGATCTCCCAGAATCGGCCCTTGTGCGGGGTGTCGGGTGTGCCTTCGTAGATCACCTGCGTGACCCGGTTGGACAGCGGGCCGTAAACGATGTAGCTATGACCGGTGACCCAGCCGATGTCGGCGGTGCACCAGTAGATGTCGGTATCGGGCTTGAGGTCGAAGACATTCCAGTGGGTAAAGGAAGTCTGCGTCAGGTAGCCGCCGGTGGTGTGCAGGATCCCCTTGGGCTTACCGGTCGTACCCGACGTGTAGAGGATGAAGAGGGGATGCTCGCTGTCGAAGGCCTCCGGCGCGTGCTGATCGGATTGCCGGTCGACCAAGACGTGCCACCACACGTCGCGGCCCTCGGTCATGTCGACGTGCTCGCCGGTCCGGCGCACGACAAGGACATGCTCCACGCTGTTAGCGTGCTGAACCGCATCGTCGACCGCCGGCTTGAGGGCCATCGCTGACCCGCGTCGATGCTGGCCATCGGCGGTGATGACGAGCTTGGCCTGTGCATCGTCGATGCGCGTGCGGAGTGCCTCGGCCGAGAAGCCGGCGAAGACGACGGAGTGGGGTGCCCCGATGCGCGCGCATGCAAGCATCGCGACCACAGCCTCCGGGATCATCGGCATGTAGATGGCAACACGATCGCCGGCCTGCACTCCAAGCTCGGTGAGCGCATTGGCCGCCTTGCAGACCTCCTTGTGGAGTGCGGCGTAGGTGACCGCACGGGTGTCGCCCGGCTCTCCCTCGAAGTAGAGGGCGACCTGATCGCCATAGCCATCCTCGACGTGTCGGTCGACACAGTTGTAGGCGACGTTGAGTCGTCCGTCAACGAACCAACGTGAGAAGGGCGCCGCGGACCAGTCAAGTACCTGGCTCCACGGGGTATCCCAACTCAGCCGTTCGGCCTGCTTTGCCCAGAAGGCGAGGCGGTCACGAGCGGCCTCGTCGTACATCTCGGGTTTGGCATTGGCCTGCGCGGCGAACTCCGAGCTCGGCGCGAATGTGCGGTCCTCCTGCAGCAGGTTGGCCAAAGCCTCGCTCTCGCTCACGATTCCTCCTCATGCCCAGGCTGTGACAGGGGCCACGGTAGCCGTCTGATCGCCACGCGGGTGCGGTTCCCGCGGGTCACCGGGAGCGATCCTGGGGGCCCATGCGTCACTATGGGAAGGTCTGCCCTCACCTGTCGGAGGTTCCGTGCGCGCCCGGGTCGTCGTTCCCCTGCTCCTTGCCCTCGCGGCCACGCTGGGACTTGTGCTCGGGGCTGTGCTCCCCGGCACCTCATCCGCGCCCACGGCGAACGATTCATCCCCCGGTGCGCAAGCCACCGACGCGGTCCCCGACAGCAGCGAGGCCTCTGGCGGGCAGGGGGAGTCGTCGTCTCCGCCTGCGCCGGAGGTGGGCGATGTCACGGGCGATGGTGGAGGGGTGTCGGCCGTCAGTCTGCCGCAGCCCGAGATGGAGATCACCAAGCTTGCGCCGGGTGAGACCCCGCCGCAGTTCGTCATCATTTCATTCGACGGCTCATGCAGCAACGACATCATCCGTCACTACATGGACACGGCCGACCAGGTCGACGCGCGACTCACGTTCTTCGTCTCCGGCCTGTGCCTGCTGCCCGAAGGGCAGAGGTACCTCTACGAGACACCCGGTCGAGAGGCCGGCTCCTCGGCCATCGGATTCGCCGACGACGCGCAAGAGGTCGTCCAGCGCGTTGCCAACTACAAGGAGGCCTACGAGGGGGGCCACGAGATCGGCACCCACTTCCTCGGCCACTGGTGCGAGCCCAATGACGGCGCGGTCAACTCGTGGGGAACCTCGGAGTGGGAGAGCGAGTTCAGCCAGGACATCATGATCATGGACGACTGGGCCGCCATCAACGGCGTGAGTGGTCCGACGCCTCTGCCGTTCAACCACAGCGTGATGATAGGTGCCCGCACTCCGTGTCTGGAGGGCCAGCGCGATGTGATGTACCCGGTCTTCGTCGAAAACGGATTCAAGTACGACGCGTCGAATCCCGGCGTCCTGCAGTGGCCCGTTCAAAACGACTACGGACTGTGGGACTTCCCGCTTCAGACGATCAAGGTTGTGGGCTACGACAGGTCCAACCTGTCGATGGACTACAACTTCCTCTGCGCCCAGAACGACTGCAAGCAGGAGGCCGACCAGGCGACCTGCGATCGCATCGAACAGTCGACCTACGATTCCCTCATGGCCGCGGTCGACGCGCTCTACAACGGCAATCGCGCACCGCTCTTCTTCGGCAATCACTTCAACACGTGGGTGTGCGGTGCCTACCAGAATGCGCTGACGCGCTTCATGATCGATGCCTCCGCTCAGTACCCCGACCTCAAGTTCGTCTCGAATGCTGACCTGGTGAAGTGGCTCGAGGCCCAAGATCAGGCGGTCCTCGACAAGCTCGTGGCCCAAGGGGCGCAGTCCTACTGACCGACGCGCTGATCGCCATTGCCGGCCTGCCCGCCGTCGCTGAGGCCTGCGCGGCCGCACGCGACGAGGTGGACGGCCTCCTGTGGGATCGGGGGGTGCGCGCTCGCGCGGCCGAAGTCGCCCGTAAGTCGGTGGTCCGCGGTGCCCGCGATAGCGCCGCGCTCGAGGGCGCGGAGCTATCGATCGAGGCCATGCTGGCTGGTCTCGACGATTCCCCCCTCGGCCGGGCCGCCGCCGCCGCACTCGATGTCACCGCTGAGATCCCGCATCAGGTCGACACCTGGCAGCGGGCTCCGCTGCAAGTCCTGGCGCATTTGCACGTCTTGGCTGCGCGGTCGTTCACCGACGAGTCCACTCTCGGACGACCTCGCACGGCTGACGACGTCGTCGATCCCCTCCGCATCGGTTCGCTGCCATCGGCTGCCGAGGTCTCCCCTCGGCTGGCGTCCCTGGTCGATGTGCTCACGACGCCGTCCGCGGCTCCCGCGATCGTGCTGGCGTCGATTGTGCACGGCGAGCTCCTGGCCCTGCGCCCTTTCGTTTGGGGGTCGGGCCTCATTGCGCGAGCCGGCGTACGCCTCGTGCTCGCATCCCGCGGGGTTGACCCCGACCTGATGAGTGCACCCGAGGCGGGGATGCTGTCGCTGGGTCGGCGTTCCTATGTATACGGCGTCCGCGATTACATGTCGGGAGATCCCTCGGCCATGGCGCGCTGGGTCATGTGGAACGCCGCCGCGGTCGGCTTCGGTGCCTCGTCAGCTCGAGGTTGACGAGGCAGGCCGTAGGTCGGCAGGGGGGACTACGCGCACGACCCAGGGGTACGCCGTATCCCCGGTCACCGTGATGACGCGCACATATGCGTCGAGCACGCCGTCGGATTGCTCACCCAGCGGTGCGACCCGCCACATCAACGTGACCACCGGGTCTCCGGGCCTCTCGAAGGCACCGATGCCTCGCAATGCAGGACCGTCGAGTGGATGCGTGAGTGCGCGGTCGGCGGAGGTGCCGACGCGTGCGGTGATGTCGAGGATCTGCTCGCGGTAGGTGCCGTTGAGGCGTGCACCGATGAAGGTGAGTGTCGGAGGGGGCCCTGCGGGTGCGCACAAAGCGGCCAGGATCTGTTCGAGGGCCGCTCGCGCATCGCCGGAGAGGCGCAGTGCCGTGCCGTTGAGGTCCTCCACCACTTGCACGCCAGCGGGCTTGCGCCAGCGATAGCCAGCCTCGTCGAGGCCGTTGGGTGTGAGCGTGGCCGTGCAATCCGCGGGGGCAATCGTCATCGTGAGCTCGGTGGACCCGCCGGCCGGCACCTCCGCCTCTTCGCGACCGTCGATATGCAGCGCTCCGGAGGACGCGGCCGGCTGCACGCGAATCGAGGATCGGGGGTCGCCACTGACCGTCACGCGAACCACCGCTCCGGGCAGTGTGGCACCCGACGGCATGCCCAGCTTGCCCTCCCACGAGGAGTCCTCGGCGTTGGGCTCGACGCCGACCGATTCGACCTGCTGGATGCCGACGACGGCGAGAGTGGGCGTCGTGCTCGAACGCACGAGAAGCAGGACGGCGACACCGGCGAGGGCGGCCGCTGCGATGATTGCCGCCGCCACAAGGGCGATGCGACCACCGCGACTGCGCGACTCCTCGCCCTGCTCGATGACCTCCATGGCGTCCGTCATCGCCGCCGTCGGACATACCAAGCGAGCCCCAGTGCCACGACGGTGACGGCTGTCCCGGCGCCGACGACGGCCAGGGTGCGTCGTCTCTCGGGCGGTATCCGCTGGTGCATGGCGACCGGTTGACGGAAGTCGAAAATGGGCCATCCACGCTCCGCGGCGAGTCGGCGGAGTTCAGAATCCGGGTTGACCACGGTGGGGTTTCCGACGGCCTGGAGCATGGGCAGATCGGTGATGGAGTCGGTGTAGGCGTATGACGCGGCAAGGTCGTAGCCGCGCTCAGCCGCCAGATCGCGCATCGCCTGGGCCTTGCCCTCTCCATATGCGTAAAACAGGATCTCACCGGAGTAGCGGCCATTGATGACCTCGAGCTGAGTGCCGACAGCGAGATCCACGCCGAGTCGCTCGCCGATCGGCTCCACCACCTCGGTACCGGAGGAAGAGATGATGATGATGTCTCGTCCCCAGGCCCGATGCTCGTCGATGAGCAGCACGGCCTCGTCGTAGATCACGGGGTCGATGATCTGGTCGAGGGTCTCGCCCACTATCTGTCGCACTTTGGCGACGTCCCACCCGGTCACGAGGGACGACATGTACCTGCGCATGGTCTCCATCTGATCGTGGTCGGCCCCGGATGCCAGGAAGATGAACTGGGCGTAGGCGCTGCGCACCACGTCGGAGCGACTGATGAGCCCGCCACGGTAGAAGGGTCGCGTGAAGGCGAGGGCGCTCGACGTGGCCAGGATCGTCTTGTCGAGATCGAAGAAGGCCGCGGCCCGCGTCACGCGCTCACAGTACCCGCGCCTTCACGTGTCCACATGTGCGAGCAATCAGCCCTGTCCACAGATTCCCTGGCCGTCTCGCCACTGAATCAGTGCGCCCACAGCCTGGGCGCATGCCGACACTCCCCCTACTGCTCACCACCGACGACCTCCTGCTCGACGAGGTCCTCCGGGTAGCCAGCGCAGCGGGCACCGACGTTTATACCTGCGATACGGGCCCCGATGCCGCAGCGAGGTGGGTCTGCGCGCCAGTAGTCCTGGCGGGGGCGGATGCGCTAGCGCGAGTTGCCTGCCTCGGATGGCCGAGGCGCCCCGGCGTCATCGTGGTGGCCCGATCGGCGGATGGCGACGACCCGGTGATTTGGCGCGGGGCCGTCGCTGTTGGCGCGGAGCACGTGGCCGCCCTTCCCGAGGCTGATCGATGGCTGGTGGAGCGCCTGAGCGACCTCAGCGATACGACCGGCCCGCCCGCGCGGGTGGTCACTGTCGTTGCCGGGCGCGGGGGTGCGGGAGCGACGTCCTACGCCACGCTGCTGGCGCGCGCATACTCCGGCGACGCCCTCCTCATCGACATCGATCCGCTCAGCGGTGGCATAGACCTCCGTGCTGACCTGCACGACGTGGCGGGCGTGAGGTGGCCTGATCTAGCTGCGGTCTCGGGCCGACTGTCTCCCTCCGCCCTGCGCGGTGCCCTTCCACGCGATCGCAATCTCGCCGTGATCTCCTCGACCGGCGCAGACCCCGGGCGCATCCCCATCGACTCCTGCGCTGCCGTTGTCGATGCTGCTGTCCGGGGCGGGGGACTCGTCGTGATCGATTGTCCGCGCGCGCTCGATCCGGTGTCGCGACTGGTGTGGGCACGCAGCGACCTGGTCGTGGTCGTGGTCGCCGATGATCCCTCCGCGCTCCCCGCGGCCCACGCCCTCTTCGAGGCTCTGCACTCGGCTGGATGCCGCACGGCGGCGGTCTTCCGCCGTGGCCGCGAGTCGGTGCTTCATGGCCTTGACGTCGCCGACGCCCTGGGAGTGCCGGTCGTGGCACAGTGGCGCCACGATCGCGCACTGGCCCGTGGCGATTCGTCGGGGCTCGCTCGGTCTCGCTCGTGGCGCTCCGTCACCCAGCCGGTGCTCGACCTTCTCGATGCCGACGATGCCCCAAGGCTCCTGCCATGACTGCGCCTCTTCTCGATCGAGTCCGTGGGCGCCTGGCCGACTCGGGTGACGCAGGGTCGATTCGCGCGTCCGCCGTTGCCGACGCCCTGCGCGCAGAGGGAGTCGTACTGGGGACCGACGGCCTTCTCCCGCTGGTGGCCGCATTGCACGATGATCTGCGCGGACTCGGCCCGCTGCAGTCGCTGATTCGTGATGCCGCGGTCACTGATGTGCTGGTCAACGCCGGCGGCGATGTCTGGGTCGACCGTGGTGTCGGGCTGCAACGGGTCGACGGGCTCCACCTGGCGCCGCCCGAGGCAATCCGGCTGGCCCAACGCCTCGCGGCGAGGGCCGGGCGTCGCATCGACGAAGCAACCCCATTCGTGGATGCGCGCATGCCCGAGGGGGTGCGCCTGCACGCGGTCCTGCCACCCATCTGCCCTCGCGGTGCCGTGATCTCGCTGCGCGTCCCGAGGCGTGCCTTCTTCACCTTCGACGAACTCGTCGCCACGGGCACCCTCACCCCGAGTGGAGCCGACTGGATCGATGCCATCGTGCGCGCGCGGCTGTCGTTCCTGGTCACGGGCGCGACCGGCTCCGGCAAGACGACCATCCTCGGCTCGATCCTCGGCCGCATTCAGCCTGACCAGCGCATCCTGATCGTGGAGGACTCAGCTGAGCTCCGCCCAGATCACCCCCATGTCGTCACTCTCCAAGCGCGACCCGCCAACCTCGAAGGCGCGGGGCAGGTGACGCTGCGCGATCTGGTTCGGCACGCACTGCGCATGCGCCCTGATCGGGTGGTCGTTGGCGAGGTCCGGGGCGCCGAGGTCGTCGACCTCCTGGCGGCGCTCAACACCGGCCACGAGGGAGGCTGCGGCACCGTCCATGCCAATTCCCCGGGCGACCTGCCCGCACGCATCGAGGCCCTGGGTCTCATGGCCGGCCTGCCGCGCGATGCGGTGCATGCCCTGGCGGCCGCGGGGCTCGACGTCGTCATCCACGTGGATCGCACGTCCGTCGGTCGCCGCGTCTCGGGCGTCCACGTCGTCAGGGCCGACGGTCCCTTCATCACTGCCGTGCCGGCTCTCGCCTGGTCGGCCAATGGCGAAGTGGCGGGCCCAGGGCTAGCTGACCTCGCGGCGCGGCTGAGTGCGCGCGGTGCCGACGTTCCATTGAGTGGGAATGTGCGTTGACCGCCCTCGCCGTCGCTGGCCTTGCCGCCCTGTCGGCTGCGCTATTCGTCCGCCAACATGCTGGGCGCAGACACCACGTCGCATCCACCGCCAGCACGTCGCTCGCCGTCGACCTGGTGAGGCGTCTGCGCGGGCGCCTGACCACCAGGCGCTCCCAGTACCGCAGGCGCGAGACCGCTCGCGATGCGGTAGCCGCGATGGCGGCCGAACTCTCCGCCGGACACTCAGCGACCCGTGCCCTGGAGCGCGCATTCGCCCGCGACGATCTCGCACCTCGCTCGCGCGCGGCCATCGCCTGGGGAGGCGACGTGGTCGAGGCATTGCGGGCCGACGCCCGGATGCCCGGGTGCGGCCTGCTCCTTGCCGTCTCGGCGTGCTGGAGCGTCGCCCATGGCACCGGGGCCGGGCTTGCCGAATCGCTGCGCCGCGCGGTCTCTGCCGATCGTGAGGATGACGAGGTGCGGACTCAGCTTGCCGCTCACCTTGCCGCTCCACGGGCGACCGCACGCATGCTCGCTGGGTTGCCGGTGCTGGGCCTCATCCTCGGAATCGCGATGGGCGGCGATCCGCTTGCATGGCTCCTGGGCACACCGCTCGGGTTCGGTTGCCTTACCTGTGGCATCGGATTGACCCTTCTGGGCCTGCTATGGACCTCGCGCATCGCAGCTCGCGTGGAAGCCTTGCTGTGATTCTCGTCGTCGCATGCTGCGTCGCACTGGCTGCTGGCCTTGCCGTCAGGAAGCCCCTCGTCACCACCTCGCGTCGCGCCCGCGTGACTCGTCGCCCCGGCCTGTCGGATCCGCGCGTGCTTCGCGCTGTCTCGGCCGCGCTGGGCCTGGTGTTCGCCGTGGCGTGGGGAGGCTTCGTCGGCCTCGCCGTCGGCGTGCTCATCGCCCTACTCCTTCCGCTGGGCCTGGGCCGGCTGGAGCCGCGTGCGGAGCGCGCGCGCAGGGCCGCCATCGCGCGCCAGTCTGCATCGGCAGCCGACCTGCTGGCCGCCTGCCTGGCATCTGGCGCACCACTCCCGGCGTCCATGTCGGCCGTGGCCGAAGCGATGGGGGAGCCCATCGCAGCCCCCCTGCGCCTGCTCGTGAGTTCTCTCGACCTAGGCACCGATCCGGCGATCGCGTGGCAGACGATGGCCCAGGAGAAAGCCCTGTCACCCATAGCGCTCGCCGCTGCGCGGTCCAGCGAGAGCGGTGCCCCACTGAGTGATCTCCTACGCGATGCCGCGGGCGACATGCGCCGCGCGCAGCGCGCTCGCGCTGATGCTGCAGCGCGCGCCAGCGGCGTCAAGGCTGTGGGCCCGTTGGCCGCCTGCTTCCTCCCGGCATTCCTCCTGGTGGGGATCGTCCCGGTCGTAGTGTCCCTCGCGCTGCCCCTAACGACCGGTGGCCTCACCTAGTCGGCGACGTGCTCCTCGGGGCGTCGACCCACGGCGGCGGCTATCGCCACGACCGGGCAGGCGATGACGAAGCACCGGCTCCGGCCGCCAGTGAAATCTCGGTGAGGTGCTCGTCTGCGATGCGACACACCACGGAGTCGTCGGCCGACGCTGCTGGTGCGGCGCAGACACCCACCAGGGCAATGGCGCTCATCAGAGGAGCCACCTGCCGCTTGCCGCCACCCTAGGCACGCAACCGTCCCCAGGGCCGATCGCAGCGGTCCATCCACAGTCAGCAGTCGATCGCTCCCACTCCCCGTGCGTCGCGACGACGGTGAGCGCGTGCTCCATCGGAGCGCACGGCCCGGCCGTTCGCCGGATAAGGAGGCTCCATGCACTACCTCATTGCACGCACCCGGGTGCGCTCGCTTCAGCGACTCGCTCGTGAGGACGCCGGCATGACGACGGCCGAATACGCGGTCGGCACCGTCGCCGTGGCTGGCCTCGGCGGGCTCCTGATCAAGATCCTGACGAGCGAGGAGGCCCGCAATCTCATCTGGTCGCTCATCACCCGCGCCCTCTCGATCTTCGTCGGGGGCTAGTCATGCGGCTGCGGAGGACAGCTGACAGAGGAAGCGTTCTGCTGGAGACAGCCCTCGCCATCCCGATCCTCCTGGCCGTCACCGTCGCCCTGGTCTGGGTGGCGTCGCTGGGCGCGGCCTATATCCGTGCCCTTGACGTCGCCCAGACCGCGGCGCGACAGGCCGCCCGCGGGGTCACGATGCCGGCCCTCGAAGGAGTGAGCGTGTCTGTCGACGGCGGCCTCGTCCGCGCCGTCGTCGTCCAGCCGATGAGTGCCCCGCTGCCGATGCTCGGCGGGATGACCATCGACGTGACCGCGGAGGCCACGGCACTCATCGAATCCGTCACTGTGCCATGAGGGCAGATCGTGGTTCGGGCACCGTGCTCGGCATCGTCATGGTCACGCTGCTCCTGTTTGGCGGCTCGGCATGCTGGGCACTGGTCTCGGTGTCGACTGCGCGTCAGCGAGCCGCGATTGCCGCCGATCTTGTCGCGCTAGCGACAGCCCGAGCCGGGTGCCCGTGGGGCGGCGTCATCGCACGGGCCAACCACGTAAGTCTCGATGCGTGCGAATTCGTCGGGGACGACGCGGTCGTGCATGTCTCCGTGCACCCGGCCGGCACGCTCGGCCCCTGGTCGCTGCCCACGGTCAGCGCGTCATCTCGGGCGGGTCCGGCGTAGCGAGGAGCAGCGCATCGAGCATGCGCACGGCACCGGACTTGTCGAGGGGCTCGTTGCCGTTGCCGCACTTGGGTGACTGCACGCACGACGGGCAGCCTGAGTCGCACGAGCACTCGGCGATGGCGGCGCGGGTGGCGGCCAGCCATGCGGTGGCGGTCTCGAAGCCGCGATCGGCGAAGCCCGCCCCGCCCGGGTGGCCGTCGTAGACCATGACCGTGCAGCGACCCGTGTCGGGATGCAAGGGAGTGGAGACCCCGCCGATATCCCACCGATCGCAGGTGGCGACGAGGGGGAGCAAGCCTATTGACGCGTGCTCAGCTGCGTGCGCGGCACCGGCGACATCGAGGTCGCCGAGGGCGTGGATCTGCTCGTCGGAGAGCGTCCACCAGACTCCACGCGTGCGCAAGAGGCGCTCAGGGAGATGGAGGGGTTCCTCGCCGAGGATCTCTCCGGTGGAGTAGCGACGCTTGAGGTAGCCGACTACCCGCGATGTCACCTCGACCTCGCCGCGCGCGAGATGCGCATCGCCCCACGCGATGACCTCGTCGGTGGTCACGATCCGATAGTCGGCAACTTCGGTCGCCGTCGTGGAGTAGTCGACGGTCTCGCGCCCGACGAAGGCGACGGCCTCATCGAGATCAAGGGTGATCACCACATAGGTGTCTCCCTGATGGACGTAGACGGCACCGGAGTGCACGGTGGCGGGTGCGCGGGCGGCCTCGACGGTGCCAAGGAGTCGACCTGTGCCGTCTTCGACGAGCCGGATGGGTGTGCCGGCCTCCCCGCGCAGGTCGATGCGGTCGGCGGGCGATTCCTTGGAGGTCCAGAACCACCCTGTGCGACGCCGACGAAGCTGGCCCTCAGTCGCTAGCGCGTCGAGCAGCGGCACGGCCGTGGGGCCGAACCATGTGGTCGCGTCGTCCTCGGTGAGTGGCTGCTCCCTTGCGGCGGCAAGAAGGTGCGGGCCCAGCACGTGGGGGTTGGCCGGATCGAGCACGACAGTCTCGACAGGCTCATCGAAGATCACGCCCGGATGCTCAAGGACGTAGCGATCGAGCGGGTCCTCGCGCGCAATGAGCACTCCGAGGGCACCGCCTTGGCGACGTCCGGCGCGACCCCACTGCTGCCACAGCGATGCGCGAGTGCCAGGCCAACCGCACGTGAGCACAGCGTCGAGTCCGCTGATGTCGATGCCGAGCTCGAGGGCGTTGGTGGTGGCCAGGCCGGCAAGCCTGCCGTCGCGCAGGTCGGACTCGAGTGCACGCCGCTCCTCGGCGAGGTAGCCACCGCGATAGGCCGCGACGCGGTCGACTAGCTCGGCGTCGACCTCCTCGATGTCGTCTCGGGCCATCATGGCGACGGTCTCCGCCCCGCGGCGTGACCGGACGAAGGCGAGGGTGCGGACGTCGGAGCACACCAGGTCGGCCAGCAGGTCGGCGGTCTCGGCGATCGTCGAGCGGCGCGGCGTGCGCTGGCCGTGGTCGGCGATGCCGACAGCCTCGGCAGGCTCCCACAGGACGGCGGTGAGGGCGCCGTGGGGAGCGCCGTCGACGGTCACCGCGCGGACGGGCGACCCGATGAGTCGCTGTGCGGCACGCTCGGGGTCCGCCATGGTCGCCGATGCGCACAGCACAACGGGGTCCGCGCCGTAGTGCTGTGCGACGCGTTGCAGCCGGCGCAGTACGACGGCAACGTGAGATCCGAACATCCCGCGATAGTGATGGGCCTCGTCAAGGACGATGTAGCGCAGCCCACGCAGGAATCGTGACCACGCGGTGTGCCGGGGAAGCATCGAGCGATGCACGAGATCGGGGTTGCTGAAGACGTAGGACGCATGAGCGCGGACCCATGCGCGCTCGTCTGCCGGGGTGTCTCCGTCGTATGCGGCGGCCCGCAGGCCCGTGAGATCGAGGGACTCCAGGGCGCGCAACTGGTCGTGGGCCAGTGCCTTGGTGGGCGAGAGATAGAGCGCCGTCGCCGAGTCGTCATCGAGCAATTCGCTCAGCACCGGTAGCCACAGGGCAAGCGTCTTGCCCGATGCGGTGCCCGTGGCGACGATGACGGGCTGGCCGGACCGCGCGTGGTCGGCTGCCTCGGCCTGGTGCGACCACGGCTGGTCGATGCCCCGGCCCCTCAGCGCCGCGCGGAGCGGATCGGGCACCCAGTCGGGCCAGGGCACGGGGGCCCCGGGCCGCTCGGGCAGCCGCCGGACATGGCGGGCCTGCGGCCGGTCGAGGAGTCGTTGGTGGTCGGAGGGCATTGCCGTCATCCTCCCTCGCCCCCCTGACACCTGCGTAAGGCCCTTGCGTAGGATTCCGCGAAGTTTCGGATCGTTACACGGTCCATGGCCCATGCCTCGAGGAGACCCATGCCCAGCCCCCTGTCGATCGACCTCACTGGGACGAACTTCATCACGGTCGTCGTTGTCGCCGTGATCGCCGTTCTGGCGCTGCTCGTTGCCTTCGTGCTGGTGCGGGAGGTCCTCTCCGCTAGCGAGGGCACCGCGCGCATGAAGGAGATCGCCGCTGCGGTTCAGGAGGGCGCCGCCGCTTATCTCAACCGGCAGTTCAAGACCCTCGCGATCTTCGCGGTGATCGTCTTCTTCGTGCTCTTCCTGCTACCTGCCGAGACGATGAATGAGCGCATCGGTCGCAGCATCTTCTTCCTCGTGGGCGCTGTCTTCTCAGCGATCACCGGCTACATGGGCATGTGGCTCGCCGTACGCGGCAATGTGCGCGTAGCAGCCGCCGCAAACGAATCGGGCGAGCAGAAGGCCATGAAGATCGCGTTCCGCACAGGTGGCGTCGCCGGCATGTTCACCGTGGGCCTGGGCCTGCTCGGCGCGGCAATCGTCGTTCTTGTCTACAAGGGCGAGGCACCCAAGGTGCTCGAGGGCTTCGGCTTCGGCGCTGCCCTTCTCGCGATGTTCATGCGCGTGGGCGGTGGGATCTTCACCAAGGCTGCCGACGTCGGTGCCGACCTGGTCGGCAAGGTCGAGCAGGGCATCCCCGAGGACGACCCCCGTAATGCCGCCACCATCGCCGACAACGTCGGAGACAACGTCGGCGACTGTGCCGGCATGGCCGCCGACCTCTTCGAGTCCTACGCCGTGACCCTTGTCGCCGCCCTGATCCTGGGCAAGGCGGCCTTCGGCGAGCTGGGCCTGGTCCTTCCGCTGGTCATCCCCGCTATCGGCGTCATCACCGCGGTCATCGGCATCTTCGCCGTGTCCCCTCGCGCATCCGACCGCTCGGGCATGAGCGCCATCAACCGCGGCTTCTTCATCTCGGCGGTGATCTCCGCCCTACTCGTGCTGGCGGCCGTCTTCGTCTTCGTTCCCGGTTCCTGGGCCGACATCAGCTCGATCGGCGGCATCGCTGCCGAGACCCTCGCCGAGGGCACCCCGATTGACCCCCGCTGGTTCGTCCTCGGCTCGGTGCTCATCGGTATCGTGCTGGCCGCCCTGATCCAGCAGCTCACGGCGTACTTCACCGAGACCAATCGTCGTCCGGTCGACGACGTCGCCAAGAGTTCGCTGACGGGCCCGGCGACGGTCATCCTGTCGGGCATCTCGCTCGGCCTGGAGTCGGCCGTGTACTCCGCACTGCTCATCGGTGCCGCAGTCTACGCCGCCTATCTCCTCGGTGGCGGCGTGGTCGTGCTCGGCTTGTTCGCCATCGCACTGGCCGGCACCGGCCTACTCACCACGGTCGGCGTCATTGTGTCGATGGACACCTTCGGGCCGGTATCGGACAACGCCCAGGGCATCGCCGAGATGTCGGGCGACGTCGAGGGCGAGGGCGCCGCGGTGCTGACCCGCCTCGACGCCGTGGGCAACTCCACCAAGGCCATCACCAAGGGCATCGCGATCGCCACCGCCGTGCTGGCGGCCACCGCGCTCTTCGGCTCGTTCCGCGACGCCGTCGTGGGCGCCACGGCCTCGGCGGGCGAGGCGGCGGGAGCCTCGATCAAGAGCATCGCCGACCTGCTGCAGTACTCCGGCATCCTCGACGTGGCCAATCCGGCCAATCTCGTGGGCCTGATCATCGGCGCCTCGGTCGTGTTCCTCTTCTCCGGCCTTGCGATCAACGCCGTGTCGCGCGCGGCCGGCGCCGTGATCTTCGAGGTGCGCCGCCAGTTCCGCGAGCACCCCGGGATCATGGAGGGCACCGAGAAGCCCGAGTACGGCAAGGTCGTCGACATCGTCACGCGCGATTCGCTCCGCGAGCTCATCACGCCGGGCTTGCTCGCGGTGCTCACGCCCATCGCCGTCGGCTTCGGCCTCGGCGTGGGTGCTCTGGGCTCCTATCTCGCGGGCACAATCGCGACCGGCGTCCTGATGGCCGTGTTCCTGTCCAACTCCGGTGGCGCGTGGGACAACGCCAAGAAGTACGTCGAAGACGGCAACTTCGGCGGCAAGGGCTCGGAGGCACACTCCGCGACCGTCATCGGCGATACCGTGGGCGATCCGTTCAAGGACACCGCCGGTCCGGCTATCAACCCGCTGATCAAGGTGATGAACCTCGTGGCGCTGCTCATCGCGCCCGCGGTTGTCGCGATGTCGATCGGCGAGGGCGCCAACACGCTCCTGCGCTGGGCCATCGCGATCGGCGCTGCGCTCATCGTCATCGTCGCGGTCGTCATCTCCAAGCGCCGTCCCATTGCGGTCGGCGAGGAGCAGATGTCCTCGACCTCCTGAAGATCGTTCCTCTCCGCGGGACGCTCGCCCGCTCCTCACCCCCGTAGGGGGTGCGGGGCTTGGGTCATCGCTGGCCATTTGACAGGGGGGCCCCCCGACCCCGCACACTCCCCCGGCGGACCTCACCGCCGGGTGGGCGCGAAAGAAGTGGAGTTGTAAGTGGCATCGGAGCGCGTCCTGGTCATCGTCGAATCGCCGGCCAAGGCCAAGACGATCGCGGGCTACCTCAATCGCGCCGACGGCCGCACGTTTGAGGTCGAGGCCTCCATCGGGCACGTCCGTGACCTGGCCAGCAAGGCCTCCGAGCTGCCCGAGAAGCTCCGCAAGGAGGCGTGGGCGAAGTACGCCGTCGACACCGACGAGGGCTTCGTCCCCTACTACGTCGTACACGCCAACAAGAGGCAGGTCATCGCCGAGCTCAAACGCAAGCTCGCAAGGGCCGACGAACTCCTCCTCGCGACTGACGAAGACCGCGAGGGCGAAGCCATCGCCTGGCATCTGCTCGAAGTGCTCAAGCCCAAGGTACCCGTGCGCCGAATGGTCTTCAACGAGATCACCGAGCACGCCATCGCCGATGCACTCGACCAGACGCGCGAACTCGACATGAAGCTCGTCGACGCGCAGGAGACGCGCCGCATCGTCGACCGGCTCTACGGCTACCCGGTCTCCGAGGTGCTCTGGAAGAAAATCGGCAGCGAGGCCCGCTCGGCCGGTCGCGTGCAATCGGTCGCGGTGCGACTCGTCGTCGACCGCGAGCGCGAGCGCATTGCCTTCGTGTCGTCGTCGTACTGGGACCTCTCGGCCACCTTCGCCCCGGGATCCTTCAGCGCACGACTGGTGCAGGTCGAGGGTAAGCGGCTGGCCACGGGCAAGGACTTCACCGACCAGGGCCAGCTCTCCGCCAAGGACGACGTCATGGTGCTCGACGAGGCGGGCGCGACCGCCCTTGCCGCTGCCCTGACCGGTGCGTCCTACACGGTGCGCTCGGTCGTGGAGAAGCCCGGCAAGCGCAGCCCCTACGCGCCCTTCATGACCTCGACCCTGCAGCAGGAGGCATCGCGCCGCTTCCGCTGGAACGCCCAGCGGACCATGCGCGTGGCCCAGGGCCTCTACGAGCGCGGCTACATCACCTACATGCGCACCGACTCCACGACGCTGTCCGAGCAGGCCGTCAACGCCGCCCGCACCCAGGCGCGCGAGCTCTACGGCGCCGACCACGTCGCCGATGCCCCGCGTCGCTACGACCGCAAGGTCAAGAACGCCCAGGAGGCGCACGAGGCCATCCGCCCCGCGGGCGACTCGTTTCGCCTGCCCGCAAGCCTGAAGGGTCAGCTGAGCGCCGACGAGTTCGCGCTCTACGACGTCATCTGGAAGCGCACAGTCGCATCCCAGATGGCCGACGCCCGCATCGCCACGACCACGGTGCGCATCGGCGCCACCGCGTCGGACGGGCGCGACGTGGAGTTCACGGCATCCGGCACCGTCACCCTCTTTGCAGGATTCAAGGCGGCTTACGAGGACACACGCGAGGAGGAGTCCGACGACGAGAAGGAGCGCGTGCTGCCGGTGCTGAAGGAAGGGCACTTGGTCACGCTGCTTGGCCTGGAGCCCGACGGCCACTCAACCAACCCACCGGCGCGGTTCACCGAGGCGTCGCTGACGGCCAAGCTCGAGGAACTCGGCATCGGTCGCCCGTCCACCTACGCGGCCATCATGAGCACCATCGTCGACCGGGGCTATGTGTGGAAGAAGGGCTCGGCGCTCGTCCCGTCCTTCATTGCCTTTGCGGTGATCCGCCTGCTCGAGGAGCACTTCAGCGAACTCGTCGACTACGCCTTCACCGCCCGCATGGAAGAGGAGCTCGACTCCATCGCCAGTGGGGATTCCCACCGCAATCAGCGCCTGGAGACCTTCTGGCGCGGCGGTCACATGGACGGCGCTGAATTCCGCGGCGTGCTCGAACTCTGCGCCGATCTCGGTGCGATCGATGCTCGTGGGCTGTCGACGTTCCCGATCACGGGCACCGACGCCGTCGTGCGTGTCGGTCGCTACGGCGCGTTCGTCGAGCGCGGCGAGGATCGCGCGTCCATTCCCGAAGACGTGGCCCCCGACGAACTCGATGCGGCCAAGGCCGAGGAGTTGCTCTCGCAGCCCTCCGGGGAGCGCGAGTTGGGCACCGATCCCGAGACCGGGCGCCTCATCATCGCCCGAGCGGGTCGCTACGGCCCCTACGTTAGCGAGGTCCTCGAAGACGGTGCTCCAAAGTCGGCCAAGCCGCGCACGGGTTCGCTCTTCAAGACCATGTCGCTCGACACGGTCACGCTCCAGGACGCGCTTCGACTGATCTGGCTGCCACGGGTCGTCGGTGCGGATCCCGCCGATGGTGTCGAGATCACGGCGCAAAATGGCCGCTACGGTCCCTATCTGCTCAAGGGCACGGATTCTCGATCGCTGGCCTCGGAGGAGGCGATCTTCTCCACCACGCTCGACGAGGCGCTGGCGCTGCTCGCGCAGCCGAAGCAACGTCGGGGTGCGGCGTCCGCGCCTCCCCTGAAGGAACTCGGCAACGACCCGGTCAGTGAGCGCCCGGTGGTGTTGAAGGAGGGGCGCTTCGGGCCCTACGTCACCGATGGCGAGGTCAACGCCTCGCTGCGACGCGACGACGATCCCGAAACCATTACACCGGACCGCGCCTACGAACTCCTCGCCGATCGCCGTGCTCGAGGCCCGGTGACGAAGACGGCCAAGCGCTCACCGGCGAAGAAGGCCGCCAAGAAGGCCGCCAAGAAGGCCCCGAAGAAGACTGCGGCGAAGAAGAAGACCGCGGCGAAGAAGGCAGCTCCCGCCATGACCACGGGCGCGGTCATGGCGGCATCTCCACCGCCTGGTTTCTAGCCCTCCCCGCCGCTGCGCCGCCCAGTCACGTTCTGGGGGCTAGATGTGCAGATGAGGTGCACATTCCGCCCCGAGAACGCGACTGCCGTGGGCGCCGTAGGCTCGCGCTGTGATCGAAGGCCTCAATGCACCCGGGCTCTTCCTCGTCATCGAGGGTGGGGAGGGAGCCGGCAAGTCCACGCAGTCGGCGGCCCTTGCCGACTACCTGGTGGCTCGAGATCACCGCGTAGTGCGTACGCGCGAGCCGGGGGGCACCCCCGCCGCCGAAGCCATTCGCAGCATCCTCCTCGATCCGGCATACACCGGACTCGACGACCGTGCCGAGGCCCTGCTCTTCGCCGCTGCGCGCGGCGACCATGCCGCTCGCGTCATCCGCCCGGCCCTCGGGCGTGGCGACATCGTCATCAGCGATCGCTTCATGGACTCCTCGATCGCCTATCAGGGAGTCGGTCGAGATCTCGGGCTCGAGCGCGTGGCCGAAATCAGCCTCTGGGCGACCTCAGGGCTGCGTGCCGACCTGACGATCCTGCTCGACGTTGACCCGCAGATCGGACTGGCCCGTGTAGTCGGTCCTGATCGACTGGAGTCCGAGCCGCTCGAGTGGCACCGTCGAGTGCGGCAAGGCTTCCTCGACATCGCGGCTGCAGACCCCGGGCGCTACCTCGTGCTCGATGCCTCGCGCCCGGCCGAGGATCTCGCGGTGGAGATCGCCGTGGTGGTCGAGGGATTGGTGCAGGACCCCTGATGTCGGCGTGGGATGCGCTTGTGGGCCAGGACGCTGCCGTCAACGAGCTCTCTCGGGCGGCGCAGGCTGCTGCTCTCGGCACCAGGGCCGGACAGGGCATGACGCACGCCTGGCTCATCACCGGTCCGCCCGGCTCGGGCCGGTCGACAGCGGCCGCAGCCTTTGCCTCGGCGCTCCAGTGCCGCGATCTCGGGTGCGGCGCGTGCGCGATCTGCCGGGGCGCGCGCACGGGCACGCATCCCGATGTCGAGATCGTGCGCTCCGAGACCTTGAGCTACAGCACCGATGACGCACGCGAGCTCATCGCTCGGTCCTCGATAGTCCCGGCCGACGCACCCTGGCATGTCGTCATCGTCGAAGACGCGGATCGCTTCACGGATCAAGCGGCCAACGTCCTGCTGAAGGTCCTCGAGGAACCTCCACCCCACCTGGTGTGGATCCTCTGCGCTCCCAGTCCAGAAGGTGTCCTGCCGACCATCCGCTCGCGCGTACGCGCGGTGACCCTGCGAACGCCATCGACGTCGGAGGTGGCCGCCGCCCTGCAGGAGCGCTATGGAATCGACCCGACCATGGCCGCCTTCGCGGCCCGTGCATCGCAGGGCCACATTGGCCGAGCTCGGGCGCTCGCTACCGATGAGGGTGCCCGCCTTCGGCGACAGGAGATCCTGCGCATTCCGGGGGCGCTACGCGATCTCTCGGCCTGTTTCATTGCCGCGGGAGAGTTGCTGTCCTCCGCCATGGAGGATGCGGCAGCCCTCACGGACGTCCTCGATGCCGAAGAGGAAGAGGAGTTGCGTCGTGCCTGCGGTGAGGGAGCCGAGGGCGTGACCAAGGCACGCCTCGACAGGCTGAGCTCCAAGCCGCTCAAGGATCTGCAGAAGATGCAGAAGAGTCGCCGTACTCGCGCGATCCGCGACCAGGTAGATCGCGCTCTTGTCGATCTGCTGTCGTACTACCGCGATGTGCTGGTGCTTCAAATGGGTGGTGGCGTAGCCCTCGTGAACGATGAGACACGCACTCAGCTGCAGCAGGAAGCGGCTGCGAGCCCGGCCCCAGACACCGCCCGTCGGCTCGATGCGATCGAGCGGACGCGATTGGCCGTGCACGCCAACGGCGCTCTGCCCCTCGTCCTCGAGGGGCTCATGGTCGAACTGAAGGATCCGCTGGTCGCCGTTCGCTAGGGGTCGGGCCAGCCGAGTGACTCGGCGGTTCGCTGGAGTCCGTGCGTGTAGGCCGTCATGGCCTGCAGGGCCGGCCCGAGCACCTCGTCGGTAGAGCGCGCGATATCGGGTGCGGCCAGCATGGTCGCCGAGGCGGCCAGCAGTCGCTCGTATGTACCGCACCCGGCTGCCAACCGGTCGCGCACATCGACGGAGGCAACAGTCGCCGCCGCTTCGGCCTGCGTGCCAGACATTTCGCGACGAATGCGATCGAGGACGGCCAATCGATCAACGAGTCCGTGGAGTGGAGGCGCTGCCTCGGCGTCAGCACGACGCAACTCGTCGGCTGCCCCGGGATGAAGTTGCTGCATGGTGGTGATCACCTGAGCCAGTTGCAGGCGCAGCGCGTTGAGCCGCTGGGCCTCGCTTGCGCCGATGGCCGACGATGGCACCGGAGCCGGCGGAGGTGGCGGCACGGCGGGCCGCGGCTCGGGGGGAAGGGAGGATCGGGCGCGTTTGGACGTGATGGCGACGACCGCGCCAACCACCGCCGTGCCGATCCACATCCACGACGGGCCATAGACCGCCGTCTGCGACGTCGCCGCCTCGGCAATGACGTCGATCGCCCCGATGGTGCCGGCGACGCCTGCCACCGCGGTGCCGGCCGTGACCTGGGTCTGGAGCCGTCGATCGCGGCGCCGATACCGGTTGGTCTCGCGTCTGGCCTGGGTGGTCAGACGGTCATGCTCAGCCTGCAACTGACGGGCCTGGGGAGTGGGGCGCTGCGCGCGGGCGATCCGCCAGGCCTCGACCACATCGAGGCCGTGCGCGATGCCCGACTGCACCATGCGCGCGAACTTGTCGCTGTCCGACGTGGCCACGCGTCCACGGTACGCCGGGAGGCAACAGCAGGGGCAGCCACGTAGCCTCGGGGGGTGAAGGCTCGACGGATCGCGGCTACCGCAGCCGCCGTCATCTCACTCGCTGCCTGTTCCCCTCCGTGGGCCGCTGATGCGACTGCGACCCCGACTTTCGCCCCTCCCGTCCCCGATCTCGCGCGCTTCTACTCCCAAATCCTGGAGTGGGAGCCGTGTGGCGACGACGAATGCGCGCGTCTGCTGGTGCCGGTTGACTACGCCAAGCCCCAAGGCGTCACTTTCGAACTCGCGCTCCTTCGCGTGCCGGCGGCCGGTGATCGTCAGGGAGTGCTGGTCCTCGATCCAGGTGGCCCGGGAGGAAGTGGCACCGAATACGCAGCGGCACGCCAATACGTCGTCTCCGACGCGGTCCTGGACCGTTTCGACGTCGTTGGGTTCGACCCCAGGGGGGTGGGCGAGTCCTCTCCAGTGCAGTGCGGAACAGACGCCGATCTCGATGCGCTCGTCGCCTCCGACGGCACTCCGGATGCACCAAAGGAAGAGGCAGACAATGCGCGGCTGGCCGAGGGATTCGTCGCGGCCTGCACGGCGCCCGTGCCGGGTCTCCTCGAGCACATGTCGACGGCTGATGCCGCGCGCGACATGGATGTGCTGCGAGCTGCACTCGGCCAGTCGCGCCTCGATTACCTCGGGGTGTCCTACGGCACCCACCTAGGGGCCACCTACGCGGCCCTCTTCCCCCAAAACGTCGGACGATTCGTGCTCGACGGCCCACTCCCGGCCGAGTTGACGGCGGAGGAGGTGTCACTCGAACAGGCCCGAGGCTTCGAGGATGCGCTCATGCGGTTCATCGACGACTGCCTGGGTCAAGACGACTGCCCCTTTGCGGGGGATCGAGCGCGTGCTGTCACGCAGCTTCGTGGCTGGCTCGATGCCCTCGATTCTGAGCCCGCACCCACCGGCGACGATGCGCGACCTCTCACCGAGGGTGCCGCGACGTATGCCATCTTGATGATGCTCTACTCGCCGGAAACCGACTGGCCAAACCTGCGCCTAGCGCTGTCGGATTTGAGTCAGGGCGTGGGCATCACCCTCCAGCAACTGCTCGACTCGCGCATGCGGCGCGACACCAATGGCGTCTACGCCAATAACTCAAGTGAGGCGTTCTACGCGGTGTCATGCCTGGATCGCCCGGTGTCAGGCGGCGCTGAGTCGGCCCGCGAGCTCGCTGAAGTGTGGAAGGCCGAGTTGCCAGTGCTCGGCGAGTACTTCGCCTGGGGCAATCTGCCGTGTGCGACCTGGCCGGTGCCCGTCGTGCCCCCAACTCTGCCCACGTCGCCGCTACCGCCCATGCTCGTCGTAGCCACGACCCACGATCCCGCGACTCCGATCGCCTGGGGGCCGGTGCTTGTCGAGCAGTTGGGAAGCGCGACCCTTCTCGTGCGCGACGGAGACGGTCATACGGCGTACCGCGAGGGCTCTGATTGCATCGACGAGGCGATCGATGCCTTCCTGATCGACGGGGTCCTGCCCGGGCCAGGCACGGTGTGCACATAGCCTTCGCACATGACGGGTGAGATGCCGCAGGCTCCGCAGGTCGACCTGCGCTCCGATACCGTCACGCACCCGACCACCGCCATGCGCGAGGCGATGGCGTCGGCACCGGTTGGGGATGATGTCTTCGGTGACGATCCGACCGTTATCGCCCTAGAGCGACGGGCGGCCGCGCTTCTCGGCAAGGAAGCGGCCCTTTTCGTGCCGACCGGCACGATGGGCAACCTGGTCAGCCTCATGGCGCACGTGCCGCGCGGGGGCGAGGTCATCGCGCCCGCCGAATCCCATGTCTTCAATGATGAGGCCGCAAACTACGCGGTGGTCGTTGGTGCTGGCCTACGACCGATAGCGGAAACCGAAGACGGAACGCCACCCGTCCAGTCGGTTGTCGGCGCGATCCAGGATTCGACGGATCCCCACTGCCCGATCACCAGTCTCGTGGTGGTGGAAAACTGCCACGCCCACACGATGAGTCGGCCGATATCGCCGACCTACATGCGTGAACTGCGATCCTCGCTGATAGACGGTCTACCCATCCATGTCGACGGCGCGCGGCTCTTCAACGCGGCCGTCGCTCTGGGAATGCCCGTGAGCGACCTCGTGGCTGATGCCGACTCGGCGACCTTCTGCCTAAGCAAGGGCCTGGCCACCCCGGCGGGGAGTGTCGTGGTCGGTTCAAAAGCCTTCATCTGGCGTGCGCGACGCGCCCGCAAGCTCGTCGGGGGTGGCATGCGTCAAGCCGGCATCCTCGCCGCCGCGGGTCTCGTTGCGCTCGCCGACGGTCCTGACGGCACCGTTGCGCGGCTGGCCAATGACCACGCGATGGCGCGACGCCTTGCCGAAGGCCTCGCGCAGCAGGATGGCATCGTCAGCCCGGGTCACCTGGCGCAGCCGAGCGGTGCGTTGCTCGATCCGCAACGGGTCGTGACCAATTTCGTGCTCTTCGCGGTAGCCGGAGGTCTGACCCGACGGGCGGCCTACCTGCAGGCGTTACGAGATCATGGTGTCGGAATGGTGTCGTACCCTCACGGGCAGATTCGCGCGGTGACACACCTGGGCATCGGCGAGGCGGAGATCGATCGCGCGCTGGAGGCCAGTGCCAAGGCTCTCGCCGAGACGGCGTATCACTAAACGCTGAGGGCGATGGCTGCGCCCAGGGCCAGCGCGACGCCGAGCCCCTGCACGCGCGTCATGCGCTCCCTGAGCACCCAGTGCGCCAGTAGCAAAGTGGCCGCAGGGTAGAGGCAGCTGATGACCGCGACAACGACGAGCTCCCCAGACTGCGCGGCAAGCTGAAATAGCCCGTTGGCAAGGGCATCCACCATGCCGGTCATCACCGCCAGCCTCCAGGGGAACGGTCGCCATGACGCGGTGCCCTTGCGCGCTAGCAGCACCACGGCGACGACGACGAGGATGCCGGAGCCAACGGCGCGACCGAGGGTCGCGACCCATATGCCGGACGTCTCCGGAGCGACGCCCATGCCGGTCAGGTAGAGACCAATCAGCAGGCCGGCTGCGCCGGAGAGGATCAAGGCTTTCGGCGTCACTCGACGATGGGGGCCGGGCTCGCGACTGACCAGGATCACGGCTGCAATCGCAAGGATCATGCCGCCGACCGTCAGGGCGGTCACGGTCTCCCCGCGCAGGATCCCGACGACGACCGGCACCAGCGCGCCGCCCAGGGCGGTCAGCGGCGACACGATCCCCATCGGCCCGAGGGCAAGTGCCGCGTAGAGCGGGAACATCGCGGCCAGACCGAAAACGCCAACGAAGACGGACCAGCCGAGGACGCTGGCGTCGATCGTGCCGGGGATGACGGCCAGGGCCAGGATGATGAGGAGCACCATGCCCACCGGATAGGTCACGCAGATCACGCGGATCGCTCCCACGCGGCGTGTGGCCAGGCCCCCGGTGAAATCGGCCAGGCCCCAGCACAGGCTGGAGACGAGGGCAAGCAGCGGGCTCATGTGACCTCTTTCACGGGGTGTCGCCCACACTCTCAGATGCCGGATCGGTCGATGTGCTTGCTGCGCACCCCCGAGTGCAGTATGGCTAGACCATGAGCCAATCCTCTGAGCGCCCGATGTCGCAAGGGGGCGGTGCAGGGCTTGGGCGGCGCACCTTCCTCGGCCTCGCCGCGGGGGCTGCCGCGGCCGTGCTCACCCCCCGGGGTGCGAGTGCAGCGCCGTCCGGAGGTGCACGTCCGCGTTCGGCATGGCCGAGCCGCTCCCGCTGGCAGGAACTCCGTCGCCAGGTGGGCGAGCGGCTCATCCGGCCGCAGCAGCCGTGGGCCAGGCTCGCGCCCGATGCGGTTGTGCCGGCCAAGTTCCGCAACCCGTGGTACCTCGAGGAGCAGGCGGGTGCCACGCAATCCACAGGCATGTACAAGGCCTGGCAGTCGACGGCAAGTGAATACGCCGTGGCGGCCGAGAGCAGTGAAGACATCGTCGCCGCCGTGAACTTCGCGCGAGACAACGGCGTGCGCCTGGTCGTGAAGGGCACGGGTCACGACTACTACGGCCGGTCGTGCGGCCCGCGCAAGTCGCTCCTCATCTGGACCCACAACATGCGCAGGATCACGGTGCATGAGGAATTTCGGCCCCAGGGTGCACCGCCCGGCTTGCCAGCGGTCCCGGCGGTCACCACGACTGCGGGCAATCGCTGGCTGGAGGCGTATACGGCGGCTTCGTCATACGGATCTGAGAAGTACGACGGCCTCTATATCCAGGGCGGCGGCTGCACGAGCGTCGGCGCATGCGGCGGCTTCGCCCTCGGCGGGGGATTCGGCTCATTCAGCAAGCGTTTTGGAAGTGGCGCCGCAGGGGTCCTGGAGATCACGTTGGTGCTGGCGAGCGGCAAGGTGGCGGTGGCCAACGACTACCAGAACTCCGACCTCTTCTGGGCGCTGCGAGGCGGCGGCGGCGGCACCTTCGGCGTGGTCACGCACATGACGCTCCTGGCTCATCCGGAGCCGAGCATCTCGGGCTGGATCTCGGGGCCGATCACGGCCAAGTCCGACGCTGCCTTCGTCGAACTCCTGCAGCGCTATGTCGAATTCGCGGGTACCACGCTGATCGATCCCACGTGGGGCGAGGGCGTGATCCTCAATCCCGACTACGGCATGGCCCATGAGTTCGACAGGGGCCTTAACGTGATGCAGGTCGGATCGACCTTCCTCGACATCTCCGTGGAAGCGGCAGAGGCGGCCTGGGAGCCGTTCCTCGCCCCGTTGAAGGCGCGGCCCGACGACTTCACTGTCAGTGTCTCCTTCAGCCAGCAGACCTTCAAGAATCGATGGCATCCCACCACCAATGAGGCGATCTTCGACACGCGCCGCAACGCGCCGATGGGCTACTACTGGTGGAAGGGCAACGCATCGGAGGTGTCGGCCTACTGGGGCGCCTACGACGGGCGCGGTGTGCCGTGGACCATGACGCAGGGGGGCACTGCCAAGACGCTTGCCCAGGGTCTCTTCGACGCCTCGCGCACGTCGCTGATCCTGTGGCAGACCAACAAAGCCCTCTACGGCGAGCACCCCGAAGCCAAGGAGCGCGACCTCACCACCTCGATCAATCCGGCCGTCTTCGACAACGTTGCCTTCATCACCGTCGGGGCCTGGAAGCAGGGCAGGTACCCCGGTATCGCCGGCCATGAGCCCTCGAAGTCCGAGTCGCAGGCACAGTTCGATGGGGTGATGGCAGCGTCTGCACATGTTCACGAGGTGACCCCGGGTGGGGGGTCATATTCAAACGAGGGCAACTACTTCCAGGACAACTGGCAGCAGGAGTTCTGGGGCAGCAACTATGCGCGCCTGCTCAAGATCAAGAAGAAGTACGACCCCACCAACCTCTTCACCGTGCACAAGGGAGTGGGCAGCGAGGGCTACTAGCCGCTCTTACGTCGGAACTCGCGCTTGCCACCGGCCTTGCCGGACTTCTGCTGCTTCGCGCTGCCGCCCGACAGATGAGCCTCCGAGCCAAACCCGGATCGCTTCTTCTTCTGCTCGAGCGCGTGGCGGAACATCTCCTTGGGGTCGTCGGAATGGAACCTCTCGGGAGCTGGTTCGGGTTGCGGTACGGGGGGAGGGGCCGATGCCGACTCAGCAGCCTTCTTCGGCGCGGGCTTCTTCGCGGTCGCCTTCTTCGCCGACGTCGACTTCTCAGTCATGGCATCACCTTGTCACTAGGGCCGGGCCGGCTATGCGGCGCCGATCGAGATGAGGGCGATGGCGTAGGAGACGGGCAGTCCGAAGTCGTAGATCAGGATGATCGTGTTGCCGGGCGAAATTCTTCTTCTGCACCATCTCGCGGACGTGGTTGACGCCCGCGAGGACGAGGAAGATCGACTGAGCCACCGCGATTGGCAGCCATGCCACTGACGAACTCGTCGCGGCGATGATGCCGGCGATGCCGAACCCTAGCGATGCGAAGGCGATCTCGTACTGGAAGCCATTGGTCTGCCACCCGATGGACGCAGCGGTCTTCTTGGCAAACACGCTGTGCATGACGAAGCTCGCCAAGAACATGAATCCGCCCGGTAGGAACAGCAGCCAACGCATGGCTGAGTCCATGAAGACTTCCTCGGCCACTGCCCCGGGAGCCGCGACGTTGACAGCGGCGAGTATCCACGCGAGCACGAGGGTGAAGCCGGGAATGAAGATGCCCATGCGCGGAACCTAGCACCGTCCCTACGATGCGGACGTGAGGATACTCGTCGTGGGCGCGGGGATTGCGGGTCTTCTGACGGCGCGCGGGCTAGCCCGCGCAGGAGTCGACGTCACCGTCCTGGAGGCAGCGGCTCGGGTTGGTGGGCGCATCTACGCCGAAGAGATCGGCCAGGGCGTTTTCGATCTGGGCGGTCAGTGGATCGGCCCCTCCCAGCCGCGCATGACCGCATTGGCCGCCGAACTCAGCCTCGCGACGTTCCCGACATACGACACCGGCCGCAAGGTCCTCGACGTCGACGGCCGCATCTCGACCTACGCCGGCGCCGTCCCCTCGCTATCCCCGCTAAAGCTGGCCATCCTGCAGACGACCATCTGGCGCATCGATAGAGCGGCGCGTCGCGTGTACGCCCGGGACCCGTGGAATGCACCGGACGCGTCGAGCTTGGATGGCCGAACGCTCCAGGCGTGGATGGCCGCCACGGTGCCATCGCGACTCGTCCGCGATGTCATGACGACCGCGATCCGGGTGATATTCGGTGCCGAGCCACGAGACCTGAGCCTCCTGTTTGCGCTCTGGTACATCGGCCAGGGAGGGGGCATCTTGAGCCTGGTGGAGGTCCGCGATGCCGCGCAGGCCACGAGATTCGTGGACGGCGCGTTCGCGGTCCCGCAGCGACTCGCCGCAGGGCTCGGCGATGCCGTGCGACTGGATTCGCCGGTCGAGCGAGTCGATTGGACCCCCGATGGGGTGATCGCGTGCACGCCGCACGAGGAGCACCGGGCCGATCGCCTCGTCATCGCCACCCCGTCCAATATGACCTCGCTCATCCGCTTCGCCCCCGAACTACCCGCGTCGCGCCGCACACTGCAGCGACGCCTGCCGATGGGAGCAACCATCAAGTTCCACGCCCTCTACGAAAGGGCTTTCTGGCGCGAGGCCGGCCTCTCGGGTGAACTCGTGTGCACGTCCGGGCCGGTCTCCGTGGTCTTCGACAACACCAGCCACGATGGGCGGCAGCCCGCCCTCACCGGATTCTGCGTCGGCGCGGCCGCCCTTCGAGTTTCCGAGATGGCGGAGACAGAGCAGCGGCGTGTTTTCGAAGACGTGCTCGTCAGAGGATTCGGCGAGCAGGCGCGCTCGCACGTCGCCTTCCGCATCAAGGACTGGACCCTGGACCCCTGGGTGCGCGGTTGCCCCACTGGGATCATGCCTCCGGGGGTCCTAGGCACGCACGGCCCTGCCTTGCGTGCGCCCATCGGGCCCCTGCACTTCGCCGGCACGGAGACGGCCCGTGAATGGACGGGCTACATGGAGGGCGCGGCCGAGGCGGCGGAGCGCGTCGTGCAGGAGATTGTGGCCTAGGCAGTTCCCCGCCCAGCGTTGGCGCGCGGGTCGGGCGGGTGTCTAGAGATTGTCCTCGAGGGCACGTCGCATCACGCCTGCATCCAGATCACGTCCCGTCCACAGCCGAGCATTGGTCAGCGCCTGGTTGACGAGCATTCCCAGGCCCTGAAGCGGCTGCGCACCACGCTCCAGCGCCCGCTGCAGGAATTCCGTCTGCGGGGGATTGGCCACCACATCGGCCACCACGATTCCCGGGTGCACCGTGGCGAAGTCGACATCGGGGCTCTGCGTGCTCGGGTGGAAGCCGATCGATGTTGCATTGACGAGTACGTCGGTGCCGTCGGGCACGGCGTAGGCACCGGTCCACTCGGTGAACCCTGCGTTGGCGGCGGTTCGGTCGGAGACCAGGCAGGCCAGTGCCTGTCCACGCGACGGCGTGCGGTTGACGATCTCGACGGCGGCGGCGCCCGCCAGCGCCGACTCGACAGCGATGGCACGTGCTGCGCCGCCCGCGCCCAGGATCACGAAGCGCTTGCCGGCGGGGTCGAGGATGGTGCGCAGGGCGTTGACGAAGCCCTGACCGTCGGTGTTTTCGCCGGTGAGCCGACCGTCGTCGTTGATCACACAGTTGACGGCCCCGATGATCTCGGCGGAGGGTGCGAGTTCGTCGAGGTAGTCGAGAATCGCGATTTTGTGCGGAATCGAGCAGTTGAAGCCGAGCCAGCCCATCCCGATCGCGCCGCGCACGGCATCGCCTAGTCGTTCTGGTGGCACCTCGCAGTTGATGTAGCGGATGTCAAGCCCCGCGTGCACGTAGGCCGCCTCCATCACCGCCACCGTCGGGTTCTGGGCCGCTGAGGTGGCGAAGGAGCCGGTGAGGTCGGCAAGGAAACCGGGCATGGTGCCTCCTGGTGTCGTAACGTCCCAGACCCTAGTAGGCGAGGATGCGCACATGACGAGCATTGGATTCCTAGGAGTCGGCACCATCTCGGAGGCGGTCGTGCGCGCCATGTGCGCCAGGCCGGGCCGGGCCGATCGGATCCTGCTGTCACCTCGGTCGGCCGAGCGATCCCAGTCGTTGGCCGAGGAGTTCGACCAGTGTGTGGTCATGGAGACCAATCAGGAGGTGATCGACCACAGCGACATCGTGGTGCTCGGGATGCGCCCGCAGCAGCTCGACGAAGCGGTGGCCGCGCTTGAGTTTCGCCACGATCAGGTCATCGCCAGTTTCATCGCTGGCACTCCGCCCAGTGGACTGGCACCCCTGGTCGCGCCTGCCGCCACGATCTGCCAGTTGATCCCCCTGCCGCCGATCACGCTGCATAGGGGTCCGCTGGTGGTGTGCCCCGGGGTGCCCGAGGTGCTCGCTGCATTCGATGGGCTTGGAGACCTGATCGTGCTCGACGACGAGGCTCGCATCCGAGTGCTGAGTTGTGCGTCAGCCATCATGTCGACCTACTTCGAGCTGCAGAACCACGTCATCGACTGGATCACCGACCATGGCATCGACGAGGCGATTGCCTCGCGCTACATCCGTTCCGAACTCGATGGCCTCGCTGCAGTCGGGCAGGTGACCCCCGACTCGCAACGTCGCGACCTGCCCGGCGATTTCCAGACCAAGGGTGGGCTCAACGAGCGCGTGCGCGCGGTCCTGCTCGATCAAGGATGGTTTGACGCACTGCCCGGCGAACTCACGGAGATCTACGACAACGCGGTACTGCGCACCCCGGGGGGTCAATAACTGAAGGGCCACGCCTTGAAGTAGTTGCGCAATCGAAGCCAAAGTCCGTAGAGGCCACGTGGCTCGAGGATGAGGAACAGGATGATGAGTAGCCCGAAGATGATGGTTTGCAGTTCGAAGACGTTGAGGACGCCTCCCTCGCCAACGCCACCGAAGCCGGGGATGTAGGGCGTGATCGCATTGACGCCCTTGGGCAGCAGAACCACGAAGACAGCGCCCATGATCGAGCCGGAGATCGTGGCCAGTCCACCGATGAAGATGACGGCGAGGAAGTCGATCGACAGTAAGATGTTCCAGGTCTCGGGTGAGATACGGCCGATGACGATGGATAGCAGAGCACCAGAGACGCCGGCGTAGAAGGACGAGATCACAAACGCCAGCGTCTTGGTGCGCAGCAATGAAACGCCCATGACTTCGGCAGCGATATCGCGATCTCGGACCGCAGCGAAGGACCGCCCGAAGCGGGACCGTGCGAAGTTCTTGGCGGCGAAGGCCATGATCACGAAGATGATGAAGCAGGCCACATAGAAGATCGTGAAGCGATCAATGCGGTAGCCCAGGATCGTCTGGTTGGCGAAGAGGTCGAAGCCCAGGAAGACCGGGTCGGCAGGTGCGCGCCCCACGCCGGCGCCGCCGGTGATGGGCTTGGCCTCTTTGAAGATGTGCTCTCCGATGAAGACAAGGCCCAGGGTCAAGATGGCCAGGTAGAGCCCGCGCACGCGCATCGCGAGGGGTGCCAGCACCAGCGCGATCAGCGCGGGGACGAGGCCGGCCAGCGGAAGCCAGATGGCCATGTCCCAGCCCAGGCCGATGACGCCGCTGCGGGATTCGCCGCCGAGGACGGCCGCCGTATAGGCACCCACTCCCAGGAAGAACGCCTGGCCGAGGGAGACCTGCCCGGCATAGCCCGTGAGGAGGTTTAGGCCGATCCCCCCGATGGCAAAGATGAAGACTGTCGTGATCAGGGCGACCATGTCACGCTGCATGAAGAAGGGCAGCACGAGCATGACGAGGATGCCAACCAGCACCCAGTTGCGCTTGACGCGCGTGTTGAAAACTGCAGTCTCCTGGGCATAGCTCGTGAAGAGCTGCGGGCGACCGCGCGTGGTGCGGTGCGAGGATGCGGTGGCCTTACTCATACCCGCACCACCTCCCTAGTGCCGAAGAGGCCGTAGGGGCGCACCATCAGGACGATGATCATGATGATGTAAGGCACGATCACGTCGAAGTTGGCGCCGAGCCAGGGTGCGTAGATCGGCTGGTAGGTGCGGGTGATCGACTCGGCGATGCCGATGATGATGCCGGCCACGACCGACCCTTTAATGGAGTCGAGGCCGCCCAGGATGATCACCGGCAGCGCCTTCAGTGCGACTAGCGCCACGGTGGTCTCGATTCCCGAACTGCCAGCGGTCAGCAGGGCCCCGGCGAGAGCCGCCATCGCGGCGGCGATGCCCCAGGAGAGCCCGAACATGCGGCCGACGTTGATGCCCTGGGCCAGGCTCGTCTCCTGATCGAGTGCCGTCGCGCGCATGGCAAGGCCGGTGCGCGACCGCGCCAGGAACAGCCCCACGATCCCGATGGCAACCAGGGCGACGATAAAGCGTGCGATGTCGACCGTGAAGATCGTGGCGCCGAAAACAATCACGGTGTCGAGGCCGAAGGGATCGTTGACCGTCAGTAACTCAGAGCCGATCAGCCGGCCGCTGATGATGAGCAGGATGATGAAGATGCCCACCGTGACGGTCGCGGCGGAGAACGCCGGTCTACCCACCATGGGACGCAGAGCTACGCGCTCGATGATCATGCCGATGATCGCCATGATGGCCATTCCCAGTAGCACCGAGAGCCAGAAGGGCAGTCCGACGGCGTTGCCGAACGCTCCAGTGAAAAATGCGCCCAGGATCATGAGGGCGGGAGTGGCAAAGTTGATGACCCCGGTGGCCCGAAAGATGATGACGAAGGAGACGCCTAGCAGGGCGTAGAGGCCGCCGAGGCCTAGGCCGCGAACGAGCGACGAGATCAGCTCGTCCACCTCAGTTCTCCACCCGGCTGATGACGACGACATCGCTCTGGTCTCCGCCGGCGAGGCGATCGGTCCCGTCGTACATGTCGTCAATGAGTGGCCCAAAGGTCACCATGAGGGCCGAGCGCTTGACCTTCTGCGTCGCCGTCAGGTCGCCGTCCTCGTGGTCGAGTGCCTTGGTGATCATCCGGAACTTCCGGATGTTTTCGACGCGCGCGGTGCCCTCATTCACCTTGGCGATGATGCCCTGCACAAGCCGAAGAACCTCCTCGCGCTCCGACAGGTCGCGGTAGGTGGTGTAGGGGATCCGCTTGGCCTTAGCCCACTGGCCCACCGTGTCTTCCTCGATTCCGATGAGTGCGACGAGGTAGGGCCGCTGATCGCCGATGACAATGGCTTCGCGGATAAACGGCGATGACTTGATGGCGTTCTCCAGCTCGGAGGGAGAGATGTTCTTGCCGCCCGCCGTGATGATGATGTCCTTGATGCGATCGACGATCTTCAGATGAGTGCCCTCGACCCACTGACCCACGTCGCCGGTGTGCAGCCACCCCTCCGCATCGAGCGTGTCTGCGGTGGCGTCTGGTCGATTCCAGTAGCCGGCAAAGGACCCCGGGTGCCGGGTGAGGATCTCGCCAGTCTGCTCGTCGAGGAGGATCTCGACTCCGGGGTGCGGTTCGCCGACGGTGCCGAGCTTGATGCGGCCGCGTCGGTTGCTGGTCGCGACGGCGCTGTTCTCGGTCATGCCGTAGAGCTCGTGGATCGGGACGCCCATCATGAAGAAGAAGTAGAGGACCTCGGGGGCGATGGGGGCGGCGGCCGAGGCGGCGGCGCGGACCTTGCGCAGGCCGATGCGGTCTCGCATGGCCCGGTAGAGGAAGACGTAGCCGACGCCGTAGCGGATGCGGCTCCACGCGGTGTGGCGCCCGCCGTTGGCCAGCATGCTCTGGGCGATGCCGTTGCCCACCTTCATCCAGATGCCGTAGTTGAGTCGCTTGATCCGGGAGGCCGCTGCCATGCGCACCTCGATTGCGGCCTTGAGCTTCTCCCAGATGCGGGGCACGGCGAAGAAGAGCGTGGGCTGCACCTCGCGCAGGTTGGCGACCACGGTGTCGATCGACTCAGCAAAGTGGACCACGGCGCCTGATACGGCATTGGTCCATGTGGTCACAGCGCGCTCGGCGACGTGGCAGAGCGGGAGGTAGGACAGGATCACGTCGCCGGTGTTGGGCGGAGGCTCGTAAAGCCCGCCCCCGTCGACGATCACATTGCTGGCGAACTCGACGTTGGCATTGGTGAGCATCGCTCCCTTGGGCGGCCCGGTTGTGCCCGACGTATAGACCAGCGTGACCACGTCGTCGGGCTGGGTCTCGGCCGCGCGCCGGTCGAGTGCGTCGGGGAATGCCTCGCGATGTGCCGCGCCACGGGCCAGGAAGTCCTCCCAGCTCATCAGCTTTGGGTGGTCGATGCTGGCAACGCCGCGGCTCTCGAGGAAGACGATGTGCTCGAGCGCCGGGCAGCGTGACTCGACGGCGAGTGCCTTGTCGACCTGCTCCTGGTCTTCGGCAATGAGGATGCGCGATCCGGAGTCGGCCAACAGGTATTCGACCTCGGCGGACGGATTGGTGGGGTAGAGACCGACCGTGATGCCGCGGACGGCGATGGTGCCCAGGTCGGTGAAGAGCCATTCGGGCCTGTTCTCGGAGTGGATCGCCACGCGGTCGCCAGGCTCGATGCCGAGACCCAGGAGCGCATGTCCGACGAGGGAGACGTTGTCGGCATAGTCCGACCAGGTGATGTCGCGCCATACGCCGAGGCGCTTGGCGCGCATTGCGACGCCGTCGCCCATGCTGGCCGCACTTCCGCGCACCTGCTTGGCCAGCGTCCACGTGCGTACGCCGGACTCAGCGATTGCGGTCATGTCAACTCCTTCGTAGTTTCACTGAGGTCTTCCCCGAGGTAGGCGCGGATGACCTTGGGGTCTCCCTGCACCTCCGCCGGAGTGCCCAGGGCGATGCGCTCGCCGAAGTCGAGCACGAGGATCCGGTCGGCCAGGTCCATCACCAGGCCCATGTCGTGCTCCACGAGGATCATCGAGATCCCCATCTCCGCCCGCACGTCGAGGATGAAACGGGCCATGTCTTCGGTCTCCTCGACGTTCATCCCCGCGACGGGCTCATCAAGCAGGAGCAGCTTGGGGTCCATGGCCAGCGCGCGGCCGAATTCGACCCGCTTCTTCGCGCCGTAGGGGAGCATGCCGACGGGGAACGCGCGGTAGGCCTCAAGGTCGAGGAAGTCGATCAGCCCCTCCACCACCTCGCGGTTTGCGGTCTCCTGGCGCCGGGTCTTTGGGGAGTAGACGAGGGCAGAGAGCACCGAATAGGCGAGGTGCTGCGTGCGACCGAGCATCAGGTTGTCGACCACCGTCAGGTTGTCGAAGAGCTCGATGTTCTGAAACATGCGGGCCACGCCGATGCGAGCGATGTACTCGGGAGACTGGCCGATTAGCTCCTCGCCCAGGAACGTGATGCTGCCCTTCTGTGGGCGGTAGACGCCGGAGATGCAGTTGAAGATTGAGGTCTTGCCCGCGCCGTTGGGACCGATGACCGCAAAGAGTTCGCCGATGTTGACGTAGAAGCTCACGTCGTGCACTGCCCGGGTGCCACCAAACGAGAGGGATATCCCGTCTAGGGAGATGACGGTGGATTCGTGACTCAGCTCAACCACCTCTTCCGGCGTCGGTACTGCTTCACGTCGCGCAGTGACCCGCGCTCGTTGCCGTGCAGGCCCAGGTAGAACTCCCGGACGTCGTCGTCCTCGCGAAGCTGGGCTGCCGGCTTGTCCATCACGATTCGCCCCGTCTCGAGGACGTAGCCATGGGTAGCGACCGACAGTGCCATGGCCGCGTTCTGCTCGACTAACAGGACCGACGTCCCGGCCTCGTTGATCTGCACGATGAGGTCGCGCAACTGCTGGACGATCTTGGGAGCGACACCCAGGGACGGCTCGTCGAGCAGCAGGTAGGACGGCTGCGCCATGAGCGCACGGCCGATCGCAAGCATCTGCTGCTCACCCCCCGAGAGGTAGCCGGCAACCTGCTTGCGGCGTTCGGCGAGGACAGGGAACCTCTCGTAGCTGCGCTCGAGTCCCTCGGAGATCTGCTGGCGTGACGCGGTATAACCACCCGCGCGGAGGTTCTCTTCGACGGTGAATTCGCGGAAGATTCGACGACCTTCCATGACCTGACCGACGCCGGCCGAAACGATCTGCGGTGCGGACAGTGAGTTGAGTTCGGTGCCGTTGAGCGTCACGCGGCCCTTGGTGATGCGGCCGCGATGCACGTCGAGCAGGCCGGTGATCGCTCGCAGCACTGTTGTCTTACCGGCGCCATTGGGCCCCAGCAGGGCAACGATCGAACCCTGTGGAGCCTGCAGGCTCACCCCCTTGAGGACGAGGATCACGTCTTCGTAGACAACCTCAAGGTTTTCCACGGCGAGCACGGGTGCCCCCTCCAGGTCGTCGCGGAGCCGCCCCCCGGCCGGGGGGCACCGCTATCATGGCGGGATCTACCTGGCGCCGCGATCAGATCCCTGGCACAGTGTGGAGGCTGGTCGCCCGCGCGGCCCGGGCGGGTATTCCGCCCGTCGGCATGTCCTCGACAGGGGAGGGTTTGTGAAGGCTCGTAGCACGACCACGGTGGCGGCAGCGCTGGGCGCCGCGGCGCTGGTGTTAACCGCATGCGGCGGAGGCGGCAGCAGCACCCCCTCTGCGTCGGTATCGTCAAGCGACGCGGGCCCCAACCCGCGAGAGGGCATCGTCTTCGACATCGGCGTCACCGACGAGCCGTGCCCGGAGGCCATCAACCCTGAGAACGGCTGCATCTATCTCGGTGTCCTTTCCGACCTGACCGAAGGCCCGTTCGCTCCGCTGGCGACCCAGGTGGTCACCGGCCAGCAGGACTTCTGGAAAGACGTCAACGAGCGCGGTGGCATCTCGGGCTTCGACGTCAACATGGCAGCCAACACGCGCGACAATAAATACGACCCGGCAGTGCACAGCCAGGAGTACCGCGCTATCGAGCCCAACGTCCTTGCGCTAGCCCAGACGCTGGGCACGCCGCAGACACAGGCGATCCTGCCTGACATGGAGGCCGACAACGTCATCGGAGTCCCGGCTTCATGGTGGTCCGGCTGGCAGTTCCCCGAGACCGACGGCGGCGTCATCCTCGAGTCGGGTGCGTCTTACTGCATAGCCGCCATGGGCGGCCTCGACTGGTGGGTCGAAAACAAGACGCCCATCACCAAACTCATCGCGGTGGGCTACCCCGGTGACTACGGCGGCGACTACGCCGCGGGTGCTGAGAAGTGGGCCACCGCTAACGGGGTCGAGTTCGCGGGCACCGTCGAGACTGCTCCCAACGCCACGGCTGGCAATCAGGACGCCGCAGTGTCCGCAGTCCTTGATTCGGGCGCAGACGTGGTAGCCATCGGCGTCGGCCCAGGCGAAGCGGCAGAGATCATCGGCAAGGCCGTGGCCTCCGGGTTCAAGGGACAGTTCCTCGGTGCAGCACCGACCTGGAACCCGCTGCTCCTGCAGACGGCGGCCGCTCCCGCGCTCCTCAAGACCTACACCAACGTCGGCACGACCGGCACCTTCGGAACTCCGTCCGCAGCGATGGACGCGATGAAGGCCCAGCTGGGCGAGGGGATCCTCCCGGCTAACGATGGCTACACCTACGGCTGGGTGTGGCAGTACCCACTCAAGGCCGCGCTGGAGAAGGCAGCGGCCGACGGTGACCTGACCCGTGAGGGCCTGGTCGCGGCTGTCCAGGGTGGTGTCGAGGTCGACTACGAGGGCGCTCTGCCGAACTCCCTCGTCGGTGGTCCGCCCGCGGACGTCGACCGCTCCGTGTCGATCAACATCCCGTCCGAAGAAGGCGCCCTCGGCGTCGAGACGCTGCTGATGGGCTACGTCGGCAAGACGGCGCAGGCTTTTGACTACTCCGCACCCTGCTCGGGTAACTGACCGACGATGCATGAGCGAAGGGCCCCGGGGTGACCGGGGCCCTTCGCCCTTGCGGCCGCCATACGGGCTGCGGCCCCGACCGCGCGGCACCTACTCTGATCAGGTGGCCGAGAAGCGCGCACTCGTCTTGGGCGCCAGCGGACAGGACGGTCCTTGGGTCGCTCAAGAACTCCACGACGCCGGCTATGTCGTGCACGGCACCTACCTGACCACCGAGCCCGACAGTCCGGCGCTGGCTGGACGCATCGCCATTGATCTCGCGGACCCGCACACGCGCGCGCACGGATTGATCGAGTCCACACAGCCCTCGATTGTCGTCTTCCTTGCCGGGCGCAGCTCGGTGTCCGGGTCCTGGGTCGATCCCGCTGCCACGATGGCAGCAAATCTCTCCGGCTATGCGCGGATCCTCGAAGCAGTCCGTGACGTCGACCCGTCCATCCGCGTCCTACACGCGTCCAGCTCGGAGATGTTTGGCGACGCGGGCGATGTCATCGACGAGTTCACGCCCATGCGGCCCAACTCCCCCTAGGCCGAGTCAAAGGCGCAGGCACATGTGCTCGGTTGCCGCTATCGCGACGAGTTCGGTCTCAACGTCGCCAATGCCATCCTTAGCAATCACGAATCCGTCCGGCGCCCCTTGCCCTACGTCTTCCGCCGAATCTCGGCTGGTGTGGCCGCACTGGCGTGCGGCCTGGCCGCGGAGTTGGCCCTCGGCGACCTCAGCGTCATACGCGACTGGGGGCACGCACCGGAGTACGCACGGGCCATGACCCTCATCGCCAACGCTCCTGACGCGGGCGACTTCGTCGTGGCGACGGGCGTCAGTGTCAGCCTGCGCGATGTCGTCGAGGCAGCTCTCGCCACCGCGGGCCTTGAGGACCGGTGGGACCTCATCCGCCTCGATCCCGCCCTGGCGCGGAGCGGATCGTCGTATGCCGTGAGAGCGAATCCCAGCCGCATTGGGCAGTCGCTCGGCTGGAAGTCTTCGGATTCGGCCGTCGACGTCATCGCCACCATGGTGCGGCACGATCTTGAAGTCGTTGCCCTCTCGCTCCCGAGTGCGAGTGAGGCTGGCTCGCCTTAGCGTCAAGGCATGGAGGTGCTCGAGCAGGGTCGCCCCGACGAGAGGGCGCGTCCGTCGCGCCGACCTCTCGTCGCAGCGCTGGTCGGCCTTATCGCCCTGGGCATCGTGGCCAGCGCGGTCATCACGGGTTGGCGCTGGTGGTCGCAGCAAGCTCCGCGGTCCTACGGGCTGGAGATCTCGGCCGTCGAGGTGATCGGCCGAGCGAGCCTGACGGTCGAGGATGGCGACTCCGGGTGGGTGGGAGGACTGGGCACGCCAGGGGGCGCGGTTGCTCCGGCCGTGTGGGCGCGCCTGACGGTCGAAGGCGATCCGCGCGCCAGCGCTCTCGTCAGTCCAGCTCCCGCCTCGCCCGAGGTGATCGTGTCGGCCGTCGTGCCCACGGCGATCCCCGCAGGGCAGACCGTCAACGCGGATGTCGTCCTTGCCCCCTCGGACTGCCTGACCGCCGGTGCTTCACCAAGGGAACTCCTGGTGACCAGTGAGGGCACCGTGGTGCCCATCGCCGAGTCAGTGCGCGATGAGGTGGCTCAGTTGATGGTGAGGCTGTGCTCGGCTGGGGGGCAGGCCCCCGTGTTAGAGCCGACCTCAGCGCTCATCGATGTCTTCTTTCGTGATCGCACACTCGTGATTACCGCTGATGTGCAAAGCCGCGCCGAGCGTGTTGTGCTGACTCCCCTCGACGGCACGGCACTGCGCGGACTCGGCGCCCAGGATCTAGACCCGCCGGGCGACCGTTCGGTACGCCTGCGCTGGCTGATCTCCCCGGGAGAGATGAGCCCTAACACGTCACTGACCGGACGAGTTCAGGCCTACTCGATCATCGATGGCACGGCGTTCCCATGGATCCTCGTCGTACCGATTTCGCGAGATGTAGCGGTGCGGACCTCCACGGCGTCGCTCATGCCCCCGCGCAATGACGGGGTCGACCTCGCGGAAGTCGCGCCCCGACCGAGCAACTAGTGAGCGCGCCTACGACGTATAGGTCTTGGAGGTGCTGCTATCGGCGTCGTCGGTTCCTTTGAACGCTGCCTTGAACTTCGTGCCGGCCGGATAGGTTTCCTTGATCTTCACCGTGAAGCTGCCGTCCTTCTCGGCCTCGCCGGAGGCCATCAACTTCCAGGAGCCACCTCGCTTCTTCACCTTGATATCGACGGTGCCCCCCTTCACTGCCTTGACTGATCCGGATGCGACGGTGACGGTGCCGGTGACCTTCGTCTTGCCGGAGGATGTCTCCTTGACCTTGGTGATAAGGGTCTCGGTGCTGACGAGGGCGGCGTCAGCGGCATCGATCACGGCCTGGCCGATGTCGCCGTTGGACATCCACTTCGCCTGACCACTTGCAACGACGTCGTCGTAGACGTTGAACACATCATCGACAAACGCATCGTCGGGTATGGTGCCGATGCTCCAGGTCAGTGACAGCACCGCCACGCGATCAGGGTCCCTGGCATCGAGGTATTCCTGCAGCGTGTCCTCGATGTAGGGGATATCAGCGGAGTTGCCCGCGCACCGCTCTCCCTCCGCCTCTGCCTTGCATGGAGCGGTGCTGCCGGAGTCGCCAATGATGAATACGAGTCCAGACTCCTTCGGGATGATGAAGTCCGAGCTGCTGTCGATGAAGTAGGGATGCACGATGAGGTCTTGGTTGACCTTGAGCTGTCCGTGGCAGACCGAGGGAGTGGTGCATCCGGACAGATCCCAGTCAGATGGAACAACGTCCTCATCAAGGGACAGGGCGCAGTACTCCACTGGACCGTTGTTGGACTGGTAGCCAGCTGCGATGACGGCCTCTACCCACGGCCCCCTAGAGCACACACCTGAGACATGGCGTAGGTCGACGCCAAGGGGCTCCGCCTTTGCGCGCTGTCGTTCGAGGTCCTCGACCATCTCCTCCAGCGTCGGATCCCCTTGCCCACCGACATCGGCGTGCACGGCAGTGCCGTGCCCCATGCTCTTGAGCTCGTCGATGACGGTGCTGTCCCACTTCACCACCGCGTCGAGGAACACCTCACTGAATTCCATAGTCAAGATCGCCCCGTGGTCAGCCGCGATTTCCGCAAAGGAGGTGATCGCTTCCACATGCCGGTCAAATTGGTCCTCATCACGAGCCTCCTGTTGGAAGCCCTCGACATGGATCGACATCCCCAGCAGCAGTGGATTGTCGGCGCGTGGCGACGCGTGCGGAGCCCACTCGGTGATGGGAGCCGACTGGGCCACAGGCGTCCCGACGGCCCAGGCGGTGAGGATGAGCAGGAGAGCGGATAGCGGCTCCATGGGCCCATCCTGGCACCGGGGCAGGGCTCGTTGCGTGCTAATACGGCGGGTTCCGCAGTGACCTCCACCCCGCTCGGCGAGGGCTCCCTGGCAGACTGCCCCCGTGGCCAGCCCCGTTCGCGATCCGCTGGTGGTCTGCGCCGGGATTCTTGTGTCCGATCTGTTTGTGCCTCCCCTGGAGGGAATCCCACGGCCCGGTCAAGTCGCCTCAATCTCAGCGCCCCTCTATCAATCGGGTGGTTGTGCGGCCAACACCGGAATCGATCTCGCCGACCTCGGCGTAAGTGTGCGCGTGGGTGGACGCGTCGGTGACGATGTGCTGGGCCAGCAGGTAATCGAGGAACTCGCATCTCACGGCGTGGATACCTCCGGCATCTCCCGGAGTGCAACCAGTGCCACCTCGCAGACGGTCGTGCTTTGCATTCCCGGCGACGATCGTCGCTTCATGCACTACGTCGGAGCCAACGCTGAATATACGGCCGCGGAGGTGGCGGCGGGAGCCGAGGGCGCAGACATCCTGGTGATTGGCGGATTCCTGCTTATGCCAAGCCTAGATCCCGGTGAGCTGATCCCAGTGCTGCAGAGCGCCCGATCGAGCGGCGCTCGCATCCTCCTTGACGTGGTCATTCCGTTGGGCGAGAACGGCCTTGACGAACTCGTGAGCCCGCTCGTGAGGCATATTGACGGCTTCCTGCCTAATCACGATGAGGCAGCGGTGCTCACCGGAGAGAGCGATCCCGTGCGTCAGGCCAAGGCCCTGCTGGAGTGGGGCTGCCCGTGGGTTGTCATCACCTGCGGCTCCGACGGCGCGGTCTATGCCGACGATGCCGAAGTCATCCGCGTGAGCCCTCTTCCTATCGACTACGTCGACGGATCTGGCGCGGGCGATGCGTTTACCGCCGGTATCGTCGTCGGTTTGATGCGCGAATGGCCATTCGACGACACGTTGCGCTACGCCGCCGCTCTCGGAGCGTCCGTTTGCCGAGGCCTGGGATGCCACTCCACTCTCTTCAGCGATGTCGAGGCCCGCGAGCACATGTCGCGCGTGCAATTGACCCGTGAGACTCGTGGTGAGTAGGGATCGCACATGCCCCTGATGCCGCTTCCCCGGCTGCTCGATGACGCCCGGCGCCATGGCTACGCCCTCGGCTACTTCGAGAGCTGGGACAGTTACTCGCTCGAAGCGGTCCTCGACGCACGTCGAAGCGGAGCCGACGGTCGATCCGCTCGCCACGCCCAGTCGCTTGGACCGTGGCGTCTTCACGGCTTGGCACGAGATCGTGCCGCATGCCGGCGACCAGCACACCATCTATCCCGACACCCTGCACTGGTTCCAGGCCGGGCCGGAGGGGGCAATCGTCACGGAGTTCTCCACGCGGAGCACTGACGAATTCGACGTCTTCACCGATCCCGATATCCGCCGGGTGACGGTCGTCACCGACTCATAGACTGCACGCGTGGTTTCACGGGAGGCCTCATGGAGATAAGACTCAACGACGCCTATGCACTGACAACGCCCGAAGAGGCGCGCGAGTTCTATGCGCGATGGGCCGCGACCTACGAGTCCGAGTTCGTCGCCACGGCCGGCTACCTCCATCCCCGCGTGATCGCCGAGCTATTCCATGCGTCGGTGCCTGAAGTTGCCACGGCCGTGGATGCCGGTGCGGGCACGGGACTGGTCGGTTCCAACCTATGCGCCCTGCGACCTTCGCTCGCCCTCGATGGCATCGACCTCTCCGCCGAGATGCTCGAGGTCGCCGAGGCAAAGGGCGTCTACCGCAATCTCTACGAGCGCGATCTCATGCAGCCCGTCCTCGACACCGATGCGCCGTACGACGCGCTGATCAGCATCGGCCTATTCACGCATGGTCATCTGGGTCCGGAGGCCCTCACTAACCTGCTTCCCCTGGTGAGACCGGGCGGCTACGTGGTGATGGGAGCCAATGAGAGCCACTTCCTTGATCGTGGATTCGAAGACGCACTGACCTCACGAGGAGTCACGGATCTCGAGATGCGTCGCGTGCGCGTCTACGACGAGGGCAGCGAATACCGGGACTCCCTCAACGTGGTGTCAACGTTTCGCGTGCCGGGCTAGGGGTCCGGTGGCCATGAGTCCACCCAATGGCCCACGGCCGCGCGCGGCTTCCTCGCGACCGACCGAAGGGTGGAGGAGTCACGAAAGGGAGCGGTGGGAGCTGAGACTACCTTCGGGCTCCTGACCTTCGATCAGGTTGTGGGCGCACAATATCGTGAGGGGAATCGGAGCCGCCTCGGGGATTTGAACCGCGGACCTACGCATTACGAGTGCGTTGAAGGAGTCTCCTGGGGTGGTTCTGCGTGATTGTCTGTGAGGGATCTGTGGTTGCCAGTGTCACCGACTACCAGGGACTGACCTGGCCAAGGTTGTCAGGATGTTTTCAGCGGAATCCACGTAGCGAGCGGGGCCCGGGCCAGACAACTTCATAGCTCATTGATGATTTGCTCGCGAATGCTCTCGTCCAACCAGTCCCCAGCGCCTCCCTGAGGTAGCGGACGAGGGACGCCTTCAGGTTCTGGCCTGAGTGGCCTTGAGGTCGTCCTCATCGTCATCGCGATACCCCGCGGCCTGGTCAGGCGCCGATGTCCCGTGCGTGTTTGACGTCTGCGCCAGGATCCGCCTGCACGGGGGGCGTCTGAGCGGGCTTGCCCCACACCAGCCATGCGGCGGCGGCCACAGATGGGACGGAGGCTAGGGGTGTTGCCACGAAAACAACGGGCAGTACTGCCAGGGCGACCACCCAGGCCCACACGGAGTACTTCACCGGTCCACGCTGCTGAGTTCGTCCGATCCCCAGGAGCGGCACACCGACGTACCAGGTCGGCGCTGCCAGGATCGTCCAATAGAGAAGGATCCCGAAGAAGGCAATACCGTACGTCCTCTCCGCAGTGAGGGCCCTGATCGAATCGACACCTGCAGAGACCGTGACGAGCACCGAAATCCCGGTAAGGATCGCTCCGGCGATGACGAGGCCTCGCCCTGGTCTTTGTGGCCGGTCGGACATTTGCCAGCCCTTCGCGTCACCCACAGACCGCGCATCCATGAGGCAGCCAGTATGGCACGAGGGGCACTGTGCCCGCGCGGAACGCGCCAACAACTCATTGAGATCACCGCTGCGGCGAAAGCCCTTACGGAAGGGCGGGGTGGCACTAGGCTCCGGAGCATTGGGCGCGCCGGACGCCATGACCAGGGAGTTCGCATGAGTTTTAGCCAGGCCATCACGACCGTCTTCAAGAACTACGTGAACTTCCGTGGTCGGGCGAGCCGCTCGGAGTTCTGGTGGTTCTACCTGTTCATGGTCATTGTGTCCACGGTGCTCTACACCATCTCGATGGTGGGCATCTCCACGAGCGCGGACCCCCAGAGGTGGGGCGCACTCGCTCAGGTCGGGATCATCGCCACGCTCGTGTGGTTCCTGGTGACCATACTTCCGGTCAGCGCCGTATGGTTCAGACGTCTGCACGACTCCGGCAAGTCCGGGTGGTGGTATCTGCTGACCATCGCCAGCGGCGTTCTCGGCTTCGTCCTCTTCGCCCTTTCGGCGCTGCAGAATCAGGTCCTGTTTGCCGCGGGGGCCGTGTTCGGTTTGCTCTCAGGCATCGGCGGCATCGTCCTACTGGTCTTCGCCCTGCTCCCCGGCACGCGCGGACCCAACCGCTTCGGTGAGTGACGTGCGAGCGCATAGCGGCTGCCCTCCGGATGGAGTCGGTACCGCGATTGATGGCACCGACGATGGGCTGCACCCAACTCAGCCTGACCGACGCGAGGAATGACAAAGGGAATCTTCACCACCACCCCAGGCGCATCCGGCTACTAGTTCGAGGTCGTCGTCGGTGAGTACCTCACGGGCGGGGATGGTGAGGTGGATCTGGGTGAGCGACCCTTCGTGGAGCACGATCTGCACGGTGTCGATACCGCGTAAAGAATCAGCCGAAACCACATGAAATCTACGGAGCCGCCTCGGGGATTTGAACCCCGGACCTACGCATTACGAGTGCGTTGCTCTACCCCTGAGCTAAGGCGGCGTGCCCGGGACCATTCCGTCCGCTGAGCGAAGAAAGCATAGAGGGCAGCTTTGACCGAGCGCTCACCCGCTAGGCCAAGCGCTCCTAGCCGGCGAGTCAGCCGAGGCCGCTCAATTTCGAGCGGGTGAAGACGAAGGCTCCGCCACAAAGTGCCGCCAGGAGCCCGAAGACGATCGTGAGGGAGCCGAAGCCGCCGGCTAGCGTCTGCACGATGAAGGCGATCGTGAACATCACACACGCCCCTGCCTGCAGGAAGAGGGAGAATCGTAGTTGACGCCGCAGCGGATCGTTGGCGCCGTCGCTCATGATCGGACGGTATCCGGTCGCAGCACCGCTACGCACTCCGCGTGGTGCGTCATAGGGAAGAGGTCGAAGGCCCGGAGCGAGGCCAGTCGCCAGCCGAGCGCTTTGGCCAGGGCAATGTCTCGACCGAGCGCTGCGGGGTCGCATGCCACGTAGGCAATGGCACGCGGACGCAGTCGCACGATGCGGTCGATGATCGCCTTCTTGGCCCCCGAGCGCGGTGGATCAAGGACGACGAGATCGCACCGGCGTAGCGGTGGTGTCCGAAGCCACTCATCGACTCGAGCCTCGTGCAGATGGACGACGGCCAGGTCGTGCAGCGACCGCTTGGCACCCTGGATCGCTACCGCGTCGGACTCAACGGCGTCGACGCGCCCGCCGACACCGACGGCAGACGCGAGTGCGCCGGCGAAGAGCCCCACGCCCGAATAGAGGTCGATGACGTGGTCTTTGGGTCGGGGATCAAGTGCTTCCAGGACAGCGCAAACGAGGGTGTCGGCGGCTCCCGGATGCACCTGCCAGAAGGCGGTGGCATCAAAAGTGAAGGTGCGACCCGCCGCGCTCTCGCTCACGCGGGCTTCACCGGGTCGAGGATCCGCGAGGGCGACGGCACGGCCGATCGACGGTGCGACAGCGAGTACCTCCGATGCTTCGGGCCACTTGGTCTGCGTGATGCCCAGGGCGTCGATCCCCTCTGCTGCGATCAGGCACCGATCGATCGCGACGACCCGATGTGAGCGGGCGGCGCGCAATCCCGCCCGACCCGAGGGGTCCACAGCGAATCGCATGCGAGTTCTCCACCCCAGTCCATCAGTGCCACCCAGCACCTCCTCGACGCGAAGGTCAGCCCACCGATCAGGGGTCTCGCCAGCGAGTCGCGCGAGCTGCTCTCGGATGACCTCGGCCTTCAGATGGCGCTGCTCGGCAAGGTCGACGAATTGCCAGTCGCAGCCGCCGCAGTCGCCGGCGTACTGGCACGGAGGTGTCACCCGATGGGGAGAGGCATCGACGACCTCGGTCGTGTCGGCTCGGGCAAAGCGACCGTGCTCGGGTGCCTCGGTGACGCGAGCCACCACGGTCTCCCCGGGCAGCGCGCCCCTGACGAAGATCACCTGGCCGTTGTGACGGGCCACGCAGATGCCGCCGTGGGCCACCGCCCCGACGTCGAGGGTGAGCGGGTCATCCTCGCTCAGGGTTGTCGTCACGACTGCGCTCGCGCGTAGCGAAGGTCGATGGGTTGACGCCCGGCGGCCAATCCCCGGCGCTCGAATCGAGTGAGGGGTCTGTCGTGGGGACGTGGCACTCGCCCACCCAGCCACTGCGAGGAAGCCGCTAGCACCCCCTCGATGTGCTTGGCGTAGTCGGGCCAGTCGGTGGCGATGTGCCATGTAGCCCCGATCATCATCCGATCGGCCAGCATCTCGACGAACTCCGGCTGGATCAATCGGCGTCGGTGATGTCGCTTCTTCGGCCAGGGATCAGGGAAGAGGCTGCGCGCACCGGCAATCATGCCCGTGTGCACCCCGTTGGTCAGCACCTCCCGCACGTCGGCCTCTATGACGAAGACGTTCGACAGTCCACCTTCGGCAATGCTGGCCAGCAGATCGCCGATGCCCGGCGTGTGCATGTCGACGGCGAGTATGCGTGTCGCTGGATCCGACTCGGCGTAGGTGATCACCGCCTCACCGGTGCCGAAGCCCATGTCCAGGACCACGGGCCACCCGTCGAAGACGGCGGCGAGATCCGCGCCGCCGGCGAGGAGATACGCAGAGGCGCTTGCCAGAGCTGCCTCCTGCCGAGCCGTCCGACGCCCGCGCCGGTGCTTGGTCGTGGGCAGGAGGACCTCCACGCAATTCCTCCTTCTCATTCGCCCATTGGTCGGGCATCGGCCAGGCCGATTGCCTAGTCTGCCCCCATGACTGACGACAACTCCTCAAGCGGCCTTGACCGCCGGTCCTTCCTCGTCCTGGGCGCCGCGGCGACCGGTGCCGTTCTCGTGCCGGCCGCACCAGCCCTGGCAGGGCGCATCTCGCGAGCGGAAGGCGACGTCTTCACGCTGGGCGTTGCCTCAGGTGACCCCCTTCCCCACTCGGTGATCCTGTGGACCCGCCTTGCCCCCAAGCCCCTCGAGCTTGACGGTGGCATGGGGACCGCCTCTGCCACTGTCGAGTGGGAGATCGCCACCGACGAGGCCTTCACCCAAAATCGCCTGTCGGGCAGCGACGAGGCGACGGCGACCTTTGGCCACAGCGTCCACGTCGACGTCAAGGGGCTCGCGCCTGACACGTGGTACTACTTCCGCTTCAAGCACGGCTCGCAGTTGTCGCCCACCGGACGCACTCGCACCACGCCCGAACTCGGCTCGACCATGTCTCGCCTGGTCGTCGGCCAGACCTCATGCGCCAACTGGCAGTCGGGCCACTACCAGTTGTACGCCGACCTGGCCGATCAGGAGCCTGACTACTGGCTGGCACTGGGCGACTACATCTACGAGTACTCCAACAAGCAGTACATGCGGCCGGCCCAAACGGAGCCGACTCGCGCCATTCCGTGGAAGACGGAGCCATTCACCATCGGTGAGTATCGCCGGCAGTACGGCCTCTATCGCTCGGACGCAGACCTGCAGAAGCTCCATGCGGTAGCGCCCTACTCCGTGATCTGGGACGACCACGAGGTCGACAACAACTACACCGCGGGCAAAAGCGGCGGCGACGGCCAGAAGGATCGCATCAAGTTCCTCGCACGCCGCGCTGCCGGCTTCCAGGCGTTCTGGGAAAACCACGCCATCCGCATTACCCAGCCCAAGCCCAAGCCGAAGTCCATGACGATCTACCGACAGATCGACTGGGGCACCCTGGCGACCTTCCTCATGCTCGATGGCCGTCAATATCGAAGCGATCAGCCAGGCAACAACACGCCGAATGATTTCGGCAAGTGGGTGGCCGCGATGGCGAGCCCGAAGGCAACGATGCTGGGCGCGACCCAGGAGAAGTGGCTGGCCCAACAGCTGCAGGACTCGACGTCGAAGTGGACGTTCATCGGCCAGCAGACCGTCTTCTCCAGCGTCAACGGATCGGTCGGTCTCGGTATTCCCGCCGACGGGTTGTACAACTACGACTCGTGGGATGGCTACTGGAAGCCGCGCGAGCGCCTGACCGCGGCCATCAAGTCGAGCCAGGTCCGCAACCCCGTGATCCTCACGGGCGACTTCCACTGCAACCTGGCCTTCGACGTACTCGAAAGCTGGCCCAATCCGAAGGACTTCCCTTCGATGGCCGAGTGCATCAAGGCCACGCTCACGTGGGATCGCCCCAAGGTCGCGGCCGAACTCGCGGCCGGGGCTATCTCCTCGCCAACGTTCTTCGGTGAGGGCGGGATCGTGGCCGCAGCGGGTCCGCCTACTTTGGCGAAGACGCCGTGGGCGCCCTACGGCGAGCTCCTCAACAACGGCTACGTGCTCCACGAGATCACGCCGGAGTCCGACCGAGCGCAGTTCCGCATCTGCCAGGCGCTCAAGCCGGTGACCACTCCTGAGGGCACCCCTCGCGCGGACAAGACCGTCGTCATCGTCGACGGCGTCGCCGGTGTGAGTGAGGTGCTCGACCCCGCCTAGCGGATAAGCGGTCCGTGGCTTCGGACCGTTGGAACCCCTCTACGCTGACCCGTGAGAGGGGGTCGCCATGAGGCTCAGCGTCGCCGACATCACGTCGTCGCCGGAATTCGCTGAGCGCGTGGCCGAACTCTCGGCGCAGACCGGTCGCAGCCAACGCGACATCGAGGCCGATGCCAAGGACTGCCTCGGCGAGATGATGGCGACGGTCGAGCCCCGGGCGACATCGGCATGGGATCGTTTCGGGCGCTACCTGACGCGCGCCTACACGATCGACGCCTCGGCCTCCAATCTCGCTGACATCAGGGCGCTGGGGCTGAAGCACTCGCTCGTGTTCCTGCCCAATCACCGCTCCTACCTGGATCCGCTGGTGCTGCGGAGGGTCCTCGCCAAGCAGGGCTTCCCGCCGAATTTCGTCCTGGGGGGGTCCAACCTGGCCATGTGGCCGGCATCGGCCCTGGCCAAGCGGGCTGGCCTCATCTTCATTCGTCGCAACACCCGCGACGATCCGGTCCACCCGGCGATGATGCGGCTCTACCTCGGCTTCCTCTTGCGTCATCACGCCAACCTGGAGTGGTACTTCGAGGGTGGTCGCACGCGCACGGGCAAGCTGCGTCCACCGCGCATGGGCGTGTTGCGCTACCTCGTGGATGCCTTCCTGGAAGACGAGCAGTCGCGTGATCCGAGCTTGCCTCCCGAAGACGTCTATGTGATCCCGGTGTCGATTGTCTACGACCAGCAGCACGAGGTGGAGGCTATTTCTTTTGAGGACACCGGCGGGTCGAAGACGCCGGAGAGTTTGAAGTGGGCGGTCGGCTTCGCGCGCGCCCAGTCCGACGAGCGCGGACAGGTCTACGTGCGGTTCGGTGAGCCGCTCTCCCTGGCCAGCATCGTCAGTGACGCGCGCGAGCGCGCTGGGTCAGCGGATCCGACCACGGTCGTGCCCCGGGTGGCGTTCGACATCGCTGACCGGATCAACAATGCGACGCCCATCACGCCGTCTGCCCTCATCACCTTTGCCCTGCTCGACAACGAGGGTCGCGCGCTGACGCTGGGCGAACTCCTGCGGGTGCTTGAGCCACTGCTGGGATACGTGCGCGAACGCCGCCTGCCCATGACCTCCGGCATTGACCTGGCACGGCCTGATGGATTGCGGCGAGTGCTTCGCATGCTGCAGCGAGAGGGCGTCGTCGACGTGTATGACGGAGGACTCGACCCTGTTTATGCGATCGCCCCTGATCGCTTCCATGAGGCCGCCTTCTACCGCAACACTTTGGCGCACTGGTTCGTCTACCGAGCGATCGCCGAAAACGCGCTGCTGGCCGGTGCAGCAGCGGGGGGCAATGTCGCCGAGCGCACCTGGCAGGCCGCGCTCGAGCTGCGCGATGTGCTGAAGTTCGAGTTCTTCTTTCCGCGCAAGCGGGAATTCGCCGAAGACATTCGCCGCGAGGTCGATCTGGCGCGTCCGGGCTGGGAGACCGAGGAACTCGACGAGCGGCAGGTGCTGGCCGCCTTGGATCAGACCCATCTCTACGTCTCCCAGCGCATTATCGGCCCGTTCCTCGAGGCCTATGCGGTCGTCGCGGACCGACTCGCGCAACTCGAGCCCGCCTCACCCATCGACCAGGACGCGCTTGCTCAGGAGTGCCTGGGCATCGCGCGGCAGTCGTGGCTCATGCACCGGTTGCATAGTCCGGAGTCGATCTCACGCGACCTGATGCAGGGCGCTTTGAAGCTCGCCGACAATCGCGGCCTCCTGGGGGTCGGTGGCGAAGAACTCCGCAAGCAGCGCGAGGCCTTCCGCGACGAACTCCAGGCAGCCGTCGACCGCGTGGGCATCATCCGCCGCGCAGCCATCGCACAGATAGAAGGCGACGGAAGCGACTCGGTCTCTCGACAGTTCAGGAGGAAGTAGGCGTGCCCGACATCGACGGCCTGCTCGCCGAGATCGCGCGCTCCCCCGGGGGCCCCCGGATCGGCGCGTTCTTCGACTTCGACGGCACGCTCATCGACGGCTATTCCGCCGTTGCGTATTTCCGCGACCGCCTCCTCGCTCGGGATGTCGGCACCGCCGAACTCCTGCGGTCCATCACGGAGAGTTTCAACGTCGAGATCCGCGGCCAAGACGTGCACCGCCTCGTCGCTGTGGGGGTTGGCGCGCTGGCCGGCCGTGAAGTGGCCGAAATCGAGGCTATGGGTGATCGACTCTTCAAGAAGCACATCGCACCCATGATCTTCGCCGAAGCCCGGCTGCTCGTCGATGCTCACAAGGCGCGCGGGCACACGGTGGTCATGGCGTCGTCGGCACTAACCTTCCAGACCAGCGCTGCGGCGCATGACCTCGGCATCGGCCATGTGCTGTGCACGCGCATGGAGAACGTGGACGGCGTGCTCACCGGCTTTGTCGACGGGCCCATCCTGTGGGGCGAGGCCAAGGCCGAGGCGGTGCGCGACTTCGCGGACACATTCGGAATCGACCTTGCCCAGTCCTACGCCTACGGCAACGGCGCCGAGGACGTGTTCTACCTGGAGACGGTCGGCAACCCCAGGCCGCTCAATCCTTCGTCGGGCTTGCAGGCAGCGGCCAGCGAGCGCGGCTGGAGCACTGCGCGCCTGACCAAGCCTCAGCACCTGACGCCCGAACTAGTGGTGCGCAGTGTTGCCGCCTACACGGGCATGGGCGCTGGACTGGCTGCCGGCCTAGGCCTGGGGCTGCTCAATCGCGATCGGCGTACTGCGATCGAGGTGACGGCGTCGGTGGGATCAGAGCTCGCTCTCGCCGCGGCGGGCGTGACCATGGACGTGGTGGGTACGGAGAACCTCTGGGCCGAGCGCCCAGCGGTCTTCGTTTTCAACCACCAGAGCCAACTCGACGTGATCATCATGGCGGCGCTCCTGCGCACTGACTTCACGGGCGTGGCTAAGAAGGAACTCCAGAAGGATCCGGTGTTTGCCCCCCTGGGCTGGCTCGCTGATGTGGCTTTTGTGGACAGGGCCAACACCGAGGAGGCCAAGAAGGCGCTCGAGCCCGCCGTCGACGCGCTCCGGCACGGTCGGTCTCTAGCGATGGCCCCTGAAGGCACCCGCTCGGCCACTCCGCGACTTGGACCCTTCAAGAAGGGCGCCTTCCACGTCGCGATGCAGGCGGGCGTGCCGATGGTGCCCATCGTCATTCGCAATGCGGGCGAACTCATGCCGGCGCATGGCGTCCTAATCTCGTCCGGAACGCTCCAGGTCGCCGTTTTGCCGCCCGTATCTACGAAGCGTTGGAGCAAGGACACGATCGATGACCACGTGGCGCAGGTGCGGCAGATGTTCCTCGACACCCTCGCCCACTGGCCGGCGAACTCCTAGGAGCCTGGCACCAGCACGGTGACGCCTGGATGCTGGTGTGGGGCGCCGAACTCGGCGAATGCTTCGGGGACGTCGGCAAAGCCGATCGTTCGAGTGACCAGCAGGTCAGGGCGCATGCGCCCGGATGCCACGAGCGCGAGCAGGTCGACGTAGTCGTGGGCCGCCATGCCGTGACTTCCTAGGATCTCCAGCTCGCGCGCGATCACTCGGTGCATGGGCACGGGATCTCGGGTCGTCGCAGGGAATAGCAGCCCGACCTGCACATGCCGTCCGCGTGGGCGAAGGGACTCGATGGATAGTCGACATACGTCGGCGCACCCCAGCGCCTCGAGGGACACATGGGGTCCCCCATGCGTGGCTTCGATGAGGGCGTCGAGCGTCGTCTCAGCGTCTGTTGGGTCGATCGCGACCGCTGCTCCGAACCGCATGGCGAGCTCGCGGGCAGACGCCGAGGGGTCGACGGCCGTGACGCGGGCTCCCAGCGCACGGGCGATCATGACGGCGGCGAGGCCCACGCCTCCGCATCCGTGGACGACGACCTCCTCGCCGGGCGCTACGCGGCCGACCGACGCGATGGCCCGGTAGGCGGTCGCTACGCGGCAGCCCAATCCGGCCGCGGTCGTCATGTCCATGTCGCGTGGAAGCCGGACGAGATTGGTGTCGGCAGCCGGCAGGGCGACGTACTCCGCGAAGCCTCCCCAGCCGTCGAACCCGGGCTGCCATTGGTGGGGGCAGACCTGGTGGTTGCCGGACTCGCACACCAGGCATCGTCCGCAGGCGCACACGAACGGAGTCGTCACCCGGTCGCCGACGCGCCAACGCGTGACATCGGGGCCGACCTCGGCGATGGTGCCGGCGAACTCGTGCCCGGGGACATGCGGGAAGGCCGGAATGTCGTCATCGTGGCCGTTCCAACTGTGCCAGTCGCTGCGACAGAGTCCGGCCGCCTCAACTCTCAGCACGACGCCGTCGGCCGGTGGTCGAGGTTCGGGGAACTCCGCGACCTGCAGCGGCTGGCCGTAGCCCTCGTAGATCAGCCCTCGCATGGAGGCAGGCTACGCGTTGTCGATTTGATGGACGCGGCGCCGCTGCGTGGGCTTGACTGTCCTCATGGCCGACGCCAACACCGCGGCTTAGGAGCCGGAGGTCACTCCCGGGCTTGCCGCCAACTCCATCGGCTTCGTTGACGCCGTCTCCATCGGCCTCAACGCGACCTCCCCGGCGTACTCGCTGGCCGCGTGCCTCGGCCCGATCGTTCTCCTCGTTGGCGTGGCGGCGCCCGGGGTGCTGCTCGCCTCCTTCGTCCCGATGCTCCTCATCGCCAGCGCCTTCCTCTTCCTTAATCGCGTCGATCCTGACTGCGGTACGACGTTCTCCTGGGTCACGCGCGCCATGGGGCCGTGGTTCGGCTGGATGGGCGGCTGGGCCATCGCCATGACCGGTGTGCTCGTGGTCGGGTCGCTCGCCGACGTCGGCGTGCGCTTCACGCTGCTGATGTTCGGACTCGATGATCTGGCCAGCAACGACGTCTTCGTCATGGGGCTAGCGGTTGTCCTGATTCTCGTGATGACGTGGATCTGCGTGGTCGGCACCGAGCTCTCCGGACGCATCCAGACCGTGTTCACCCTCATCCAGGTCGTGGCACTCCTCATCTTCATCGGGGTGGCGCTCTACAAGGGGGTGTCGGGCCAGGGACTCCCGGGCGCGGTGACGCTGTCGCTCGACTGGCTCAATCCCTTTGCCCAGGGCACTGCGGCGCTGACTGCCGGGCTGCTGCTCGGGGTCTTCGCCTACTGGGGCTGGGAGTCCGCGGTCAACCTCAATGAGGAGACGACCGACTCGTCGAGCACGCCCGGTCGGGCCGCCATCCTGTCGACGGTCATCCTCCTCGTCACCTATCTCGGCACCGCCATCGCCGTGCTGATGCTCGTCGGCCCGACGTTCCTCGCGGACAACGCCGATCAGGAGGAGATGGTCTTCGCGCTGATCGCCGACGAGGCTCTTACCGGTTTCGGGTGGATCGTGCTCCTGGCGGTGGCGATGTCGGCGATCGCATCCACCCAGACGACGATCATCCCCGCGTCCCGCACGGCACTGTCGATGGCGCGTCGCACCGCCATCCCCGCGTACTTCGGACAGGTCTCGACCAAGCACCGCACCCCGGCCGTCTCGACGTGGTGGGTCGCCATCATCGCCATCGTCTGGTACGTCGGCGTGCGCTTCATCAGCGAAAATGCGCTTTTCGACTCCCTGACTGCCCTCTCGCTGCTCATCGCGTTCTACTACGCCCTCACCGGATTCGCCTGCGCGATCTACTACCGCAAGCTCCTGACCAAGAGTGTGAAGGGCTTCGTCCTGATCGGTGTGGGGCCGGTCTTCGGAGGCATACTTCTCGTCTGGCTGCTCGTCATGTCGGTCATCTCCATGTCGAACCCGGCCAACTCCTACGGGGGCATCTCGTGGTTTGGCCTTGGGCCCCCGCTCGTCATCGGCATCTTCCTCTTTGCCCTGGGCGCCATTTTTATGATCATCATGCGCGTGGCTAACACGCCCTTCTGGAAGGAGCGTCCGACCGTGGTCGACCCGGCTCTCGTGCCCGCATCGGATGGAGGCACCGCGTCATGACACTGGCCGTTGGCTACGACGGAGGCGACAGTGCACAGGGCGCGCTCGCCGTTGCCATCTCCCTGGCCAAGGACCTCGGCGAGACCCTGCTCATCGTGTGCGGGGTCGCCCCTGCTGGCAATGTCGGCGAGGAGTACACGGCCACGGAGGATGCCCTCGTCGAGGCATTCGCACCCATGGTCTCGGAGGCCGTCGTTCGGGCGCAGGATGCCGGCGTGGACGCCGAGGCGATCCTCGTCGACGCCGATCCCGTGGGAGCTCTGGAGACGGTCATGGAGGAACGCAAGCCGCGCATGCTGGTCGTCGGCTACGGCTCGTCTGGTCGTATCCGCGCGGCGCTCTTCGGGGCCGTCGCCCCGAAGATGGTGGACCGCTCGGATGTGCCTGTCCTCGTCGTTCCCTAGTCGGGTTCCCTGCACGTGGGGTGAGGCGCGTCACCCCTTCACGCACCGGGGGAATGCGCTGGCCATGTGCCGCGGTTCACTAGAGGCATGCTCCCCTCGGATCCTGATCGCGCCCTTGCGGTGCGACGTACGCCCGGACAGGCGTTTCGAGACCTGTCCCGGGCCGTCCAGGACACCCTGAATCGAGCGGCTGCCCGATCAGCAGGCCGCCCGATCGTGGGTCGAGCACTCCAGTCGGTCGCGCGGAGTTGGACCACCATCTGGTGGATCGCGGTCACCTCCATCGCCGCGTGCGTCGCGTGGTCGGCCTCCCTGGTCCTGGGGCTGTCGAGCCCTGTGCCGGCGGCGGTGGCCGCCGTCCTCACCGTGGCCCTGTCCCTCAATCGCTCGCTGCGCACCGGCGTCTCGCTGGTGGGCGCAACCGCCGTTGCCCTCGTCGTGGCCTTCGTCCTCTATCAGGCATGGGGACTCCACGTGTGGACCGCGGGCGTCATCGTGGCCGCCTCACTCGTCATCGGCCGCGTCATGCGACTCGGCACAGACGGGTCCCTGCAGATTCCGGCGACGGCGCTCTTCGTCTACATCCTGGGTGACAACCTCACCAACGAGGTCATCCTCAATCGCATCCTCGCGACGCTTCTCGGCGTTGTCATCGGCGTTCTCTTCTCGCTCATCGCACACCCGGAGAGGCCCGAGGAGCGCATCACCGAGAACCTCTCGGACCTCGGCCACCGCCTTGCCGACCTGCTTGTCTCCATGGGCGACACGGCGGGTGAGCGCGCGACGCGCCGCGAAGCGGCCGAGTGGCTCACGCAGGCGCGTCGCCTGTCGCTCGAGGTGCGCGAGCTCGGCCAGGAGATCGACGATCTCGGCCTCGGACGGCGCTTTGCCGTCGGCTCCGAGCGGGCTGCCGGGCGCGCTCTGTGCGATCAGTTCGCCCTCATCGAGTCGACATGCGCCCACGTCAATGACATCGCCCGCGGCATCTTCGACGCCACATCTCGCGGGTCCGTCGCGCTCCCCGAGGGATTCGGCGACCTGCTGGCCTCTACCGGCAATGCCCTGTCGATCCACGCCGATGCCATGCCGAGGGGATTGGACGAACGCGACCCCGACACGGGAGTCCTTCGTGCGCTGGAGGTCGTCGAGGAGGATCGCTCGCGCTCGGTGGCCACCATCAAGGAACTCGACGACACCGGCGCGCTACTTCTCGGTGGCGCACTCGTCACGGAGGTCGACCGCATGGTCGATCGACTCTCCGGTAGCCCGAGCGATAAGGGCTAGTCCAGGAGGCGTCCGTGGCGGTGTCGGGTAATCGACACCGACTGCTCCTTCAGCCAATGCAAAAGTTCCGTCTCGCCCTCGTCGGTCACCGCACCCATGTCGACGGCAATGCCGGCAGAGTGAGCCGCGCGTAGGAGATCAGCGGACGCCGGCGCGAGCAGGCGAAGGCGCTCGACTCCCAGCGATGACAGTCGGCCGGCAAGGTCCCCATCCGATTCCTGGGACACCAGCGACCACATCACGCGAGTGCCGGATATCACGGTGGCTGCCTGAAGGATCTCGCGGGCATCCTCGCTCACGGTGTCGTCCAGGCGCACGACGACGCCATCAAGAGGTCGGTAGCGCAGGATGTTGCGCTCGCTGCGCAGTCCCGACGGATCGGACTCGACCCCGAACCGCGTGCGCCACGTGCGGGCAAAGGAGTCGCGTGCGTACGTCGGGTCGAGAGTGCGGGCGGTCCACGTGCCGTAGGTCGACAGGTGCCCGGGCCCGCCGGGCTTGGCGCCGCCACCGATGGAGGAGCGCTTCCAGCCGCCGAAGGGCTGCCGACGAACGACGGCTCCGGTGATAGGGCGGTTCACGTAGGCGTTGCCCACCTGCACGCGGTCGAGCCACAGGTCGACCTCCTGCGGGTCGAGGCTGTGGATCCCACCCGTGAGGCCGTATTCGGGAGCGTTCTGCAGGGAGACGGCGTGGTCGAGATCGCGGGCCCGCATGACGCCCAGCACCGAACCGAAGCACTCGGTGAGGTGGAACCAGGATCCGGGGGCGACGTCCCAGCGCACGCCGGGGGACCACAGTCGGCCTGAACCATCCAGTTGCTGGGGTTCGACGAGCCAGGACTCGCCGCTCTCGAGCGTCGTGAGAGCCCTCTCGAGGTTGCCGGTCGGCGGGTTGATGACCGGACCCACAATCGTCGCCGGGTCATGTGCCCATCCCACCCGCAGGCTACGCACGGTGTCGGCGAGGCGACGGCGGAACGATGGATCGTCGTACACGCTCGCTTCCACGATGGCGAGCGAGGCCGCGGAGCACTTCTGGCCGGCATGACCGAAGGCCGACTTCACGAGGTCCTTGATGGCCAGGTCGATGTCGGCGGCAGCCGTGATGATGAGTGCATTCTTGCCGCTGGTCTCCGCGTGCAGTCGCATATCCGGTCGCCACCCGAGGAAGAGGTCGGCAGTGGCCAGACTGCCGGTGAGCACCACCTCATCCACGCCGGTGTGCGTCACCAGGTGCTGACCGACCTCGTTGTCGGGCGTGCAGACGAGTTGGACCAAATCCTGGGGCACACCCGCCTCGTGGAGGTGGTCGACGAGGGCCGCTGCCACCGCTCGCGCCTCGGGTGCGGGCTTGAGGATCACCGCGGAACCGGCGGCGATCGAGTGCACGAGGCCGCTCGCAGGAATCGCATAGGGGAAGTTCCAGGGGCCGGCGATGAGCATGAGGCCGTGGGGCTGCCAGTCGAGACGCTCGGAGAGACGCTCGTGCGCGAGCGTGAGATGTCCGGCGTAGGTCGTGAAGTCGATGGCCTCGCTGATCTCGGGGTCGCCCTCGCGCAGGGTCTTGCCGGTCGTGGTCGCCATGGCGGCAAGCGTCTCGGCGCGATGGGCGGCCATGACCTCGGCGACTCGGGCAAGGGTCTCGCGGCGCTGCTGCCAGGAGGTCTGCGACCAGCGCTCCTGGGCCGCGCGTGCGCGTGCGAGCGCGTGGTCCACCGCGGCGATGCTGGTGGTCAGCTCGGGTTCGGCCGGGGCCGGCATGGCGAGGAGCGACTCGGCCCAGGCGCGATTGCCGGGGGTCGTGAAGTCGGTGTCAGCGACATTGGTGAAGCTGCCGTCGGCGGTGAAGGTGATCTGCTCGGTGCGCCGGTCCTGGTCGCGATGGCTGGTGACCTCGATCGCGTCCTGGCGCTCGAGCGAGGTGCGGAAGCGCTCGAGCTCGCGCTGCCAGGTGGGGGAGTCGGGCATGAGGTCGAAGAGCGAGCGCAGGAAATTCTCGGGCCCTGAGTTCTCGTCGAGTCGGCGTGAGAGATAGGCAATCGATGCTTCGCGATCGGCCTTCTCCACGACGGGGGCGTAGAGCAGCAGTGACCCTGCGGCGTCGCGCACGGCGCGTGCCTGGGCGGGTGCCATGCCCTCGAGCATCTCGATCTCGATCTTCGTCGGATCATCGAGTGTGTCGCGCACGGTGAGTGCCCATGCGACGTCGAAGAGGTTGTGCGAGGCGATGCCTAGGCACACAGCACCGGGGTCGGCGTCGCGGATCGCGGTGTCGAGCATGCGCTTGTAGGACGCATCGACGTCGGCCTTGGAGTAGTAGGGGGCCTGGGGCCAGTCGTGCAACTCTGCTTCGACCTGCTCCATCGCGAGGTTGGCGCCCTTGACCAGGCGGATCTTGATGGGCGCGCGACCCGCAGCGTGGCGGGCGTTGGCCCAGGCGATGAGCCGATCGAGTGCGGCATGCGAGTCGGGGATGTAGGCCTGCAGGACGATGCCCGCGGGCATGTGGTGGAACTCCGGTTGGTCAAGGACCTGGATGAAGGCCTCGACCGACAGGTCGAGGTCGCGGTGCTCCTCCATGTCGAGGTTGACGAACGTCCCGTGATCGGCGGCGATGCGATAAAGGGCGGCGAGTCGCTCCGTGACGCGGTCGAGGGAGTCATCCCAGGCGAGTACGTCGAGATTGGCGCAGAGAGCCGAAATCTTGATGGAGACGTAGTCGACATCGGGGCGGCGTATCCGCGAAGCGACGAGATCGAAGCGTGCTGCGGCCTCGTCGTCTCCGAGGATTGATTCGCCAAGGACGTTGACGTTGAGACGGAAGCCGTCCGCACGGCGGCGGGCGAGGTAGCGCGTGAGAGGTGCGTCCTCGCCGGGAAGGATGACACCGGTGGTCTCCTGATTGACGCGCCAATTGACCGCGCGCTCGGCCATCCACGGCACGTAGGGAGCGATCACGCCGAGCATGAGCAGTCCGAGACGATCAATGGGGCTCAGGGATGCCGGCGCTCCCTGGGCGACGAGGTCGCGTAGGCGGCGAGCAGACCGCTTGCGGTCGCGGATGCGCAGCACCTGATCGGTGAGATCGAGGATGAGATCGCGGCCGTCGTCGTCGGCGAGGAGCTTGCCCAGGCGACGCGAAGCTCGGCGCTCCTTGCGGGTGGTTCCTGCCAGGGCTGCGGTGAGGAGGTCACGCGCGCGGCGCTCGGCGGTGGGGGCGAGTCCCCCCACCGCGTCTTGACTAGCCATATGGCCCGAATCCGCCGTACCCGCGCCCGATTTCCGACCAGATGAGTCGTCAAGAATGAGAGGGGTTGTGATGGGTGCGCTCGCCATGGGAGAAGTCCAGCGCTTCCGGGCCCGCTGGTCTTGTGCCACAGTGACGCTGTGCGTGTCGAATCGATACCAAAGGTGAGAGCCCTGGGGGCCTTTGTCGACCTGGTGGAGGGGCTGCCCCAGGTGATGGCTGCGGCAAAGGACACCGCCGGGCGTTACCTCTACGTCAACCGGGGATTCGCCGAGCGCGTAGGCCGGCGCGCTCGCGACATCGTTGGCCGCACGGTGGAGGACTTCTTCGCTGCCGAACTGGCAGTGTCCTACGCGGCACAGGACGCTGAGGTCCTGCGCACGGGCAAGCCGCTGCAGGGGCACCTTGAGTTGATCGTGCGCGCGGACGGCCGGCTCGGCTGGTACCTCACGTCCAAGACTCGCCTGGTGTCCGATGGCGGAGACGTGGTCGGCGTGGCGGTCATGTCCGTGGATCTGCAGTCGCAGATGGACAGTGCGCACTCGGGTCTAGCGACAGCGCTAGATGCGGTGCGTGCGGATATTGCACACCCCTGGAGGGTCCGTGAGATCGCGGACATCGCAGGCCTGTCGGCGACCCAGCTGGAAAGGCTGAGTAGGCGCACACTTGGGATGGCGCCCCGGGGAGTACTCCAGCGACTGCGCCTCGAGCGAGCGGTGCGGTTGCTCTCCACCACGTCACTGACGGCGGGGGAGATCGCATCAGCGTGCGGCTTCTACGACCAGAGCTCCTTTACGAGGCAATTCCGTGCGGTCCTCGGGCTCACGCCGGGTGCCTACCGGCGGGCATCGGGTCTTGGTGCCTGACGCGACACCCTCGGCAGGGGCAGGGCTAGGGTTACCAACGCTGCCCCCCTCGCAGGTGGCGGCGCCCTGCTCCTTCTCTCACAATCGGAGGGTACTGCCCATGCTGACTCAACCTCTGTCGCGTCGACGCAGGTCTGGTCTAGTCCTACTCGTGGCGTGCGCGACGATTGCGGGGGCAACTGGAGCGGCCGGAGCTGCTGACGGGGCGGACGTCGCGCCCGCGGCCGCCTCCTCGACAGCTCCGATGCGGCTCATGTCCGTCTACGGCGTCACGGGTGAGGGGCCCAACGCGCTGGTGATGGATGCGAGCGGCAATGTCTACACCGCCAACTCGAAGTCCGACAACGTCACGCGGATCACCCGCGAAGGCGACGTCCAGGTGATCGGCACCACCGGCAAGCAGCCCATGGGCATTGCGCTGGATGACGAGGGCAATGTCTACACATCGAACTTCGGGGACTCAACCGTCACCAAGATCACCCCGGCGGGCGTGTCGCGCGTGCTGGGTGTGACAGGCAGGACCCCCATCGGCATCCGGGTGGATTCCGCGGGCAACGTCTACACGAGCAACTACCGCGACAGCACGGTCACCAAGATCACCCCGGCCGGCGTTTCGAGCGTGCTGGCACAGACAGGCACGCATCCGCTCGGGATCATCCTCGACCGCGCGGGCAATGTTTACACCGCCAATGAGGGCTCGAACACCATCACCAAGATCACCCCGGCCGGGGTCGCGACAACCCTCGGCACGACCGGGTCGTGGCCGCAGGCGATCGCCATGGATGCTGCCGCCAACCTCTACACCGCCAACTGGAACAGTTCAAACGTCTCCAAGGTCACACCAGCCGGCAAGTCGACGATCTTCGGCGTCACGGGCAACCGCCCCATTGGTATCACGGTCGATGCCGTGGGCAACGTCTTCACAACGAACAACGGCGCGGATAGCGTCTCGCGAATTACGCAGAAGGGTGACTCTCAGATCATCGCCGTGACCGAGCGACGTCCCTCGGGCATCACGGTGGATGCCGCAGGCAATCTCTACATGGTCAACTTCATGTCGGACACAGTCACCAAGGTGGCCGCAGGGAAAGCCACGCAACCGAACACGCTGACCTTCTCCACCGTGACAGTCGCCTCACCGGGCAACGACCCCGCCTGGATCATCCCCTTCTACAACGACGTCTACAAGACCCAGCAGGCATGCCTCGACGCTCTGCCGGCCGTGCAGGAGTCTGTGCAGGCAGACCCTGATCCCGCTGTGCAGAAGGGGTCGGCCACCTCCTGCATGTCCGTCGGCGCTGTGCCCTACACCTACGGCGTGGGCGAGACGGAGATCACCACATCCCAGTGGGTCACCTTCCTCAACTTCGTGGACCCCAATGGCGCCAATACCCACCGCTTATGGGATGTGGCCGAGAGTGCTTCGGTGTGGCCGAAGTACGGATCCATCAATCGCAATCTGCGGGCTGCGCCGGGACAGCGCTACTACCTGGCATCTCCGGGCTGGGGTGATCGTCCGTACAACCAGGCGGACTTCAGTCGCTCCGCCCGATTCGTCAACTCGCTTTTCAACGGCAAGGTGCTGTCGAAGAAGGTCGACTACGTCACGACTGTGACAGGGGAGTCGTTGAAGCGCACGAACTACACCGTGCGCCTGTCGACCAACACCGAGTCGGGTATGTACGACATGAGCAACCCCAAGACGACCCGCACCGCCAAGAAGGGCTTCGCGATCACCAGCCAGAACGAGTGGATCAAGGCCGCCTACTACGACCCCAGTGGTGGAGGGAAGTTCTCCTACTGGGACTACCCCACCAACCCGGGCCTCTTCGTCAATTGCAAGGTGGATAAGGAGGGCTGCGCAGAGGGGGAGCAGCCCAGCGCCGTCGTCATGGATGCCAACGGCAATGTCACCAACTCAGACCAGCAGCCACTCGCATCCTTCGAGGCCGTCCCGGGTACGGCGCCCGACTGGTGTCCGGTCGTCTCGCTGACGTCTGATCAGTGCACCGCGGATGCGCCCTTCCCGCCGGTGCTGCCCTACAACGGCAATACGTCGCCGGTGGGTCAGGCACTCACGCGTTCTCCGTGGGGCACGCTGGATCAGGGCGGCAATGTGGTGGAGGTGCTCGACACCATCTCCCCGCCGCCGGCGCTGGGCGACACGACGATCGTGTGGCGTCGCTGGCACGGGGGTGTCGTTACGGCGACGGCCTACCAGATGTGGCTGTCCGCGGTGGGTACGACGCCGCAGACGATCCCCGGCTACGCCATCAACCCCTGGCGTGGATTCCGCATCTCTGTCCGCGGACTGTAGGACCTGCAAGGGTTGGCGCCGTGAATCTCGCTGCGCTAGGCCGCATCGACGAGCTCGTCCCTCGGCGTCGCCGAGTCGCTATGGGCCTCGGGCGTCTACTTCTCTGCCAATGACGCCCTCCATGTCGGGATGCTCGCCCGGCTGGCCGTCACGGCCTGGGCTCTCGGCCCGACCTTGAGGGACAGGACCTGACAGGGCCGCCCCTTGACGCGGCGCTGGTGATATGTAATATTCCACTGGGCTCGGCATCGGGTCCCTCTGACGGCAACCACCTGGGAGACCCCATGACCGAGACGCCCTGGCGCGGCATCCTCACCGCGACCGCCCTGCCCTTCGACGCAGACGGTGCCGTCGACTTCCCCCGCTACGCCGACCACGTGGACTGGCTGGTCCGCAACGGCAGTGACGGCGTGGTGTGCAACGGGTCGCTCGGGGAATACCAGACGCTCACACACGAGGAGCGCACCAAGGTTGTGCAGACCGCGGTCGCTGCGGCCAAGGCTGCGGGCGGTGTCGTCGTGCCCGGTGTCGCGGCGTACGGCGCGCAGGAGTCGCGGCGCTGGACCGAGCAGGCAGGCGAGGCCGGCGCGGTGGCCGTCATGCTGCTGCCTCCCAACGCCTACCGCGCCGATGACCGGATCGTCGTCGAGCACTATCGCGAGGTCGCCAAGGCAGGCCTGCCGATCGTCGCCTACAACAATCCCTACGACACCAAGGTCGATCTCACTCCGCGCCTGCTCGGCGAGCTCTACGCCGAGGGCCTCATCGTCGCCGTCAAGGAGTTCAGTGGCGACGCACGCCGCGCCTATGAGATCGCCGAGGAGGCCGCGGGCCTCGACCTCATCATCGGCTCCGACGATGTCGTGCTCGAACTCGCCATCGGTGGTGCCGTGGGCTGGATCGCCGGCTATACCAATGCCCTGCCGGTCTCCTGCCGCGAGGTCTACGACGCCGCCATGGCCCACGACCTGTCGAAGGCGCTGCCGCTCTATAAAACGCTGCACCCCCTCCTGCGCTGGGACGCCAAGACCGAGTTCGTGCAGGCCATCAAGCTGTCGATGGATATGGCCGGTCGCTACGGCGGCCCCTGCCGCCCGCCGCGCCTTCCGCTGACCCCCGATCAGGAGGCCACGGTGCGCAAGGCGACGGAGGCCGTGCTCGCGGCCGGCTGCCGCTGAGTCATGCGCGCCTCGCGCACGTTCGACGCGGTCGACTCCCACACCGAGGGGATGCCTGCCCGTCTCATCGTCGGTGGCGTCGGGGAGGTGTCCGGCGCCACGATGATGGATAAGCGGCTGCACTTCATCGAGCACATGGACGACGTACGCCGACTCCTCATGCTCGAGCCGCGCGGGCACAGTGCGATGAGCGGCGCCATCCTCCAGCCGTCGACGCGCGACGATGCCGACTGGGGCGTCATCTTCATCGAGGTGAGCGGCTGCCTGCCGATGTGCGGGCACGGCACCATCGGCGTGGCCACCGTGCTCGTGGAGACAGGCCGCGTCGAGGTGACCGAGCCCGTCACGACGATGCGGCTCGACACCCCGGCCGGCCTGGTCGTCGCCGAGGTGGCCGTGGAGGCTGGCGTTGCCCGCTCGGTGACCATTCGCAATGTCCCGTCGTTCTCCTACGGCCTCGACCTCGCGGTCGACGTGCCGGATATCGGGCAGGTCCCCTACGACATGGCCTTCGGCGGCAACTTCTACGCCATCGTCGACGCCGAGGCGCTGGGCGTGGAGTTCTCGCGCGACAACGGCGACGAGATCATCCGGCGTGGGATGCAACTCATGGCGGCCATCAACGACGCCGACTCACCCGTGCATCCGGCCGATCCTGCGATCCGCGGCTGCAAGCACGTGCAGGTCATCGCCCCCGGGTCGACGGCCCAGCACTCCCGGCACGCGATGGTGATCTCTCCCGGGTGGTTCGACCGATCACCGTGCGGTACTGGAACGTCCGCGCGCATGGCGCAGCTCCATGCCCGTGGTCTCATGGGCCTCGGTGATGAGTTCGTCAACGAGTCCTTCATCGGCACCCGGTTCATCGGTCGCATCGTGGAGGAGACTGAGGTCGCCGGGCGTCCGGCCATTGTGCCGACGATCACCGGCAGAGCCTGGATCACCGGCACTGCGCAGTACGTGGTCTTCGATGACGATCCCTTCCCCGCGGGCTTCCTCGTATGAGCGCCGTACCGCTGGGCCTTGCGTCGATCGGCGAGCGCCTCAGCCTGCGCGAGCGAGTCGCCGTCTCCTTGCGCGCGGCGCTGGTGTCCGGCCGCATGCTGCCTGGCGTCACCTACTCCGTGCCCGCGCTCGCCGAGCAGTTCGGCGTCTCGGCCACTCCGGTGCGTGAGGCGATGCTCGACCTGGTCAACGAGGGCATCGTCGCGGCCGTACCCAACAAGGGCTACCGCGTCGTGGAGTTGTCCGACGAGGAACTCGACCAGATCAGCCAGTTGCGTCAGCTCCTGGAGGTCCCCACGGTCGGCGCACTCGCCGGCTTGCTGACGCCGTCATCGATCAAGCATCTGCGCACCCTTGCCAGGCGGGTGCGGGAGGCGGCCAAGGAGGGCGATGTCGTCGCGTACGTCGAGGCCGACCGCGAGCTCCACCTCGCCCTGCTCCATGAGTCCAGCAATCCCCGACTCGTCGATCTCGTGGGCAGGCTGCGCGACCAGAGCCGCCTCTATGGCTTGGAGCAACTCGCCGCTGGTGGCGTGCTGGTCGAGTCGGCCGACGAGCACCTCGCCCTCATCGACGCGCTCGAGTCGGGTGATCGTGGGGCGGCCGAGACGGTCATGGCGCATCACCTCGATCACGTGCGCGGCATCTGGGCGCTGCAGCGGGAGGCCGGCGCGTGAATCCCGACGTCGTCGTCATCGGTGCGGGAGTGGTGGGCGCCTGCTGTGCGCGTGCCTGCGTCGAGGCGGGCCTCACCGTTGTGGTCGTCGATCGCGGCGCCGTCGCTGGAGGCACGACCGGGGGCGGCGAGGGCAATATCCTCGTCTCCGACAAGGAGCCGGGGCCCGAGCTCGACCTTGCGCTGCTGAGCCGTGAGCTTTGGGCGCAGATGGCTGGCTCGCTGGGTGATTCGTTCGAGCTCGATCCCAAGGGCGGGCTCGTGGTCGCCACTCACCAGCACACCCTCGACTACCTCCTGCGCTTCGCCGATGAGCAGCGTGCCTGTGGCGTGATCGCCGAGCCTGTCGCGGCCACCGACCTGCCAGACCATGAGCCGCGCATCTCCCGCGACCTCGCCGGCGGCGTCTTGTATCCGCAGGACATGCAGGTGCAGCCCATGCTCGCTGCCGCTCACATCATCGAGGCCGCTTGCGCGACGGGTCGCACGACGCTGATGACCGACTGCGCGGTGACCGGCATCGACGTCGACGCCTCGGGTGCGGTCTCGGGCGTACGCACGGCGCAGGGGGTGATCTCCACCCGTCACGTCATCAACGCCGCCGGCACCTGGGGCGGGGAGATCGCCGCGCTGGCCGGCGTTGAACTACCGATCCTGCCGCGGCGCGGATTCATCCTCGTCACCGAGCCACTGCCCCCGCTCGTGCGTCACAAGGTCTACGCCGCCGACTACGTCGCGAATGTCGCCTCCGACAACGCTGGGCTCGAGACGTCCGCCGTGATCGAGGGGACGCACTCCGGCACGATCCTCATCGGTGCCAGCCGAGAGCGGGTCGGCTTTGACAAGACCCTCGACTGGCACGTCCTCGGCCGGCTGGCCAAGCAGGCGATCGAGATCTTCCCCTTGCTCGCCGAGGTGCAGTTGCTGCGCACCTACGGCGGATTCCGGCCCTACTGCCCCGACCACCTGCCAGTGATCGGCCCCGATCCCCGCGTGCCCGGACTCCTCCACGCATGTGGTCATGAGGGTGCGGGCGTTGGTCTGGGTGCCGCGACCGGCCATGTCATCGCGCAGTGGATCACGGGTGCGTCGACGTCGATCGACCTCGCGCCCTTTTCACCCGCGCGGTTTGGGGCCAGCCATGTCGCGTGAGGTCGTGTTTAGGTTCGATGGCGCGCCATACCCCGGCAGGGACGGCCAGACCATCGCCGCGGCCCTCATCGACCACGGAATCCTGTCGTGGCGACGCACGCGCGTGGACGACCAGCCGCGTGGGATCCTCTGCGGTATCGGTGTCTGCTTCGACTGCCTCATCACCGTAAATGGCGAGCCCAACGTGCGCGCCTGCATGACCGGAGTGGAAGATGGCGACGATCTCCGCTCGCAGGAGGGCACCGGCTATGCCCAGTGACATCGTCATCGTGGGAGGGGGAGTTGCCGGCATCGCGGCGGCAGTGGTTGCCGCCCGCTCGGGCTGCTCGGTGACCCTGCTCGACAGCGGATCGGCTGTGGGCGGCCAGTACTACCGCGGTGCGAAGTCGCCCGAGAGCGGGTCGGGGCTGTCCTACGAGGCACTCCGCAGGGCCTTCGATGAGTTGGTCGTCGCCAGAGGGATCGATCGGCGACTCGACACCTACGTCTACTCGCTCGCACGGCGCGACTCTGGGTTCGTCGTACGCACCCGCGGTGACGACCGACACCGAGGTGACGTCGACGTGCTTGAGTCCCGCGCAGTTGTCATCGCGACGGGCGCCTTCGACAAGCAACTGCCTTTCCCTGGCTGGACGCTGCCGGGTGTCATGTCCGGCGGGGGAGCGCAGGCGCTCGTCAAGGGCAGCGACGTGCTTCCGGGCCAGCGCATCGTCGTGGCAGGCACCGGCCCCTTCCTCCTCGCCGTCACATATGCCCTGATCTCCGCGGGCGGCAATGTCATCGCTGTCGTCGAGGCGAACGATCCCGTGGGCTTGGCCCGGCATGCGTGGTCGGTGCTTCCAGCCGCCGGGAAGTCGGCTGATCTCGCCAAATTCGTCACGGCACTCGCGAAGAAGCGCGTCCCCTATCTGCGTCGTCATCGTGTACGTCGTGCCTCGGGCACTGGTCACCTCGAGTCGGTGACAATCTCGCGGGTCGATGGCGACTGGCGGGGCATCGCAGGGTCGGAGCGCATCTGGGAGTGCGATGCGCTCGCCATCGGCTACGGCTTCACCGCGCAGACCGACCTCGCGGGCCAGGTGGGTGCACGCATGCGCATCGGCTCCGACGGCGGACTCGCGGTGGAGGTCGACGAGCGACAGCGCACGTCGGTGCCCGCATTGATGGCGGCGGGGGAGACCACCGGGATCGGCGGCGTCGATCTCGCGCGCATGGAGGGTCTCATTGCCGGCGTCGCTGCCGTGGAGCAATGCGGGCGCCAGGCCGCACTGTCTGATGCGGCCATCGCGCGCGGCATGCGAGACGTGCTCAAGCTCCGGAGGTTCGCCGATGCCCTCCACTTCGCCTTCCCGGTGCGCGATGGCTGGCGGGACGACGTCGACGACCAGACACTGGTCTGCCGGTGTGAGGAGGTCAGTGCGTCGAAGGTGAGAGGGGCCGTGAGTGACCTGGGCGCGCGCGATGCTCGGTCGGTGAAACTGCTGACCCGGGCTGGTATGGGCTGGTGCCAGGGGCGAATCTGCGCCCCCGCCGTTGACGCGCTGTGCAGATTTGACTCCGCAGCCTCGCTTATCGGCGGCTCCTATCGCCCGGTCGCCGTCCCCGTGCCGCTCGGCGCGATCGCGGCCGAGAGCTAGCGGACCTCTCGCTGAATGCGCAGCAGCATCGTGGCCGATGGAACCACCTGGCCGTTGGCGAAGGTGCTGAGTCGCGAAGCCGATGTGCCGACGCTCGCGGCGAAGTCGCTGCCGTTCAGCCCGGAGGCTGCGATGGCGTCACGAACCTGGCGTGCGACCTCGGCGCGTTCGTCATCTTCGACGCGCTGACGAGCGCGTTCGATGGCGATGGCGAAGAGGCGAGCGGCGGGATCGCCCTCCGACACACGGATCCAGCGCTGCACGCGTCGACTGAGGGTGCCCCACGGGTGACTCCGGATCGCGGCAAAGATGGGCTGCCAGTCGGTCACGAGCCCGCTCTCAAGGGTCTTGGCGAGCGCCTCGAAGGGCCATGTGTCGACGGGGTCACTCGGTGGAGCCACCACATTGCGGACCGTGACGGCGCTGACGACTCAGCCACCTCGAGGGCAAGTGCTTCGCAGGCGGCGACGACCGACGACCAGCCGTGCCACTTCGGGTCCAGGCCGCGATACCGAGGAAGCTCGCGAATGACGTCGACGTCTAGGGGTCGGGGCGCGGCAAGTACGAGAACGAGGCTCGTGCGGACCGAGCCCTTCACCGCGTAACGGTCGTCGTAGTAGTCGTCTATGCCCCAGAGAAGTTCAGCGGCGTGCACCAGTCCCATGTGATCAGCGAGAGCAACCACATCGAGGTAGTCGCGCACGACGTCGCGCTGCACGACGAGGTAGGCTTTGACCTAAAGCATCTCGTCCAGCGTCGGTGCCACCACGGCCATGTCAGGAGAGACCTCGAGGGACGTCGGCTCGAGCGGCCGAGTGCGGCGCAGATTGCGAAGCCCAGCTGGCACTCCGTCGAGAGCCCCTGTTGGTCATGGGTGGCCGTGATGCGTGGACGGATGTCGCCCAGCCCTCGCTCGCCTCCACCGCTTGTAGTACCTGCGCGTATCGCTGGTCGGGGTCGACAAGGACGTGGTCGTGATCGAAGGAGGTCCGCTGCCAAGCAGGGTGACAGGGGGCGACAGGATGTCCTCGTGAGAGTGCGATTCCTCGACGAGCAGGCGACCTACGCGGCGGCCACTGTCAGCGAGTGTGCCGATGCGCTCGAGGAGGCCCTGCGTGCGGGCTTGCCCGGCGAGCCGGACCCGGCACGCATCTTCGTCGACCTGCCTCCCGGCGAGATGCTCCTCATGCCGAGCCGCGTCACGGGCACGCCGACGGTCAAGCTCGTCACTATCCACCACGACGCGGATCGCCCCGACCCGCGGATCAAGGGTGTGCACGTGGTCTTCGACTCGGTCTCGCTCGCTCCGACCGTGGTCATGGATGCCGCTGCGCTCACCGTCGTGCGCACGACCGCGGTGAGCATCGTGGCGCTGCGCGCGATCGCCAAACCCGACTGCCACACCCTGGTCGTCTATGGCGCAGGCCCACAGGCACGCGCGCACGTCGACGCGATCATCGCGGAGTGGCCGATCCGCCACGTCAACATCGTCGCGCGGCGCCCCGAGCGGGCCGAGGCCCTGCTCGCCTCCGCGCGCGAGCGTCACCCCGATATCGTCATCGACCTCGTCCGCACGGACAACGCAGCATCGGCTCTGCGTGAGGCGCGCATCGTCGTCTGCGCGACCACGGCCACATCGGCGCTCTTCAGTGCCGCGGATGCGCGCGGGGATGTCGCAGCCGTCGCCGTCGGCACCCACTCGCCGACCTGCTGTGAGCTCCCCAGCGAACTGGTGGGTCGATCATTCGTCGTCGTGGAGGAGCGCGAGTCGGCCCTGCGCGAGGCCGGTGACGTCGTGTGCGCGATCACGGCGGGCCTGATGACGCCCGACGACATTGCCGCCGACCTCACTGAGATCGCGCGACGGTCGGTCGACATCCCGGCGACAGGGTCGCGGGTCTTCAAGAGCATGGGCATGGCATGGGAGGACGCGGTCGTGAGCGCCCGCATCGCAGAGGGAGTGGCATGAGCACGGTGATGAGCGTCGACGAGGCCTGCGCGGCTGCCGAGGCAGCACAACAGTGGTACGCCGACACGGATCTGCAGACTCGTGCGAGCCTGCTCGAGGCCATCGCGGACGCGGTCGACGCAGCACGTGACGACCTCGTGCCCATCGCGGTCGAGGAGAGCCGACTCGGGATCGAGCGGCTCACCGGAGAGGTCGGTCGCACGACCGGTCAGCTCCGCCTCATGGCACAGGTGGTGCGCGATGGAGCATTCCTTGGTGTGGTCCTGGACAAGGCGCTGCCGGATGCGACACCGCCGCGCCCGGACCTGCGGCGTATGAATGTCCCGCTGGGGCCTGTCGCGGTCTTCGCCGCGTCGAACTTCCCCTTCGCCTTCTCCACGCTCGGCGGCGACACGGCCGCTGCCCTGGCCGCCGGCTGTACCGTCGTGGTCAAGCCCAATCCCGGTCACCCGCGCCTGAGTGACGCGATCATGGCGGTCGCACAGCAGGCCCTCGCTGACGTGGGCGCACCGCGCGGCGTACTCACGATGGTGTCGCACGGATTGCAGGACGGCATCGACCTCGTCACGGACGACCGCATTGAGGCGGTCGCCTTCACCGGCAGCCAGCGCGGTGGCCTTGCGCTCGCGAAGCTCGCGGCCGACCGGCCGCGCCCCATCCCCTTCTACGGCGAGCTCGGCAGCATCAATCCGATCTTTGTCACGCCGGAGGCGGCCGCGGAGCGTGGCGCTTCGATCGCGGAGGGCTGGGTCGGCTCCTTCACCCTCGGCGCGGGCCAGTTCTGCACCAAGCCCGGCTTGCTGGTGGCCCCGCGCGATGAAGCCATGCGCTCGGCTGCCGTCGCCGCGGTCGGCGGCGTACCCGCGCAGGGCATGCTCACGCAGCCCATCCGCGACGCCTTCCTGCACGGCGTGAGCGAGCGCATCGATATGGCATCGATCGACGTGCTGAGCGGCGGCGGCTGGGACGCCGAGACCGACACGGTGCACGCCACACTCTTGGCCGTGCCCGCGAGCGAGGTCATCGCGACGCCGGAGCTGCTTGAAGAGTGCTTCGGCCCGATGTCGCTGCTGGTGGAGTATGACGACCCGAAGCAGATGCTCGCGCTGGCCGACGTGCTCCCCGGTCTGCTCGCCGCGGGCATCCACGGCAACGCTGATGAGCCCATCGTCGACGAACTCATGCCTCGTCTCGTCGCGCGCGCCGGGCGCGTGCTGTGGAACGGCTGGCCGACCGGCGTCGCCGTGACGTGGTCGATGCAGCACGGTGGCCCCTTCCCCGCGACGACCGCTCCGGCGACGACGAGCGTCGGCGCTTCCGCCGTTGATCGATTCCTGCGGCCGGTGACGTGGCAGGGTATGCCCCAGGCGGTGCTGCCGGTGCCGCTGCGTGACGGCAATCCCTGGGGGATCCCCCGTCGCGTCGACGGCGTGCTCGATCCTGGCTGATCGGAGACCATCATGCACCTGCGTCGCACCCTCACTGCAGGATCTGCGCTCGCTGTGGCGATGGCACTCCTGTCCGCTCCCGCGGCCGGGTCTGCCGCGCCTACTGCCACCACGGGAGCAGCGTCGAGCACAATCAACTGGCAGACCTGCGCGGACACAGCCTTCGCGAAGTGGCCTGTCTTCCCCCAGGTGAAGCAATACTTCCAGTGCGCCACCCTGGTCCGACCGCTTGACCGGACCAAGCCCAAGGGCGCGAAGGTCACGCTGGCACTGATCAAGCTGCCCGCATCCGGCACGCCGGACCAGCGCAAGGGCGTGCTGCTGTGGAATCCGGGAGGACCGGGGCAGAGCGGGGTTGAACTCTCCAGCGTCTCCTTCCTCCTGCCCGAGGCAGTGCGCCAGTCTTTCGACTTCATCACCTGGGATCCGCGTGGCATCGGTGTGTCGACACCGGCGATCAAGGGCCCGGGCTGCGAGATCCCCAAGCCCACCCGGCCGGCGACCGGCACGGTGGACTGGAGCAAGGTACTCAAGGAGCGCATGCCCCAGGTGCGTCGCATGAATGCCCGCTGCTTCGAGCGCAACGCCGCGATCATCGAGAACGCCGGCACGCTCGACAACGCCTACGACATCGAGGCGATACGCCAAGCACTTGGGGAACAGCAGATCAACTACTGGGGTCTGTCCTACGGCACCTTGCTCGGCTCGACCTATCTGCAGCTCTTCCCCGAGCGCGTGCGCGCGGCTGTGCTCGACAGCAACATGGATCCGCAGATGAACCTGCACGACATGGTCGAGAGTGCGGTCGCCCCGGACCACTCCCTCGGCTTCTTCCTCGATGCCAACCCGGAGACAGCCGATCAGTACTACTCGGTCATCGCATCGCTTGATCGCAAGTCGCTGAAGCTGCCCAACGGCGATGTCTACACGCGGTGGGACGTGCTCGACGTGCTCAATGACAGCGTGATGTTCTACACCGACCCATCCGGTGACTGGTCGGTGGCGGAGCAGGTCATCTCGACGGCGTACGCCGCGATCTTCGGGACGGGGGTGGCCCAGCAGTCGGCACTCAAGGCGCTGGAGAGCCCCGACCTGCAAAGTCCGTCATCCGGCACGGTTGGGTCCCTGTGGTCGGCGGTGGTGTGCCAGGACTTCGCGGACCGTCTCTCGCCCGCCGAGCAGCGATCGCAGTTGGCGTGGGCCGTGCGCAATGGGCCGTTCTACGGCGGCACGCTCGGCATGGACATGGTGACGACGTGCGACGGATACGACAAGGCAAAGCCGCATCCGGTGCCCAGGCCCAAGGCCTATGGCCCGAACGTGCCCGTCATGGTCGCGGCGAGCACGCGGGACGGTGAGACGCCGTACCAGTGGTCGGTCAACATGGCGCGCGTCTATCGCAATTCGCGGATGGTGACCCTGGTCGGAGGACTGCACGGCACGTTCGGGCTGGCGCAGTCCGAGTGCGTCAACACCGCGCTCGGCGACTTCCTCATCTCAGGTCAGCTGCCCGCTGTCGATCTCTCCTGCCCGTGGACGCCGCCAGCGCCACCGCCGACGTGAGTTCGGCGGCCGTGCGCGAGCTCATCGGACGCTACGAAGGCGTCCCCACCGTGACAGTCAGTGACGCCGTCGCACTGCCTGAGGTGCTGCCGGTCGCCGTGATCACGTAGGTCTGACTCCACGTCTGGGTTGGGGTACCGGAGAGGACTCCGGTGGAGGTGTTGAACGTCGTGCCGGCCGGGGGCGCCCCCGAGAGGGCGTACGTCACCGTGCCGCCGAAGCCGGTTGCCTGCATGGCGGCTGATGCGAGGGGGCGCCCTACCACGCCGACGAGGTTTTGCTGATTGGGCACGAGGAGAGGTGTCGGTGTGGGCGTCGGTGTCGGTGTCGGTGTGGGTGTAGGTGTCGGCGTCGGACCGCAGCCGGGGGGATCACCCAGCGTGATGGTCCAGTTGCGTGCTGCGTAGGTGGCGATCGCCGGGCTG